>CALRPY020000034.1:0-48235 GCA_943370145.1 Hydrogenophaga intermedia | reverse complement strand
CGAGGAGCGCGGCGTGCGGCTGCTGCACGCACTATGCGAGCGCCTGCGCGTACCGCAGGCCCATCGTGAACTGGCCACGCTCGTCGCGCGCCACCACACGAACGTGCACCGGGCGCTCGAACTGCGGCCGGGCACGCTCGTGGACCTGCTCGACAAGGTGGACGCGTGGCGTCGTCCCGACCGCTTCGAGGAAATGCTGCTGGCCTGCGAAATCGACGCGCGGGGCCGGGCGGGACTGGCAAGCGCACCCTACCCCCAGGCGGCGCGCATGCGCTGGGCGGCACGCCATGCGCGCGCCGTGGACGTCGCCGCACTGGTCGCGCTACATGGCGCCGGCCCGCAGATCAGGCAGTTGCTGCGCGATGCGCGCGTCGCCGCCCTCAAGTCGGCCCCTCCCGACTGGCACGACGCGGCTCAGCTGCAGACGTAGTGCAGCAGCGCGAAGTCGCCCTGCCGCTTCGCCGATCCGAGCTCGATCGTCCCCCGGCCGCTCAACAGGCAGCTTTCATGGCGTATGGCTTGGCGGCCACCGGTGGCCGGCGAGATGAATGTGCCGTTCGTGCTCTGGTCGGTGATGGAACAACGACCACGGCTGAACTGCGCGGTGAGATGCAGGCGGGAGACGAGTTCATTGTGCAGGACCAGATCGTTCTGGGCGCCACGCCCGATCGAGATCACCGGGCGGTCCGCGTTGATGACGACCGTCTGGCTTGCGCTCGAGAAGCTGACCTGTTCGTAGCGGTGCTCCTCCGGCTTGGTCTGCGACGCGGATGCGACGGTGATCGAGTCCACGTCCCAGATGATCTCGTACAACGCGACGTGATCGAAGGACACGAAATTCCAGGTTTCGTCGTCGACATAGCGTGAGATCGCGCGATAGATCCGCGGCAGCGCGTCGATGACCGGCAGGGTCGCCAGCGTTTGCTCGGCCTTGGCGTTGCGCGCCGCCCAGTGCGCGATCTTCGCGGTTTCGCCAACCAGGTCGTCACGGTTGCCGGCAACCGTGCCGCAATGCATGCCGATGCGCAGCTTGAGCGGCGGGAAGCGCTCGTCGCCAGGGAAGGCGCCCTCGATGCGCGCATGCATGTCGCAGGCCGCCGCCGCCGCGTCGGCAGGGTCGTCGAAGAAGCACATGATTTCATCGCCCAGCTCCGCGGCGATGCGGCCCTGGCGTTCGCGGGCAACGGTCTTCATCAGGTCCATGCACGCGCCGGACAGTTCACGGGCGAGCGCGTCCCCGATGGTTTCGTAGAGCGCGGTGCTGCCGACGATGTCGGCAAACAGGATCACCTGCTGCGGCGGGACGCCGCTGGCGACGGATGCTTGCATGTCCTTCTGCCCGAGCGCGTTTCGATGGTCGACGGTGTGGCCACTACTGACGGCCCGCGTCGCCATCCAGCATAGGGGAATTTGGCGGCCCTTGCCTCACCGTGCGGGCCAGCGCGACCGCCCGGGCAGCGCTCTCAATGCGCTGAACCGCCCCACAACTCCCTCAGGCGCTCGTCGCGCCCGCAGTTGAATCGGTAGAACTTGTAGCGGACCGGATTCCTCAGGTAGTAGTCCTGGTGATAGTCCTCGGCGGGATAGAAGGCCGAGGCTTGCACGATCTCCGTGACGATGCGCCCGGCCAGCCGCCCGCTCTTCGCGAGCGCGTCGCGGCTGTCCTCCGCGGCGCGCGCCTGCGCGGCGTCGTGCACGAAAATCGCCGAACGGTACTGTTCGCCGGCGTCGCAGAACTGGCGGTTCGCGGTCACCGGGTCGATGTTGCGCCAGAAAACCTCGAGCAGGTGTTCGTAGGAGACGCGCGCCGGGTCGTAGAGGACGCGCACCGCCTCGGCATGGCCAGTCCCGCCCGCCGACACCTGCTCGTAGCCCGGATCCGGCACGGTGCCGCCCGTGTAGCCGGAGATGGTCGCCACCACGCCGTCGAGTTCGTCAAAGGGCGGTTCCATGCACCAGAAGCAGCCGCCGGCGAAAGTCGCCATCGCCTGTCCGGGGCCTGGCTCGAACGGGGCGCGGCCGTCGGCGGCCGCAGCGGCAGTGAGGCCGCCGCCCAGCGCGAGCAACAACAGGAGCAGGCTCGATTTCATTGCTTGTCTCTCCGAAGGGGGGCTGGCGCGTTTCGACCGTGCGGGGCCCGCGAAGTTGCCGGACCTCACAGCCGGTGGCGCTCGTTACGCAGCGCGAAACCGAGCAGGGGCCGGGCGAACTCCCGTCCCAGCGCAATGACCTTGCAGCGCGTGCCCATCTCGCTCGGGAGCAGCAGCACGCGGGCCTGCATCGCAAGACGGGCACAGGCCGCCGGATCGTCGGCCTGCCGCTGCACGAGTTGCTCGATGCCGCAGGCGAGCAGGAAGTTGGCCTGCGTCGCGAAGCCCAGCACGCCGAAGCCCGCGCCCACCGCATCCTCGGCAACAGCCGTGAAGTCCACCGATGCCGTGATGTCCTGCAGGCCCGGATGGCGCAGTGGCTCGTCGTGGACGCGGTGACGCCAGTAGCAGCGCAGGCTGCCGTGATGCCGGCTCGCGTGATAGCGCTCGTGGCGGGGGTCGCCGTAATCGATCAAAAGCGCGACGCCGCGCCGCAGGAAGCGCGCAAGATCGGCGATCCAGAGACGCTGGCGCAGGTTGATTTCCGAACTGTAGTCGTCAGGCGGCGCGGCGGGCTCGAAGCAGCGCGCGATTGCGGCCTCCAGCGCCGCGTCGGCGGGCCAGGCAGTCCATGCGAGTGCACGCCGGGCGTCGCAGGTCACGCCACGCTCGAAGCTCGCGCCAGCCCGACGCTCGAACAGGCGCACCGGCAGCGCGTCCAGCACTTCATTCGCGATCACGACGCCGTCCAGCGGCGCCGATGGCGCATCGTTCAACCAGCGCACGCGATCCGCGACGGCGGGCGCGAGTTCCTCGAGCGTCGCACGCTGACGCTCGCGCAGCGCAGGGCTCAGCTCGACGATGTAATAGTGCGCCGGACAGGCGTCGTGCCGCGCCAGTTCCCCGAGCAGGCTCGCCGCGAGCCGGCCGCTGCCGCCGCCGAACTCGATGATGGAGCCGCCCGTCACGGCCAGCACTTCGGCGCACTGCCGCGCGAGCGCGGCGCCGAACAGCGGCGAAATCTCGGGCGCGGTGACGAAATCGCCGTCGCGACCGAACGTGTGCGCGCCGGCGACGTAATAACCGAGCCCCGGCGCGAACAGCGCAAGGTCCATGAAGGTCTCGAAGGACAGCGCGCCGCCGGCCGAGCGGATAGCCTCGGCGATGCGCTCGCGCAGCACGCCGCTGTGCGCTAACTCATCGGCGTCGGGATCGGGTAGTCTCGGTCGGGATTCCATCATGACTCCTCGGCGGTGATCGCATCGCCGCAGCGCATCGTAAGCAATGCCATGGACAAAGTCGCTCTCATCACCGGCGGCGCGCGCCGACTGGGCGCGGCCATCACAACCGCGCTGCACGCAGCCGGCTTTCGCGTCGCCATCCACTGCCAGACCTCGACGGCCGACGCCGCGGCGCTGGCCGCGACGCTCAATGCCAGTCGCGCGGAATCGGCGCTGACGCTGTGCGCGGATTTGCGCGATCCGGCGGCAGCCGCCGCGCTGGTCGACGCGCTGGGCGCGCGGTGGGGCAGGCTCGACGCCGTGATCAACAACGCGGCCCTGTTCGAACCCTGCGCGCTGGACACGGCCACGCTCGCCGACTGGTCCGGGACGATGGACGTCAACCTGCGTGCGCCCTTCCTGCTCGCGCAACGCGCCGCGCCGCTGCTGCGCGCGAGCGCGGGCGCGATCGTGAACATCACCGACATCTATGCCGACCGCCCCAAGGCCGGATTCTCAATCTACTGCGTGGCGAAGGCGGGGCTGACCGGACTGACCCGGGCACTGGCGCGCGAACTGGCGCCGGCAGTGCGCGTGAACGGCGTTGCGCCGGGCGCAATCCTGTGGCCGGAGGAGTCGAGCGCGGGCGCGCAACAGGCACTGCTCGATCGCACGCCGCTCGCGCGGCGGGGCGAGCCATCGGACATCGCCGATGCGGTCGTTTACCTCGTCGGCGCCAGATTCGTGACCGGGCAGATCATCGCCGTCGACGGCGGGCGCAGTCTCAACGACTGATTTCGCGCACCACCGGCCCGCTGTAGAGCTCGAGCATCGGGGAACCCAGGTACCAGCGCTCGGCCTCACGGTCGTACCACCAGTACTGCTCGTCCCGCATCGACTTGGCCACGCGCGTGTCGACGTCGTAGAACTCGATGTGCGCAATCACGTGCGCTTCGTCGCCGTCGTTGCTGACCACCTGCTCGCCGGTGCTGTAGGCGGACACCTTGTAGCGCGCGTAGGCTGCGAAGTCGGGTTTCTCCAGCAGTAGGTCCTTGCCCTTGAGGTATTGCGACGCCTCCTCGAAATAGCCCCAGCGGATCAGCTTGCGGTAGGTCGTGATGGCCTGCTCGAACGCCTTGTCGCGACGTTCGTCGCGCGGGCTCTTGACCATCGGGCAACCGGCCAGCGCGGCAACACCGGCCAGCACGGCGAGGCAAGCATTGCGCCTGTTCACGGATCCTGCTCCTTGCCCGCGACGGGCAGTTGGGGAATCGCCTCGAGACCGGGCAGCGCCACGCAATCCATCGCATGCGCGGACGGACGCATGGCGGCCCACAGCTCGGCGTAGGGTCGCTGCAGCACCGGGTGTCGTTCGCCGCCGGCGATCTCGGCGAGCGGCCCGAGCACGAACGCCTGCTCGGAGATCTCCGGGCGCGGCAGGACGAGCTTGCCGTCCTCGAGCACGGCGTTGCCCCAGGTCAGGACGTCGAGATCGAGCGTGCGCGCCGAGAAGCGCGCGCCGCCGCGCTGGCGTCCCCGCTCGTCTTCGAACGCGCGCAGGCGCGCGGCCAGCGCGCGGGGCGGCTCGTCGGTGTCGAGGCCGACGACCATGTTCAGGAAATCCTCGCCCTCGAAGCCGACGGCGGGGGTGCGATAGACGCTGGAACAGAGAAGCGGACCGAACGCGGCGGCAAGCAGTCGCAACGCCGCGAGCACGTTGTCCGCGGGTTCGATGTTGCTGCCGATGCTGATGTAGGCGCGGGGCATCGCGGGCTCAGTGCGTATCGCGCGCGCGCTCGATCATCACGCCGACGTCGCGGACCTGGCGTACGGCCGACTTCTTGTTGATGCGGATCCTGATCCAGAACACGGCGAACTCGGTCAGGATGGCCGCCGCGATGGCTTCGGCCAGTGCTTCGACGAGCAGGAAACCGCCGGTCTCGGCGAGTTTCATGATGCGCTTGGTGACGGCCTTGTAATCGACGGTGTCGTCGATCGAGTCGCTGCGGCCGGCCTTGCTGATATCCGTCCCGAGATCGACGTCGATTTCCAGGGTCTGCTTGAACTGCCGTTCCCAGTCCCAGATGCCGATTACCGCATCGACCTTGAGCCCGTGCAGGAACACGATGTCCATTGCGCCTTGAGTGGCCTTCTTCGTCACTGGAGAACCGCCGTCGAAGAGTTGATCCGCGGCGGAGTATAAAGCGAATCGGGCTTGATCCGCCGGATCGCATCGATTCCAATGACGCGATGATCACCGCACTCGTCTTTGCCATTGCCGGCTATCTGCTGGGCTCGATTTCCTCCGCCATTCTCGTCTGCCGATTGCTCGGCAAGGGCGACCCGCGAAGCACGGGTTCGGGCAACCCGGGCGCCACCAACGTCCTGCGCAGCTTCGGCAAGCCGGCCGCCGCGGCCACCCTCGCCGGCGACGTGGCGAAAGGACTGGTCCCCGTGGCGCTCGCCGGCGCGTGGGGCCTGTCGCCGACGGTCGTCGCGCTGACCGGTCTCGGCGCGCTGCTCGGCCACCTGTTTCCCGTGTTTTTCGAGTTCCGCGGTGGCAAGGGCGTGGCGACCTTCATCGGCGTCCTGCTCGGCATGTCTCCGTGGCTCGGCGCGGCCTTTTGCGCGACCTGGCTCGCGACCGCGGCCATCACGCGCTACTCCTCGCTGTCCGCGCTGGTGGCGACCGCCGCGGCGCCGCTGGTGGCTGCCGCAGCCGGGATGCCATCGCCCCTCGTGCTGACGCTCTCCGTGATGGCGGCCGCGATCTACTGGCGCCACCGCGACAACATCGCGCGGCTTCGCGCCGGCACCGAAAGCCGCATCGGCCAGCGCAAGGCCTGAGCCCCGCTCAGGGGGCGCACGCAGGCGGCGCGAGTTCGGCAAGAGACCAGCGCGGGCGCACGGCATAAGCCTCGCCGGACGTTTCGCCGGCGGCCAGCCGCAGGTATCCCGCATAGGCCACCATCGCGCCGTTGTCGGTGCAGAACTGCGGCGCCGGATAACAGACACGCGCGTCGAAATCCCTGCCGAGTCCATCCAGGGCGGCACGCAGCATCCGGTTCGCGCTGACCCCGCCAGCCACGACCAGGGTGCGCCGCCCAGTCTGCTTCAGGGCGCGCCGGCACTTGATCACGAAGGTATCGACCACGGCGTCGGAGAAGGCGCGCGCGATGTCGGCCGCGGCGGCCGGCTCATCGGCATGGGCGCGAACCGTCGTCGCGGTGTAGGTCTTCAGGCCGCTGAAGCTGAAATCCAGCCCCGGGCGATCGGTCATCGGGCGGGGAAAGCGAAAGCGCGCCGGGTTGCCGGACGCGGCCAGGCGCTCGATCGCGGGGCCGCCAGGATAGCCGAGCCCCAGCAGCTTCGCGGCCTTGTCGAAGGCTTCGCCGGCGGCGTCGTCCAGCGACTCGCCGAGGACTTCGTAGCGGCCGAGTCCCGCGACGTCGACCAGCAGGCTGTGGCCGCCGGACACCAGCAGCGCGAGAAACGGGAAGGCAGGCGGCGCCGGTTCGAGCATCGGGGCCAGCAGGTGCGCCTCCATGTGATGCACGCCAAGCGCCGGAATCCCGAGGCCGAAGGCAAGGCCCTGCGCGACGCCGGCGCCGACCAGCAGCGCGCCGATGAGGCCCGGCCCCGCCGTGTAGGCGACCGCGTCGAGGTCGCCGCGCCCGATACCGGCCGAGGCCAGGACCTCGTCCACCAGGGGCAGGACCCGCCGCACGTGATCCCGCGACGCGAGTTCGGGGACCACGCCGCCATAGGCGCGGTGCATCTCGATCTGACTGAACAGCGCGTGGGCCAGCAGGCCGTGCCGGCCGTCGAAGATGGCCACCCCGGTTTCGTCACAGGAAGTCTCGATGCCGAGTACGCGCATGGGCTTTGCTTTCATGAGGGTGGACATTGTAGGGGAGCGTCGTTAGGATTCGCGGGTTAACTGACGCGACCTGTCGCCCAACCAAACCGAGAAGCCCAAGTCTATGCCCTCAGTGCGAGTCCGCGAAAACGAGCCCTTCGACGTCGCCATGCGCCGCTTCAAGCGCGCCTGCGAAAAAGCCGGCGTGCTGGCTGAAGTCCACAAGCGCGAATATTACGAAAAGCCGACGCAGGAACGTAAGCGCAAGGCCGCTGCCGCGGTGAAGCGCTGGCAGAAGAAGGCCGCACGCCAGATGGCGCGCCGGACCCGCCCGTACTGATTTGCCTGCGCCGGCACCGTCCGGCGCTCGATCCGCATGGCTTCCGCGCTCAAAGACCGCCTCACTGCCGACATCAAGACCGCGATGAAAGCGGGCGACAAGGCTCGCCTTGGCACCCTGCGTTTCATGCTCGCGGCCATCAAGCAGCAGGAGATCGACACCCGCCTCGAACTGGATGACACGGCGGTCACGGCGATCCTGACCAAGCTTGCCAACCAGCGTCGCGAGTCGATCTCGCAGTTCCAGAACGCCCAGCGCGAGGACCTCGCCGCCAAGGAGCGTGAGGAACTCGGCATCGTGGAAACCTACCTGCCGACCCCGTTGACCGCCGCGGAAATCGACGCCCTCGTCGCCGACGCCATCGGCCGGCTCAACGCGTCGAGCATCAAGGACATGGGCAAGGTCATGGCGGAACTGAAGCCCCATCTCGTTGGCCGCGCCGACGTCGGGGCCGTCAGCGCACAGGTCAAGGCCAGACTGGGCGGCTGATCGCCCGCCGCGCCGGGGGCCAGCCCCCGATGCTCCGCGCCCTCACCGCTCCATGGCACCGGGCCGACCCGGACCACAGCCGGTACTGGCAGTTCGTGCAACGCATTATCATGTCCGTCAGCAGGCCCCCCGGGGGCGGCCGGCATGAGCGCGCATTGAACGGGGCACCGAATTGGCTGGGAAAATCGCGAAATCCTTCATCGACGACCTGCTCGCGCGCGCGAACATCGTCGAGGTGGTGGAGCGCGTCGTCCCGCTGAAGAAGGCCGGGCGGGATTTCCAGGGCCTGTGCCCGTTCCACAACGAAAAAAGCCCGTCGTTCACCGTCAGCCCCGAGAAACAGTTCTACCACTGCTTCGGTTGCGGGGCCCACGGCTCGGCAATCGGCTTCCTGATGAACCACGACGGCCTCGGTTTCGTCGAAGCCGTCGAAGAGCTTGCCGGCATGCTCGGCCTCGACGTCCAGTACGACGCCGCCGCGCCTGGCGCGTCCGGTGCGCCGGCTGCGGACTACTCCGGGCTGTACGAGATCACGGACGAAGCGCAACAACTCTATGCCCGCCTGCTGCGCGAACACCCGTCACGGCAACGCGCGGTCGATTACCTGAAGGGGCGCGGCCTGACCGGCGAAATCGCCAAGCGCTTCGGCATCGGCTATGCCCCGGCAGGCTGGGACACGCTGTGCGACGCGCTGGGCACGGACGCGGCGCGGCGCAAGCTGCTGGTCGACGCCGGCCTCTCGGTGCTGCGCGAAAACGAGAAGTTCTACGACCGCTTCCGCGACCGGATCATGTTCCCGATCCGGGACCGGCGCGGACGCTGCATCGCCTTCGGCGGCCGCATCATCGACGCCGGCGAGCCGAAGTACCTGAACTCGCCGGAAACCCCCATTTTCCACAAGCGCAGCGAGCTCTACGGCCTGGACCAGGTCCTCAAGCGCGGCAAGCGTCCGGAAAAGGTGCTGATCGTCGAGGGCTACATGGACGTCGTCGCCCTTGCCCAGTTCGGGGTGGACAATGCCGTGGCGACCCTGGGCACCGCGACCACCGGCGAGCAGATCGAACAGCTCTACCGCCACGTCAGCGAAGTGGTGTTCTGCTTCGACGGTGACGCAGCCGGCCGCCGCGCCGCGTGGCGGGCGCTGGAAACGGTGCTGCCGCTGCTGAAAGAGGGGCGCCGGGCCGGCTTCCTGTTCCTGCCCCAGGGCCACGACCCCGACAGTCTGGTGCGCAGCGAGGGCCCGGGCGTGTTCGCGGCCAAGGACAAGATCACGGCCCTGTCGACCTTCCTGTTCGACGAACTCAGCGCGAAGGCCGACATCAGCAGCCTCGATGGCCGGGCGCAGCTGGTGGCACTTGCCCGTCCGCTGATTTCGAAGGTGCCACCGGGTCCACTGCGCCAGTTGCTGGGCCAGCACCTCCAGGCACTGGCCGGCACGACGGTGCGTGAAGCCTCGGCCCCGGCCGTGACCCCACCGCGGCGTCAGCCCCCTGCCCCCACGCCGCGCGGCGCGCGCCCCACCCGCCAGGTACCGTCGCTCCTGACACGGGCGATCGCGATGCTCGTCCGCCAGCCGACACTCGCCCCCCTGGCGCGGGACCTGCCGGCGCTCGACGTTGCGACCAACCCGGAGTCCGCGCTGCTGGTCGGGCTACTTGAAAGACTGGAAGCGGACCCCGATATGACGACAGGCGTGCTGCTGGAAGGCCTGCGCGGCACCCCTCAGGGTGAACTGCTGGAGGGCATCCTGGCGCTGCCGCTGCTGCTCGACGAATCGCACTGGGCGGCGGAATTCACCGGCGCCATCGAGCAGATGCTCAAGCGCAGCCGGCGCGGCGAAATGACGCGAAGGGTGATGGACACGCTCGCGAAAACAGCGGGTTCGACGGACGGCAGCGACGGCGGGGCGCACTGACGTGGCCCGAAGGGGCTGCCGCAAGCGGTGATTGTGGGCTACAATCGGCGGTCACTCGCCGCTTCTGGCGAAACATCGACGCTGAACTACACTCTAAGCCGAGCGAACGGGACTGTCGCACGCGGGCAGCCGCTTTCGCGTTCCCTCAACGATCCACGGCCGATCCACAGGTAGATTTTTACACGATGGAACCCCTTGAAGATCTGGAAACGAACGACGAGCAGTCGCAACTCAAGCGGCTGATTGCCAAAGGGAAAGAGCAGGGTTTTCTGACCTACCACGAGGTCAACGACCACTTGCCCGACGATATCGTCGACCCGGAGCAGATCGAAGACATCATCAACATGATCAACGACATGGGTATCACGGTGCATGAAACCGCACCGGATATCGATGCGCTGCTCATGACCGAGACGGATGTCGACGAAGAGGCCGCCGAAGAAGCGGCTGCCGCCATTGCGGCGGTGGACACCGAATTCGGCCGCACGACCGACCCGGTCCGCATGTACATGCGCGAAATGGGCACGGTGGACCTGCTGACCCGCGAAGGCGAAATCAAGATTGCCAAGCGCATCGAGGACGGCCTCAACCAGGTCCTGTCCGCGCTGGCCGATTTCCCCGCCGTCTCCGAGACCTTTCTCTCCGAGTACGACCGCTCCGACCGCGGCGAAATCAAGATCACCGAGCTCATCAGCGGTTTCATCAACCTGAACGAGGAGACCACCGAGCTCCCGCAGGAAATCGAGATCGTCGAGGAAATCGCGGAGCCCGCGGCCGGCGCCGAGGACGAGGAAGCCGACGGCGAGACCGATCCGATTCCCAACCAGCTGGATCCCGAGGAAGTGCGCACGCGCTTCGAGGACTACCGCCGGCTGTTCAAGAAGGTGCAGACCACGGCCAAGAAGTACGGCCGCGCGAATCCGAAGACCGACGAGGCGCGCAAGGAACTGCAGGAAAAGTTCCTCGAATTCAAGCTCATCCCGCGCATGTCGGAGCATCTCGCCAGCATCGTGCGCAACGTGGTCGAGGAAATCCGCCAGCAGGAGAAGGGCATCATGGACATCTGCGTGAAGCAGTGCCGGATGCCGCGCAAGGACTTCCTGGCCGTATTCGTCGACGCGGAAACCAACCCGAACTGGGTCAAGAACCTCGTCAAGGCGAAGAAACCCCATGCCGCCGCCATCAAAGAGCGCATGGAGGAGATCGAGGCCGCGCAGGCCCGCCTCGCCCAGACCGAGGAAAAGGCCGGGGTCACGATCGCCGAGATCAAGGACATCAACCGGCGCATGTCGATCGGCGAAGCCAAGGCCCGCCGCGCGAAGAAGGAGATGGTCGAGGCCAACCTCCGTCTCGTGATCTCGATCGCGAAGAAATACACGAACCGCGGCCTGCTGTTCCTGGACCTCATTCAGGAAGGCAACATCGGCCTGATGAAGGCGGTCGACAAGTTCGAATACCGCCGCGGCTACAAGTTCTCGACCTATGCAACGTGGTGGATTCGCCAGGCCATCACCCGCTCCATCGCGGACCAGGCGCGGACGATCCGCATCCCGGTGCACATGATCGAGACGATCAACAAGCTCAACCGCATCTCGCGCCAGATCCTGCAGGAAAAGGGCCGCGAGCCGACGCCGGAAGAGCTGGCCCAGCGCATGGAGATGCCGGAGGACAAGATCCGCAAGGTGCTGAAGATCGCGAAGGAACCGATCTCGATGGAAACCCCGATCGGCGACGACGAGGATTCCCATCTCGGCGACTTCATCGAGGATCAGAACATCCAGGCGCCGGTCGACTCCGCAACCTTCGAAGGCCTGTGCCGCGCGACCCGCGAGGTGCTCGAAGGCCTGACCCCGCGTGAGGCGAAGGTGCTGCGCATGCGCTTCGGCATCGACATGAATACCGACCACACGCTGGAGGAGGTCGGCAAGCAGTTCGACGTCACGCGCGAGCGCATCCGCCAGATAGAGGCGAAGGCACTGCGCAAGCTGCGCCATCCCTCGCGCTCGGAGCGCCTGCGTACCTTCCTGGATTGACGTACCCGCCCGGCGCGCGCAGTGGCGCCGGGCAGCTTCTTCGACGGTTTTCCGTCACGGGCCTGTAGCTCAGTCGGTTAGAGCAGGGGACTCATAATCCCTTGGTCCTCGGTTCGAGTCCGAGCGGGCCCACCATTTTGAACTCAATCACTTAAAGATAATTTTGCGGAACGCCCTTCCCGTAAAAAGACGGGAGATGTGTCTTTTGATGGCAGCAAGCCCCGCCCCCCCCTATTGCGTATGCAGTCGCCCAAAGCGTCCGCCTTTATTCCCCCTCACCGATGGAAATCGACCCTGATCAAGGCGCGGACGTGCGGGGACACCTAGCGCATTGAACGCGTGTTCTCGCCCCGTTGGCGGACAAGCGGGCGGCAAGGACGCCGCCAAGCTACCAGGAGCAGCCGGAATGTCTCGCCTGCGTTCGTCGCTCGTGGTCGTTCGCTCATCGCAAGCAGCTTTTCCAAGGACAGCTTGCCCCGCTCGCCGGGGGCTTTGCCATCGAGATCGCCCCTGTGTGCCGCTGCGCGATGACCCTCCCCTCGCGCAGCGCCTGGTCACCGAACGCGTGGGGTCGCGAACGGGTCACAAGGTCGTCGCGCGCTGACGACGGACCCGCACGGACTCCGCCCGAGTCGCGCGCCACCCGAACGGTCCGCGCTGGACGCCGATG
The DNA here is from genome assembly GCA_943370145.1 of Hydrogenophaga intermedia. GTDB lineage: Bacteria > Pseudomonadota > Gammaproteobacteria. The sequence continues at coordinate 35,619 of CALRPY020000034.1, read as the reverse complement.
GCGCCGCACCAATGACCGGGCGATCGGAACATGAACGAGCGCGAGCGGGCACGCCATCTTGGCCCGGCCAGCGCCCGCGCGTCGAAACGGCGATCAGCGATTCCAGCAGCTGTCGACGTCCTCGCCGGCTGCGGCCTCGTGCAGGGAGCGCGCCCCCGTATGGTCGACCTCGAACCCACCGCAAGGATCGTCTTGTTGCGGGCCAATCGGCGTCGCGCGGAGCGTGTAGCCAACCGCCGTCAACGCGACCAGTGAGATGCTGTAGTACTCGTCTGCCCCGTCCTTCGGCGCTTTGCGCAGTGCCGCCGGGAGCGCATCCTCGTCCGCCGTGAGTTCGGTGCCATCGGCTAGGCGGTTGTACGCACCGGACTCGGTGCTGACCCGTTCCATCCATTGGACGGCTTCCATCAGCACCCCCTTCGCGTCGGCGCGTCGGCCGCGCGCGACTTCGCGCGTGTACGACGGATAGGCGACTGCCGCGAGGATGCCGACCACGGCGACCACAATCAGCAGTTCCACCAAGCTGAAACCGCGGCTGGAGTTCACGCGCGCGGCGCAAGCGCGAGCATCGGGAACAGGATTTGTCATGGCAGCAACTCCCTCCACGACGAGCGCGGGGGACGCTGGCTCGCCGCGACATTTCGCGTGAACAATGCACCATCCTCGGAGCTGTTGCCCTCGAGGCTCAGCATGTCCCCTTTCGACAGGATCGCGACGCCGGGGACGATGCCCTGCTGCCGAATCCCGGTGACGATCTGTTGCCCGTCGGGGGTCACGATTCCGTCGTCGTCGTCGAAATCGCCGTCGTCGTCCCGATCGAAGTCGTTCGTGACCAGACGGCCGCCATTGAGGGCGTCGAGCAGCATCAGCCAGCTGTATCCACCACCGGCGCAGGGATCCGCGCTCGGCACGAGCGAGGTGACGAGCAGTCGTCTGTCGATCAGGCGGGGCATCACGCTCACGCGCTCCCCGAGCGCACCACCGCCCACCGCAAGGTCCAGGAACCAGCCGCGCATGGGCTCGCTTCCGACATAGAGGTCGGTCGGGCTTTCGGACACGACGCGCACGCCCTCCTCGGCGTCCTCCAGCACGATGTCGAGCTCGCCGAGTTGTTCTCCACGGTCGTCGTACTCGATGCGCGGGGCATCGGGCTTGTCCCAGACGCCATAGACGGACTGGACCTGGAGATCCGCCTGGTCGCCGTCCTCGAAGAAGCGGCCCGTTCCGAAGTACAGCATGTGCCCGCCGCGCGGGTGCACACCGATTTCAATCGCCACGGTGATGGGCTGCGCACCGCCATCGGGATCGGTTGCGCTGAACAGTGGCTGGTTGACACCGCCCTCCGCAAAGGCCGCCCCCCACTCCGCCGGGTCTTCGTCGCTGACGTCGAATTTCCAGACGCGTCCCCGCAAGTCGCCCGCGTAAATCGCGACCGCAGTGCCCTGGGCGTCGGCGAGGACCGACACTTCGGACATGCCGTTGCCGGTCATGTTGTCTGTCGGCAGCCACTGGAAATCGTCATCTTCGGTCCAGCCGTCGGCGAGATCGGGGTCGAGGTAGACGATGAACACACCCGCATGCGAGGCATTGCTCGAGAATCCGTTGCCAAATACCGCGGCCCATCGCCCATTCCGCATGCGGACGACGGTCGGCCGCTGCAGGAGGTGGCCGAGGCTGCCGCTGATGCTCGCGTCGAACTCCCACATGACCCTGGTGTAACCGTCGTCGGCGTCCAGGGCATCCGGGTCGGTGACGTCGAGCGCGAAAACGGACTTGCCGCCAGCGCCCATCGAGCCGATCAGCACCGTTCGCCACGCATCGGCAACGTAGGCGTCGCCGTAGGCGAGCGGCCCGTCGACGAGTGCCCTGTGACCGTAGCCCGGTGAAGAGAGACTCGCCAGCCCTGCCGCAAACGCCGCATTGGGTACGAAGGCGAAGCGCTCGACGCCCGATTCAGCGTCGAAGCCGTGCAGCATGCCGTCGTTGGCACCGACGTAGACCATGCCATCGCGGTCACGGTTGGCGACGCGGAACTCGCGGTAGACCTCGCCCCCGCCGTCCGCGTCGGGGAGCCTCTCGTGGCCGAAGTCCGCTGCCTTGACGTGGACGGGACTCGAATTGATCACGTCGCCGAGGAGCGCCTCGCGGACGCGGAAACCACCATCGTCTTCCCCCGACCTGTCCCCCCTTAGCCATGCAAGCACGTCGGCGGCGTTGTCTGCGTCCAACCCCGCAGTGTTCAGGCTCGATGCCTGCCCAGCGGTGAGGGGACGCTCGACGCCCTCGCCCGCCAGCTGAAACTCGGCGCCCGCCATGCCCTCGGCGCCCTCCTCCGCGCCCTCGCCGTCGTCGGGCAAGGTCGGATTCCAGGTGAAGATTCGTCGGGCAGCCGGTTCCGGAAAGCTGTCCTCGTCACTGGTGGTCCAGGCGGGCAGGGCGTCGACGGACCAGACCCCCTCCTCGTCCCGGGAGTATTCGCGCGCCTGCAGTTCGCCGGTCCAGTTGGCCGTGTTGAACGTGGCGAGAAAGAGTCGGGTCTCCGACGCCACGCGCCCGCTGCTGGCCACCACGGCCGCGGCGCTGCTGGTGCGATCCTCGATGTCCCGGAAGGCGGACTCGAGTCCTTCGACCAGCGCCTCGGGTCGGGTCGCCAGCACGTAGTTGTCCGGTTGGCCATCACCGTCCGCATCCCACTCGGACTGCAGATTCGGCGTCAGCGAGCCGTCGGCATCCCTGAATCCGCCATATTTGCCCGCGAGCCAGAGCATGTTGCGGGGACCGTCGAGCGGGTTCCCGGCGTACTCCTGACTGTCGATGAAGAAGGTTGATACCGATTGCGAGCCGGTGAAATCTGCCCGCAGGTCCGTGGTGTTCGCGTAATAGGCCAGTCCCGCGATGTAGTAGGAGTTCTGTTTCTGGGGGGCTCCGCAAGTGCCCATGACCTGGCCGAGCGCGGAGACCGGCTTTTCCGAGCAATCGTTGCTGTAGTTGCCGTCTTCGCCCACGCTGCCGCCGACCGAATCGTTCGCGCCCGAAACCGTGCCGCTCGCCCCAAGGCTGACCCAGGTGCCGGTGGCAGGCCAGTCGGTGTGGAGCCCTTCGAATTCGCCAACGGCATTGGTCCAGGCCGTCACGTCGATGTCCGCATCGGCATCACCAGGCTCGCCGAAATCCGCGCCGGTCACCTGGCAGCGATTGATGATCGCTTCGCGCGCCGCACAGTTCGCGGCGTCAGTGGTTAGGGTGAGCAGGTCGGCATTGGCGCACGGACCGCTTCCTGTCTTCCACAGCCGGCTGATGCTGACGGTGCTGTTGTTGCAGCGCTTTACCGCGCGCGGCGGCGAGAAAGACAAGGTCTTGTCAGCCGTGAACCAGGTGCCGGGTAGCCGCTTGTCGAGCCACGGGTTTGCGTCATTGATGCCGATCACGAAGTTGCGCTGGCAGCGCAGGCGGACCGGGTCCTCCCACTCGCTGGCATCGTTTGCGAACCAGAATCCACCGCAGCGGGTGTCCACTGAACTGCGCGTGACGCCGGCCGAGTATTCGGGCGTGGGCCCGAGTCCTTTCAGGTAGCGCAGGCTCTCGTAGAAGAGCTCGCTCGCCGGATCGAGGCCCTTGTAGCCGAAGTCGCTGAACTTGTTCAGGTAGTTGATGACGCCGCTGTTGAGGCCCGAGCCAACCGCCTCGGGGTTGTGGGTCAGCAGGCCGTCGGTGTCCCACTCGGGCGACGGGTTCTCGACCCACTCGTCGGCGGAGTAATCGTAGCTCCTGGGGCCTACATACTTCGCATTCGAGCGCAGCACCCCACCGTCGCGCGTGTTGGCGCCGTCGAGCAGGTAGCTCGTCACTGCGAACCGCATGGCTTCGGCGTTCTCGTGGATGAGACCCTCGGGCTTGTAGTGAACCGGGTCTTCGCCGTAAGCGACGCAATTGGCCTCGAGCCCGGCTTCGGCGTCGCAGACCTTCACGCTGAGCTCGTAGGTCGTCGAGCTTTCGGCGGCGCCGCTGCGCGTGGTGCCGACGCGCAGGCCGAAATCCGTGTTGAACAGAATCAAGGTGGCGTCGGTGAACGGTGTTACCGTCGAAGGCGCCACGTTGAGATCCGAGCGCAGCAGCTTGTACGGATACCACGCGTCGGCGTGCGTCTTGCGGGCGCGTCGCACCACGGTCTCCCCGGTGGTGTCGACAATGCGGTTCCCGCCGGTCATGGTCATGATCAGCATGTCGATCGCGGTCATGCCCGCCCAGTTCAGCAGGTTGCCGCTCCACTTGCCGCTGCAGCCGTGTTCGGCGCTCGTTGCACCCGAGGGCTCGAAGCGCCCGTTCTGGTGGACGTAGCACTTGTAGGGGTCGAAATAGCCGAGGTAATCACGGGCAGGCGAGTAGCAGGTGCCGTACTCCGCGCCGCTCACGCTGGTGCGGCCCGCGCAGCCGTCGCCCGGCTGGTCGTTGTACGCGGCTCCTCCCATCGGACTCTCCACCGACAGGTTCAACAACACGTTCGGATGGGCCTGCTGCTGCAGGAAGAGCGGCTCCTGGCTCGGGGCGGCCGCGAGTTGTCCTGCCGCGCCGAGCAAGGCCAGCAGCAGCGCGCCCGCGCCTCGCAGCGATGATCTTCCTTCAGGGTTGTACATAGCTGCTCTGCAGGTAGACCATCGAAACGCCGCTAGGGCCGATGCCGCGCGCGGTGATCCGGTAGGCGCTGCGGGTGGACATGGGCTGGCCAGCGCGCTGGCTGCCGTCGAGCGCAACCTGGCCGAGATATTCGATCGCATAGCCCGGACGGCTCGCGGTGTGCGGAATGTCCTCCGGGTACTCGCGCGCGTGGACGCTCCAGTCGAGCGCCTCCCAGAAGAGCGCGCTGCCCGCCTCCCGCGCCGGATGATCGTCGGACGGTCGCAGGGCTTGCGCGAAAAGGCCGGGGTGCTCTCCCGCGTCTTCCGCCGACGGGTCGTCGTCGAAGCCCAGATCCGTGTCGGCCTCGTCGCGCAGGAAGCGCTCCGCATCGCGCAGCGCCGCCTCGGCAGCCTGCAGCGCCAGATTGCGGTCACGCTGATTGCCCGCCATGCGCTCCTGCAGCTGGGCGCTGCGGATGCCGGACAGCCCCAGCATGGACAGAATCAGTAGGAAGATGAGCGTGATGGCCATCACCGCGCCAGCTTCCCGCCTGGCCGGATTCAGGGATCGCCACTGCGGGCGAGGGTTCCGTCTCATTGCAGCCGGTTACGCACGGCGACCGTGAACGAGGACACCTGGCGCAGTCGTCGATCCGGCGCGGTGAAGGTTTCGCCGGCAAGTGCGTAGGTCTGGGGTTCGGTCGTGATGTTGTCACCGGGGGACGTCACCACGTAGTCGACCCGCACGCTGACCACCTGGTCCCAGCCACCGGCGATGGTGTCGGCCTCGCGGTACTCGTCGAGCCGGCCGTCTCCATCGGGATCCACGCCGTAGGTGATTTGCAGGTTCTCGACGCCCTCGACGAGTTCCACCGGGTCACCGTCCCGCTCCTGGCGGAACAGGGAGGCCTGGCCGCTGGCGCCGGGCGCGACGAAGTAGACGCGAGTGGCGACCCGCATCAATTGACCATTGACGTAGTGTTTGCCCAGCGCCGGGCACTGGTTGCCGGGCGTGCCGCCGGTCGCGTGCGCGACGCTGCGTTCGGCGCTGCTGCCGTCCGGCGCGGGCGTGAGGGCCGAGATCTGGAAGACCGCCGCGCTCTCGCAGTCGGTGACCATCACGATGTCGCCCGTCGCAAGTTCATCCACCGAGCGCACGGTCAGATCATCCTCCCCCTCGGGGTTCGTGCCGTGGCCCAGCACCGTGAGCGCGGGTCCGGTCGGCACGCGAACGACCAGCACGTCACTGCCGCTCGCCGGCGCGGGCAGCAGCGAGGTCACCGACGCATCCAGCGAGGGCGTCCAGCCGTCTTCCGAATCATCCGCGTTCATGCCCACGATCGGTCGCTCGAAGCCGTGCTCGTGGCTGCCCGCGCCGCTGTTGACGAGGTTCTTGAGACCACGTTTCTGATGCATCAACGCGCAGTCATGGGCGCTGGGCGATTCGAGATTCGCGGCCACGCAGCCGAACGCGCCGGCGCCGCGCAGATCGCGGCCCAGGTATTCCGCCGTCATGCGCAGGGATTCCTGCACCCGGCCCAATGCATCGGCCGTGCGGTAGCTCTGGCGATTGGCGATGAAGATCGACACGACTCCGGCGAGCAGGAAAACGCCCATGACCATCGAGACCATCAGTTCGACGAGCGACAGGCCGAGTTCACGTCGTCGGCGCTTCACAATTCCGTGCGCATGACCCATGACTGGCCCTCGGCGCCGGCGGTGCCACGCGAGTCGTCCCAACGCACTTCGATCGTCACGGCGGTGGAACCGTCCACCGCTTCTGTCTCGATCTGCCCGCTGCCCGCCGGCAACATCGTGGCGAGCGACCCCCGCCATGCGGCGAGGTCCTCGCTCGCGGCCGACGCCTCTTCGGTCGGGTCTTCCTCGAATTCGAGATCGTAGTCACCGCTCGACGCCGCCCCGGGATTGGCGCGCATGCGATCGGCGATGTCGTAGGCGAGCAGGTTGGCCTGCGCGCGATGGCCGGCGCTGTGGCTGTTCTTGATGGACGTGATCTGCAGCGCGACGAGCCCGAGCAGGCCCACCGAGAACAGGAACAGGGAAACGAGCACCTCGAGCAGCGAGAACCCCGCCGCGCGACAGCTTCCACTCAGGGACATTCCGCCACCCCATGGCCAACCTGCACGCGCCCGGACACGGACAGGCTCAGCGTGCGTCCGTGACGCGCGTCGTCGCGCGTGCCGCAGAGTCGGAGCTCCCTGGAGCCGCCAGCGCCGTCGCCGGACGCCGCGCCCAAGGCATCGAAAGTGATGAACGTGGCGAACTCGCCACCTTCGGGCGCCCGCAGTACGAGCCCGCCCGGCAACGCGGCCGCTTGCAGGAGCAGACAATCCTCGCCCGCTTCGCACGCCGCCGCATCGCCATCGTCATCGAAGTTCTCGTTCCGGTTGCGATCGAAGTAGCTCTGCCAGCCGCGTTCCCAGGCTTCGTCAGCCGGTTCGACGGTCACCTGCCCACCACGCCGGATCGCCTCCGCGCGCGCGGCAGCGAGTGCGGTGAGGAAGTCGTTCGCGACGGTCATGCTGCGGTTTTCCTGCGTGACGTTTTGATACGAAGGCACCGCGACCGACAGCAGCAGGCCGCTGACGGCTACTGTTGCCAGGAGTTCCACGAGTGTGAAGCCGCGTTGAGTGGTGACGGTCATCAGGCGTGCGGTATGTTTCAGTTTGAAGTGTATCGACCAACCCCCGGAACGCCTTAGCGTTTCAAGCGAAATTCGATATTTTCGTTGGAATAGAGGCGGAGCGGATGTCGCGGTCCCGCAGGCGACGCTGCATGCTCGCGCCAAGCCGCGATTCGGGCCTTGCGGCAGGACACTCGGCTCGGCGCTGGACCGGCGGCTGCCGCGGGCCTGGCAAGCGCTCCGAACAATCAACTTTCGCGGGAATCGCGCATGCCCCCCCGAACGCTCATCGCTGAATCGCTCACCCCGGATCGGGAGCGCCTGACCCTGACGCTGGAGGACGGGCACCACGTGGTGCGCGTGCGAGGGGAGTTGTTGATGTCCAGCCGCGTCAGCGGCTCCGAGGAGGCCCTCGCGAAACTCGCGCTGGCCGGACGCGCCAGCGACACGGCCCCGCACGTGCTGGTCGGTGGACTCGGTATCGGCTTCACGCTGCGCGCGGTCCTCGATGAACTCGGACCGACGGCGCGAATCGATGTGCTCGAATTGCTAGAGGCGGTCGTCGACTGGAATCGCGGCCCGCTCGCGACCCACGCCGGGCAGCCCCTCGACGATCCGCGCGTCACCGTGATCGTGGGCGACGTGCTCGCGCATCTCGCGGCGGTCGAGCGACGCTATGACGCGATAATCCTCGATGTCGACAATGGGCCCGAGGCCTTCACGGTCAAGGCCAACAACAGGCTCTACTTGCCGGCTGGCCTGGCATCGCTGTATGCCGCGCTGCGTCCCGGTGGCGTGATGGTGTTGTGGTCGGCCTTCAGGAGCCCGGATTTCGAGCGCCGCCTGCGTGGCGCCGGTTTCAGCGTGACGACCGAGACCGTTCGCGCGCGCGGGGCCGTGCGCAAGGGCGCCCGCCATACCGTGTTCAGGGCGACCCGCCCAAGATCGTGAGGCAGCCTCCGCCCGGGCGCCGGGCGACACGAGCGCCTATACGCAAAGCGGGCCCTTCGAGCAGCCGCGGTCTGCCATCCGTTGCATCGACACCGCGACGCGTCCCTCACTTCCTCAGCAGCCACCGCCGCGAGCCGCTCAACAGTTCGTTGCGGAAATAGAGTTCGGTGAAGGTCACGTTGCTGCCGGACATCTCCCAGTAGCGGACCTCGGTGCGCAACGGCCGGGACGTGCCACCTCCCGGGGCCCGGTTCTTGAGCACGAACTCGACCCTGTCATCCTCCAGCGCCAGCAGTTCGACCTTGTTGCCCGTCAGGTCGATCTGGCCAGCCGACTCCACGGTATTGAAATAAAGCGCGTCAGCGACCCTGAACTTGATGAACAGGCGCTGGCTCTCCTGCTCCTCCCCGGCGACCTGGCTGTCGACGATGAGGAGGGCATCGACGGGGTTCCAGGTCGCGGCCGCGTCGTCAATGTCGAGCGTCACGCTGCGCTGTTCGCCTGCCGGTGGATTGCCCAGACAGGTGACGTCCTCGATACGTCCCTCCCAGTGCCCTTCCACGCTGCGCATCAGCGCCAGCAGCGTCGCACGCTGCGCCTCGCCCAAGACGGTCGGGGTGATCGGCACGAATGCGGCGCCGGCGGGTGACTGGACGAAGTCCGCCAGCGGCGCGAAGCACGGGGCGTCCTGCGGGCTTCGCGCGCTGCTGGCCTGGACCGGGGCGGCCGGCGCGCCGGTGTCGAGCACACGCTTTCGCGCCTGCTCGAGGCGGTCATCGAGCCGCTGCTTCGCGCGCCCCACCTCCTCCGGCGTCGGCTCCTTGTGCATCTTCATCGGCTGCGCGTCGCTCCCGGGCGGCGGGGTGTCACCGAACTGCACCTGCCCCGTCTCATCCACCCACTTGTAGACCTCGCCCAGGGCGTTGCCCGCCGCGAGGAGCACCAACAGCGCAAACCAGGTCCGTTGCTTCATGTGCGGCTCCGTTCAACAGCTGCCAATGGATTGGGCGTGAAGCGGGCGCACCCACGGCGGCCGCGACAGCATGGCCTCCCACCCGGAATCAGAAGCCAGGCCCCGACGCCGCTGCACTGGCATCGTAGGCCTGCCTGATCGCGCTGATCGTCAGCACGTGCAGCTGCTCGGTCCAGGACTGCGGGTTGTCAGCGATGTATTCAAAGATGATGCGCGCAACCTGGCGGTCGGACATCGTGTCGGTGTAGGCGTCGAACCAGGCCAGCTGCTGCTGCGTGGCGCCGAACAGCGGAGCCAGCGTCACGCCGTTGACGATGCCCATCGCATAGGCGCGCCGCTCGATTTCCGTCATGTTCATGAAATCGTGTCCTGTCCCGAAGCCGTTCTGGATCCAGACGTCTTCGGCAAACGCGGGCGGTCCGAGCGCGGCGACGCTGATCAAGGCGACCACAAACCGGCGTGCGCACGTGTTCATCGGCGTCCTCCACAGCTGTCCCACCGTCATGCCCCGGGTGCCCGGCGCTGGCCTCACGCTCTCTCCTGAAGAGATATGCCATGGAGCGCGAAAAAGCCACGTTGCCGGCCAGCCGCGGTGCGTCGTCGACGGCTATTCGTCGCAGGGCGAGAAGTCGGCCTTCGGCGTGCCGCAGGCCGGGCAGATCCAGTCGTCGGGCAGATCGTCGAACCAGGTGCCGGGCGGGATGCCATCGTACGGGAGGCCTGCCGCCTCGTCGTAGACCTCGCCACAGGTCCGGCACTGCCATTTCCGGTACGCGTTCGCCATGGCGGTCTCCTCAGCGCATCGTGAAGCGGATGGGCACCGACTTCGGCCCGCTGACGAATTCGGACTCGGCCATGCGCACCGGCCCGGTCAGTTCGACGTGCTCGAGGCGAGTCAGCAGGGTTTCCCAGAAGGTCTTCATCTCGAGCCGTGCGAGGTGCTGGCCGAGGCACACGTGCCCGCCGTAGCCGAATCCGACGTGACGGTTGGGTTGCCGATCGAGACGGAACTCGAAGGGCTCGGGAATGACGTCCTCGTCGCGGTTCGCGGACAGGTAGGAGATGTAGAGCAGGTCGCCCTTGCGGATGAGGCGCCCGCGGAGCTCGTAGTCCGCGACGGCCGAGCGCACGAAATGCTGCACGGGCGAGGCCCAGCGGATGGTCTCCTCGACGAAGGCCGGCACCATCGAAGGGTCCGACTTGAGCCGCGCGAGCAGGTCCGGCCGCTCGGCGAGGACGGCCATGCCGGTCGCGGTCGTCGCCGACGTGGTGTCGTGGCCCGCGGTCGAGGCGATGACGAGGTACGAGATCATCGCGCGCTCTTCCATGTCCGAACCGAAGACCTTGCCGTTGGCGATCAGCGAGACGATGTCCTCGCGCGGATGCGCCCGTCGATCCTCGATGATCGGCATGTAGTAGTCCCGGAAGGCGTTGTAGACGATGTTCCAGGTCTCCGTGATCTCGATCGGGTTGGTCGGGTCGGCGCCGGGGCGCTTGAGGTCCGGATCGGCCCACGTGAACAGCCAGTGCGTCAGCGTCAGCATCTTCTCGTGGTCTTCCGGCGGCACGCCGATCAGGTCGAGTATCACCTTCAGCGGGTAGCGGAACGCGATGTCAGGCGAGAAATCGCAGGCGGTCCCGAGGGCCGCCATCCTGTCGACGAACAGTTGTGCTGTGGCACGCACGCTGTCCGCGAGCTTGGCAACCGAGCCGGGCATGAACACCGCCGAGAGGACGTCGCGGTAGGCGCGATGCTCCGGCGGGTCGAGCTGCACGAGGGAACGGAAGATGTTGCGCTGGCCGCCTGTGTACTGCATCACGAGTTGCTCGCCGGCCTGCGAGATCAGGGTCTTCGAGCGATCGCCGCCGTGGAAGAGTTCATCCTGGCGCGTGATCTCACGGACATCCTCGTAACGGGTGACTATCCAGTGCGGGTCGTAGCCGGGCACTTCGGCAACCGCCAGCGGATAGTCCCGGCGCAGACGCGCGAACAGGGCGTGCATCGCGGGCCGGTCGGCGAAACTCGCCGGATTGAAGGCCGGCGCGATGAGCTCGACCGGAATGATGGAACGTTCGCTCATGTGTCTCCCCCAGCGCTGGTGGCGGTCAGTCGACGTCAAAACGCGTAAAGACATTACGCGTTTTCGACGATACCATCAACGCAGGCACGGCGCAGAACGGCGCGACCTCCGCAACATCCCGGACCACCCCCTCACCGATGAAGATGCGCGACCTCGAACGGCGGACCGGCGTCAACCGCGAGACGATTCGCGTCTACCTGCGTGACGGGCTGCTGCCCGCCCCGCTGCGCCCCAAGCCCAATGTCGCGGAGTACGACGAAACCCATGTGCAGGGCATCCTGGCCATCCGGGAACTGCAGCGGACGCGCGGCCTGACGCTGCCGCAGATCAGGCGCGCACTCGCCGGCGACGTCGCCGCGCTGCCGACGGATCCGGGCGCCTATCCACACCTGGACGCCCTGGTGGCGACGCACCTCGGCGTCGATGGCGCACTGGTGCCGATCGAGCGCCTGCGCGAGCGCAATCCGAACGCGGTGAAGGATGCCCGCGCGCTGGCGAGCGTGGGTGCCGTGCGCCTGCGGCGGCGCGACGGGCAGCTGCACCTCAGCCCGACGGATGCGCAAATCGTGGGCCTGTGGGGCGAAATGCGGGCGGCGGGATTCACGGAAGAACTCGGCTTCACGCCGGGCATCACCCGGTTTTACGTGGACGCGGCCACGCGCCTCGCGCAGGAGGAAGTGTCGCGCTTCCTGGAGATTCTCGGCGACCGGCTCGAGCCGGCGCGCACCGCCGCCCTGGCCAAGACGGCGGTGGAACTGATGCTGCCCTTCTTCGGTCTGCTGCGCGTGAAAGCCGTGCTCGAGGCATTCGCCGCGCACGAGCAGTCGCGGCCACCGGCCTGACGCCGCGGCGGGCGCGCCGGGGCCTCAGGGCCGTTCGAACACCGCGGCGATGCCCTGTCCGCCGCCGATGCACATCGTCTCCAGGCCCAGCTTCGCGCCGCGCCGCTTCATCTCGTGCATCAGCGTGGTGAGGATGCGCACGCCGGTCGCGCCAATCGGATGGCCCAGCGAGATGCCGGAACCGTTGACGTTCAGGCGCGCCGGGTCGTGCCAGCCCCAGCCCTTCAGCACCGCGAGCACCTGCATCGCGAAGGCCTCGTTCAGTTCGACGAGATCCATGTCGTCGAACGACAGGCCGAGGCGCGCGAACAGCTTCTTCACCGCCGGCACGGGGCCGATGCCCATCGTCCCCGGCTCGCAGCCCGCCGACGCCCAGCCCCGCAACCAGGCCATCGGTTCCAATCCCAGTTCGGCGAGCTTGTCCTCGGCCACCACCAGGCAGGCGGCGGCCGCGTCGTTCTGCTGGCTCGAATTGCCGGCGGTCACCGTGCCTCCTTTCAGGACGGGCCTCAGCTTCGCGAGCGTCTCCATGGATGTCTCGGCGCGAATGCCCTCGTCGCGGCTGAACACGACGGGATTGCCCTTGGCCTGCGGCACTTCCAGCGGGATCACCTCGTCGTCGAAACGGCCGGCGGCCCAGGCCGCCGCCGCCTTGCGGTGGCTTTCCACCGCGTAGGCGTCCGCCTCGTCGCGCGTGATGCCGTATTCGCGGCCGAGGTTTTCCGCGGTCTCGGGCATGCCCGAGATGAAACCGAAGCGGTCCTCGGGCTGCGAGCGTTCACGGCCGCGCTGCAGGCGATCGTGCATCTTCACGGTGCCGGCGCGCGCGCCCCAGCGGAGATCCGTGGTGTAGTACTCGATATTGCTCATGCTCTCGACGCCGAGCGCGACGACGACGTCGGCCGCACCGCTGGCCACGATCATCGACGCATCGATCACCGCCTGCAGGCCCGAGCCGCAGCGACGGTCCAGCGAATAGCCCGCGATGCCGATCGGCAGGCCGGCGGCCAGCGCCGCATAACGGGCGATGCACGGCGCCTCGCCGGACATGTAGGACTGCGCGGCGACGACCTCGTCAATCCGCCCGGGATCGATGCCACTGCGCTCGACCAGCCCCTTCAGCACCGAGGCTGCCAGCATGTCGGCTGTGAGTGGACGCAAGCTTCCGCCGAAACCGCCGACGGCGGTACGCAGCGGACTGACGATGGCGGCTCTACGCATGAAGATGCTCCCTTCTGGATACGGCTCGAGGGTGAATGGTGGCCGGCGGGGCCGGCACCCTGGGATGCGGCGGATCGTATCGGCCGGCCCGCACCGCGACCAGCGAGGCACCGTCCGGCGCGGCAGGTGTCGCTGAATGCGACAGCCTAGTCGTCAGCTGAGGCGGGGCCGCGCGGGTATCGCCGGCGCGGCCCCTGCGGCAGGTCGGATGGACGCGGGCTAGCGCCCGACTGCGGCCATTAGCTCGGCGTGGCTGTCCAGCAGCGCCAGCGTGGCATCCTTGCTGTCGGCGGGACAGGCGAGAATCACCCGGTGCACGCCGAGATCGCGATAGCGCTTCAGCTGGTCCACGTTCGTCGGCGCCCAGAAGAAAGAAATCTCGATGTCGGACAGCCTGCGGCCGTGGCGCACGAGGCGCTCCTCGAGGTCCTGCAACTCAGCCGCGATGTTCTTCATCTGCGCCGGCAGCGGCACCCAGCCGTCGCAGTAACGCGCGACGCGTTCGCGACCCCACGGGGAGGCCGCGCCCATGATGATCGGCGGATGCGGTTTCTGCACGGGCTTGGGCCAGGACCAGATGTCGTCGAAGTTCACATGCCGGCCGTGATAGCTCGAGTCGTCCTGCGTCCAGCACGCCTTCATCGCCTCGATGCGTTCTTCCAGCACCTGCCAGCGCTCCGCGAAAGCCGTGCCGTGGTTCTCCATCTCCTCGGCGTTCCAGCCGGCACCGATGCCGAACAGGAAGCGGCCATTCGACAGCATGTCGAGCGACGACACCGCCTTCGCGGTGACGATCGGGTCACGCTCGGTGATGAGGCAGACGCCGGTCGCGACTTTGATGGTCTTCGTCGCGATGGCTGCAGCGGTCAATGCAATGAAGGGATCGTGGAGGTGCCAGTACTCGCGCGGCAGCTCGCCGCCGCCGGGAAACGGCGTGCGGCGGCTGGCGGGAATGTGCGTGTGTTCGGGCAACCAGACCGAATCGAATCCACGTTCCTCGCTGGCGACGGCAAAGTCGTCCGGGCGCATCGCATAGTCGGTCGAGTAGAGCATCGTGCCGAATTTCATCGGGCAATCTCCGTTCAGATGTTGGGCAGGCCGACCTTCTGCAGGGTCGCCGGCGTCGGACGGGCCGAGGCCTTGTCCCAGCCCATGCAGTCGTAATATTCCTCGACCATGCGCTTCAGGTGGGGCCGGATCGACTGGCCCGCGGCCTTGCCGTAGGTCGGCGCCTCGAGCAGGCGCTCGGAGATGTCGTACTCGTCCTGCGGCGTGAAGCCGCGGCGCACCGCGATCAGCCGCTGCAGGTGGACCATGCGCTCGCCGATCGCGAGTGCTGTTTCGGCGTTGAAGCCATCCCAGCCGGTCGCGAGCGCAATGGACTTGCTGGAGAACTCGATCACGCCCTTCACGCCCCAGCACGCGAACCAGCACACGCCGATGGTGTCCTCCCACAGCTTCTTGACCTGGGTCTTGGCGACCGCCTCGGCCTTGCCGTCGGGCTTGAAGTGCTCGGCGAAGGCCGTGTAGCCGAGGTCGGGCTCCGTGGTCCAGGTATCCACGCCCGGCCCCTGCCAGCACACGCCGGCGCCGGAGACCACCTGCCCCAGCAGCACGCTCCACGCGGGCCGCCAGTCGTGCATGTTGTAACCGCCGCCCCGAATGTGCAGCACGCAGCCTTCCGCTTCCGGCCCGAGCAGGCGCGCGGCTTCCTTCAGGCCCTTGGCCAGCACCGTGCCGCCGAAACCTTCGCCGCTGCACATCTGCTGGATCAGCACCTGTGCCGATTCGAAGTTGCCCCAGCTCAGGTCGAGCCCGCCGGTGTCCTCCTGCGTGATGACGCCGCGGTTGTAGAGTTCGTATGCCATGCCCATCAGCGCGCCGCCGACGGAGGAATCCATGCCCATCGCGTCCATGAAGTCGGTCAGCACGACCGCTTCCGCCGGGTCCTCGACGCCGATGAGTCCCGCGGCGCCTTCCATGTTTTCGCCGCCCCCGCACAGGCTCGCGGTGAAGCCGGCGTACTTGCCCTTCGTGATCTTGCAGTCGTAGGCGCACGCGATGTTGCAGTTGTAGGATTCCTTCGGCGTGACGATCCAGTCCTTCGCGTGTTCGACGAAGCGCGCCGAATACTGCTCACCCCAGCGCGGATCGGTCAGGTTCTTGCCGGCAAGCATGCTCTCGCTGCCGACCAGCGTGTAGTGACGCGAGATGCCGGCGTCCTTGAGCAGCGTGCCGATCGAATTGGCGCCTTCGCCAGGCTTCGGTGACCAGTGGATGGCGTCCTGCCACGCCTGGGTCAAGCGGCCGAATTCCTCCGGCTCGGCCAGCGGCACGGTGCCGGTGCCCCGGACGGCGATCGCCTTCAACTTCTTCGAGCCCATCACCGCACCGATGGACCCCTTCGAAGCGCCATGGTTACGGTCATTCTTCACCGAAGCGCCATGCAGCATGGCCTCGCCGGCGGGCCCGATGCAGGCGACGCTGATCTTCTGCTCGTCGCCCAGTTCGCGCTTGACCAAGCGCTCGGTGTCGCGCGTGTCCTGGCCCCACAGGTGGCTCGCGTCGCGCAGGCTGACCTGGTCGTCGTCGATCCAGAGATACACCGGCTTTGCGGACTTGCCGGTCACGATCACCGCGTCGTAGCCGGCGTGCTTGAGGTACGCGGCCCAATAGCCGTGGGAATGCCCGGTGCCGACGGCATAGGGGGTGTTGAAGTTCAGCGCGACGATCGCGAGGTTCGACGAACTGGGCGCGGAAGTGCCGGTCAGCGGACCGGTCATGAACATGATGGGCGCCGCTTCGTCGGCGGGCCCGACCTCGGGTGGCACTTCGTCGAGGATCATTTTCATTGCAAGGCCGATGCCGCCCACGTAATCGCGCAGGACCTGTTCGTCCGGCAGGGGCGTCGTCCTGCATTCGCCCGTCGTCAGGTTGACTCGCAGGAATTTCCCCGCATAACCCTTGATGCTCATGACTCCCCCCGTCGGTGATCTTGTGATTGATAGGTCCCGACTAAAATAGGCAGGTCTGCACCTA
Organism: Hydrogenophaga intermedia; assembly: GCA_943370145.1. Classification (GTDB taxonomy): domain Bacteria; phylum Pseudomonadota; class Gammaproteobacteria. The sequence goes on along the minus strand of CALRPY020000034.1, from coordinate 19,252 downwards.
TTATCCAGGCGCACTTAACAAGCCCCCCAGATGGATGAAGGGCGCCGCCCGCTCGAGGGGTATTCAGATCAGGCGCGGGGAACAGTCGCCGCGCTGGCCTGGCGCTGGGCGCGGCGCTGCGGCAGCAGTGCGTCGAGTTCGGCGGGCGAGAGGTTGCGCCAGCGGCCCGGGCGCAGGTGGTCGATGCGGATGTTGCCGATGCGGATGCGGCAGAGCTGCCGCACGTGGAAGTCGAAGGCCTCGCACATCAGGCGAATCTGCCGGTTCAGGCCCTGGACCAGCACGATGCCGAAGGTGAACTTGTTGACGCGATAGGTCCTGCACGGCAGCGTCTTCGTGTTGTGGATGCGCACGCCGCGCGACATGCCCTGCAGGAAGGCGGGCGTCACCGGCTTGTCGACGACGACGAGGTACTCCTTCTCGAGCTTGTTCTCCGCGCGCAGGACCTGGTTGACGATGTCGCCGTCACTGGTCAGCAGGATGAGGCCCTCGGAGTTCTTGTCGAGGCGCCCAATCGGAAAAATGCGCTGCGGATGGTCGACGAAATCGACGATGTTGCCATCGACGTCGCGCTCCGTGGTGCAGGTGATGCCGACGGGCTTGTTGAGCGCGATGTACACGCGGGTGCGGCGGCCCTGCTTCAGTTGCGGGCTCACGACCTCGCCGTCGACGCGCACTTCGTCGCCGTCCTCGAGCTGTGTCCCGAGGTCCGCGAGCCTGCCATTGACGGTCACACGCTGCGCCGCGATCAGCTGGTCGGCTTCGCGGCGTGAGCAGAAGCCGGTATCGCTGATGTATTTGTTGAGTCTCATCGTCTGTCCTCGCGGCGCGGCGGCGAGAATTCGCGACTGGCCATGAGACGACATTGTCGCCGCGAACGCCGGCGGCGTCACGGCGCACGCGGGCGGGCCTCACGCTGCACAGGCGTGTCGCACCGACGGCGCGGCTGCGGGGGCCTAGGTACGCATCGCCTGCAGGGCGCGTACCGGACGCTGGCCCACGACCTCGACGCTGCTGACCAGCCCCTTGGGAATGAACAGGAAGTCGCCGGCCTGCAGCACGCGCGCCTCGCCCTCGAGGGCGAACTTCAGCCTGCCGTCGACGATCGCCTCGACGCGATCGACGGGCATGCGGCGCGACGGTTGCGCCTCGCCGGGCCGATACGTCCTGGGCTCGGCCTCGTAACCTAGGATCGAGAGTTTGTGGCGCAGCTTGTCCTCGGTCAGCGTGCCATCGCTGGCCGGATCCCAGTGCTCGACGCGGATGCTCTCGAAGGTCCGGTAGCGGACGCAGCGGTCGCCGCCCTGGAACTGCGCTTCGTAGAGCGCCGCCTCGACCCGCTCGCGCAGCACCGCAGGTTCGATGTCGTTGTTCGGAATCACGGTTGCCATGCCGGCGGTCACGGTCAACACCTTGTGCCGGGACGACGGCGCGGCCGCAATGCCCAGTTGCCTGACGCGCGCGCGTACCCCGTCGGCGAGACGGCCCACGTGCTTGTACTCGGTCTCGGGAAACAGCAGTGCGAACAGGTTCGGCCCGAGGCGCGCCGCCACATCCCCCGGGCGCTGGCCCGCCGTGCGGAACAGGTCGCCGAGGCGCTTGAGCGCCGCTTCACAGGCCGCTTGCCCGTGCCAGTCGCGGAATTCGTCGAAACCATCGACCGAAAACAGCAGGAGACTCAGCGGCGACTCCTGGCGCTGCATGCGCGCCCACTCGCGGTTCAGCACGCCCGCGAACTTGTCCACGGTCAGGAGCCCCGTTTCGAGATCGCAGGGATTGATCCGCTCCAGCACCGACGACAGCGCACCGGTCTTGGAGCGCAGCACCCCGAGTTCCAGCGTGACCGCCTTGAGCTCCTCCCTCAACCGTTCCCGGGCCTCGCCCGCGCCGCGGGCTTCGATCTGCAGGCGCTGGACCCGTTCCGCGAGGCTTTCCGCGGTGGCCTCCGCCTCGCGGCGAAGCGCCCTTTCGCCGCGCGACGACGCGGCGTGGCGACCCAGGGCGCGCGCCATCCCGGCGGCGCCCAGCGCGCACAGCACGACGAACGCGGCGGCAGGCAGGTGCCGGATGTCGGCGCTGCGCGCGGTCGCGAGCAGCAGAGGCACGCAGGCACCGGCGAGGAACAGCAGGTGGGCACGGATGCTGGCGGCGCCCGACAGCCCGCGGAGCAGGGACACGGTCACGATGACCAGAAACGGAAGCGACGCCTGCGCCGCCGTCGTCTGCTCGAACAGGCCCGCAGCGCCCGTGCCCCATGCCAGCCCCTCGAGTGCCGCGGCAAGGGCCAGCGTCGGCAGGCGCCAACGCACCATCGCCAGCACCAGCGCGCTCGCCAGCCAGCCGCCGACCCAGCCCTGCGGCACGCTTTGCAGCGCACTTGCCGCTGCCGCGCACGCCGAGGCCACTAGCAGTGCATGCGGCAGGCTGGCGGCGCTGTCGTCGTTGGCCGGCTGCCCTACGTCGCCGGTGACCGGCTCTCGTGTGTTCAATGGCATTTTCTTCAAATCCCGGTTGCCGGCCTCGGCCGAAAGCAGACAAGAACTGCGCCAGGGTTATCGACAGCGGGCGGCTGGAATTGAGAATTCGTGGAGGGATTCACATTCCCCGCATTCTTTCCGGACGCGGGGAAGCGCACGGGCCGTCACCTGCCGATGAAACCGCGCGGTGGCCCAGGGATTGGCAATGCCGGGGGGATAAAACATGCGCCCGGGTTGCCCCGGGCGCCAAAGTCAGGCAGTACAAAAGGGGTTCGCAAAGACTCCGCGCGCCTCGCCCGCCATGGGCGGTCAGGATCCGCGAAACCTTTGAGCGCGGCTAAGCGCCCTACATGGCAGCAAGCACAGTGCGCGCGGACAGGGTCCTCACGCACGCAATACCTACCTCCCCCCTCCACTTCGCGCATCCAAGGTATTGGGCGCAGCCTGGCCGGGCCATCGCCCAAATTGATTAGCCCAAGTAAACTCGAGTCATCATGGCCCTGCTGCTGGCACTCGATCAGGGAACCACCAGTTCGCGGGCGCTCGTCCTCGACGACGGGCTGCATGTGCTCGCGAGCGCCCGGCGCGAGCTGACCCAGCACTTCCCCGCACCCGGTCGCGTCGAGCACGATCCACTGGAAATCTGGCACACGGTGCGCGACGTGGCCCTCGAAGCGATCGCGCGCGCGGGCGTCGCGCCCGGCGATATCCATGCGGTCGGACTCACCAACCAGCGGGAAACCGTCGTGTTATGGGACCGCCGCACCGGCCTGCCGCTCCACCGGGCGCTCGTCTGGCAGGATCGGCGTACCGCCGAGGCGTGCCGGCGGCAGCGTGAGGCGGGTCTGGAATCCTTCGTCCGCGAGCGCACGGGCCTCCTGCTCGATCCCTATTTCTCGGCGAGCAAGCTGGCCTGGCTGCTCGAGCATTGCCCGGGCGCACAGGCGCGCGCCGCCCGCGGTGAACTGGCCTTCGGCACCGTCGACAGCTGGCTCATGTGGCAGCTCAGCGGAGGACGCGAACACCTCATCGACCTCACCAACGCGTCGCGCACGCTGCTGCTCGACCTCGCGACCGGCGACTGGGACGACGAACTCCTCGCGCTGTGGTCGATTCCGCGCGCGCTGCTGCCACGTATCGTCGACTGCACCGGCGTCCATTTCGAAATCAGCGGACTGGCCGGACTGCGCAGCCCGCTGACCGGCGTCGCGGGCGATCAGCAGGCGGCCCTGTTCGGGCTGCGCTGTTTCGAGCCGGGAGACGCGAAGTGCACCTACGGCACCGGCTGCTTCATCCTCGTCAACGCCGGCCGCGAGGTACCACGCCCCGGGGCCGGCCTGCTCGCATCCCCCGCCTGGCGCATCGACGGCATCACGACCTACGCACTCGAGGGCAGCGTGTTCATGGGCGGGGCCCTCGTGCAGTGGCTGCGGGACGCGCTCGGCCTGGTCGACGACGCCGCGGACATCGAGGCGCTGGCCGCGAGCGTGCCGGACAGCGGCGGGGTCACGCTGGTGCCGGCGTTCACCGGCCTCGGCGCGCCGCACTGGGATGCGGACGCGCGCGGCCTGCTGATCGGGCTGACGCGAGGCACCGGCAAGGGCCACATCGCACGCGCCGCGCTGGAAGGCATCGCCCTGCAGGTTGCCGACGTGCTGGACGTGATGCGGCGCGACCTGCCGCAGCCGCTGCGCTCGCTGCGGGTCGACGGTGGCGCCGCACGCAACGATCTGCTCCTCGCGATCCAGGCGGCGGTGCTCGACCTCGAACTGGAGCGGCCGCCGATGCTGGAGAGCACCGCGCTCGGCGCGGCCGCGCTCGCCGGGCTCGGTTCGGGCCTGTGGCCCGACCTCGACGCACTGCGCGGCTGCTGGCCCGCCGCGCGCCGTTTCGCGCCGTGCGCGTCGACGCTCGATGCGGCGCGACTGCACCGACGCTGGCGTGCGGCCGTCGGGCGCGCCGGCGGCTGGGCCCGGGAGCTGTGATCGCGCGCGAGGCGATGCTGGCCGGCGCTGACGCTGGCGCCGATCTGGTGGTGATCGGCGGCGGCGCAACAGGCGCCGGGGTGGCCTGGGAAGCGGCGGCGCGTGGCCTGCGAGTGGTGCTGCTCGAGGCTCGCGACTTCGGTGCGGGGACGTCGAGCCGCAGCACGAAACTCATTCATGGGGGCGTGCGTTACCTTGCCCAGGGCAGGCTCGGCCTCGTGCGCGAAGCGCTGCGCGAGCGCGCGCTGCTGCGTCGGAACGCACCCGAACTCGTGCGTGAGCTGCGTTTCGTGGTGCCGGTCGTCGGCTGGCGCGAACGCTGCCGCTTCCGGGCGGGGCTCGCCGCGTACGATCTGCTGGCAGGCCGGGACGCCTTTCCCCGGTCGACCTGGCTGTCGCGGACCGCGCTCGAAACCCTCGTGCCCGGCCTGCGCCCCGCGACGTTCATGGGTGGCGTGAGCTTCCATGACGGTCAGTTCGACGACACGGAACTCCTGTTCGCGGTGCTCGAAGCGGCCTGCGCGGACGGCGCACTTTGCATCAACTACGCTGAAGTCACCGGGCTGCTCAAACGCGCCAATGGTCGCGTCTGCGGCGTGCGCTACCGGGACCGGGAAAGCGGTCGTGAACACGAAGTCCGGGCCGCCCGCGTGATCAATGCGACGGGTCCCGCCGCGGCTGCGGTGCTGCGCATGGACGCACCGGCAAACGGGCCGCCCCTGCGCCTGAGCCGGGGCAGCCACCTCGTCATGGGGCGCGAATTCCTCGGCGGGGACACGGCGCTGCTTATGCCGCGGGTCGACGACGGGCGCGTGATGTTCGCGATTCCATGGCGGGGACGCACGCTGCTGGGCACCACCGACATCGCGGCCGACTCATGTGAGGCGGAACCGGTACCCACGGCGCACGAAATCTCCGTGCTGCTGGAGACCGCCGCCCGCTACCTGCGGCGCAACCCGACCCGCCGTGATGTCAGCGCCGCGTTCTGCGGCATCCGTCCGCTCGCCGGCAATCCTGGCGTACGCACGGCGCAGGTGTCGCGCGAGCACAGCCTGCATCGCGCGGACAGCGGCCTCGTGACGGTGATCGGTGGCAAATGGACAACCTTTCGCCGAATGGCGGTCGAGATCGTCGATTTCGCCCTGCGCGGCAGCGGGCTCACGGCCGGGGCCTCCGGCACGGCCAGCGCGACGCTGCGCGCACCGCACGCGCCGACCGGGGGGCCGCCATCGCCAACCCTGCCGGGGGTCGACCTCACCGAGGACGGCGTGCGCCATGCCGTTCGCCATGCGATGGCACGCCGCACCGAAGACGTGCTCGCCCGGCGCTGCCGGGCGCTGTTCCTCGACGCCAGGAGCGCACTCGCCGCCGCGCCGCGGGTTGCGGCCATCGTGGGGGAAGAACTCGGGCGCGGTCCCGAGCGGGTCGCCGCGGATCTCGCCGAGTTCCAGCAACTCGCGGCGCGCTATATAGTCGCCCCCGCCTGACGCATCGGCGGCGGGTGACGGCGCGCAGCCCGCGCGCGGAGCTTCTGCATGGCACGCAAGAAAATACAGGCTGCCCCGGCCACTGCCCGCTTTTCCGGCTTCGCGCCGGCCGCGCTCGAATTCCTGCACAAACTTTCGCAGAACAACAACCGCGAGTGGTTCCAGGCCAACAAGGCGGTGTACGAGCGGGACCTGCTCGAGCCGGCGCTCGATTTCATCCAGGCCATGGAGCAACCGCTCGCCAGGCTTTCGCCGCGCCTGCTGTGCGTCCCGAAGCGCATGGGCGGCTCATTGCTGCGCATCTATCGCGACACGCGTTTCGCGCGCGACAAGCGCCCCTACAAGACGAACCTGGGCATCCATTTCCGCCACGACGCCTTTCGCGACATCCACGGACCGGGATACTACTTCCACGTCGGCCTCGATGAATGCTTCCTGGGCTGCGGCATCTGGCACCCGGAAACCGACGTTGCGAACCGCATCCGCCAGCACATCTGCGACCAGCCGCGCGCGTGGTCGCGAGCCCGCGCGGTGGCGGCCGACGGCGCCGGCTTCCAGTTCTTCGGCACGGCCCTGCGTCGGGTGCCGCGGGGCTTCCCGGCCGAGCACGACCATGCGGAGGATCTCAGGCGCAAGGACTTCATCGTCACCCGGGCGTTCGATGCGGGCCTGCTGCATGAACCGGGACTGGTGGATTTCGTTGCCGAGAGCTACACGGCGGCGGCGCCGCTGATGCGCTTCCTCTGCACGAGTCTCGGCGCGAAGTTCTGAGCGTGACGCGCGCCGCTCACTCCCATTCGACTTCGCGAAAGGCCTTGCCCGCATTGCGCGCATGGGGCCCGGTCAGCAACCAGCCGGCGGGCGACTCGCCAGCCGCCGCGGCGCTGACGTCCTCGAGAAACAGGCCCTCCCCGACCGCCGCGCGGACCCTCGCCAGCAAGCCGGCGAGGTAGGATTCCTCGGCGTCCAGCGCGGAGGGCCAGGCTGCGGATACGGGGCCGTGGCCCGGCACCACGCGGCTGGCGGGCTTGCCCCGCGCTTCGCCCAGCCACGCCAACCAGCCGCGCAGGCTGCCGTCGAGCACCGGCAGGCGCTCCATGAAGACGAGATCCCCGCTCAGCAGCGTTGCCGTCGCACTGTCGAAGACAGTGAGATCGGCCGTCGTATGCGCGTCCGGCACCGCGCGGAGTTCCAGCGTGCGCGCCCCGAGATCGAGCGTCAGGCGGTCGTCGACCACGAGATCGGGGCCGATCACCGCAGCCTCGCGCGCGGGGCCGCCCAGTTCGTCGGCGAAGCGGGTTGCGAAGTAGTCACGGCTAGCCTCCAGCGCGGCGACGAGGTTCGCATGGCCGACGAACTGCGGCGCATCGGCGCGGAAAGCCTCGTTACCGAGCACGTGATCGAAATGTGCGTGCGTGTTGATGACGTAACAGACCGGCAGCGGCGTCGTGCGCGCGATCGCCGCGCGCAAGGCCTGTCCCGTGACGACGCTGCCGCCGCTGTCGACGACGGCAACGCAGCGCTTGCCGACGATGAAAGCCAGGTTCGCGCTGTCGCCGCGCGCCGGGTCGTCGATCCCGACGTGCTGGCCATGATGGACGTACACGCCGGGCGCCACTTCGCTGAGCGGCCAGTCAGCGGCTGCGAGCGGGCCGGACAGGACAACGAGGCCTGCCAGCAGCAGCTGGCGCCAGCGCGCGTGGCGCGGCTCAGGCCTGGCGTGCGAGGGTGACGGTCGCCTCGGGCTGGCGGGCGATGTCGAGGTTGCGATAGAGGCTTGCGAGGATTTCACGCCCGTCCTTGGTCTGCTTGAGATAGCGTTCCGAGTCGACGATGAATGGTGCCACATTCCGGGCAAAGAACGCGGGATAGGCGCTCAGCAGGTCGCCTGGCTTGCGGTAGCCCGTCTGGCGATTGAAGCCGATCTCCTCGAATTCGAAAAACACCGCGGACAGCTTGCTCAGGTAGCGCGGGTCGGACAGCTGGCCAATCAGATCGGCCCCGCGCACGAGCCCGGGATAGTCATCGGTATCCAGGTACCAGGGATCGTCCGGCACCGGAAAACGCGTGCGTTCGATGCAGCACTGCACGGCTTCGATGTCGACCAGGGCATCGGCGGCCGCGAACTGCTCGGCGATGTAGCGCTTGCCGCGGTCGACGTGCAGCGGCATCAGCGCCGCATCGCTGACCCCTTCGGGCAGCCGCGTGGACTGGTTGCCGATGCCGGTCGCGAGCCGGTCCACCCCGTCACTGACGCAGATGCCGCGCACGTACCCGATGTCGTGGCACAACAGGGCGGTGACCACATTGAGCCAATCGGCCGGCGTCACGTCGGCCGCCAGCACCTGGCGCCCCAGCAGGATCTGCATGCCGACCACGGTGACGTACACGGAATGCTCGACGTTGTGATACAGCGCGTCGCTGGTCGCGATGCTGTTCAGTGCGCGTCGGGCGATATCCGCGGCGGCGGCCAGATGCCTGGGATTGGCGCCGCCGAACATCACGGCGTAGTTCGAACCGAGACGGTTCGTCACCTCCGCCGCAAGTACCTGCGTGATGTTCAGCATTGTTTCGATTCCGCGCTCAGGGTCCTTGTGTTGGGTGCGGTTGCCTGGTGGCATCCCGGTGCCACATGACCGTTCTTATCGGCGAACCGGTGACGAAGTATAGGCAGCGCTTCCGGGGAGTGCCCGGGAACGATGTCGCAAATGTGAACGCTTGCATGGCACCGGCCAGATCGGCTCGCTTCAATCGCAGCGCAACGTCGCCCCGTGGCAACCCTGCTGGGGTAGATTAACGGTTCCCAAGCGCTTCAGTTTCGACAGTCGAGGAACAGGTTCATGATCGAAAAAACCATTGAATACATGCACGAAGGCAGCACGCTGGAGGCCGTCGCCTGCATTCCGGACGGCGCCAAGGGCCCCCTGCCGGCGGTGCTCATCGCACATGCCTGGGCGGGCAGGTCCCCCTTTGAAGCCGGAAAGGCGCGGGCATTGGCGGCCCAGGGTTATGTCGGCATCGCAATCGACATGTACGGCAAGGGCGTGCTCGGCAGCGGCCCTGAGGAGAACAGCGCCCTGATGAAGCCCTTCCTCGAGAATCGCGCGCTGCTGCAGGCCCGCTTTCAGGCGGCACTGGCGGCGGCGCGCCGGGACCCGGCGGTGGACCCGGGACGTATCGCCGCGATCGGCTTCTGCTTCGGCGGCCTCTGCGTGCTGGACCTCGCGCGCAGCGGCGCCGACGTCCGCGGTGTCGTCAGCTTCCATGGCCTGCTCGGCAAGCCGGGCAATACCGACGGCCGCCGCATCACGGCCAAGGTGCTGGTGCTGCATGGTAACGACGACCCGATGGTGCCCGTGTCCGACGTCGTGGCGCTGGAGGAGGAGCTGAGCGCCGCCGGCGCCGACTGGCAGATCCACACGTACGGCAACACGCTGCACTCCTTCACCAACCCGGAAGCCAACGACCCCGGCTTCGGCGTCAAGTACGACGCGAACGCGGACCGGCGCTCGCGGCAGGCGATGCTGAATTTCCTGGAGGAGGTGCTGGCCCAGGGGCAACCCGGGTAGGCGGCGGCAGGGGGATCCGCCACAGGGACGACGCGCCGGCCGCCACGCTCAGCGTGGCGGCCGGCGTGATGCGGTGCCGGCTTACGGCTTCAGCGTGGCGAGCGGGCTTTTCTGGCGGGAGAAGTAGTCGCCGAGCGCGACGATATCCTGCTCGGAAAGCTGCAGCGCCTGGATCTGGGCACCCATGATCGGGTTGTTCCGACGGCCATCACGGTAGTGGCGCAGGGCCGCCGCGATGTAGTCGGCGGGCTGGCCGGCGATGACCGGATAGTCGGGGGCGAGCGGCTTGTCGCCATTCTCGCCGTGGCAGGCACCGCAGGCCGCCAGCTTCTGCTTGAAGGCTGCCGGGTCGGAGCCCGCGTCCGTGGCGAGCGCGGAGCCCGTCGTCAGCGCAAGGGCGAGCAAGGCGGCGAATCTGGTCTTGTTCATGCTTTGGAATCTCCCGGTTCGCGCAGGCTTACTTGCCCTGGCTGGCGAAATACGCCGCGATATTGGCAATGTCCTGATCGCTCAGGTTCGCCGCATTGGCGTTCATGGTCTCGTGCTTGCGGCCCCCGTCGCGGTAAGCCTTCAGCGCCGACTCGATGTACGCCGCGCTTTGACCGCCCACCTTCGGCACGTGATAGGTCGGGTAGACGTTGAAGTAGCCGTCGACCGCATGGCAGCCCAGGCAGGTTTCCGCCGTCTTGCGACCGGCAGTGGCATCGCCCTCCGCGACGGCAGCCATCGACAGGGCGGCCAAACCACCGGCCAGCAATCCACTCAGAATTCTTTTGGTCATTCAGTACTCCTCACCGAGCGGCGTATCGCGATCTCAACGGCGCGCGTCGGGCATTGCTATTCGCGGGGGCGCGCCGCATTCGTGGATCCCCTCAGCCAACGAGTCGGACGCGAAGGGCGCATACTACTAAAACGCCTGTGCGCGAGGGAAGCAATCACGCCGCCGATGAGCGCCTCGGTCATCGAAGGCGTCGACTTCGCGCTGCCGCCCCGTCGCAGTGGCCATCGCCGGCGACTCCGCCCGACACTCGCGCCCCGCTCCCGGACCCACGTCGCAGTGCCCGAAACGGCCGTTGCGCTGGCCAATGAAAATGATTAATGTGCGACATCCCTAAACATGAGAAATATTTCAGGTTTAGCGGGTAATCGCCTGCTCTTTAAGGTGAATTAACCGGAGGTAGGACCGTGGCAAAAGCCAACAAGAAGGCGCCGGCGAAGTCCGCTGCAAAGCGGCCGGCAGCCCCCAAAGCAAAGCTGGCCGCCAGCAGCAAAGCCACTGCCGCCGCGACGAAGAAAAAGCCCGTCGCGTCGAAAGCCACGGCCAAGCCTGCAACGAAGAAACCGGCTGCCTCGAAGGGCAGCACCGCCGCCGCCGTGAAACCCGCGGCGGCCAAGGCGCAGCCGAAACAGGCCGCAGCGGCGAAGAAAGCCGCCGCCGCGCCGGTGGCTGCCCGGGCCAGCACGAAAGCGCCGGCGAAGCCGGCCAGTGCCAAGGCAGCGCCCAAACCGGCCGCGAAGCCGGTGGCCGCCGCGAAGCCAGCGGCGAAAAAGCCCGCCGCCGTGAAACCGGTGGCGCCCAAGCCGTCGGTGAAGCCGGCCGCCCCGGCGACCGTCGAGGCCCCGAAAGCGGCCCCGGTCCAGGCGACGCCCAAGCCTGCTGCGAAACCCGTGACGCCGCCGCCGGCGCCAGCGGAATCCCCCACGAAACAAAAAACCAAGGCGGAACCCCAACGCAAGCCAGCCGCACCTGCGCAGCTGGCCGGCAAGACGGCCGCCCCGACAGAGAAGGCTGTTATCAGGAAGGTGACAAATCTAGACGACGTAAAACTCCCGCAGGGCTACCGACCGCGCCCGGACGAGGAGTACATGAACCCGATGCACATGGCGTACTTCAAGCAGAAGCTCGAGAACTGGCGCCAGGAACTGATCGCGGAATCGCAGGAAACCCTGGAACACCTGCGCACCGAAACGCGGGACGTAGGCGACGAAGCCGAACGGGCCAGCCGTGAAAGCGACAACATCCTCGAGCTGCGCACGCGGGACCGCTATCGCAAGCTGCTGCACAAGATAGAGGAAGCCATCAAGCGCATCGAGGATGGCAGCTACGGCTACTGCGAGGAAACCGGCGAGGAAATCGGCCTCGGGCGGCTCGAGGCGCGGCCGATCGCCACGCTGACCGTCGATGCCCAGGAGCGCCGGGAGATGTTCCAGAAGCAGTTCCGCGACGACCATTGAGTCGCCGGGCGGCGAAGCGCGACCGCCAAGCGACGAGGCGCGGTGCAACCGGCATGCACCGCGCCACCCCAAAACAATAATGCGCAAGTCAGGCCGACAGGAAATGGACACAGAGCACAGCAGAGGCATGCGCCTGCTGGCCGTAGCCCGGCCGGCAGCGGCCGCACCCCGGGCGCTACGCCCGGGGTCCGGAGCCCGCCATGGCGGGTGAACAGATCCTTGTCGTCGAAGACCAGCGCGCGGTCGCCGGCGCGCTCAAGATGCGGCTGCGCGGTCTCGGCTATGACGTCGCCGCCATCGCGAAGGACGGCTTCGAGGCCATCGAAAAGGCCGCCGAACTCCACCCGGACCTGATCCTCATGGACGTCCGGCTCGGCGAAGGCATGGACGGCATCGAGGCTGCCAGACGCATCCGCTCCACGCTCGACATCCCCGTGATCTACATCTCGGCGCACGTCGACCAGAAACTGCTCGAGCGCGCGCGTTCCACGCGCCCGGCCGGTTTCATCAACAAGCCGTTCACGACCAAGGACCTGCTGACCGCAATCGATCTCGCGCTGCACGGCGGGCAGATTCGCCAGCCGCCGGGGGACCGCTCCCCGGAAGCGGCCAACGATCCGTCCGCCGCGGATGGTCTCGTGACCACCGACAGCGAAGGCCGCATCAGCTTCGCCAACCGGATCGCCGAGGGCATGCTCGGCATCAACCGCCGCCAGCTGATCGACCGCCCGCTCGGCGAACTGCTCACCAGTTTCTACGAACTGCCGCCCGGCCACGCCGACGAACTCGTCGCCCGCGTGCTGCGGGGGGACGGCGAGGAACACCTCGACCGCGCCATGGGCCAGCGCAGTGGCGGCGCACAGCGCCAGCAGCGCGACGTGCTGACCCCGCTGTTCGACGGGCGCGGCCAGACCTACGGGGTTGCGCTGAAGCTCGTGACCTCGCTCAAACCGGTGACCGAGCGCGGCGGCAGCGGCAACGAACCCGCGTTCGCGCAGGCGCTCGACACGATGCCGAACGGCATCCTGATCCTCGGCCCCGATCTGCGCATCCATCACATGAACCGTTCCGCGCGCGAAGTCCTCGGGCGCAATCGCGGCGTCGAATGCCGCAACGGCATGTTCTCGGTGCAGGACAAGCTGCTCGAGCAACGCCTGCGCGAGCTGGTCCGCACCGCGCTCGGCCGCGGCCGCCAGGACCAGACCGACGCGACCGGCGCGATGTTCGTGCGCGCGCCGCTGTCGCGGGAGCACGTCGAGCTCATCGTCGCACCCGTGCCCGGCGGCAGCGGCGAAGAACAGCAGGCACGCGTGCTCGTCTATCTCTTCGATGCGAACAGCCCGCGCCAGGTGTCACACGACATCCTGACCGGCCTCTACGGCCTGACCCAGACCGAAGCCAAGCTCGTGCAGCTCATGAGCAATGGCATGACGCTCGACGAGGCCGCGCAGGAACTCGAGATTTCCGTCAACACCGCGCGCACGCATCTCAAGCACGTGTTCCACAAGACCGGCATCAATCGCCAGACGGAGCTCATCCATCGCATCGGCTGCGGCCCCGCTTCGCTGCTGATCCGCTACCTGCCGGCACTGCCTGCCTGATCTGCCGGGCGCTTCCGCCCCGGGCGCGTCCGTCGCGCAATCGCCCTAGAATCCGCTCGACCCGCGCCGCGCGCAGGATGCGCCGTCGCGGAGCCCTGGCTTCAACAACACTCATGGATCGAGGTAAACGATATGGAACATCGTCCGCAGCGGCCGCGCTTCGCCGTCTATTCACTCTTCCTCGCCCTCTCGCACACACTCGCCACGCCGGCGCGCGCGGCGACGCTCGCCGCCTATGACTTCGACGCCGGCGACGGCAGCTTCACCCAGGCCCCCGCAACGCTCGCGCCCGATCTCCTCGCGGCGTCATGGCAGGATCTCGACGGCAGTCTGACGAGTTTCACCGGCGCGCCTGGCCGCGCGCTCGGCGCCCGCGACTTCGATGACGGCAACAGCCTGCTGTGGTCGGTCCGCGCGATGAGCGGTCGGGTGCTGCAACTCGACAGCCTGGCCTTCGCCCAGCAGGCCTCGGCGACGGGTCCGAGGTTCTGGGCGCTGCGCGTCAACGGCGACACCCTCGCGAGCGGCGCGACGACCACCACCTTCACGACCGTGCGCGTGCCGTTGGCGCTGCCGGCGCAGGACCATCTCGACATCGCGCTCGACGGCTTCGATGCGAGTTCCGCGCTCGGCACCTGGCGCATCGACAACTTCGAACTGCTGGGTGCAACGGCGCCCGTGCCGGTGCCGCCGGCGCTGCCGCTGCTCGTGTCCGGGCTGCTGCTGCTGGCGCGTCGGGGCAGGCGCCGGCGCTGAGCCGGTCCGCGGCGGGAGGCGTCCTCTTCACCTCTCCCGCACCGGGAGAGGCGAAGTTCGGCGCGAGAGCGCTCGCGCCCCACTGCGGACAAGAGACGGCGTCCACCCACGGACGCCTGCAAGGAATCAACGCGCCCGGTACCGCCATTCGCGCCAGCCGTCGAGCAGCGGGAAGTACAGGCCGAGTGCGATCGGGCGGTCCTCGAGTTCGGCAAGCATCCGCGCATAGCGTTCGAGCTGCGGGCGGTAGCGCTCGACCTCGGAATCCATGAACGCCTCGACCGAGCCGCCGAGGTGCTCGCCGGTCTTGAAATCGACAATCCAGCGCACGCCTTCGGCGTCAATGAAGCTGCGGTCGAGTACGGCCTCGCTCAGCACATCGTCGAGTACCGCCGTGTAATGCCGCTCGCTCGCGGGATCGCCATGCGCCGGGTCGAAAATCCAGCGGCCGCGGGCGCTGCCGAGGGTGTTCTCGAGCGCGAGCCGTACGCGGGCCGCCGCGGCCTCCACTTCGCGTCGCGGCACGCCGCGCGCGCCCAGCTCGTCACGGATGAAATCGAGCCGGGCCGGCAAGGTCTCCGGGGCCCAGGCAAAGAGGCCCTGCGCACCGATCAGCTCGAGCAGCAGGTGCGTGACCGTGCCGACATGCCTGGCGGTCGGGCTCGCCCACTCGAACTCGGGGGTGGCCTCGATGCCCGTGTCGCCCGGTTCGTCCACCCGCGCCGGCGCGACCGGCAGGCTCGCGCGTGACAGGCGACGCCGCGTCGGCGGCGGCGGCAGCGCCACCGTCGCGCGCGGCGCCGCGGGCAAGCCTGCCAGTGGTTCTGCCAGCGTCTGCCACAGCATGCCGAGAAAGCTGCCCGAGCCTCCCTTCGCGAGTTCACCATCGACCTTGAACTTGCGTCGCACGCAGAGATGCAGTTCGTCGCGCGCGCGCGTCAGCGCGACATACAGCAGGCGATAGCCTTCCGCCGCCTGCTCCTCCGCCTCCAGACGGCGCAGGTAGCTATAGATCGGTTCCTGCGCCGGTCCGG
Organism: Hydrogenophaga intermedia; assembly: GCA_943370145.1. Taxonomy (GTDB): domain Bacteria; phylum Pseudomonadota; class Gammaproteobacteria. Next base: position 4,108 of record CALRPY020000034.1, on the reverse strand, counting down.
GCGGTGACAGCGGCGCGAGGAGCAGCGCGTCCGCCACGTGGTGCTCGTGCCACAGGGCGAGCTGCTTCAGCTCGGCGCGCGGCAGGCGATCGAGGCCGGGCACGATCACGATGTCGAATTCGAGCCCCTTCGCCCGGTGCACCGTCATGATGGCGACCGACTGGCCGTCCTCGCGGGGCACCGGCGCGTAGTGCCGGGCGATGAATTCGGTGAGCGCCTCGGCGCGCAGCGGATTGCCTGCCGCCTCGAAGCGCGCGAGCAGTTCGAAGTAACGCTGCACGTGGCGCAGCTCGGCCGCATCGGTCACGAGCGCCGGGCCGTTCAGCTGCAGCCACGCGCGTTCGACGAGCAGCGTCCAGGCCACGCGGCGGGCCTGCGGCAGGATCGCCGCAAGCACTCCGCACAGCGCGTCGACGCGGGCGCGCTCGTCGTCGTCGAGCGATGCGCGCCAGCGCGCATCCTGCAGGGCTTCCCACACCAGCGCATCGCGGCGCCCCGTCATCAGCGCGGCGAGCGCGGCGAGCGACAGTCCGCACCACGGTGCGCGCAGCAGCGCGAGCCAGGCCACGCGGTCGGCCGGCTGCGCGAGCGCGCGCGTCAGCACCAGCAGGTCGTTGACGACAGGCAGCGCGGCGAGCGGCTCGATGTCGGTGGCCGCCACCGGCACGCGCGCCGCGGCGAGCAGCGCCGGCAGCAAGCCCAGATGGCTGCGGCTGCGCACGAGGACCGCGATGCCGGCCTGCGGCCGGCGCGCGCGCGCAGACTCGACCACGCCCAGCAGGGCGAGCGCCTCGGCCGTGGCATCCCCGGCGGCATCGATGGCGTGCACGCTGACGGCCGGCGCGGCCGGTGCGGCCCGGGTCGCGCTCAGTGCGACGTACTCGGGCAGGCTGTCGGGCGCATCGTCGAAAGCCCGTTCGAGCGCGCCGTTAATCCACTCGATCACCGGCGCGGTGGTGCGGAAATTCGCCGTCAGCCGGAGGGTCTCGAGCGGCACGCTGCCCCAGCGGCGACGGCGTGTCGTCTGCACGAACAGGCGCACTTCGGCCTGCCGGAAGCGGTAGATCGACTGCAGCGGGTCGCCGACGAAGAACAGCGTGCGGCCGTCATCGCCGGTCCAGCCGGCAGTGAGGGCCTCCAGCAGTTCGTGCTGGGTCTGCGAGGTGTCCTGGAATTCGTCGACGAGCAGGTGCTCGAGGCGATAGTCGAGCGCGAGCGACAGGTCGCTCGGCGCATCCGCCGCGCCGAGCGCCTGCTGCGCGGCGTGCGTGATCGCGGTGAAGTCGCAGCGCCCGGCGTGCGCGAACGTGAGGTCGAGCTGGGCGACCGCGAGCTTCAGCAGGCCGTACATCGCCTCGATGGTCCGCCACTGCGCGTTGGTATAGACGGACGGCGGCAGGCCGCGCGTCCGATGCAGGCGCGCACAAACCGCGGGCGCCGCGCGCAGCGCGTCGGCGATGGGCGCGAACAGGGCCTTGAAGAGCTCGCTGGTCTGCGGCTGCACCCCGAGGTTCTTGTCGAGCTTCACGCGCACCGAGCCGCCGCCGGTCAGCAGCAGTTCGGCGAGGCCGGCACAGATCCCGGCATCGAAGTGCACGCCGTCGAAGGCGGCGAGCGCATGGAGCGGCGTGTCCCTGCCGGCCTGAGCGACGCCCGACGCGGCGAGGCGCGCGAGCTCGACGAGCGCCGGCAGCTGCGCGACCGGCACGGTCGCCAGCAGGGCGTTGCGCAGCGCGTCGACTTCGGCCGCCACCGCCGCGGCAAGCGCGGCCTCGGCGACCGCGCGCTCCGCGCCCCTCACGACGCGCGTCAGCCACAGGTCCCGCCGGGCGAGCATCTCGATCAGGAGGGCTTCGAGCTTGCGCGCGTCGTTGTCGAGATGTTCCAGCACCTGGGCGACGAGTTCGGCATAGACGCCCTCCTCGAACAGGAGCGCCAGCGTGTCGCGCGCGGCGAGGCAATAGAGATCGCTCGCATCGTCGACGACGTCGAGCTGCGCCGCGAGCCCCGCCGTCAGCGGCAGCCGGCGCGCGAGGCCCGCCGCGAGCGCGTCGAGCGTCTGGATGCGCAGCCGCGCCGGATGTTCGCGCAGGCGCCAGCCCCGTGCCGCGTCACGCGCGAGCACCGCGCCGGCGAGTTCACGCGTGAGCTGATCGTGCGGCGACGCCGGCAGCGGGTCGTCGACGCTGGCCAGCGCCTTCAGCACGCGGCCCCGCATCTCCTCCACGGCCTTGCGGGTGAAAGTGACGGCGAGCACGTTCTCCGGCTCGTCGACGCGGGCCAGCAGCAGGAGAATGCGCTGTGTCAGCAGCGAGGTCTTGCCCGAGCCCGCGGCCGCCTCGACGATGAAGGACGCGTCCGGCGCCAGCGCGCGCCGCCTGGCGGCGGCGTCGTCAAGACTCATCGCCCGCCTCCTCGTCCTGCGCGACGAGCGTCCGCTCGTGCACGCGGCACAGGCCGCTGAAGTCGCAATGGCGGCAGGTCGCCTCGCCGTCGCGCGGGTCGACGTGCGCGTCCCCCGCGACGAAGCCGGCGGCGAGCGCTTCGAGTTCCCGGCGCCAGTCCTCGCGCAGCAGCGCGAGCTTCGCGTTCCCCGCCGCGCTGCCCATGTCCTTCGCCGGCTCGGTGACGAGCTTGCAGTCGCCGGGCTTCAGCTGCGCGAACGCGATCCCCGCGAGCGGCGCGTCGTCCAGCACCAGCGCGTAAGCGGGCAGCTGCGGCGCAAGCGGACGCGGCAGGCTCCAGTCCGCGCGCTTCGCCTCGCCGGTCTTGTAATCGATGATGACGAGCGCGCCGTCGTCGAGCCGGTCGACGCGATCGATGCGCAGGCGCAGCGGCAGGCCGCCCAGGTTCAGTTCATGCTGCGCCTCGACCGCGATCACCTCGAACGGCGCGCGCTGCAGATCCCGGGCGACAGCCTGCGCGGCGAGGCGTTGCAGGCGCCGCGCCTCGAGGCCACGCGTGCGCGACGGCAGGTCGCGTCGCTCGCGCAACGCCGCCTCGACCGCCGCAGCGATGGCGTCATCGAGTTCGGCCGGCGACAGCACGCGCGCCGCGCTGCTGCGGCGCAGCCCCGACCAGAGCGCCGCCATCACCGCATGCACCAGTTCGCCGCGCTCGCGCGGGTCCAGGCCCGGCGCAGCCTCTTCGAGCCCCTCGGCGTCCAGGCGGTACGCGGCGAAGGCCTTGAACGGGCATGCGGCCTGCGCGGCCAGCACGCTGACGCCGCCGCGCTGGCGCGCCGTCTCCCGCAGGGGCACCGGCGCGTCATCCGGCGCGCGCTCGAGCTCAATCCCCGTCAACGGCGCGCGCCAGCGTTCAGCCAGCGCGGGCGCCGCGGTGATGGCCGACACCGGCCAGTCCAGCGCGCCGCTCGGCCGCAGCGGCGTGTCGCCCTCGTGGGTGGCGTGGCTCAGCACGATCTCGCGCGCGTGGGCAAGCAGCATGTCCAGCGCACGACGCGCCCGCGCGGCATCCCGCGCGAAGTCGGTGCCGGGCACGCCGCCCCGCCGCAGCAGCGACTGCGGCAGCAAGGGGTTGGCCGTCGGCGCCGCCGGCCAGGCCGCATCGTGCAGGCCGAGCACCCACGCACGGGCGGGACGGACGACCGCGGCTTCCTCGACCCCGAGGATCTCGATCGCGTCCGGCGCGACGGCCTCGGCAGCGCCGATGCCGCGCGCCGCCTGGCGCAACCGCGCCAGCGCGGCACCCGCGGATTGTTGCGGCGACAGCACGAGATCGAGGGCGGCCGCCGTGTCGAGCGCGTGCGACCACGCGTCCTGCGCGGACTTCTCCTGGGCGTTCAGGGCCTGCTCGCCGGGCCAGCCGAAGGCGGCCAGCCACTGCTGGAAGCACGCGATCCAGGCCGGTAGCGGCTGGGTGCGCCTGGCTGCCTCGTACAGCCCGCGCACGCGCTCGAGCAGCCCGGCGAAGACCGGGCACTCGCCCTCGCGCGCGGCGCCGGCCAGCTCAGCAAGCGTCAGTGGGTCCACCCGCTCGCGCTGCAGGCGCGCGGCGAGTTTCGCGCGCGGCGCGAACTCGGCACGGGCGCCGCGGAGGAATGGACTGCCGAGCAGTTCGATGGCGTCCGCCACCGGCAGCGCCCGCT
>CALRPY020000033.1:0-48990 GCA_943370145.1 Hydrogenophaga intermedia | reverse complement strand
GCGCCAGTCGCAGGTGACGCGCAGCATCAGGTCTTCGATGCGCTGCCCGCTGTTGTTGACGACGACACCTCGCACGGCGCCGCCTTCGAAGCTCACGTCACGCACCTGGACCGACTCGCCGAGCCTGTCGGCGGTGACGATGGTGTCGCCGCCTGCGGGTGCCGCGACGGCCAGTCCCGCCGCGAGACCGACGAGCGCGAATTTGCCGAATTGGTATTTCATGGGGTGTCCTCCTTTACCGAGTTGCCGCAGCGGGTGCGGCCGTCCCTACCCATATCGCTTATAGAACCTGTGACTCCCCGTCCACCGGATCATTCCGGCCAACGGGAGGTCGCGCCGGTGTCCGACGGACGCGGGATGACGACGGCTGGCACGGTGGTGCTCGGCACCGGCGCCCAATCATGTCAGTGTTAGTCTTACGAAGTGTCAGCACATCCCGACGCCCGTGACGGGCGCCACCGATAGGGCGCGTCAGGCGCGAGCAAGCAGACTGACAGCCAATGCCCACCCAGGATGTCGGTGGGACGGTTTAAGGCCCGGGTCACGGGCGCGCAGTAGAAGGAACTCGCGAGATGCCACACCTCATGCCCGCCCACGCGGAAATCCCGCGCCCTGACCCCGCAGACGACCCGCTTCGCGCGCAACCGCAGAGCACCGCCACCAATGCGCTCCTGGGGGACTCCGAGCCGATGCAACGCCTGCGCCGCGCCCTCGAACGTGTCGGGCCGACGCGCGCCAACGTGCTGCTGGTCGGTGAGAGCGGCACCGGCAAGTCCCTCGCCGCACACGTCATCCACCGCTGCGCGGGGCCGGCCGCGGGGGCGCTGGCCGTCGTCGACTGCGGCGCCACGGCCAGCGGCCAGGCGGATTCCGCACTGTTCGGTCCAGAAGGAGTGTTCGAACGGGTTGGCGGGGGCAGCGTGTTCCTCGACAACGTGGTCTACCTGCCGGGCGCGCTGCAATCCCGGCTCCTGCGGGCGCTGGACGCGGATGCCGGCAGATCGGCCTGGCGGGTGATTGCCGCGACCGACCAGGACCCGGCCGAGGCCGTCGCCGCCGGCAGGCTGCGGCCGGATCTGCTGTACCGGCTCGCCGAATTTCCACTGCGGGTCCCGCCACTGCGCGAACGCGGCAAGGACATCGAGCGGCTTGCCGAACGCTTCGTCGACGCGCTCAACGCAACGGGGCAGCAACACAAGCGGCTGTCCGCCGAGTCGCGGCTCTTTCTCTACGAGCACGACTGGCCGGGGAACGTGCGGGAACTCAGGAACTCGATCCAGCGCGCGTGGCTGCTCGCCGAGCGCGAGCTGATGCTGACGAAGGTCGAGCTGCGCTCACGGACAGTGCCCGGAAACCGCATCGAGGTGCCGATCGGCACCTCGATCGCCGACATGGAACGCGCGCTCATCATTGCGACGCTCGTGCACTGCGATGGCAACAAGCGACACGCGGCCGACATTCTGGGTGTGAGCCTGAAAACGCTCTACAATCGATTGCACGAATACGATCGATTCGAGCGGGCTTCGCAGCATCAGCCTCGCCAGGGATCGGGGCACGCCGCATGAATGCGCGGCACGGACATCGTGCGGCGACCGCGCCCACCGCGAACGGCGCGGCCGCCGTGTCCGGCACCAAGGTCGGCAAAGGAGGGATAGTCCCAATGATTCGAGTCCTGGTGGTCGACGACCATGCGGTGGTGCGGGCCGGCCTCCGGCAGTTCCTCAGCGATGTCGACGACATCGAGATCACCGGCGAGGCGGATTCCGCCTGCGCCGCCGTCAATCGTATCCGTACCGGCGAATACGACATCGTGCTGCTCGACATCTCCATGCCTGATCGCAGCGGCGTCGACGTGCTGAAGCAGATCAAGCGCGAACATCCCGACCTGCCGGTGCTGGTGCTGAGCATGCACCCCGAGAACCGCTACGCGGTCCAGCTGCTGCGCTACGGCGCGAGCGGCTACCTGCAGAAGGAGACTATGCCGACCGAGCTGGTTGCCGCCATTCGCAAGATCCGCCAGGGCCGGCGCTACATCACCCCGGAACTCGCGGAACTGCTGGCCGGCGAACTCGAAGGTGGCGACGACCGCCCGCTGCACGAGCAGCTGTCCGAGCGCGAACACCAGGTCTTCATGTCGCTCGCGCGCGGCGAACCGGTGGGCGCGATCGCGGTGGCGCTGAGCCTGAGCGTGAAAACGGTGAGCACCTATCGCGCGCGGGTGCTCGAGAAGATGAAGGTCGCGAGCAATGCCGACCTGACCTACTACGCGATCAAGAACGGACTCGTCGACTGAAGCCCGGGCTGTCCGACCAGCGGGAGTCGCGCACCGTCGCCTGGCGCGTCCCCAGGACCCGGGACGCCGCCGCTGCCCGATGCCAGCGGCCGCCGACGGGCGGCATGCCTGGCGCGTCGCCGGCCGGGACCGCCACCGCAAGCCATGCAAGCAGCCGCTGACCCCGCCTTACCCGGCAGACTGCCGGCCCGCATCACCCTGATGCTGGTCGCCTGCGCGACGCTGATCGTCGGCAACGCCGTGAGCCTGTGGGTGTACCTGCACGACCTGGAACGCGCCGCCACGCACGTCAACCAGACCTGGGCGACGATCGGCAAGCTGCGCCTGCTGCGCTCGACCCTCGCGCTGGCGGACAGTGCGCAGCGCGACTGGCTGCTGAGCGGGGAACCGCAAGCCCTGGACGACGTGCGCGCCAACCTCGCGACCTTCGACGAAACCCTGGACCAGGCCGCGATCCTGCTCAGGGCGCGGCAGGATCAAACGGTCAACCTGGCGGCGCTGGAACGGACCGCGGCGGCCAAGCGTGCGGACCTCGCCTCGACGCTGCGGCCCGACGCCGCGGGCGCGCGCGCGGAGGCCCTGTCCCGTGCGCAGTCGGCCGCGGCGCGGGCACGCACCGAGGCCATCCACGGCCTGCTGCTCGAGATGATCGCCCTCGAACACGAACGCGTCGCGCGCTCGAACACGCGCGTCTTCGAGCGCTCCCGCACGGCGAACCTCGTCGGGATCTCGATCGGCGCGGTCACGCTGGCGACACTGGTCGTGTTCTACCTGTCGATCGTGCGCAATACCCGGCGCCTGCGTTCAGCGGAAGCCTTGCTGCAGCAGGCCAACCAGGCGCTCGAGACCCGTATCGCCGCGCGCACCGAGCAGCTGTCGAGCCTGTCACGCCACCTGCTGGAGGCCTCGGAGCGGGAAAAGGTCGCGCTCGCGCGCGAGCTGCACGACGAACTGGGTTCGAACCTCACCGCGATCAACCTCGACGTCGCCTCGGTGGCGGCGCACCTCGAGAAGAGCGACCCCGTGCGCGCGGCCCGACTCACCCACGCGCTGGGCGTGCTGCGCGACACCGTCGACCTCAAGCGCCGGGTCATCCAGGGTCTGCGTCCCGGCACCCTCGACAACCTCGGCCTCGTGGAAACGCTGCGCATGCACGTCGAGGACTACACGCGCCGCACCGGCCTGCCGTGCACGGCGGCGCTCGACGAGTCGCTCGGCGACCTGGACCCATCGCTCGCGATAGCGCTGTTCCGCGTCGCGCAGGAAGCCCTGACCAACGTCGCCAAGTACGCACGGGCAAGCCACGTGACCCTGCGCCTCGAGCAGGTGGGCAAGCGCATCCACCTCGCCATCATCGACGACGGGGTCGGCATCAACGCCGATGCGCCGGAGCGCCCGCTGTCGCACGGCCTGCTCGGCATGCGGGAACGGATCGGGCGCCTGAACGGTCAACTGAACATCCGCCGCGGCGACGACGGCCGCGGCACGATCGTCGAAGCCAGCGTCGACCTCGACGAGGGCCCCCCCACCGAAGAGCCACTGACCGAGCCGGCCGCGATCCCGCGACGCTGAACCGCCGATCCCCGTGTCGTCCAGCGGGCGTCGCGCCGGCCCGGCGCCAGCTGACGATGCCGTCACACCGCAGGGGGCGGCGTTTGCTGTACAGTCGCGGCGCCGCAGGGTCGCGGTCCGATGAATGACGAGGAGCGGGAGCACGTGAAACGCTGGTTGATGCTGTGTGCAGTACTGTGGGCAGCCCCCGCGATGGCGGCGGACGTGCCGCCGACGGATGCGGGCCGACATCTCATCGAATCGACTATCGAGGAACTCCGCTCGGCGCTCGCCGGGGATCCGGCCGCGAGCAGCGGCGAGCACCCCGAGGCCGTGATCGCGCTGGTGGAGAAACATGTGCTGCCGCACGTCGACACCCAGATGTCCGGTCGCATGATCCTCGGCCGGCACTGGCGCGAAGCGACCCCCGAGCAGCGCCAGCGCTTCATCGACGGCTACCGCGACCTGCTGCTGCGCACCTATGCGACGCACGCCACCGATTACCTGACGGCGAAGGTCGACATCCTGTCCGCCGCGCTCGCGGGCAACACTGGGAAGATGCTGCAGGTCCGCACGCGTGTGACGCGCCCGGGCAAGCCGGTCGCCGCAGTGGACTACCGCCTGATCGCGCGCGGCAAGGAATGGAAGGTCTTCGACGCCGTGGTCCAGGGCATCAGCCTGGTCAGCACGCTGCGCACCGCCGTATCCCAGGAAGTCCAGCGCTACGGCATCGACGGCCTCAACGAGCGCCTGCAGGCCAAGATCCATGACCCCGCCCTCACCCCCGATGTTGGTACCTACTAGCGTTTAAAAGCCTGTAAAACCTGACCTGCCGCAGGGAACCCGAGGGCATTTGCGCGCCCGACGTTCATGACGCGCCAGCGTCATCGCGTAGCATTGAAGATGTTCGCCTCTCCCACCCCGGGAGCCGCCGCGCGCAGCGCGGGTGAGTGTGGTTTCAGGTTGGCGCTGCGCCAGCTGATGCGCCCCTCACCCGACGGCATTCGCCGTCGACCCCTCCCACACGCGGGAGAAGTGAAGCCGGAGAGATCGAGCGCTCGATCAAGCCTCTTTCACGGCAACCTGCACACGCGTCCCGTCGGTTGCGCTGACGCCGGGAGCGCAACGCCTGACACAGACATCGGCCACCGCGCGCGGTGCCTGCCATGGGCTTTCGTGCCGGCACCACAGGGCGCTTCCGTCCAATTACAGTCTCTACCCGTCACTCGTCGGGCTTCCTGCGTCAGCTCAACCAGCGGTTCCGGCTGAATTTGCGCCGTAGACCGCCGCGGGCGCGGCGTCGGCGAATCGTAGGCGTTGTCCGACAGGCCGACGGGACCCCGGATGCGACACTCGGGTGACTTCCGCGCGGGGCCGCATGCCCCGTCCACAGAGTTGAATCCCGAGCCCAGCCCTGGCCCACGCCGCTGCGTGGCGCATTGGCTCGCGACGCGAGGAGAGACGAGCAATGGAATCGATCGAGAGCCGGCTGGTGGTCGTCTCCAACCGCCTGCCCTACGTGATTCAACGCGAGGCCGATGGCCGTTACAGCGCGACGCCGGGCAGCGGCGGGCTGGTCGCTGCGATGCTGCCGGTCCTGCGTCACAGGGGTGGTTCGTGGGTCGGCTGGTCCGGGATCAGCGGGGATGACGAAGCCGTGCAGCAGGCGCTCGATCACGCGAACGATGGCGGGTTCTCGCTGCACGCGGTCCCGCTCAGCGAGGGCGAGGTCGAGAACTTCTATCACGGCTTCGCGAACGAGGTGATCTGGCCGCTGTTCCACGACCTGGCGTCGCTGTGCAACTTCGCGCCGGCCTACTGGCAGTCCTACCTGCAGGTGAACCGGCGCTTTGCGAAGGCGGTGCTCGAGCAGGCCGCTGACCCGGATTTCATCTGGGTCCACGACTACCAGCTGATGCACGTCGGCGCCGAGCTGCGGCGCGGCGGCCACGCGGGGCGGGTCGCCTTTTTCCTGCACATTCCGTTTCCGCCGGTCGACCTGTTCCTGCAGTTGCCGTGGCGCCGGGCGATCGTGCGCGCGCTGGCCGACTACGATCTCATCGGATTCCAGACCCGGCGCGACCGGCGGAACTTCCTGCAGTGCCTGCACGCCCTGCTGCCCGACGTGTCGGTATCGGGCCGCGGCCAGGTGGTGAAGGTGCGTATCGGTGAGCGCGAGCTGCGCGTCGGTCATTTCCCGATCGGCATCGACTACGCGGGCGTGGCCGGCGTGGCGGCCGGCGAGGCCGTCGCCGCGCGCGTGCACGAACTGCACGCGCTGCTGCCGGACCGCCAGCTGATCCTCGGCATCGACCGTCTCGATTACACCAAAGGCATTCCGAACCGCCTGCACGCCTTTCGCAGCGCGCTGGAACGCTATCCGGACCTCCGGAACAAGGTCACGCTGGTGCAGGTCGTGGTCCCGAGCCGCGAGCCGATCCCGAGCTACCACGACCTGCGCCTGCAGATCGAACAGCTGATTGGCCGCATCAACGGCGAATTCACCGCGCCCGGCAACTGGGTGCCCATCCATTACGTGTTCCGCAGCCTCGACCAGCTGGAGCTCTCGGCCTTCTATCGCGCGGCGGGCATTGCGCTCGTGACCCCGCTGAAGGACGGCATGAACCTCGTCGCCAAGGAGTACTGCGCGGCGAGCATCGAAGAGGACTGCGTGCTGATCTTGAGCGAATTCGCCGGTGCGGCCGCGCAGTGCCGCCACGGCGCGCTGCTGGTCAACCCCCATGACGTCGAGGGCACCGCCGACGCGATTTACCGCGCCTGCCGCATGGATCGCGCCGAGCGCCTGCGCCGGATGCGGCGCATGCGGCGGGAAATGCAGCGCCGCGACGTGTTCTGGTGGGTGGACTCATTCATGCGCGCCGCGGCGCAGGCGGCTTTCGGCGGGCGGGACGCGAGGTCGGACCCGGTCACGCCGGAACGGGCACCGCTCCCTCCGGCCTGATCGCGGGGCGCAGCCCGCCGCATCCGGCGCCGGCACGACCAGCACGCCCCGGTCCGCGGACGGCCCGCGCTGGACTACAATGGCCGGCCATGCGCCGCCCCGCCCCTGCCACCGCGCCCCGCCGCAATCGCTGTCCCTCACCGCCACGATGACGAGGCTGCCACCGGACGAACACGCGCGCCCCTTCGTGCAGGAGACGTCGGGCACGAAGACCCTGCATTTCTCGATGAGCGAAGTGCAGAGCCGCATGGACGTGCGGCAGCCGGATACGCTCAATCTGGCCTACACGCGGATGATGATGGGCTTCCTGCTGTTCGAGCCGGCGCCCAAGCGCATCCTGATGATCGGCCTCGGCGGCGGTTCGCTCGCGAAATTCTGCCACCGCCACCTGCCGCAGAGCCGGATCGACGTCGTCGAGATCAATCCGCTGGTGATCGCCCTGCGCGACGAGTTCCGCGTGCCCCGCGACAGTGAACGTTTCCGCGTGATCGAAGACGACGGCGCCGGGTTCGTGCGCAGGACCGACACCTGCTACGACGTGATCCTCGTCGACGGCTACGACCGCAGCGGCCTGCCCGAGGCGCTCAGCTCGCAGCGTTTCTACGACGACTGCTTCGAGGCCCTGACGCCCGGCGGCATCCTCGTCGTCAACCTGCACGCGCACCACCCGCTGCACAAGGTGCACGTGGGCCGCATCTCGCGCAGCTTCGACGGCGCGCTGCTCGTCGTCGACGATACCGCGCGCGACAACCGCATCGTCTTCGCGGAACAGGGCCGCCCGTCGACGCCGATTCGCATCGGCCCGCTGCGCCGGCCGCGCAACCTCGAAGAACCCGCGTGGCAGACCCTGCAGGCGTCGTTCTCGCGGATCCTCTCGACGCTGAAGGACGCCGACCGCTGAGCCGGCCACCGCCGCGCGGCGTCGACTGCCGGTCCGGCCGGGGCACCGCTCCACGCGTCCCGGGCCGTCCTGCGCGACTCAGCGCGCGAGCGCGCGCAGCCGCGCGGCGATCGCCGTGCAGGACATCAGGTCCGCGTATTTCTGCCCCATGTCGAAAAGATTCGCTTCGTGCGGCGCGAGCGCGCGATCGCCGACGCCGTCGGTCGCGACGATGGTGCGGAAGTTGTGGCTCATCGCATCGACCACCGACGCGCGCACGCAGCCCGACGTCGTGCAGCCGGTGACGACGACCGTGTCGACGCCGCGACCGGCCAGCCAGGGCGCGAGCATGGTGCCGAAGAAGGCCGACGGCTGGGTCTTGCGCACGATGAACTCACCGGGCCGCGGGGCGAGGTCGGCGACGATCTGCGAGCCGGGCGCCGTCTCGGTCAGGCGCTCGAGCCCGCGCGCCTTGCGGCAGAACACGCCCGTGTCCGCGCCGTCGTCCGCGTAGACAATCCGGGTGTAAGCGACGGGCACGCCGCACTCGCGCGCGACCGCGAGCAGCCCGCGCGTGTTCGCGATGGCCTCGGCGATGTTGCCGCCGCCGTACTGCGCGGGATCGGTGAAGCCGACGACGAAGTCGACGACGAGCAGCGCCGGCCGCTCGCCGAAACCCACCTCGTGGCCGAAACCCTGCTGCCGGTAGATGTCGAGTTCGCTCATCGCTGCGCTCCGCGGGAAGTCGCGGCGAGCATAGCAGACCGTCGGCGGCCGCCCGACGCGCGGCGCCGGGCGGGCGGGAATCGCCCTCCCCTGATCCAGGTCAACGCCGCCGCCGCCGGGGGCTGGCATGTTGCCGTCCCAGGCGGCGTCGGTGGGACGCGCCCCCAATCGACGTGACGCCCATGCCCGAGTCCGATCCGAATTTCTCGCCGCAACGACGCCGCCTGCTGGCCGGCGCAATCGCCGCCGCGCTGCTCGCAGGCCACGGCCTGCCCGCGCCGGCGCTCGCCGCGACCAAGGTCCCGCTGGCCGCAGAGGCCCTGCGCGCCGCGCAACTGCACGCCGTCTGCCGCACCCTGTTCCCCCACGGCTTCCTCGGCGAAGCGACCTGGCTCGCCTGTGTCGAGAAAATCGAAGCGCGCGTGAAGGCGGACCCGGCCGCCGCCGCGCCGGTCGCCGACGGGGTGGCGGCGCTGCCCGCGGAGTTCGCGAGCCTCGACCAGGCCGGGCGCGAGGCCGCGCTCGCGGCGCTCGCCGGCACGCCGTTCTTCAAGATTGCCCGCCAGTCCGCCGCCTCGGTGGTCTACTACGCGCCGGAAACCTGGCAGGCCCTGCGCTACCCGGGACCCTCGGCGCCGTTCGGCGGCTACGTCGACCGACCGCTGGTCGAACTCGACTGGCTGGAGGGTCCGCGCGCATGAGCACGAAGACCTTCGCCCTCGACGACGACTCGGTCGTCGTCGTCATCGGGTCCGGCGCCGGCGGCGGCACCTTGTCGGCCGAACTCACCCGGCTCGGCGCGAGCGTGGTCTGTCTCGAAGCCGGCCAACCGGCGGTTTACGAACAGAACCTGCCCGCTTTCTATGCCCGCACCCGCTGGAGCGACCCGCGCAGCTTCGACGGTGACCTCTACCCGGACCTGCCGGTGCTGCAGGCCAAGGCCGTCGGTGGCACCACCAACTTCTGGGGGGGCGTATCCCTGCGCCGGCAGGCGCATGAGATGCGCTCGCGCACGACCTACGGCGCGCTGCCGGGCACGAGCCTCGTCGACTGGCCGATCACGCTGGCGGATCTCGAGCCCTGGTACGCGCAGGCCGAGCAGCGCATGGGCGTCAGCGGCCTGAACGACAAGCCCGACATCCCGGACCACAACAACAGCGAGCTGCTGAAAATCGGTGCGCGGCGCCGCGGCTACAGGAAAGTCTCGAACGGCCATCTCGCGATCAACACCGTGCCGCACGACGGCCGTCCGGCCTGCCGGCAGATGGGCTTCTGCACCAGCGGCTGCCTGATCGGCGCCAAATGGTCGAGCACCCATGCCGAGATCCCGCGCGCACTCGCCACCGGCCGCTTCGAACTCCGCCAGCAGTGCCATGTGACGAAAATCGAGCACGACGCCGCCGGGCGCGTGACGGGGGTGGCCTACGTGGACGCCGCCGGCCGCGAGCAGCGCCAGCGCGCGCGCGTGGTCTGCGTGGCCGCCAACGGCATCGAGACGCCGCGCCTGCTGCTGCTGTCGGCCTCCGGTCGCTTCCCGCAGGGGCTCGCGAACGATGCCGGCCAGGTCGGGCGTCACTACATGACCGACCTCGTCGGCCGCGTTATTGCGATCCTGCCGGGCGAGGTCCACAACTACCGCGGCAGCACCAACTCCGGACTCGTCGCCGACGACATGGCGCACGATGCGACGCGCGGCTTCTCGGGTGGTTTCCTCTATGTGTCGCGCGGCATCCAGGTGCCGTCGTGGCCGAACGAGATCGATCCCGCCGGCTTCGGCACGGAGTTCGCCAAGCTGATGGAGGCCTATCCCAACGCGGTGTCCGCGGCGGTGCTCGGCGAGGACATGCCGGTCGCCGACAACCGGATCACGCTCGACGACGCCCTGCGTGACGCGCACGGACTGCCGGTGGCGCACGTCACGAAGCGTTACCACGCGAACGACCTCGCGCTGATGGACTACGCGCTGAAGAACGGCGTGGAAATCTTCAAGTCCCTCGGCGCGACCCACACGCTCGCAAAGCAGTCGCGCACCGTCATCCACAATCTCGGCACCTGCCGCATGAGCGCGGACCCGGCCGAGGGCGTGTGCAACGGTTTCGGCCGCACGCACGACGTGCCGAACCTCTTCATCAGTGACGGCAGCCAGTTCGCGACCTCCGCCGCCGCGCCGCCGACCCTGACCATCGTGACACTCGCGATGCGCCAGGCGCAGCACATCGTCGAGCAGCTGCGCGCGAACGCGATCTGAGCCTGGCCTGCTCACTCCCCCGCGCCCCGCGGGTGGCGCGGGGGCGGTTGTGCCTGCCGCCTCACGCAGGCGCCGTAGCCTGCGCCGCAATGGCGGCATCCACATCACCCGCGCATTAAGCATCGCTTAATCTTCACCTGCTAGGCTGCGCACACTTTCACGTCGGAGAATCCCCATGCGTTCGAACTATCTGTTGCTGTCACTGGCCCTCACGAGCCCGCTGGCCTTCGCCGGCCCGGAATGCACCACCGCCGATCAGGCGCAGTGGCAGGACCAGGCGAAATTCCAGGACAACCTGAAGGCCCAGGGCTTCGACATCAAGAAGTTCAAGGTCACCAAGGGCAACTGCTATGAAATCTACGGCTGGGACAAAGACCGGAAGAAGGTCGAGATCTATTTCGACCCGGTCAGCGGCAAGGCCGTGAAGACGAAGATCGAGGACTGAGATCGATGACGCGCACCGTGCGCCTGTGGGACCCGCTGGTGCGGCTGTGTCACTGGTCCCTTGCCATCGCCTTCTTCGGTAATTACTTCCTCACCGAAGAAGGCGAAGCCTGGCATCGCTGGCTCGGCTACTACGCCGTGGCCTGGCTCGCGATCCGGTTCGTCTGGGGCTTCGTCGCCAGCGGCGCGGCGGCGTGGTCGGACTTCTGGCCCACGCGCGAACGCCTGCAGGCCCACGTGTCGGCGCTGCTGCGCGGCTCCGACATCCATCGCCTTGGACATTCGCCACTCGGCGGCCTCGTGATGATCCTGATGATGCTGTGCATGCTCGGCCTCGGCGTCACCGGCTTCATGCTCGAGGAGATCGACTATTTCTGGGGCGAGGAGTGGCTGGAGGAAGTCCACGAACTGGTCGCGAACGGCCTCGCCGGCCTCGTCGGCCTGCACATCCTCGCCGCGCTGGTCGAGAGCCTGCGCCTGCGCGAGAACCTGCCGCTGTCGATGATCACGGGCCGGCGTCGGGTGCGAGACTGAGATCGCTCCACCTCTCCCGCACGCGGGAGAGGTGGAGCCTGTTGAAGAGGTCGGTGCGGCTTCAGTCCTTGCGTCCCTTGCCCTGCTCCGGGCTGTTGCCTTTGCCGTGCCCGTGGCCGCCGCCCTTGCCGTCGCCCTTACCGCCCCCCCGCCCGTGCCGCTCGCCCTCCTGCGCGTGGCGTTCGCGGTAACGTGGCACATAGGTGTCGTTGTACCAACGCTCCTCGACGAAATAGACGGGATGGGCGCAGGCGTTGTACTCGTGGCAGTGCTCGTCCCAGTGCTTCGCATGGCCCGGCGGCACGTGCAGGTACAGCGGCCGGCCGCGATGCTCGCCCGGCGTGATGAGTCGGGCCTGGCCGTAGATCAGGCGCGGGCTCGGGAAATCCCCGATGTCGATCGCGCCGTAGAAGCCCGGTTCGCCGATGCGGATCGATACGCCGACTTCCGCGCCGGACGGCGCGACGAACGCCAGGCCCAGCACGCCGCAAAGCAGGGTTTTACGCATGAGGAACTCCTTTTCCTGATTGATGGACGGTGGCCTGCCCGGCACTGCCGCACAGGCCGGGGACGTTCAGTTGATTGCGCCCGCCGCGCGCAGTGCCTCGATCTCCGCGTCCTGGCAGCCGACGGACTGCAGCAGTTCCACCGTGTGCTGCCCGAGGCCCGGTGACGGCAGGCGCACGCCGTTCGGCTCGCCGCCGAAGATTGCGGCGGGTCGCGCCTGGCGCAGGCGTCCGGCCTGCGGGTGATCGTATTCGATGACGCTGTCGCGCGCGGTGACGCGCGGGTCGGCAATCACCTCGTCGAGCGTGTTGACCTTCGCGCAGGGCACGCCGGCCTTGTCCATGCGCGCGACGACCTCGGCGGTCGTCAGGCGCACGGTGCCCTTCTCGAACTCGGCGAACAGCTCGCCGTAGTTCGCGAAACGATCGGACAGGGTGCGGAATTTCGGCTCGGCGAGCAGCCCGGGCAGTTCGAGCGAATCGCAGGCGCCTTTGAACTCGTCGTCGCCGACGACGATCATCGTGATGTAGCCGTCGCGGGTCGGGAGCAGGCGATAGAACTCCGCGATCAGGGGCTTGGGCGTGAAGCCTTCGCTGCCGACGAAGCTGTGGTTCCAGTAGACCTCCGGCCACAGGAAGGCGAGGCTTGCGTCGAGCATCGACAGTTCGACGTGCTGGCCACGGCAAAGCCCTCGCTCGCGCGCGAACAGCGCGGCAGAAATCGCCTGCGCGGCCGTCAGCGCCGCGACCTTGTCGCTCGCCACGGTCTTCACGAGATCCGGCACGCCGTTCGTGGTCTGCGCGGCGGCAAAGCCGGCAACGCTCTGGATCACCGGATCGTAGACGCGCTGGTGCGCGGCGGGCCCCGTCGCGCCAAAGCCCGAGATCGACACGTAAATGAGGTCCGGGTGTTCCGCGTGCAGCGCCTCGTAGCCATAGCCGTAGCGGTCGAGCGCGCCGGGCCGCGAGTTCTGCACGAAGACGTCGGCGGTCGCGATGAGCCGGCGCAGCGGCTCGCGCAGGTTCGGATTCTTGAGATCGACCGCCATCGAGCGCTTGTTGCGGTTCAGGTAGGCGGTGTAACCGGTCACGCCGCCGCGCACGCCGCCGACGTGCCGCGACGGATCGCCGGCGCCGATGGTTTCGAGGCGGATGACGTCCGCGCCCTGGTCGGCGAGGATGCCCGTCGCGAGCGGCCCGGAGGCGTTGGTCGTGACTTCGATGATGCGAATGCCGCGCAAGGGTTCCAAGGTCGCCTCCAGTATTCGGTCAGGTTGGCTCGATGGTAGCGGGCCGTCCGGCCGCTTGGCTATCCGCGCCGCGTCGGACGCTTGCTCCAGCTGGAGCATCGCCCGTGCGCCGGCCCGCGGGTCCGCCACACCGGTTTGCCGGTAGAATCCAGTCTCTTGCGCGGCGCGTGCCCGCAGGCCATCCATTCGACGAAAGGTTCAGATGAGCACAGGCAAACCGACGCCCACCACCGGAATCTCGTATTCCACGGCCGATCGCATCGTCATCCGCGACGCGGACCTCGTGAACGACCTCATGGGCAAGATGAGTTTCACGGAAATGATCCTTTTCCACCTGCTGCGCCGGCGGCCGACGCGCACGCAGACCGCGGTGCTCGATGCAGTGCTGGTGACGCTGATGGAGCACGGCATGACGCCGAGCGCGATCACCACGCGCCTCATCTACGACTCGGCGCCGGAGGCGCTGCAGTCCGCCGTCGCAGCCGGCCTGCTCGGCGTCGGCAGCACCTTCATCGGCACGATGGAAGGCTGCGCGGCGCTGATCGACGAAATGCTCGGCGCGCCGGAAGGCGTCGAGGCGCGCGCCCGCGCCATCGCCGAGCGCCATCACGCGACGCGCCGCCCGCTGCACGGCTTCGGGCACCCGATCCATCGCCCTGACGACCCGCGCTCGCCGCGCCTGTTCGAAATCGCGCGCGCCGAGGGCGTGGCCGGTCAGCACATCGACGCGCTGCTGGCGCTGAGCCGCGAAATCGACCGCGCCTACGGCAAGCACCTGACGATCAACGCGACCGGCGCCATCGCCGCCGTCCTCGGCGAGATCGGCATTCCGCAGGCGGTGATGCGCGGCATCGCCGTGATCAGCCGCGCCGCGGGCCTCGTCGGCCACATCTGCGAGGAGCGCGAACGGCCGGCCGCGCGCCATATCTGGGAACGGATTTCCAACGACATCGCCTACCAGAGCGACATGGAGGACGACGCGCCATGAGCGAGGCCCGCAAGCCCTTCCGGGTCGCTGTGATTGGCGCCGGCATGTCCGGCATCCTGTGCGGCATCAAGCTGCGCGAGGCGGGGTTCGACGACGTCACGATCTTCGAGAAGGCGGATCGCATCGGCGGCACCTGGCGCGAGAACCGCTACCCGGGCCTGTCCTGCGACGTGCCGTCGCACAGCTACACGTATGCGTTCGAACCGAACCCGGAGTGGAGCCACCTCTTTGCGTTCGGCCCCGAGATCCAGGCCTATTTCGAGCGCGTCGTCGCGAAATACGACGTGGCGGGCCGCGTGCGGCTCAACAGCGAGATCGTCCGCGCCGACTACGCCGACTGTGGCTGGCGCCTCCGGCTCGCGGACGGCGGCGAGGAGCGCTTCGACGCGGTGATCGCCGCGACCGGCTTCCTGCACCGTCCCGCCTATCCCGACATCGCGGGCCTCGGCGATTTCGCCGGCCCCTGTTTCCACAGCGCGTGCTGGGACGAATCCGCGAGTCTCGACGGCAAGCGGGTGGGCATCATCGGCACGGGTTCGACCGCGGCGCAGATCACGAGCGCCGTCGTTGACCGGGTCGCGCGCCTCTCGCTGTTCCAGCGCACCGCGCAGTGGGTGCTCGCCTATCCGAATCCACCGTACACCGAGGCGCAGCGCGCGGAGTTCCGCGCCCACCCGGAGAAAATGCGGGAGGTCTACGACTACTGGCAGGATCGTTTCCGCGCGACCTTCGCCGAAGCCGTGATCGGCAACGAGGAGGAACAGCGCAAGATCGAGCACTACTGCCGGATGAACCTCGAGCAGAACGTGCACGACCCCGAACTGCGCGCGAAGCTGACGCCCGACTACCGGGCGGCCTGCAAGCGTCTCATCATGTCCGACACCTTCTATCCCGCGATCCAGCGCCCGAACGCGTCGCTGGTGACCAAAGGCATCGAGCGCATCGAGGCGGGCGGCGTGCGCACACGCGACGGGAAGTTGCACGAACTCGACGTGCTGGTGCTCGCGACCGGCTTCCGCGCCCACGATTTCATGCGCCCGATGAAGATCACCGGCCGCGACGGCCTGACGCTGGACGAGGCTTGGGCGGAATCAACGCCGGCCTATCGCTGCGTGGCGCTGCCCGGCTTCCCCAATTTCTTCATGCTGTGCGGCCCGAACAGCCCGATCGGGAATTTCTCGGTGATTCGCATCTCCGAAGTGCAGCTCGGCTACATCACACAGCTGCTGCAGAAGCTGGAGACCGGCGATTGCCGTGCGCTCGAGCCGACCGCCGAAGCGACCACGCGCTTTCTCGCCGAAGTCCAGGAGGCGATGAAGAAGACGGTATGGGTCAGCGGCTGTCGCAGCTGGTACCTCGACAGCCAGGGCAATCCCGTGGCCTGGCCCTGGACTTTCGAGCGCTTCGTCGAGGATATGCGCGCGCCGCGGCTCGAGGAGTTCCGCCTCTCGGCCTGAGCGTCGCGCGTGGCGCCCGACATCCGCGCCGCACGCAGGTTCCGCGAAATCGCGAAATCGGGGACAGACCACGGTTTTGAGGAAACCGCGAAATCGGGGACAGACCACGGTTTTGAGGAAACCGCGAAACCGGAAACCGTGGTCTGTCCCCGATTTCCTGTCCCCGATTCCCCAAAACCGTGGTCTGTCCCCGATTTCTGTCCCCGATTTCCGACTTCATATTTTCTGCAGTGCCGCATGCACCTGTCTGCGTTATGCTCCGACGGACGGCCCCCTACAAAGCTGCGGAGGTAACGGCGTGAAAGGCGAGGATTTCATCAAGGCCCACGATCGGGTCAAGGATTTCGACTGGCAGCCCTCCTACCTGGAGGGGTCGCAACGCTACCCCATGCCGTACCGGATCCCGGCAAAGACCAGCGACCCGTTCCGCCACCTGGTGCGCGACTACTGCGCCATGGAGCGCGACAAGGACGACCGTCAGTACGGCGCGATGAGCGACGTGATGGCACGGGCCAAGATGCCGGCCAAGGCCTCGGAGCGCTGGACCGAAGTGCTGAAGATGGTGCTGCCGGTGACGACCTACGCCGAATACGCGGCGATGAAGTGCACTGGACAGCTCGTCGACACGGTGGCGAACGCCGAATTGCGCCAGGGCTACCTCGCGCAGATGATCGACGAGGTCCGGCACGTGAACCAGGAGGCGCACCTCGTGCGTTACCTCGCGAAGCACGCGCCGGACCCGGAAGGCTTCACGCAGGGCTTCCGCCTGCGCAACACGAACTTCATCACCCGTGCGAGCCGCGCCGCCTTCGACGGCTTCTTCGCCGGCAACCCGATCGAGGGCGCGCTGAACCTGCAGGTCGTCGCCGAGACCGCGTACACGAACCCGATCTTCGTCACGCTGACCGAAGTCGCCGCGGCGAACGGCGACCAGGCGACGCCGACGACCTTCCTCAGCGTGCAGTCCGACGAAGCCCGTCACATGGCGAACGGTTACGCGACGCTCGCGGCGGTCGCCTCGGTGCCGGACAACCTGCCGCGCCTGCAGCAGGATTTCGACACCGCCTTCTGGCGCCAGCACACCTTCCTCGATTCCTTCGTCGGCGCCGTCTACGACTACTTCCAGGAGAATCGCGGCGGCTCCTACATGGAAGCGTGGAAGGAATGGATCGGCGACGACTGGGCCGGTTCCTACATCCGCAAGCTCGAACCCTTCGGCATCAATCTGCCAACGAACTGGGAGGAAGCGGCGAACCGCATTCAGTGGGTCGGGCACACGGCGATGATGCTGTTCGCCGCGAGCTGGCCGATGCAGTTCCTGCGCATCGACCCGCTGACGGCGAAAGACTTCGACTGGTTCGAGAAGAAATACCCCGGCTGGTACAACCACTACGGCAAGTTCTGGGAATCCTATGCGACGATGACCGACCCCGCCGAAGGCCGCTTCCCGCTCGGTCTGTTCGAGAGCCCGCCGCCGCTGTGCCGCGTGTGCCAGATGCCCTGCGTGTTCCCGCGGCCGGACATCTCCACCGTGCGCATCAAGACGCACGGCGGTCGCAAGCACGCCTTCTGCTCGGACGGCTGCGAACGCACGTTTGCGATCGAGCCACACCGCTACGCGCACAACTACACCTGGGACGAGCACTTCGAGGGCTACGAGCTCGGCGACTGGCTGGTCACGTGCGGCCTGTTGCGCGCCGACGGCAAGACGCTGATTGCCCAACCCCATCTGAAGCGCGATCGCATGTGGACGCTGGACGATGCGCGGGCGCTCAAGTTCGAGATCCGCAATCCGCTGCGCGACCTGCCCGCGCAGGGTGAAGTGGCGGTGCTGCAATGAGCGCGGCGCCGACCGATGCGGCGGCCAAGACCGCCCGCGACTTCACCTACATCAAGCCGCAGCGCCGGCGCCTCACCGAGTACGAGGCGCTGACGGTCCACATGCAGCCCGATCACCTCGGCTTCGACAAGCCGCCCGGCGTGATCGCCGACACCGAGTGGTACCTCCTGCGCACCGACGGCACGCCGCTGTGGAATCCCGCGTCCACCGCGCTGAAGTGCGCCGACTGGTTCGCCTGGCGCGATCCGGCCCAGCAGTGGCAGCGCACCTACGTGCGCCACCAGGAACAGCAGGAGTCTTCGATCGAGCGCGCCACCGAGGACGCGGCGCTCGACGGCAGCCTCGCCGAACTCGATCCGCGCTGGGTGCGCGACGTGCTCTGCGGCCACTACCGCGCCTGGTCGTTCTTCGAATATGCGATTTTCCGCGCGCTGGCGCCGGCCCAGCGCGAAGCGCTCTCCGACACGCTGGGCAACGCCCTGTGCTTCCAGAGTTTCGATCACCTGCGCCATGCGCAGGACGTGATCTGCTATCTCGTCGAACTCGAGCACCACGGCGACGCCGTCGACGACGCGGCCGGCAAGGCGGCGTGGCTGAACGCGCCGGCCTACCAGCCGGCGCGGCGTCTCGCCGAGGAAATCCTGGCGACCCGGGACTGGGCCGAATCGATGCTGGGCCTGAACCTCGTGGTCGGCCCGCTGCTGCAGCAAGTGGCCGTCAGTGAACTGGTGCGCCGAAGCGCGCTGCCGAACCGGGACGCCGTCGCCGCCCACATCGTGATGACGGCAGAGCGGGATCGCCGCCGCAATCTCGCGGCCGCCGAGGAACTGGCGCGCATGGTCGTCGATCCGGCCGATGCCGACGCCGCCCACAACCGGGCGACCATCCAGCGCTGGCTCGACGACTGGTCGCGCCGCGCGGACGCGGCGGCGGTGGCCCTGGCGCCCGCCTTCGACGCGGTGCCGGTGCCGGCGACGACGCACGCACAGGCGCTCGCGAATGCGCGCGCGGCGACGGCGAAGGTGATCACCGGCCTCGGCTACACAAGCATCTTCGGAGATGCGCCATGAGCGACAAGAGCCGCAATGACGTGTCGCTGATCCTGATGCAGGGCTCGCCCGAGGCACAGGCGACACTGGATGTGCTGGAGCAGGACTGCCCCGACCTGGTGATCACCGATCACGACACCTTCTGGAAAATCACCTCGCCGGCGGGCCATATCGAAGTCGACATGCGGCGCGTGTCGGAGGAACTCGGGGTCGAGATTTCGCTGCCGCAGTGGCTGGTCATCATGTCGAGCTACATCGGCCGCGTGAAGACCGACCCCTACACCTTCACGCTGACCAGCGACGTCACCGAGATCCACCGCGCCTGACGGACGATCCACGCCCCGCCCGGCGCGGTCATGCGCCGCGGCGGATGGCGGGCACGAAACACGATCACAGGGCGGTTACAGGACAGCCAGCATCCATGAGCGACGCGACATACACGGTCGAGCTTGCGCCCAGCGGCGAGGTCTTCGACGTCAACGACGGTGAAACAGTCCTCGACGCCGCGCTGCGACAGGGCATCAACCTCCAGTACGGCTGCCGGCACGGCAACTGTTCGACCTGCAAGTACGCGGTCGAGGACGGCGAGGTCGACCACGGCCACGCGTCCGCCTATGCGCTGCCCGATCGCGAGCGTGACGAAGGCCTCGCGCTGCTGTGCTGCGCGAAGCCGCTGACGGACCTCCTGATACGCGACAAGCGCCTGCCCGATGCCCGCGCCCGTCCTTTCCTGCGCCCGTCGACGCTGCAGGGCGAGGTGCTGGCCTGCACGCAGCTGACGCCGGAACTGTGGGAAGTGCGGGTGGCGCTGCCCGCGGCACTTGCGTTCTACGCGGGCCAGTTCGCCGAACTGGGCCTCGGCGACCCGGCGACACCGGTCTGGCGCAGCTATTCGATGGCCTCGCCGCCGTCATCGCCGCGCGAACTGTCGTTCGTGATGAAGCGCATCGAAGGCGGGGCCTTCTCCAGCCGGCTCGGACAGCTGGCGGCGGGCACCCCTGTCGCCGTGCGCGGTCCGTTCGGCTCGAGCTATCTCCGCGACGGCGTCCGCCCCGTGCTCCTGTGCGCGATCGGCTCGGGTCTCGCGCCGGTGCTGTCGATGCTGCGCGATGCCGCGGAACGCGGCGATCCGCGCGCCTTCCGGCTGTTCTACGGCGCGCGACGCCCGGCGGACCTGCCCTACGTCGACGAGCTGTCAGGGCTCGGCAGCCGGCTGCCCGGCGGCTTCGAGTTCGTGGCCACGCTGGATGGCCTCGAGCCCGGCGACACGTGGCCGGGCGCCAGCGGCAACGTGACCCAGGCGGTTCAGCGCGAGATCGAGAACGCCCACGATCTCGACGCCTACCTCTGCGGCGCGCCGGCGATGTGCGATACGGTGGCCCGGCTGCTGCAGGCCAAGGGCCTGCCCGAGCACCAGCTCTTCTTCGACCGCTTCTTCGCCGCAAGCTGACGCGCGCTTGCGCGGCGTCATGGAGCCGGTGGCGCGGAGGACTATGCTCGGGTTCAACGCCCAGCCATGACGAGGGAACGACCATGAACGACGCCGACCGACTGCAACGCGCCCGCGACGAACTGCGGGTCCTCCGCGACAAGCTCGCGCTCGAGCGCGACGAACTGCGGCTCAAGCTGCACCTCGCCCACGCCGAGCTCCGCGACGAATTCGACACGGTGGAACGCAAGTGGGAGCACTTCCACGCAAAGGCCTCTGCGGTGGCCGAGTCCGCCGGCGAAGGAGGACGGGAGGTCGCCGCCGCCGCCGGCCTGCTCGGCGAGGAACTGGGCGAGGCCTATCGCCGGATCCGGGACGCGCTCAAAGGCTAGGGGCGCAAAGGTGTCAGATTTGAAATCTGACACCTTTGCGCCGGCACTCGCGCCTGCTCGAGAGCTTCTTTCATGATGGCGGGTGATGCACGTGCGTCATGGGAGAAAAGGTGTCAGATTTCAAATCTGACACCTTTGCGCCGGCACCCGCGCCTGCTCGAGAGCTTCTTTCATGATGGCGGGTGATGCACGTGCGTCATGGGAGAAAAGGTGTCAGATTTCAAATCTGACACCTTTTCCCATCCAGCGATTGCCTTGCGCAGTGATGTTCACCCACCTCGAAAAACGTGATCAGGGCTCAGCCCGCGCGCGGGATGCGGGAGGTCACGTGCCCGCGGCCGGCGTGACTTCCACCAGGTTGTCCGAGAAGCTCGGCGCGTGGCCCATGTTCACGAACTCCGCCGAACTCACGACGTTCACGGTGCCGCGGTTCAGTTGCCGCCAGTAACCGAGCGTCGCGACGACGACGCCGGGGTTCACGTCATCCGTCACACTGGCGAGCGCCTCGAAGGCGCCGCGATCGTTGTGCACCCGCACGCGTGCGCCGTCGCCGATGCCACGCGGGCCGGCGTCCGCGGCGTTGATCAGCAGGAACTGCTCGCCCTGCGCGCGCTGCTTGCCTGCCATGTTCGCGTAGCACGAGTTGAGGAAGGCGTGGCTCTTCGGCGAGACGATGTTCAGCGGGTAGCGCGCGGCCAGTGACGGGTTCGTCGCCGGACTCTCGCGCGGCGGCACGTAGTCGGGCAGTTCGTCGAGCATCTCGCCACCCTGCCTGTCCGCGTACATCTGGCGAAACGGCCCCGCGACGAAATTGCCCTGCACGGCGATGCCAGAGCGGAACTCGCACTTGCCCGAAGGCGTTGGAAAGTTGCCCTCGCGGTGTGGCGCGCGATCGTCCGCGCTGCCGATCGCGAGGTGCGCGTAGCCGCGTTCGCGCAGCAATGCGAGCGTGATGCCGCGACAGGCCGGCGCCTCCCAGTCGATGAAATGCTCGAGGCATTCGGCGTCCGACCAGCGGAACTCGGGCTCGGTGTAGCCCATGCGCGCGGCGAGGCGGCGGAAGATCTCGCGATTGGACAGGGCCTCCCCCGGCGGCTCCACGCACTTCTCGTTCCAGGTGAGGTAGTTGTGGCCCCAGGAGAGGATGATGTCCTCCATTTCGGCGCCCATCGCGGCGGGCAGCACGATGTCGGCGTAGCGCGCGGTGTCGACCAGGAAATGGTCAGCGACCACCAGGAACAGGTCCTCGCGCATCAGCCCTTCGATGATGAGATCGCTCTCCGGCGACTGTGTCACCGGGTTCGAATTCCAGACCATCATCGACAGGATCGGCGGGTCCATCGGGATGCGGCCCGTGAGGTGGCGACCGATCTGGAGATTGTTGATCACGCGGGTCCCTGCGGGGATCCAGTCCGGCCGGCAGATCGCGTCGAAGCGGTAGGGGTGCTCCCACACGGGCATCGCGAGGATGCCGCCGCCGACTTCGCGCCAGGCGCCCGTGAGCGCCGGCAGGCAGCACACCGCGCGCACGGTCTGGCCGCCGCCGTGGTGGCGCTCGAGCGCGACGCCCATGCGGATCGCCGACGGTCGCGTCGTTGCGTACTCGCGGGCGAGGCGCCGGATGTCGGCCGCGGGCACGCCGGTGACACCTTCCGCCCACTCCGGCGTGCGCGGCGCGGCGCGCGCGGCGAGGCCGTCGAAGCCCACCGTGTAGCGCTCGACGTAGTCACGGTCGACGAGGTCCTCCGCGATCAGCGTGTGGATCAACGCCATCGCGAGCGCGCCGTCGGTGCCGGGGCGCGGCGCGATGTGCCAGTCCGCCTCCTTCGCCGTGCGCGAGCGGTAGGCGTCTATGACCACCACTTTTGCGCCGGCCTTCTGCGCGTCCTTCACCACGTGCCAGTGATGGAGGTTCGTGCTGACGCTGTTGCAGGCCCAGATGATGATGAGCTTCGAGTGCCGGAACGACTCGGGATCCATGCCGCCGCTCGGCCCGCAGGTCATCAGCCACGCAGTCGCCGCGCCCTCGCCGCAGAAGGTCCGCTCGGTGACCGTCGCGCCCATGCGATTGAAGAACGCGTCGCCGCCATTCAGTCCGTGCACCAGGCCCTGGTGGCCGAGATAGCTGAACGGCGCGATTGCCTGCGGGCCGTGGCGCCCGATGATCGACTTCCAGCGCGAGGTGATGGTGTCGAGCGCCTCGTCCCAGCTGATCCGTTCGAACTGCCCGGCGCCCTTGGGCCCGACGCGCTTGAGTGGATGCAACAGGCGGTCCGGGTGGTAATGGCGCTGTTCGTAGTCGCGCAGCTTCACGCAGAGGGCGCCACGGGTCATCGGATGGTCGGGATTGCCGCGCACGCCGACGAGGCGGCCGGCCTCGACCTCGAACACCATCGAGCACGTGTCGGGGCAGTCGTGGGGACAACCGCCGTGGTGGAG
Organism: Hydrogenophaga intermedia; assembly: GCA_943370145.1. GTDB lineage: Bacteria > Pseudomonadota > Gammaproteobacteria. Next base: position 26,002 of record CALRPY020000033.1, on the reverse strand, counting down.
ACTGCGGGTGGCGTCGGTCATGGCGAACCCCTTTCGAATTTGATGATTTGGCACGCACGCTCGTCACGTCACGTCAGGCAAGCCGTAGCCCGGGTGCAGCGAAGCGAAACCCGGGATCCCGATGTCGAGCGCCTGCGCCTTCGCGCCCCGGGTTGCGCTTCGCTGCACCCGGGCTACGTTGGCGGCGACCCCATCGGCAGGCCATTGATAGCAGATCGCGCGACCGCGATCACTCCTGCACCTGCGTTGGCCGTCAGCGCAGGCGGACCGCCAGTGATTCGAAGCCGCGGAAGAAGGGCAGCCGGCGCCGCCGCGGCGGCGTGGCGCCGAGCGCGAGAACCGGGAAGCGCTGCAGAAAAGCCTGCAGGCCGATCGTGCCCTCGAGCCGCGCGAGCGGCGCGCCGAGGCAGACGTGCACACCGCTGCCGAACGCGAGATGCGGATTCTCGCCGCGCCCGAGGTCGAATTGGTGCGGCCGCTCGAAATGCGCCGGATCGTGGTTGGCGGCGGCGAGCGCAATGGTCAGCGTCTCGCCGCGCCGTATCGGACAGCCGGCGACCTCGGTATCGGCAAGCGCGATGCGGGCCGTCTCGGTCAGCGGGCAGTCGTAGCGCAGGACTTCCTCGATCGCGGCGTCGATCAGCGCCGGCTCGGCGCGCAGGCGCGCAAGTTGCTCCGGATGCGTCAGCAGCGCGTGAAGACCGTTGCCCATCAGGTCGGTGGTCGTGACGTTGCCGGCGACGATCAGCTGGGTGCACAGACTGATGATTTCGAGATCGCTCAGGCGATCGTCGGCCTCTTGAGCCTGCACCAGCGCCGTAATCAGATCCTCGCGCGGCTCACGGCGCCGCGCCGCGACCACGCTGCGCAGCAGCGCGCTGAGCCCCAGATAGCTGTCGCGCAGCGCGCGCTGGGTCGCCGAGTCGCGCTCAGGGTCGTAGCCCTGGAGCACGGCGTCCGACCAGCGCTTGAGAACGTCGCAGCCCGCCACGTCCAGGCCGAGCATCTCGGCAATCACGATCGTCGGCAGGGGCCCCGCGTAGCGCGCGATGAAATCGGTTTCCGCGGCATCCGCAATCGCGTCCAGCAAGGCGTTCGCAATCGCGTGGACGCGCGGACGCATCGCTTCGACGGCGCGCGGCGTGAAGGCCTTGCTGACTAGCCCGCGCAGGCGCCGGTGTCCCGGATCGTCGAGCAGCACCAGCGGCGGTTCGTAGGCGGCGGCACCCTCGCCTTCCGCCACGCCAGTGCCTGCGACACGTCGCATGTAGGATTCGGGCAGCGACTTGCGCGCGTCGACGCCGAAGTCCTTCGCGCGCAGCACCGCGCGCGCGTCCGCGTAGCGGGTCAGCAGTCGGCGGCCGTAGTCTTCGTCGACGTGCAGCGGCGCGTGCTCGCGCAGCGAGTCGTAAAAACGGTTGGGATCTTCGCAGTAATACCCGTCACGGGCGGTGAGCGCTGCCCCGCGCGGAAAGTCCGGGTCCAGTGCCTTCATTACCCCTCCGTTCTCAGCGCCCCGCGCCGCCCTTCAGCAGTTCGCCGGCAATGATGATCTGTCGCACCTGGTTGGTCCCGGCGCCGATCTCCATGACCTTGCCGCTGCGATAGAGCCGGTTGACCTCGCTCTCGTTCATGAAGCCCATGCCGCCGTGGATCTGCACGGCGGCGTCGAGCACCCGCATGCACGCGCGGCCGGCATGCAGCACCGCCGCGGCCGAGCGCTTGTGCACGGCGCCGCGGCCGCCCGCCGCGTTGTCGAGGTGCGCGATTTCGCGCCCGAGCTGGTAGGTCAGCGCGCGGATGGTCTCGACGTCGGTGTACATGTCGGCGAGCATCGCCTGCACCATCTGGAAGTCGCCGATCGGGCGCCCGAACTGGCGCCGCGCGCCGGCGTAGTCGACGGCGAGGTCCAGCGCTCGCTGCGCGAGGCCGAGCGCATAGAAAGCGCCGATCACGCGCTCGATGTCGAGCCCGCTCATCATGATGCCGACGCCGGCGTTCTCCGCGCCGACGAGATTCCCGACCGGCACGCGCACGTCGTCGAACACGAGTTCGCCGGTGGGGCTGCCCCGCCAGCCCATCTTGTCCAGCTTCTGCGCGACGCGAAAACCGGGAAAGCCGCGCTCGACGATGAAGGCGGAGATGCCGTGCTGCTTCTTCTCCGGCGCGGTCTTCGCATAGACCAGCAGCACGTCGGCGACCGGGCCGTTGGTGATGAAGAGCTTGCGGCCGTTCAGCACGTAGTGATCACCGTCGCGCCGCGCCGTGGTCGCCATGCTGCCCAGCGCATCCGAGCCGGCGCCCGGTTCCGTCATGCCCAGCGCGCCGATCGCCTCGCCCGCACAGAAGCGCGGCAGGTAGCGCGCCTTCTGTTCGTCGTTCGCGTTGCGCACGAGGTTGTGCACGCAGAGGTTGTCGCTCGCGAGCATCGACGCGGCAAAGGCGTGGTTCCAGTAGGACACCGCCTCGCAGACAAAGCACTGCGCGAGCACGCCGAGGCCGGCGCCGCCGAACGCCGGCGGCACCGTCACGCCGAGCAGACCCTGCGCGCCGAGCGCGCGGAACGCCTCTTCGGGGAACCAGTCCTCACGGTCCATGCGCGGCGCGAGCGGGTAGAGGTGTTCGCGGGCGTAGCGGTAGGCCGTGTCGTAGATGGCCTGGTGATCGGCGTCAAAACCGAAGTCCTGCAGGGCCGGGATCGTCATGCGGGCTCACTCCTCGTCGACTGGGCGGGCGGCGCAGGCGCCGGCTGGTTCAGGCCTGCTGTTTGCGCATCGAATTCTTGATCGCGATCCTGCCGTCGCGGAAGGTGTAGACATCGCAACCGCGGGCGACCACGCGCACGCCGTCGCGCTGGCGCGTGCCGGAGAAGATCCATTCGGCACAGCCCCGGTCACCGGCGATGAAATCCTCGCCGATGGGCTCGAAGTGCGCGTCGGGATAGTTCTCCCACAGGCTCGCGAAGCCCCGGCGCACCGCGTCGCGACCTACCCAATGCGTGCCCTCCACGTCCGACCCGACGGAGGCCATGAATTCGCAGTTGTCGGCCATGTGCGCCATCAGCGCGTCGATGTCGTGGTCGTTCCAGGCCTGGGTGAACGAGGCGAGGAAGGCGGGGGTGACTGCGTTCGCCATGCGGTAAATCCTTTCGCTGCGGGTCTGATTGCGATTGAATGGGCTGGCCGGCGACCGGCAGGCCGCAGGCGCTCTTGAGTGTAACCGACGACGGGAGGCTGCATGATCATCGCGCACGAGCTGTTCGGCCATGGCCCGGAAGGGGTCATCGTGATGCACGACTTCTACGGCTGCATGGACACCTGGGCCTTCGCCCGGCAGTTCTTCGACGTGCGGCACTTCAGCTTCGCGCTGGCCGAACTGCGCGGCTACGGCGGTTCGCGCAACCTGCCCGGCGAGTTCACGCCGCGCGAAGCGGCGGCGGACATCCTGCGCCTGGCGGACAACCTGGGGTGGGAGCACTTCCACATCGTCGGCCATTCGCTCAGCGGCATGATCGCGCAGCGCGTCGTGCTCGACGGCGGCACCCGCGTGAAGTCCGCCGTGCTGAACACGCCGGTGGCCGCGTCCGGCCTGAGCTTCACGCCCGAAGGACTCGCGCTGATCGAGGCGTCGATCGACAGCGACGAAGCGCTGGGCCAGGCCTTCGCGGCGCTCACCGGCCAGCGGCTGGGACCCGAGTGGGAACGGTTCAAGATCCGCCAGCAGCGCGCCGCGCGCAGCCGCGATGCGAACCGCGCCTACCTCAAGAGCAGCGCCGAGCAGGGCTTCCTCGACGAGATCCGCCACAACCCGACCCCGATGCTCGTCATCGTCGGCGAGTTCGACATGGAGCCGTTCACCGCGGAGACGGCCCGGCGCACCTTTCTCCAGTGGTACCCGAACGCCGAGCTCGCGGTCTGCCGCAATGCGGGACACTATCCGCAGCAGGAAGCGCCGGTCTACGTCGCGACCCTAATCAACGAATTCCTGAACCGGCAGCGCGGCTGAGCCGGGGCGCCCAGCGCAGCAGCGGCAGGCTTTCCGCCGGTTCGTCGCTCGGCATCCGCTGGAAGGGGCCTTGCCGCGCATTGGGCCGCCGGGCCTCGAACAGCGTGCGCGAGACCATCGACGCGACTCCGCTGGGATCGGGCCACGGAGCCCGGGACGCTTTCCACACGCACTTCGTGACGACAGCCGGCCTCGCGCCGCCCCAATTCAGGAGCCGCTTCGTCGCCAGCCGGGACCCGCCGCTTGATGCAGATCGGGCGGGAGCGACGTAAGACACACGCTTCAACGAGCAGAGGCCGATACGATGAACGGGATGGTCGAATTCCTGCCGACGGTGCAACGCATCCGTCACGGCAGGCAGATGCTGACGCAGGCGTTGCGGGAGGAAATCGCGATGGCCGGCGCGACGCGGCCTTTCGCCGTGCTGGCGCGCGCGCTGCGCGGCGGCGCGATCGAGGACGCGCTGCGCGCGGCGGCGCCGGATTGCGTGATCCACAGCGCGCGCTTCGAGCACGTGGAGCCGCCATCCGTCATTGCAGCGGCGCGGGCCGCGGCCGAGGCGCGGGCCGATCTCGTGATCGCGATCGGCGGCGGCAGCGCGATCGACACCGCGAAGGGCTTGCGCTTCGCGCTGGCCGCGGGCGTCGCCGAGGCCGGTGCGCTGCTCCCCGCGATGTCAGGAGCCAGCCCGACGGAAAATTGGGTCAGGCAGATCTCGGTGCCAAGCACGCTGTCCGGCGCCGAGTACACGCGCAGCTTCAGCGCGACCGATTTCGCCGCCGGCGACAAGCGCTCGCACACCGCATCGGCCCTGGCCTCGACCGCGCTCGTCTACGACCCGCAGGTGACGGCGGCGACCCCCGGGGGGGTGTGGCTCGGTTCCGGCCTCGTCGCGCTCGACCATGCGCTCGAGGTCTACGTGTGCAGCGCGCCGCACCCGGTGGCCGATGCGCTGAAACGCGAGGCCGCCGCGACCCTGGTCGAACGGCTGCCGTCGACCCGCGATCCCGATGCGCAGGACGCGCGGCTCGCCTGCCAGCTGGCGGCGTGGATGGCGGATCATTCGCCGCTGCGCACACGCACGGCCGGCAGCGCCGGCGTGCCGTGGAGCCACTTGCTCGCCTATGACCTCGCCGCACTGGGCGGCGTGTCCTATGCGGTCACGGCCTCGCTGACGCTCGCGAACTCGCTGCGCGTGCTGGCGGAGTCGGCCGACGGCGCGGCCCGCACGCGCGATCTCGAAGCGGCATTGGGAATCGATGGACCGCTCGCGGACTTCGTCGAGGATTTCGCCGCCCGCCTCGGCTTGCCGACGACACCGGCCGCGGCGGGACTCGATGAGGACACGGTCGCACGCGTGGCGACCGCAGCGGCGCGGCGGGGGCGGGTGGACGCCGCGACCTGCCGGCGGGTGATTGGGGGCTGAATCCTCGTCGGTGCGACGCGCGTTGCGCTGATCTCGAGGGGAGAAAAGGTGCCAGATTTCAAATCTGACACCCTTTCCCGATGCCGAAGCTGGTGGGAGAAAAGGTGTCAGATTTCAAATCTGACACCTTTTCTCGATGCCGAAGTTGGTCGCGACCCCAGCGAGCACGGTCACGCGGCGCCCGCGGGCTGGACCTTTCTCGAGTCCAGCCGCCGCGACCCGTGTCAGGAAAACACCGCGTAGAACAGGTTCGTCGGGCTCTTGATCGGCAGCGGCTCGGCGCGAGCAAACCCCGCCTGCTCGAACAGCGCCAGCGTCTTCGCCGGGCCCATGCACGCGCCGAGGCCGGCGCCGCCGTGGGCGAGTGACTGCGTCATGCAGTGAAAGACGCTGAAGCCGTAGAACATCGTGCCGAGCGGCGAGACGTTCTCTTCGAGGCGGTCGGACACCTTCAGTTCGACGACGAACAGCACACCGTCCACGGCGAGACGGGCGCGCACCTGCTTCAATACCGCGACCGGATCCGGCAGGTCGTGCAGGGAATCGCAGATCGTGATGAGGTCGAAGCCCGGCTGCTCGGGAATGCCGTCGAGAAAGGCCTGCACGAAACGGAGATTGCCGGCACCCGCCGCGCGCGCCGCGGCCTCCGCCTCGGCGATCGACGCCGCGTCAGGGTCGACGCCGACGACCTCGCACGCCGGGAAGCCCTTCGCCAGCGCGAGCGCGGCGTGGCCGTGGCCGCAGCCGACGTCGAGCACGCGGCCGCCCTGCGCCAGCCTGGCGGTGACGGCGGGCAGTTGCGCGAGCCAGTAGTCGACGAGGCGCTGTGCGTAGTTGCCGCGGTTCATGACGTCGATCGCGTGGCGGCATTCGGGCGCGAAGTCGCCGAAGGGCACGCCGCCGCCGGCGCGGAAGGCCGCCACGAGCCGGGGCGCATGCGCGAGCAGCGGCGGGGCCATGCCGAACATGCCGGCCATGTAGTGATCGGTGCCTTCGGAACAGAGCAGGTAGGCATGCTCGTCGGGCAGGGTGTAGGTCCGCGCGTCGGCGTCGTAGTCGAGGTAGCCCGCGCAGACCATGCCCGCGAGCCACTCCTCGACGTAGCGTGCCTGCAAGCCGGATGCCGCGACGACCCCGGCCAGCGTCAGCGGGCCCTTGCCTTCCATCGCGCGGAAGAGTCCCGTGGCCGCGCCGAGATACGCAAGCCCTGTCGCCATTGCGCCCGCGACGTCGCGGTACACGCGGTCCGCCATCGAGATCATCTTCTGTCGGTCCATGGGGGTTCCTTTCTGCAGGGGCTGTCGCGTCCAAAACCGAGTGTAGGGTGTAGAGCCGCTGAAGTGCTTTGCTGATGCCGGGCGGCTCGGCGGTGGCCGCCGGGAGAAAAGGTGTCAGATTTCAAATCTGGCACCTTGTCCTCCATCAATGCGCCCCGGTGTCACGCTGGCCGGGCCGCCAGCGCAGCAGGCGCCGCTCGGCACGGGTCACCGCGTGGTCGAGCAGCAGCGCGCAGACCGTGAGCACGACGATGCCGGCCAGCACCGCATCGATGTCGAAGCTGCCTTCGGCCTGCAGGATGAGGTAGCCCACGCCCTTCGCCGAGCCGAGATACTCGCCGACGACGGCGCCAACGAAGGCCATGCCCACTGCCGTGTGCAGGCTCGAGAACACCCAGCTCAGCGCGGACGGCCAGTACACGAAGCGCAGCAGTTGCCGGCGCGAGGCCCCCAGCATGCGCGCGTTGTCGACGATCACCGGGTTCACGTCCTTCACGCCCTGGTAGACGTTGAAGAAGACGATGAAGAACACGAGCGTGACGCCGAGCACCACCTTCGACCAGATCCCGAGGCCGAACCACATCGCAAAGATGGGCGCGAGCACCACGCGCGGCATCGCGTTGACGGCCTTGATGTAGGGGTCGAGCAGGGCCGCCGCAAAGGGCGAGAGCCCCAGCCACAGGCCGGTGCCGACACCGAGCAGGGTGCCGGCGACGAAGGCGAGCAGGGTTTCGAGCAGCGTCACGCCGAGGTGGGCGAAAATCGCGCCGGCGCCGAACCAGTCGATGAGCTGGCGTGCGACCGCCAGCGGACGGCCGAAGAAGAACGGCGACAGCACGCCGGCCTCGGTCAGTGCGTACCACAGCAGCACCACCACCACGAGCAGGCCGAGCTGCCACGGAAGCAATTGGCGCGTGGTGGGGGCGCGGCGCATTCAGGCGGCACCCATCGCGCGCTGGCTCTTCCTGACCTCGTCGCGCAGCGACTGCCAGAGTTCGCGTTGCAGCTCGACGAAGCGCGGCGTGAGGCGCGCTTCGGTGACGTCGCGCGGCCGCGGGAGATCGATCGCGTGGCTCGCGAGCGGGCGGCTGCCGGGCCCGGCCGACATCACGACGACCCGATCGCCGAGCGCGATTGCCTCCTCCAGATCGTGGGTGATGAAGATCACCGACTTGCGATCGGCGGCCCACAGCGACAGCAGCTCGTTCTCCATGAGGCTGCGCGTCTGCACGTCGAGCGCCGAGAAGGGTTCGTCCATCAGCAGGATTTTCGGATCGCACACCAGGGTCTGCGCGAGCGCGACCCGCTTCTTCATGCCGCCCGACAGCTGGTGCGGATAACGATCGCCGCAACCGGCGAGGCCGACGCGCGCCAGCCAGTCCTCGGCGCGACGCCGCGCAGCGTCGCGCGCGACGCCCCGGAACACGAGCCCGGCGGCGACGTTGTCGCACGCGTTCGCCCACGGCATCAGCGCGTCGGCCTGGAACAGGTAACCGGCCGCGCGGTTCAAGCCGATGAGCGGCGCGCCCGCGATGCGCACCTCGCCGGCGCTCGGCGCGACGAGGCCGGCGACGACGTTCAGCAGCGTGGACTTGCCGCAGCCGGTGGGTCCGACCACGCACAGGAACTCGCCCGGCGCGACGTCGAGGTCGACGTCGCGAATGGCGGTGTGGCCGCCGTCCGCGCCCGCGTAGCTGACCGTGACCCCGCGCAGTTCGACCGCTGGCATGGCGTGCGCGCTACTCGCCGGCCGCGGGCACGCGCGCGACGAAGTCGTTCGTCAGCGCGCGGGCCGGGTCGACATCCGCCTTGCGCATGAAGGGCTCGAAGCCGCGCAGCGCCGTGAGCACGCGCGCCGCGCCTTCCGGATCGAGGTGGCCATCGGGCGACAGGATCTGCAGGTTCTTCACCAGCGCCGCTTGGTAGGCGACAGGGTCGCCGCCGAGGAAGGCCGGTGGCACGCTGGCGACGATCTCGTCCGGTGTCGCGCGCTGCAGCCAGCGCAGCGCGCGCACCTGGGCATCGACGATCGCCTGCGTGGTCCCGGGATGCGCGGCGATGAACTCGGCCTTCGCGTACAGGCAGGCCGCGTGATACGGCCCGCCATAGACCGCGGCCACGCCCTCCGCGCTGCGGGTGTCGACGACCGCCTGCACCACGCCATCGGCTTCCAGCCGCTGGATCACGGGATCGAGATGCACCATCGCATCGATGTCGCCGCGGCGCATCGCGGCGATCGCGCTCGCGCCGGCGCCGATGCCGATCACGGACACCGTATCGACGGCGAGCCCAGCCTCACCAAGCAGGTGGTTGAGGAACATGTGGGTCGACGAGCCTGGCGCGGTGACCCCGACCTTGAGGCCTTTCAGATCAGCCGCGGAGCGAAATTCCGCAGCCCGCGCGGGCGGCAGCGCCAGCACCATGCCCGGGTAGCGGGCGAGCAGCACGATCGCGCGCAGGTCCTGCCCTTTCGCCTGCATGTTGAGCACGTGCTCGAAAGCGCCCGCCGCGACATCGGCGCTGCCGCCGACGACCGCCTGCAGCGACTTGGAGCCCCCCGGAAAGTCGGCGATTTCGACGTCGAGGCCCGCGTCGCGAAAATAGCCGCGCTGCTGCGCAATCGCGAGCGGCAGGTAATAGAAGAGGCCCTGCCCGCCGACGGCGATCACGACCTCGCGTCGTTCGGGCTCGGCCTGGGCAAGCGGTGCACACAGCAGGCTCGCGAGTACCGCGAGGCTGGCGAGGACGCGGTGAAACGGGAACGGGCGCATCGTTGTCGCTCGGCGGGAAGAGCGCGGATTATCCGGGACGCCGCGGCCGCTGTTCAACCGAGCCGGCTGCACCGCCACGCGGATGCCGTGCGATGATGAGATGCGCGCAACGAGGAGAAACCCCATGGCCATCCAGTTCGGCATGTCCCTGCACAGCATCGAGGACGCGGCGGGCAATGCGCGCCGGCTCGAGGCACTCGGTTACGACTACGCCGGCTGCGGCGAGCACGTGAGCTTCCACGGGCCCACCTCCAACAGTTTCATCTCGCTCGCGGCGGCGGCCGGCGCAACCTCGCGCATCCGGCTGGTGTCGGCCGTGGTGCTGTTGCCGCTCTATCCGGCCGCGCTGGCCGCCAAGCTCGCCGCGACCCTGGACGTGGTGTCCGGCGGCCGCTACGAGATGGGCATCGGCATCGGCGGCGAGATGCCGCGCGAATTCGAGGCCTGCGGCGTGCCGGTCGGCGAGCGCGGCGCGCGGGTCAACGAGGCGCTGCCGCTGTTGAGGCGACTGCTCGCCGGCGAGACCGTCGACCATGCCGGCCGCTTCAACACGCTCAACGGCGTGCGCCTGCAGCCGGCCGCCGTCCAGCAGCCGCTGCCGATCTGGGTGTCCGGCCGCAAGGAGGCCGCGCTGCGTCGCGCCGCCCACCACGCCGACGGCTGGATGCCGTACATGTACACGCCCGCCATGCTCGCCGAATCCATCGCGAGGATCCGCGAACTCTGCGCCGCGGCCGGGCGACAGCCCGATGCGGTGCGGCCGTCGATTTTCGCCTTCACTGCCTGTCACGCGGACAGCGCGACTGCGCTCGCGATGGCGGCCGAGAAACTCGGCGCCCAGTACGCGCAGGATTTCTCGAAGATCGCGGCCAAATACACCATCACGGGCACACCGGCCGAATGCCGCGCAAGGATCCGGGAGTACGTCGACGCCGGCGCGGAAGTCGTGTTCCTGTCCTCGGCCTGCCCGGCGGACTATGCCGAACGCAACGAGGAACTCATCGCGAGGGAAGTGCTGCCGGCGTTCAGGTGAGGCATGGAGTTCGCCCCTCCCGTCCGGGCTGTCTCCTGACCCCATTATTCCCTGCCGTGCCACATGGGGCCGTCGCCTGCCGGGTGATGAATGGCCATCTCGAGGGCAGGGATTCGGGATAGCCACCGGGAGCGCGGAGGACACGGAGAAGACGCTTTTCCGCACGTGGTCCGGGCAATAGCCATGCCTTCGGCCGCTGGCTCAGCCCGACTCGAAAAGTTCCGGCGTTCCCGGTGTTGCTCGGTGGCCCGTACTGACACGAACGCCGGCACCCGCGCCTGCCGGGGAGCTCAGCCTCTCCCCTCAGGCCTGAGGGGAGAAAAGGTGTCAGATTTCAAATCTGACACCTTTTCTCCCCTTCACCGTTGTCCTTCGGGTGCTCCGTGCTCCGTGGAAAAAATCCGGTGTCTGTTGCCGCGGAAACGCCCGGTTTCACCACGGAGGGCACGGAGAAGTCGCCTTGTGCGAGAATCCTGCTTCCGTCCATGGAGACAAACCTATGAAATTCCGCCCTGCCCTGCTGCTGGCCTGCGCCATTTTCCTCGCCCCGATCGTCCATGCCGGCGACGCCAAGCCGGTCGTCGTCATGGAGACGACCAAGGGCGCCATCGAAATCGAGCTCTTCCCGGCCGAGGCGCCGAAGTCGGTCGAGAACTTCCTCGCCTATGTGAAGGCCGGTTTCTATGACGGCACGATCTTCCATCGCGTGATCCCGGGCTTCATGGTCCAGGGGGGCGGCTTCACGCCGGAGATGACGCAGAAGGACACCAGTGCGCCCATCCAGAACGAGGCCGACAACGGCCTGAAAAATACGCGCGGCACGCTTGCGATGGCGCGCACCGGCGATCCGCACAGCGCGACCGCACAGTTCTTCATCAACGTCGTCGACAACGGATTCCTGGATCACACCGCGAAGGACCCGCGCGGCTGGGGCTATGCGGTGTTCGGCAAGGTCGTCTCCGGCATGGAGACCGTGGACGCGATCGTCGCCGTGCCGACGACGAACTTCGGCCCGATGGGGGACGTGCCGCGCGACACCATCCTCATCAAGTCGGCGAAGGTGAAATAGCCAACCAGGCAATGCCCTGTCAGCCATCGAGCGCCTGTGTTGGCCGTGGTGCGGCGGCGCTGTGCGTCGATTCACCCCCAACGCCCTGGGTGCGCCGCGGCTGCGTCCGGCAGGCGGGCGCCCGGTCACACGCTCACACGGCGCGGCGCTTGATCTCGAAGCACTGGTGGATGCGCGCGTTGCGCTTGAAGTCCTCGGGCAGGGTCTGGCGGCTCAGGTCCTTGATCGCGAGATCGGACAGCGCTTCGGTGTCGAGCTGGAAGCGGCGCAGGTTGGTCGAGAAGATCAGATCCCCGTCCGGCGTCAGCCGCTCGACGCAGTGCCGGATCAGCGTGACGTGGTCGCGCTGGATATCGAGCGTGTCGCTCATGCGCTTGGAGTTCGAGAAAGTCGGCGGGTCGAGGAAGATGAGGCCGTAGCGCCGCGTCGGCGGCGCGGCCAGCGTCGCCATGCAGTCGGCCTGCAGGACCTGGTGCCGGGGCGGCGTGAAGCCGTTCAGCGCGAGGTTGCGCAGCGCCCATTGGGCGTAGGTCGCCGACATGTCGACCGAGGTCGTGCTTGTCGCGCCGCCGGCGGCGGCATAGACGCTCGCCGAACCGGTGTAGGCGAAGAGATTCAGGAAATCCCGGCCCTGCGCCCGCTCGCGCAGCAGTTCGCGCGTGACTCGGTGATCGAGGAACAGGCCCGTGTCCAGGTAGTCGCGCAGGTTGACGAGCAGACGCAGCCCGCCTTCGCGCACCTCGAAGAAGTTGCCCTCGTCGGCGAGGCGCTCGTACTGGGCCGTGCCCCGCTGGCGCTGGCGACGCTTGAAGACGATGCGTTCCAGCGGCAGGTCCAGCACCGTCGGCAACACGGACAACGCCTCGTCGAGGCGCAGTCGCGCCTTGTCCTCGTCGATCGTCGACGGCGCCGCGTACTCCTGCACGTGCAGCCACCGTTCGCTTCCCTCGTAGAGGTCGATCGCGACCGCATATTCAGGCATGTCTGCGTCGTACAGCCGGTAGCAGGCGACCTGCTCGCGGCGGCTCCAGCGGCCGAGGCGCTGCAGGTTCTTGCGCAGGCGGTTGGCGAACATGTCGGCGCCGGCGGACGGCGCGCCGAGCTTCGCCATGCGCTGCTGCGCGCGGACGATGCGCTCGCTGCCGGGCGGCACGTCGGGGCTGAAGAATTCCGGCGTGATCTTGAGCCGGAGGAAGCGGCATTCGATGGCGCCGTTCCACACCGTGTGCGTGCGGCGCGCCTTGATGTTCAGCGCGAGGCCGAGTGTCGGGTCGCCGGTCAGCACCGCCGCGTCCCAGCCGGTGAAACGTGCGCGCAGGCACTGGCCGAGTTCGCGATACAGCCCCTCGAGCGCGGCCCGTTCGGCGGCAGTGTCCGCGGCGGCCGCGCGCTCGACATAGGTGCGCGGCGCATGCGCGTCGCGGTGGGCACGCGACAGGGTGCCACCGTGCCGCGACGGTGCGCGGCGCGAGGGGTCGGTCATCCAGGGCTCGGCTGTCCGCGTCGCGGGCCGGGCCAGCAGGCGTTCGCCGTAGGGTGGATTGCAGATCACGAGCCCGGGACGCCCTTCGGCCGCGGCAGGCGCGTCCGCCTGCGCCAGTTCGCGGCGCTCCACGTGCACGACGCCGAGCAGGCCCGCGCGCTCGATGTTCTCCCATGCGTTCTGCACGGCGGCGGGATCCGCGTCGAAGCCGACGATCGGCGGGATGCGGCTGGCACCCTGTGCGCGGCGCGCGGCGGCCTCCTCGGCGAGCGCCGCCCACGCCGCCGCGTCGTGCCGCAACCAGCGCGCGCAGCCGCAGTGGCCGCGCAGCAGCCCGGGCGCGATGTCGCCGGCGATCAGCGCGGCCTCGATCGGCAGGGTGCCGGCGCCGCACATGGGGTCGACCAGCGGGCCACCCTCGGCGGCGACCGCGGGCCAGCCGGCGCGCAGCAGCAGCGCTGCCGCCAGGTTTTCCTTCAGCGGCGCGGCGCCCTGGCTGGCGCGGTAACCGCGCCGGTGCAGGCTGTCGCCGGCGAGATCGATCGCGAGCTGGGCCTCGTCGCGGTCGATGTAGAGATTCAGGCGCAGGTCGGGATGCGCCGTGTCGACATTCGGCCGGCTGCCATCCGCCGCGCGCAGGGCGTCGACGATCGCGTCCTTCGCGCGCTGCGCGATGAAGTGGCTGTGCGTCAGCTGCGAGCGGCTGGCCACGGCATCGACGGCGAGCGTGCCTTCCGGCGCGAGGTGGGCGGACCAGTCGACGGCGCGCACGCCGGCGTACAGGGCATCGGCGTCAGGCGCCGGGAAGCGCGCGAGCACCAGCAGCACGCGGTTCGCGAGCCGGGACCACCACAGGGCTCGGTAAGCCACCGCGAGATCGCCGCTGAAGGCGACGCCGCCGATGCGCTCGCGGCAGTCGGTCGCGCCGAAACCGGCGAGTTCGGTCAGGAGCAGGTCGGCGGTACCGCGCGGAGCGGTGGCGAAGAAACTCGGTTCGGACATCGGACAGCCTGGGCGGGGCGGCGCGTGCGCGCGGGCCGCAAGTATCGCACAGCGCAACGGCGACCGGGTCGGCTCAGGTGGGCGCGGGCGTGAACAGGAGCACGAGCACCGTACCGCCGGCAGCTATCAGCAAGGCGCCGCAGAGCCGGGTCAGCGCGAGATTGAACCTGTTCGGCGCGCACAATCGCCTGATCAACGACGGGCACAGACGGGCGTGGTCAGCGTAGCGTTGCAGCCAGCCGGCCGGGTCGACCAGCCACCACGCGCCGAGCGCGATGCAGGCGAACCCGGCCAGCGCGAGCACGGCGACGCTCATGCGGCGTCCGGCCCCCGCTGCGGCGCGGCGGGCGAGGGCACATCGACCGTGCCGTCCGGCAGGGCGGACTCGTCGCGACCGATACGCTCGACGAGCCGCCGATGCTCGAGGGCGAGCGCCCGCCGCTCCGCGACGAATTCCAGGAACTGCGCGGGCGGCAGCGCCGGCTTGTAGAGCCAGCCCTGGATCAGATCGCAGCCGCGCTCGGCGAGGTGCGCACGCTGCGGTTCGGTCTCGACGCCTTCGGCGACGACCTCGAGGTCGAGGCACTTGGCGAGGGCGAGAATCGCGTCGACGATGCTCTCGCCGCGGCGCGAGACCCCGATCTCGATGACGAAGGAACGGTCGACCTTCAACGTCCTGAGCGGCATGCGCTGCAGGTAGGCGAGCGACGAGTGCCCGGTGCCGAAATCGTCGAGCGCGATGCGCACGCCGAGCGCCGCCAGCCGCTGCATCACGTCCACCGTGTGGTCGAGCCGCCGGCAGGCCGCCGACTCGGTGATTTCGAGTTCGAACAGCGCCGCAGGGATGCCGCCGTCGTTGATGATGTTCTCGACGAGCGGCACGAGCAGCGGATCGTCGAACTGTCGCGCCGCGACATTGACCGACATCGCAAGCTCGGTGTAGCCGAGGTCGTGCCAGGCCGCGAGCTGGCGCGCGGCCTGGCGCAGCGCACTGGTGCCGATGTCAGCGATCAGGCCGGTCGCTTCCGCTTCGGCGATGAACTCGCCCGGGCCGAGCAGGCCACGCGTCGGGTGCTGCCAGCGCAACAGTGCCTCGCACCCCTTGACGGTGCCGTCGATGGTGCTGACCTGGGGCTGGTAGAACAGCACGAATTCGTCACGCTCGATGCCGCGCACGATTTCCGCCTGCAGCGCGAGCCGGCGCGTCGCCCGCGCGTTGAGCTCCTGCGAGAAGAACGTGAAGCCGCCGCGCGCGGTGTCCTTCGTCAGGTACATCGCGGCGTCGGCACCGCGCAGCAGTTCGTCGGCGTTGGCGCCGTCCCGCGGGTACAACGCGCCGCCAATGCTCGCGCGCACCAGCAGCTCCTGGCCGTCGAGCAACATCGGGTTGCGCAGTTCGGCCATCACCTTCTCCGCGATGCGCGTCATGTTGCCGACGGCGAGCGACTCGTCCTCCGGCAGGTCCGGCACGATGATCACGAATTCGTCGCCGCCGAGGCGCGCGACGAAATCGGTCTCGCGGACGGTGTGGCGCAGGCTTTCCGCCACGGCGCACAACAGCTTGTCCCCGACCACGTGCCCCAGCGAGTCGTTGACGTACTTGAAGTCGTCGAGATCGATGAACAGCAGCCCCACCGCATGGTGGTCGCGCGGCGCGCGCAGGATCGCGCCGTCGAGCATCTCCTTGAACAGGCGCCGGTTGGGCAGGCCGGTCAGCGTGTCGAAATGCGCCTCCTTGTAGAGTTCCTCCTTCGCCGTGAAGTTGACGAGGGCGACACCGAGGCGAGCCGCGAGTTCGCGGAACGTTGTCTCTTCTTCCGGCGTGAGCGGCTGGCCGCGCAGCGGGGCGATCCACACCGCCGCGGCCGCCTGCTCGCCGACGGCCAGCGGTGCGGCGTAGACGCGCCCGATCGCGCGGTCGCCGCGGGCGCACGCGGCGCGCCCGGCGAACGGCACGTCCGTCCAGCCTTCCGCGCTCAGCACGAGGACCCGATCGCCGACCGACAGGCCCGGGATGCGCGAGAGTTCCTGCTCGAGTGTCCGGCCATCCTGGGTCATCAGCAGCATGCCGTCGGAGCGGCCGTCATGGAACCACACGCAGGCCCAGTCGTGGGCCACGAGTTCGCCGAGGCCGCGCAGCAGCGCGCGCACGGTCGTCGCGGGTTCCTTGGACGTCAACGCATCGCGATCGATCGCGCCGAGCGCGGTCATGAACTGGAAGTTGCGCTTGATCCGCGCGGCCATGTCGTTGAAAGCCTGGCCCAGGCCCTCGAGCTCGTCACCGCTGCGGACGTCGACCTGCACGTCCAGGTCGTGGGCGCCGATGCGCCGCGCCGCGTCCGTCAGCAGGCGGAAGGGCGCAAGGTGGTGGCGGATCGCGATCATGGCAAGGAGCACCGCGCTGATCGCCGCCACGAGCAGCACCGGCCGCAGCATCTCGCTGAAGGCCGCGACCGAGATCAGCATGTCCTCGCGGTCGTGCCAGACGACGATCCGCCAGTCGCGCAGTCCGAACTCGGCGCCAAGGAAAATCTGCCAGCTGCGCACGCGGACCTCGCGCTCGCCGAGGGTCAGCCCGAACACCTGGTGCCCCGCGGCGTCCTGTTCAGCGAGCGCCGCGCGCAACGGCGGCGGCATCGGCTCGGAACAGTCGATCGGCGCGGCGTCCTCGTCGACATAGCAGTACGCGACGCTGGGCGGGAGGACGGTGTGCGCGGACGGCGGTTCGCCCAGGAGATTGGTGACGAGGAGCTCGCCGGCGGCCGTCCGCGCGAGGCGGCTGAGCGTGAATTCGCCAGCTTCGCCCGCCGGGCCCGGCACGTGCTCGAACACGCTGTGGCCACGCCTGAGCGCATCGCGGTCCTGCAGGCTCAGCGTGGTCGCGGCCAGCGCCTCGACCCGCATGTCGAGCCCCGGCCGCAGCGCATCCGCGCCGGGTTCCCCCTGCTCGAGATGCGCGATGATGTCCCGGGTCTCGAGGTCGCGCCGGAGCAGCCAGTCGAAGACGCTGAAGCCGGCGGCCTTGACGAGGTGCTGGACGTGCCGATCGGTCACGGCCGTGAGCTGGTGGTCGACGTAACGGAAGGTCAGCGCACCGAGCAGGAGCGCGGGCAGCATCGAGGACAGCACGAACAGGGCGACGAGCCGGCGCGCGAACGGCGAGGCGAGGAGCCAGTTCTTCGGCGCGAGACGCGCGGCGGCACGGCGCAACGGGGACATCGGGCTCAGTAATCCTTGCCGAGGCCGAAGTAGGCGCCATTGTTGCCGCGCACGATGTCGTCGTGGCTGTTCTCACTGGTCAGCGGCGAGGCGGACTTGCCATCCTCGCCCAGCGAGTAGAGGTCGTAGTCGGAGTTGATGGGCACCAGGTTGTGGTCCTTGCGCGCCTTGCCCGTGGAGCCGGCCGTCTTGGGGTCGAGGCGCAGGTACCGGTACTCGCGCCCCCACGGATCCTTGGGCACGGGACTGATCGCATCGGCCAGCGTCGGCGGCCATTCGCCGTTCAGCATCTGGTAGTTCTGGATCGCGGCGTCGATCTCCGCCATGTCGTTGATCGAGGTCGAAGCGGTGCTCTGCGTGGTGAAATCCTTGTAGATCGGCAGCGCAACCATCATGACGATCGAGCCGACCGTCATCGCGAGCAGGAGTTCGAGGAGGGTGAAGCCGCGCGGCGTTTTCACACCGCCCGGGGCGTTGTAGCGATACATGACGGTTCCAGCGGCTGAAGCGGATTGAAGCTTAAGACCTTGGAACGCGGTTTTCGCGGCGAAAAGGCGGGAGTTCTTCCCGCCGTGGGCGCAGTACAAGAACGTTCACGTTTTGCCGGCGGCACGCGCCGTTCTGTCGCGCAGCCGCCGGGGCTTGCCATCCTCCCACCGGGTCCAGGCCGTCGCAGGCGGCGGGCGGCGGCCCACCCCTCATCGCATGCGTGCCGTCCTGCCGCCCGGTGATTGGACCCGACGCGTTCAGTCCGCCAGCGGGCGCGCGGTGCTCGTTGCGCCGGTGGTGCCCTTGTTGAGGCGGCTCTTGGTCATCGTGGCCTCGCGCGGCACGCCGTAGCGCTGCCACATGTCGGGACCGATCGCCGTCAGGGCGCCGTCGACGACGATCGCCTCACCACTGACGAAGGCCGAGTCGTCGCTCGCGAGGAACAGCGCGGTGCCAGCGATGTCGGCGCCGCGTCCATGCTGCGGCCAGGGCTGCAGGCCATCGAGGAAACGGCCGGCTTCCTCCAGCGTCTGCTGGTGCGGATGCGTGAGTCCGGTGAGGATGAAACCCGGGCAGATCGCGTTCACGCGGATGCGATCCGGTGCGAGCTGCACGGCGGCCGCGCGCGACAGGTTGATCACCGCGGCCTTCGCCGCCGAGTAGGCCAGCGGGCCGCAGCCACCGCTCAGGCCCGCGACCGACGCGGTGTTGATGATGTTGCCGCCCTCGCCCTGGCGGCGGAATACGCGCGTCGCGTGCTTGATGCCGAAGAACACGCCCTTCACGAGCACGTCGAAGGTGTAGTCCCACTCGCTCTCTTCCATGTCCCATACCGGACCGATCGCGCCGCCGACACCCGCGTTGTTGAAGATCACGTCGAGGCGCCCGAAGCTGTCCACCGCGCACTCGATCATGGACTTGACGTCCGCCTCGCTCGCGACGTCGGTCTTGATGAAACGCGCACTGTCGGCGTGGCCCGCCTCGGCTGCGAGGCGCATCGTTTCCTCGCCGCTGGCGGCATTGAAATCGGCAATGACCACGCGCGCGCCCTCGTCGAGGAAACGCAGCACCGTGGCCTGCCCCATCCCGCCCGCGCCGCCGGTGATCACCGCGACCCTGTTCTTCAATCTCATCGTCATGACGCTTCCTCTGTGGAGGCCGCTGGCCGGCCCGATGGGTCGAGCATACCGAATGGGTGGGCGACGGCGCCAACCGGCAGCCGGCGTCCATCAGCATCAACGGCAACTGGCGATGCGCGGAAAGACGGCCATCGCGCGGGCGCGGCCGATGGGGAACTGCCGCGCGCTCACGGGGCGACGCGCTCGGGCTCGAGCAGGTCCGCATCGTCGTCGATGCCGCGGTTGACGCGGCGACTCACCGCGTAGACCTCCAGCGTGGCGCCGGCCCAGGCGCCGAGCAGCGGGCGCAGCGCCTCGGGCTCCGTCAGTCCGGGGTCCAGCCACATCGCGTAATCGGGCTCGTCGATGATGACCGGCATGCGATCGTGGATCGGGGCAATCGTCGCGTTCGCGGGCGTGGTCAGGATGGCGTAGGTGACCAGTTCGCCTTCGAAGCCGCTCCAGTGTTCGAGGAGACCCGCGAAGGCCAGCGGGCGGCCATCGGCGCGGTGGATGAAATACGGCTGCTTGCGCCCGCCCAGCGGCTTCCACTCGTAGAAGCCGCTGGCCGGCACCAGTACGCGCTTGCGCCGCATCGCGTGGCGGAACATCGGCCTGCTTGCCGCCGTTTCCGCCTTCGCGTTGAAGGGGTGGGCCATCGCCCGCGGATCCCTGACCCAGGACGGGAGCAGGCCCCAGCGTGCGTAGACCGCGACGCGTGCGCCGTCAGGCGACGCCTGGATGACCGGGCTGAACTGGCCCGGTGCGATGTTGTAGTGCGCTTCCCAGTGGAATGCGTTGTCGAGACCGAACAGGGTCGTCAGTGCATCCGCGTCGCCGAACAGCGCATAGCGGCCACACATGCCGGCTCAGTGCGGCGTCACCACTGGCGGGGACGCCCGACGTCGAGATGCACGAAATCGGAGGACGCGTAATAACCGACACCGCCGAGCCGCAACCTGGCGGCGACGTCACGCAGGTGACGGGTCTTGGTGTCCGCCAGACGGACATCGATGGCCATGCCGTCCATGTGCAGGCTGCGCGAGGCAACGCCGCTCGACGTCCGGTGCAGCATGCCGTTGGTGGCCGGCGAGCGATAACCGGAGATGATCTGGAACGGTGCGTCGCTGCCTATCGTGCGGTGGACGAGCGACAGCTGGTCCAGCAGCGCACGGCGGATCGGGTAGACGTCGCCGGTGCGGAAATCCCGCAGCAGGTGGTTGATCGCGGCCAGCGCGACGTCGTCGTAGGCACCCTGGTCGAAATAGGTGATGGACAGTTCTTCGCCGGTATGGAGATGCCTGAAAGCCAGGCTGCGTGGCGCCTTGGCGGCGCCCCACGCGGTGGGCAGGCCCAGCGTGGCTGCCGCGGCCACACCGGCCTTGAGCAGGCGGCGGCGGCTGAGCAGCTTGTCGTTGATGGTCGCTTCCCTGTCGTTCATTTTCTGCATCGATGCACTCCCCACGGGTCCTGGTGGTTGGAATTCGCGGCTAGTATAGGCGGACCTTCCCCCGATCCAGCAAGCCTCATGCCGTTACCCGTATTACCGACCCTGCGCGTCAAGTTCCGTATGCTGGCCCTGTTGCTGCCGCTGTGCAGTGCCGCGCTCGCGGCGCCCGACGATGAGGCCTTGTCCGCCCTGCTCGCCGGCGATGCGCCGCAGATTCGCATCGTTGGCGCACGGCTGTGGTCGACGCCGGTCCTGCGCGAGGTCTACCGCGATGGCGGCGCGCGCTGGACCGGGCCGCGGCTGAGCGTCCTGCGCGAGGAAATCGACCGCGCGCTCGAGGACGGGCTCGAACCGGCGGATTTCCTCGCGAATGAACTCGCCCACCCCGAGCGCGTGTCGCCGGCCGAGTTCGAGTTGCTGGCCAGCGAGGCCCTTGCACGCCTTGCCTTCACCCTGCGCTACGGCAAGGCGAACCCGCTCGCGCTCGACCGCAACTGGAACTATTCGCGCGAATTCGGCACGACCGATCCCGTCGCATGGCTGCGCGCCGCGATCACGCACGACGCACTGCCTTCGCTCCTGCGGTCACTGCGCCCGCAGGGCCCCTACTACCGTGCCCTGAAGGATGCGCTGGCCGCGCAGCGCGCCATCGCGGCCCGCGGCGGCTGGTCCACGCTGCCGGCCGGCGCGACGCTCAAGCGGGGCATGAACGACCCGCGCATCCCGCTGCTGCGGGCAAGGCTCATCGCCAGCGGGGACCTTGATGCCGCAGGCGCGGGGACGGACCCGGTTTATGACCCCGCGCTGGTCGCCGCGGTCGAAGGCTTCCAGCACCGGCACGGCCTCGCGGCCGACGGCGCGGTCGGTCGCGCGACGCTCGCCGAACTCAACGTGCCGGTGTCGGCCCGCATCGATCAGCTGCGCGTGAACCTCGAACGGATGCGCTGGGTATTCCGCGATCTCGCCGGTGAATTCGTGGCAGTCAACATCGCGGGCTATGGCGCGGCCTATTTCGTCGACGGCGAGATGCGCTGGAGCGCCCGCGCGATCGTCGGCCGGCCCTACCGACAGACACCGATTTTCAAGGACGCACTGTCGTACATCGAACTCAATCCGACCTGGACCGTGCCGCCGACAATCCTGCGCAACGACATCCTGCCGAAGCTGCGCCAGAATCCGGGATACCTGCGCGAGAAGAAACTGCGCGTCGTCGATCCGAACGGCGGCCCGGTCAATGCGGCGGGCATCGACTGGCACAAGGTCAGCACGTCGAACTTCCGCTATTACCTGCGCCAGGACCCCGGGCCGGACAACGCGCTGGGCCGCATCAAGTTCATGTTTCCCAACGCCCACGCGGTGTACCTGCATGACACGCCGGCGCGCGAACTGTTCCAGCAGTCCGAACGGACATTCAGCTCGGGCTGCATACGCATCGAGAATCCACTGGCCCTTGCCGAGCTGCTGCTACGCGATCCGGCACAGTGGAACCAGGCCTCGCTGCAGGCCGCCATCGACGGCGGCGCGACGCAGCGCCTGAACCTGCCGCGCAAGGTGCCGATCATGCTGCTCTACCTCACCGCCTTCCCCGACCAGGACGGGCGCCTGCAGTTCCGGCGCGATGTCTACAAGCGCGACGCACCCACCCTGCAGGCACTGGAGGGGCCGCTGATCTGGTCGCCGACCAGCGACTTCGGGCGCGGCGCGCAACGCACCGCCAGCTTCGGCAATCCCGAAGCACGCGTGCGATAGAACGGCATGCCGGGGGCGCCACGGCCGGTGTAGCTTGGCACCATGAACCACATCGGCCCGCCGCTCCTGCTGACCATCGCGCTGCTCTCCGCGGCCTGCGCGCCCCTCGGGCAGCGGGCCGAACGCGAGGAATACTGGGCTCGCTTCCTCGCGACGGAAATGCCGGCAGGCACTCCGCGCGCGGATGCGCGGCGGATGCTGGAAGCCCGCGGCCTGGTCGTGCAGTACCGGCCCTATGCAAACCTCGGCGAACGGCCGGACGAATGCCCCGCCGCACGGCTCTATGCCTTCGACTACGGCCGCGTACAGGGCCTCGCGCCGCGCTTCGACGTGCGCCTGATCCTCTGTCTCGACAACGAGGACCGGGTGTCCCGCCGCTACGTCGATCGCTTCAACTCGATCATCTGAACGCGGCCGCGGGCTTCACGGGTCGGGCGGATTCGCCGGCCACTTCTCGATCACGGGATCCATCATGTCCCAGTACGGGGCGGCGCGGGTGTAGATGTCGGCCTGCGGCTCGAACAGCGCCGGATCGTCCAGCGTGCCGGCGGCGACGAGCAGCAGGCCCTGCACGCCGTCGCCATCGCCGAACAGGCGCGAACCGCAGTGCGGGCAGAAGGCTTCGCGCGCGATGCGGCCGGATTCGGCGTGCCGCTCGAACCAGCGCAGCTCGCCGCGGTAACTGACGGCCGCTGCCGGCAAGGCAATGAGCGGCAGGTAGGCGGCGCCGGACATGCGCTGGCAGTCCCGGCAGTGGCAGTTGTACTGGAAGAGCGGTTCGCCCTCGATTCGGTATCGAAGCCGTCCGCAGAGGCAGCCGCCATCCACCTGCATCATCATGTTCCCCGTGTCAGTCGCGGCCGAGCAGATCGCGCAGCGCCTGCTCGATGAATTCCATCTCGGCCGGAAAACGCCCTGGCGCGCCGGCGCAGTGCCCGTAGGGCGAATGAATCGGCCGGAGCTCCGCGTGCGGGATCAGCGCGGCCTCCTCGCGATTGTCCTGCAGCGTGAAATAGAGGTCCTGGTCGCCGGGCATCACGATCGTGCGGGCGCGGATGCTGCCGAGCGCCGCACGGAGGTTGCCGCCGAAGCGCGGCGACGCGCTGACGTCGGCGTGCTCCCAGGTCCAGAGCTTGGCCATCAGGTCATTCGCGTCCCACACCAGGTGCTCGTCTTCCCACGCCAGCAGGAAATCGTCGATCGACGCAAGACCCAGCGTGCGGTAAAGCTCCTCGCGGAAAAAGGACTGCGAGTAGGCCCATCCGGCATAGACGCGTCCAAAGGCCTTCAGGCCCGCGACCGGCTTGTGCGTGTAGCGACCGTCCGCGTACACCGGATCGGCGCGCAGCGCCGCGCGCACGCCCTCGATGAACACGCGGTTGTGTGGCGAGCAGCGCGCCGAACCGCAGAAGGGCAGCAGGCGCGCGACATAGTCCGGATAATCGACCGCCCACTGGTAGGCCTGCAAGGCCCCCATCGACCAGCCGGTCGCGAGCGCCACGCGGGCCACACCCAGGTGCCCGCGCACGAGCCGGTGCTGGCAGCGCACGTTGTCGGCCACCGTCACCCGCGGGAAATCCGCTCCGCGCTGGCCTGGCGCGGCATTGCTGGGCGAACTCGAGATGCCGTTGCCGAACAGGTTCGGCACGACGATGAACCAGTGCGCCGGGTCCAGCGCGCGCCCGGCGCCGATCATCCGCGCGTTCGAGTCGTGGCTGCCGGTGTAGTAGGTCGGAAACACCACGCAGTTGTCGCGCGCGGCATTCAGCTCGCCGAAGGTCCGGTAGGCGATCCGCGCGTCGCGCAGGACCTCTCCGCTGTCGAGCGGCACGTCGCCGAGCGCAAGGACCGCGCAGTCTGAAAGATCCGGAAAGGCTTCGTTCGCGAGATTCATCGATTACTCCGGACAAGGTCTGTCGCACTCACGGGTTCGTGCCGAATCGGGCGCCGGTTCGGCCACCGAGAACACCGAGAACACCGAGATGAAGATTGAAGCTGAAACAGGCGAAATCCCGCCGCTTCCACTTTCCGACTCGCCCGAGGCGGGAACGATTCGCCGGTGTTCCCGGCGACGTGAGACGTCCCGCTTTTTTGCTCGGGTGATCCAGCGTAGCCGGCAGCACACTTCCGATCAGCACGACACCACTCAAATTCTCTCAGTGTTCTCTGTGTTCTCGGTGGCTGACCCTACGCCAGCCCCCCACAGGACATCACCCGTGCCGCAGGCCCGTCAGAACATCTTCAGATAACGCGCTTTCTCCCAGTCCGAGACGTGCACGCAGTAACTCGCCCATTCATCCTGCTTGTAGTCGAGCCAGGCCTTGAACATGGACTCGCCGAAGACCTGCTTCGACAGCGGGTCGGCGGCGAAGGCGTCCAGCGCCTGGTCGAGGCTGCGCGGCAGCATCCGGATGCCGAGCGCATCGAGCTCGGCCGGCGACTTGAGATACATGTTGTCGGTGTGCGGGTTGCCCGGATCGAGACCCTCCTCGATACCTTCGAGGCCCGCCATCAGCACCATCGCCGCCCCCAGGTAGGGATTGCAGGCGCTGTCCGCCGCGCGCAGTTCCATGCGCCCGCCGCCGAGCGGGATGCGGATGGTGTTGGTGCGGTTGTTGTCGCCGTAGCAGCAGAAAATCGGCGCCCAGGTGAAGCCCGACATGCTGCCGCGGAGGATGAGGCGTTTGTAGCTGTTGACGGTCGGTGCGACGACCGCGCAAATCGCCGGCAGATGGCGCAGCACGCCGGCGATGAACTGGTAGCCGAGCTTCGTGATGCCGCAGCCGCGCGGGTCGTCGTCGGTCGCGAACAGGTTGCGACCGGTCGTGGGATCGGCGAGCGAGACGTTGAAGTGGGCGCCGCTGCCGGCGCGGTCGCCGTAGGGCTTCGGCATGAAGCTCGCGAAGCCGCCGTGGCGGCGCGCGATCTCGTGGGCCATCCAGCGGAAGAACACGAAGTTGTCCGCCATCGTGATGACGTCGAAGTAATTGAAGTCGATCTCGAACTGCCCGATACCGTCCTCGTGATCGAACGAGTAGACACCCCAGCCGAGGTCGTTCATCGCGGTGACCAGTTCGTTGATCCAGCCGTAGTTGTCGAGCAGGCGCGACACGTCATAGGCGGGTTTCTCGAGGTGCTTGCGGTCCGACAGCGGGGCATAGCCGCCCTCGGGGGTATCGCGCAGCACGAAGAACTCCGCCTCCATGCCAAGCTTCATCGAGTACCCCATCTTCGCGGCCTTCGCGACCGCGCGCTGGAGGATGTTGCGGCTGCAGGCATCGAACGGCTGTCCGCGGCACCAGAGATCGGAGGCGAACCAGGCGATGTCGCGGTTCCACGGCAGGACGCGGCAGCTTGTCGCGTCCGGGTGCGCGGCAACCTCCTCGTCACTGACATCCTGCGGAATGCCCTCGAGCGCAGCCCCGGTGCAAAGCTCGGAGCCCCCCATCATCCGTGAGTAGTGGTCGAGCGGCACCATCTTGGATTTCGACACGCCATGGAGGTCGACGTAGCTGGGCAACAGGTACTTGACGCCGGCCGCGGCGAGTTCGGCAGCTTGCGGGGGCAGCGGCACGGAAGAACTGGACGACATGATGACCTCATCTCAGGTTTGACGATGAGGTGGACAACGCACAGAGCATGCCAGCGCGCCGAGACGCGCCGCATCGCCATGGGCAATGCGCAAAAACGACGCGGGCTCGCAGCGCCGCCCCGTTGCGACGCACGTGAACAGTGCGCAGGCACGGCGTGTCGCGATCGAATGGTGCAGGATACCGCCCGGCACAAGGTCGCGAGCGCAAAGGACGCGGCTGGTGTCGGGTCCTTCGCTGCCGTCGTGCGCGCGTGTACGCCGGGCCTGCGCGGCGTCGCCCGGCGCCGGCGTGGGCGCGGCGTCGACGATCGCATCCTGC
>CALRPY020000032.1:0-51131 GCA_943370145.1 Hydrogenophaga intermedia | reverse complement strand
CGGTGTGCAGCCAGCCGCTGCGGAAGGCCTGCTCCGTCGCCTCCGGCCGGTTCCAGTAGTACGCCATCGTCTGCGGGCCACGGCAGCAGATCTCGCCGACTTCGCCCGGCGGCAGGGGTTTGTCGTCGTCGTCGAACACGGCGACGTCGACGAAGGTGAACGGGCGGCCGCAGGAACCGATACGGTCGTGGTCCTCGGGCCTCAGGCAGGTGATCACCATCGGGCTCTCCGCCTGGCCGTAGGTCTGCGCGAACACCTTGCCGAAGCGGGCCTGCGCGCGCTCCAGCACCGACGGCGCGATCGGCGACGCGCCGTAACTGATGGTCCGCAGGTTCAGCTTCGCCGTCGCGAGGCCCGGCTCTTCCAGGATCATCGCGAGCATCGTGGGCACGAGGAAGGTCATGCTCGCCTGCGAGCGCTCGGCGAGCTGCAGGAATTCCGCGGCGTCGAACTTCGGCATGATGATGGACGTCGCACCGCGCGCGATGCACGGCAGGAAGAAGGCGCCGGATGCGTGCGCGATCGGCGCGGCGTGCAGGAAGGTGTCGCCGGGCCGGATGTCGGGCACGAGATCCATCAGGAAAGCCGACAGCTCGGCGAGTTCACCGCGCGTCGTCAGGGTCACCGCCTTCGCCTTGCCGGTGGTGCCGCCGGTGAAGCCGAGCCGGTACGGCGCGTCGAGCGCACGGTCAACGGCGCAGGGCTGCTGCGCGCCGCTGGCAATCAGTTGCGTCAGTTCGTCGGGGCCGATCAGCTGCTCGGCGTGGATACCGTCGATGCCGGCGTGGATCACGGCGCGCGCGCCGCTGTCCTCGATCTTGTACTGGTGGTTGTCGAGCGTCTCGCGGGTATTGAGGCCCACCCGGACGAGGCCGGCCTTGGCCACGGCGTAATAGGCGATCAGGCATTCGATGCTGTTCGACAGCAGCACGCCGACGCGGTCGCCGGGGACGAGGCCGCGCGCGAGCAGCGCGTTGCCGAGGCGGTCGGTCGCGGCGTCGAACTCGCGGAAACTGATGGAGCGTTCGCCTTCGACGAGGCAGGCCGCGTCGCCGTGGTACTGGGCGGCGCGACGGATGAGGGTGCCTATCTGCATGGGGAATGATTCCGGTGTTCGGTGACGTTGTGCTGGAATTCAGCGCGGGCGGCGCAGCGCCTCCACGTCGGCGCGACGAAGCCCCGCCCCGCGGTCCTTCAGCAGGCGCGACTGCCGCTGCTCCAGCCGGTACAGCGCTTCGGCTTCCGGTGTCTGGTGGTGGTACTTCAGCCAGCTCTCGCAGAGGTGCCGGTAGTCTTCGCCACACACGGCCGGCGTGAAGTCGCGCGCCCGCGCGTTGTAGTCGGCGAGACCCAGCACGCCCTGCGTCGTGCGGTAACGGTCTTCCTTCGGCGGCAGGTAGCTGATGCCCGGCGCGAGGCCGCCGACGGTGCGCGTGTAATCGCCGTCCTTCAGGATCGAATAGGGGATCAGCGAGTACATGCGGGCCGGCGTGTTCGCGTGCTGGCACATCTGGTACTCGTTCGTGCGCTGGCTGGGGTTCGACAGCGGCCCCAGGATCTCCCACAGCGACATGTTGCTGTACTCGTCGTTGAGCAGCGGCCGGAAGCGCTCCGCCCGCTCGTCGATCAGCACCCAATCCTCCATCGCGTAGCAACCGGCCACGTGGGCGAGGTCCTTGATGATGCTGAAGTAGGTGATGGCGCCCGCATCGATCATCTGGTCGCGGCTCCAGCCGGCGATGCGCTGCCAGAGTCTCGCGGTCGCGTCCTTCGCCTTCTGCGCCAGCATCTCGAAGGTGCGGGTCAGCTCCTCGCGGCTGCCCATGCCGACCGGGATGTGCCCTTCCGACAGCGTGTCGGAGGTGTAGAGCCCGACGCCGACCACGTGGTGCGACTTGAACTCCGGCTGCGACTCGAAGGAGCCCCAGTCGTCGATGATGTTGAAGTGGCAGCCCTTCACGGCCATCGGCACGGTCAGGTTGTTGTACGGCATGTCGGACGCCACGCCGTCGAGCCACGGATAGTCGCCCTCGGCGAGATCCATGAAATCGCGCACGATCATCTCGCGCTCTTCGTCGAGCTTGTAAGGACCCTGGTTGTGGAGCGCGATGCGGCTCTCGCAGGACACGAGGAAGCCGTACTGAGAGGTCGCGGCCATGAAGGACTGGGCCGCCGTATGCAGCGCGTCGCCTTCCTCGCAGTCGTACATGTCGGCGTGGAAGATCTGCAGCTTGCGCTCCGGCAGCACCTGTGCGCGGTGACCGAAGTCGCGGTTGGTCAGGTGGCCGTCGTTGCGGTGCCAGGCGAGTTCGAAGCGCTTCCAGAAGTCCATCACGTAGATGACGTCCTCGACCGCGTCCTGCGGCCGGATCATGCCCATCGCGATCAGGTATTCACGGCCCAATAAGTAGAACGACGGCAGGCACCAGCCCATCGCCGGGTTCTGGATCTTGGTGCCCATGTTGCGCGCACGGTCGCCGATTTCCTCCGCCGTCATGTGCTGCTCGATCTTCCGCAGCAGCGACGGATAGCGGTAGAAGCACATGAAGTAGGACAGGATCATGTACGGCGACACCGGGAAGAGCTTCGACTCCTGGACGGTGCGCGTGAGGCAGAGCCAGTAGGTTTCGTCGGTGTTCTGCTGGATCAGGTTGTTGGTTTCCAGCAGCTGCGTGTAGGTGATGTTCATCGCGTGCGCCTCACTTGTTGACGCGCCACACGCGCCCGGTCATCTCCACGCCCTTCTGGTAGGCATCGGCCGTCTTCGCGACCGCCGTGCACTCGATGCGCACCGTGTCGCCTTCGCGGATGCCGGACAGCTTCGAATTCATGAAGCAGGGGATGCCGTATTCGCGGGTCAGGATGCCGAGGTGCGAACGCACCGTGCCGCCGGCGCACAGCACGCCGGTGAACTGTTCGAGGATGGGCGCGGTGAGGGTGCCGCCGGAGTCGTCGATCACCGCGATGGTGCCGGGGGGTACGCCCTGCTGGAGGTAGGCCAGCACCGTCGCACTGGAGCGGATGTAGCGCGCCGTGCCGACGAGATCGGTCTCGTACTTGACGACGTTGTCACCGCAGCCACGGAGTTCGAGGCCGGCCGCGTCCGGCGGCGCGGTGGGCGCCTCGGGATGCTCGAAGCTGAAGTTCGCGAGATCCTCGCCAACGCCCTGTGCCGCGACGTAGGCCTCCGGACGTTCCTGCTGCGAGACCAGCGCCGACCACACGTAGCGATGCCCGTAGTCGAGCAGCTTGCGGTCGATGGCCTTGAAATCCTCGGCGGTGATCAGCTCGAAGGCGCGGCCGAAGACGAAATCGTTCCAGTCCTGGCCCGACTCGGCGAGCCTGCGCCGCACGAGTTCCTTGATTGCACCATGGAAAGCCTCGACGACCGGCGTGCCGCACTGGTCACCGTATTTGTCGGAGTCACCGTAGAGTCGGCCCATGGTTTCAACCTCGAACGACGGGAGAGCTGCGTCCGCGCCGCAGCGAAAGGTGCGGCGAGTCTGCAAGACCATCCCCATGCTGTCAATTGAGGTACTACGCGATTGTTCTACAATTTTCATATCGCAACGCAGCATCCGGAATGGTCCCGCAAGGCGGCGATTGACAGCACCGGATCCGGCCACTAGCGTTCGGCCCACACCGCATCCGCGCAGCCCGCGCCGAGACGATCCGATGACCAGCCGCATGCCCGCCGAGCCCGCCGCAACCAGCACGACGCGACGCCCCTTGCGCGCGCATCGCGACGTCAGCTCGCCCGACCAGGTCGCCGAAGCGCTGCGCGACGGCGTGCGGACCGGCCGCTATGTACCGGGCCAGCGCCTCGTCGAAGCCGATCTCACCAGCGAACTGAAACTGAGCCGCGGTCCGATCCGCGAGGCACTGAAGCTGCTCGCCGCCGAGGGCGTCATCGAACTGCACCGGCACCGCGGCGCCTATCTGCGCCAGCTGACGCGGCGCGAGGTCAACGACATCCTCACGATCCAGGAATCGCTGACCGGGCTCGCCGCGCGACTGGCGGCCGAGCGCATCGACGAAAACGACCACCGTGCGCGCTTCAAGCAGGCCTACGCGGCGCTGATGAACGCCTACAAGGGGCGCGACGCCAGCGGCGTCCTCGACGCCCGCGTGCGCTTTTATGTGGAACTGGTCGCCATTGGCGGCAATGCCGAGCTCGCGCGCTTCGTGCCGATTCCGCAGACCAACCTGCTGCGCGCGCAGTTCGAACGGCACCTGCCCCCCGCCGAGCGCGCGCAGCGCCGCAAGGACTACCCGGCCATCTCGAAGCTCATCCTCGACGGCAAGGGCGCCGCGGCGGACGTCGCCATGCGCCGCCACATCCGCAACACCCGCAAGGCGATCAACGCCCTGCCCGACAATGTGTTCGCGAAGGAAGTGATCGCGCGGGTCTGAGGCTGGTGCTGCGCAGGCCACCAGCCCCGTGCCGGGCAGGCTTACACCCATCGGGTTTCGGGTGTCGGTTTTTGCCACCGAGAACACCGGGAACACTGAGAGAGATTGAATGGGTCGGCGTGAGCCCAGGGACTTTGCAGACCATTACGCCCTTAATCCGTTGGGACGGGTCGGCGGGGATTGATCGCGGGACGGCACGATTCATTGCGGTCTTCCTCGGTGTTCTCGGTGTTCTCGGTGGCTTATCCGCCGCCCGCCCCACCCGAAGCGCCGAAGTTGCTCCAGGGTGAAGAGTTGTCCGGCTGCGGACGAGCCTGCCGAACGCAGTAGAATTCGCCGATGCTCCGCCGCGCCGACGCCTTCCGTCTCGCCCTGCAGTCGCTGCTGTCGCAGCGGCGTCGCTCCCTGCTGATCTGCCTCGCGACCGGCATCGGTGTCGCGGCGGTCGTGATGCTGACGGCGCTTGGCGACGGCGCGCGGCGCTTCGTGGTCGGCGAGTTCTCGTCGCTCGGCACGAACCTGCTGATCGTGCTGCCCGGGCGCAATGAAACCGTCGGCGGTCCGCCGCCGATCATGGGCGAGACCCCGCGCGATCTCACGCTGGGCGACGCGCTGGCGGTCGCGCAGTTGCCGACGGTGCGTCGCGTGGTGCCGGTGATGGTCGGCACGGCGAACGTCTCGACGCTTGCCGGCACCGAGCGGGAGGCCGTGATGCTCGGCGTGACCAGCGACATGCTCGAGGTGCGCCACCTGCAGGTGGCGCAGGGCCGCTTCCTGCCCGAACTGCCGCCGGACAGGGCCGCGGCCGTCTGCGTGATTGGCCCCAAGCTCGCGCGCGAACTGTTCGAGAACGGCTCGCCGCTCGGCGCCTGGCTGCGGGTTGGCGACCGGCGCTTCCGGGTCGTCGGCGTGCTGGCCGACACCGGCGTGTCGGTCGGCCAGGACTTCAACGACATGGTCCAGGTCCCCGTCGCGTCTGCGCAGGCGCTGCTCGATTCCGAAGGCCTGTTCCGGTTGATGATCGAAATCCGGCCGGGCGCCTCGATGGCGCAGGCGATCACGGACGTCCGCCGGCTGCTGATGGCGCGCCACGACGGCGAGGACGACGTGACGCTGATCAGCCAGGACAGCGTGGTTGCGACCTTCGACCGTATCCTGTCCGCCCTGACCCTGGCGCTGGCCGGCATCTCGGCGGTGAGCCTGGTGGTCGCCGGCATCCTCGTGATGAACGTGATGCTGGTGACGGTTGCCCAGCGCCGCAGCGAGATCGGGCTGCTCAAGGCGCTGGGCGCGCGCCTTGCGGAGGTGCGTGACCTGTTCCTGATCGAGGCGGTGCTGCTGACGACCGCCGGCGCCGCCGCGGGCGTGGGCCTCGGTCATGCCGGCGCCTTCGCGGTGCGCCTCGCCTATCCGACCTTCCCGATTGCCGTACCCTGGTGGGGCACGCTGTCCGCGCTGCTGACCTCGGTCGCCTTCGGCCTCGCGTTCGGCGTGATCCCGGCACGGCGCGCGGCCCGCCTCGACCCCGTGCACGCGCTGTCGAACCGGGACTGACGTGCGCGGCGGCGACCTCATCGGCTTTGCGACGGGTGCGGTGCGGGCGCATCGCCAGCGCTCGCTGCTGACGGTGCTCGGCATCGCGGTGGGTATCGCCACCGTCGTGCTCCTGACCGCGCTCGGCGAGGGGGTGCGCCAGTTCGTGCTCGGCGAATTCACGCAGTTCGGCACCAACCTGCTCGGCGTCTTCCCGGGCAAGACGTCGACCTTCGGCGGCTCGCCCGGCACCATCTCGACCACCCGCCCGCTGTCAATGGCGGACGCCTACGCGATCGAACGCCTGCCGCTGGTCGAGG
The DNA here is from genome assembly GCA_943370145.1 of Hydrogenophaga intermedia. Classification (GTDB taxonomy): domain Bacteria; phylum Pseudomonadota; class Gammaproteobacteria. The sequence continues at coordinate 44,865 of CALRPY020000032.1, read as the reverse complement.
GCGTGGTGCCGATGATCCAGGGCAACGCCAACGTCGAGACCGGCGAACGCAGCCGGCGCACGATCGTCTTCGGCGTCAGCGGCCAGGTGCCGCGGGTTTGGCGGGCCGACGTCGCCTTCGGCCGTTTCCTGCCGGACACCTCGCTCGGTGAAGCCCGCTCCTTCGCCGTGCTCGGCGCGAAGATGCATCGCGAACTGTTCCGCGGCGAGAACCCGCTGGGCGCGCGGGTGCGCATCGGTGCGGACAGCTTCCGCGTGATAGGGGTCATGGAACCCAAGGGCCAGATGCTCGGCTTCGACCTGGACGACACGCTGTTCATCCCGGTCGCCCGCGCGCAGCAGATCTTCAACCGCGAGGGCCTGATGGAGATCGACGTGCTGTTCCGCACGGGCGAGCGCTCCTCGCGCGTCGCCGCCGACATCACGCGCCTGCTGCTCGCCCGCCATGGGCAGGAGGACTTCTCGATCACCACGCAGGACAAGATGCTGGAGGTGCTCGGTTCAATCATCGGCATCCTGACCGCCGGCGTGGCGGCGATCGGCGCGATCTCGCTGCTGGTCGGGGCGGTGGGCGTCGGCACGATCATGACCATCGCGGTCACCGAGCGCACCGCGGAAATCGGGCTGCTGCGCGCGCTGGGGGCGCGACGGCGCGACGTCCTCGGGACCTTCCTGACCGAGGCGGCGCTGCTCGGCGCCATCGGCGGGCTGGCGGGTGTCGCGCTCGCCGCGCTCGCGATCGGCCTGCTGAGCCTCGCCTTCCCCGCCCTGCCGCTGCGTATCGCGTGGCCGTATGCCGGCGCCGCGCTGGGACTGTCGGCCGCGATCGGCGTCATCGCGGGCCTGCTGCCCGCGGCCCGCGCCGCGGGCCTCGACCCCATCGCCGCGCTGCGCGCGGAGTGAGGCCGGCGGTCGCTTGCAGCGGTGGACCTGCCTGCGGAGAATAGGTGCGCATCCCCCTGCTTGGAGTTCCCCTCATGAGCGCTGCGGCAGATACCCTGTCAGACCAGCCGGTACCCGTGTTGCGACACGACGCGGACGGCATCGCCACGCTGACCCTGAACCGTCCGGCGCAGTACAACACCCTCTCCCGCGCGACCATCGATGCGCTGACCGCCGCGCTGCAGGCCGTCGCGGCGGACCCGGCGGTGCGGGTCGTCGTCATCGCGGGCACCGGCCGCGCCTTCTCGACCGGCCACGACATGAAGGAAATGCGGGCGAACCGCGACGAAGCCTTCTACAAGCGGCTGCTCGGCGACTGCTCGGCGATGATGCAGGCCATCGTGGCGCTGCCGCAGCCGGTCATCGCCAAGGTTCAGGGCATTGCGACCGCCGCCGGCTGCCAGCTCGTCGCCAGCTGCGATCTCGCCATCGCCGCGGCCAGCGCGCGGTTCGCGACGTCCGGCATCAACTACGGCCTCTTCTGCGCGACGCCGGCGGTCGCCCTGTCGCGCAACGTATCGCGCAAGCACGCGCTCGAGATGCTCTTCACCGGTGATTTCATCGACGCCGCCACCGCGGCGCAGATCGGGCTCGTCAACCGCGCGGTGGACGACGCCGCGCTCGACGCCGAAGTCGACGCGCTGGCGCGCAGGATTGCCGCCAAGTCTGGCTATGCGATCAAGCTCGGCAAGGCATCGTTCTACGCGCAGGCGAACCAGCCGCTGGACGCCGCCTATCGCTGCGCCTCGGCCGACCTCGTGCGCAACCTGCTGGCCGAGGACGGCATCGAGGGCGTCAACGCGTTTTTCGAGAAACGCGAACCCCGGTATCACCAGTAGTCCACCACCACGTCAAACCGAATCCAAGGCTGCAAGGCATCAAGATGAATCCCTACGATCAGGATCTCGACAAGGTTCCGGCCAATTACGTTCCCCTGTCCCCGCTGACCTTCATCGAGCGCGCGGCGTCCGTGTATCCGAACCGGCTCGCCGTCGTCCACAACGACCAGCACTACACCTGGCGCGAGACCTTTGCCCGCTGCCGTCGCCTCGCCAGCGCGCTGGAGCGCCGTGGCATCGGCAAGGGCGACACGGTCGCGGTCATCGCGACCAACATCCCGGCGTTCTACGAGTCCCTGTTCGGCGTGCCGGCCGCCGGCGCCGTGATCAACCCGATCAACATCCGCCTCGACGCCGAAGCGATTGCCTTCATCCTCGACCACGGCGATGCGAAGGTCGTGCTCGTCGACACCGAGTTCGCGCACGTCACGCGCGACGCGCTCGCGAAGGCGAAGGTCAAGCCGCTGGTGATCGACATCGCGGACGCGGCGGCGCCCTGCCACGATCGCATCGGCGAAATCGAGTACGAGGATTTCATCGCCGAGGGCGATCCGGCGCATCCGTGGCGGCTGCCGGCCGACGAGTGGCAGGCGCTGGCGCTGTGCTACACGTCGGGTACGACCGGCAATCCGAAGGGTGTCGTCTACCACCATCGCGGCGCCTATCTCAACGCGATGGGCAACGCGCTGTCCTGGAGCATGCCGCTGAACCCGGTCTACCTGTGGACGCTCCCGCTGTTCCACTGCTGTGGCTGGTGCTTCCCCTGGACCATTGCGATGCAGGGCGGCACCAACGTGTGCCTGCGCCGCATCACGGCCTCGAACATCTACAACTCGATTCGCGACTACGGCGTCAGCTACTTCTGCGGCGCGCCGATCGTCCTGAACTTCATCATCAACGCGTCGCCCACCGAACGCTTCGAACTGAAGTCGCCGGTGCAGGTGATGACCGCCGGCGCGGCGCCGCCGGCCGCGATCATCGAGGGCATGGAGCGCGCGGGGTTCAAGGTCATCCACTCCTACGGCCTGACCGAGACCTACGGCCCGTCGGTGTTCACGGCGCCGCAATCGGAATGGGCGGACTACACGAAGGAGCAGATGGCGGACATCCGCATCCGCCAGGGCGTGCGCTACCCCGTGCTGCAGGATCTGGACGTCATCGACCCGGACACCATGCAGCCGGTGCCGCGCGACGGCAGGACCATCGGCGAGATCATGTTCAAGGGCAACGTCGTCATGCGCGGCTACCTGAAGAACAAGAAGGCCACCGACGAATCACTGGGCGACGGCTGGTTCCATTCCGGCGACCTCGGCGTGATGCATCCGGACAACTACATCCAGATCAAGGACCGCTCCAAGGACATCATCATCTCGGGCGGCGAGAACATCTCGTCGATCGAGGTCGAGGAAGTGCTGTACCGTCACCCGTCGGTGCTGGAAGCGGCGGTCGTGGCGCGACCGGACGAGAAATGGGGCGAGACCCCGTGCGCCTTCGTGTGGCTCAAGCAGGATGCCCCGGCGGTGAGCGCCGAGGATCTCATCAAGTACTGCCGTGAGCACATGGCGCACTTCAAGGCGCCGAAGACCATCGTGTTCCAGGAGTTGCCGAAGACGGCAACGGGCAAGATCCAGAAATACAAACTGCGCCAGGAGGCGGATGCGCTCGGCAGTCTGACCTGAGCGCGGCCGCCCCCGCGGCACCGGGGGACGAAAGATGGTGCAGGACTGGGACGTACTGATCCAGGGCGGTCTGCTGTTCGACGGCAACGGCGGAGCGCCGGTCGTCGAAGACCTCGCGCTGGCGAACGGCAAGGTCGCGGCGCGCGGCCGCGGCCTGGACGCGGGACGCGCCCGCGAGGTGCGGGACGCCCGCGGCCTGTGGGTGATGCCAGGCCTCGTCGACATCCACACCCACCTCGACCTCGAAGTGGAACTGGCGCCGGGCCTCTCCGAGGTAGTGCGCCACGGCACCACCACCGTGGTGTTCGGCAACTGCAGCCTCGGCACGGCTTTCGGCGCGCAGCGCCACGGCGCGGACGACCCGATCCTCGACTGCTTCGCCCGGGTCGAGAACATCCCGAAGGCCGTGCTGCGCCGCTGCATCGAGGCGGTGACGTGGCATTCGACGCAGGAATACCTCGAGCACCTCGCCACCCTGCGCCTGGGGCCGAACGTGGTGCCGCTGATCCCGCACTCCATGCTTCGCATCGAGGTCATGGGCGTCGAGGCCGCGATTTCGCGCCAGCCCACCGAGGCCGAGCTGCAACGCATGGAACAACTGCTGCGCGAGGCGATGCAGCAGGGCTACGTCGGCTTTTCCACCGACAACATCCCCTTCCACTACCTCGCGAACCAGCCGCACACCGCCGCCAAGATTCCTTCGCCCTATGCGTCGCGCGCCGAGCAGCGACGCCTGCTCGATGTCGTGCGCGAGCACGATCGGGTGTGGCAGGTGACACCGGACGCGCTGAATCCGATGGGCACTTTCAAGCGCTTCCTGTATACGAGCGGCCGGCTGTTCGGCAAGCCGCTGCGCACGAGCGCGCTGACCGCCATCGACCTCGTGCACCAGCGCGGCGCGTGGCGCATGTTCCTGAACCTCGCCCGCTTCCTGAACTCGTGGGTGATGCGGGGCAAGTTCCATTTCCAGGTGCTCGGCACGCCGTTCAAGATCTGGTGCGAGGGTCCGATCAGCCCGGTGTTCGAGGAGTTCGCAACGACGCGCCCGCTGCTGGAATGCGAACTCGAGGACCGCGAGGGCCGGCGCCGCCTGCTGTCGGAGCCCACGTACATCGCAAGATTCGAGCGTGACTGGTCGGACCGGAAAATCATCTCCACTTTCCAGCGCAACCTCGAAATCATGGTGATCGACGACTGCCCCGTCACGGAGTGGCGCGGCGAAACCATGGCGCAGGTCCTGCGCCGGGCGCGCAGCCACCATGCCGGCAACCGGGCGGCCACGCGCAGCCCGGCGGAAACCGCGGCCTTCGAGGCCGCGACGGGCTCCATGCACTCGGACCCCGCGTTCTTCCTGCACCTGCTGCGCGAATTCGACCGCGACATCCGCTTTCACTTCACGGTGGGCAACGACCGGCCTGAAATCCTCGAAAAGCTCCTGTTCGACCCGAACACGCTGCCCGGCTTCAATGACTCCGGCGCGCACCTGATCAACATGGCCTTCTTCGACGGCAATCTCGCGACGCTGCGCTTCGCGCAGCGGCTCGGCACCGCGCGGGTCGCCGAGGCGGTCAAGCGGCTGACCCGCGATCCCGCCGAGTTCTTCGGCTTCGACGCGGGATCGCTCGCGATCGGCAAGCAGGCGGACGTCACCGTCATCGATCCCGCCGCCCTCTCAAGTTACGACACGGACGCGAACCGCCAGCTGCTCTACCGCGAAGTCCTGCAGGAGAAGCAGCTCGTGAACCGCTCCGACGGCGTCGTCGATGCCGTGTACATCGCCGGCAGCCAGGTGTGGGAGCGCGACCACCTGCTGCCGGCGCTCGGCACGCGGCAGCTCGGGCGGCCGCTGACCTTCGCGGGACGCGCAGGCGCCTGAATGCCGTCCGACGCCGGTCCTTGATCGGCGTCAAATCCCGCTGCAGGAGCTCGTCCTAGGCTGGACGAGAAGTTTCGCCATGGGTTCTGTCTGCATGGCGGCGTGCCGACCTTTCACGTCGGTCGCGGCCCGGCAGGCAGGTTGCAGCGAAGATCAGCCCCCGAAGCCCGCGGTCCATGGCAGGCCCGTCCTGAGTCAAGCCCCACTTCAAGGAGGAACACGGTCATGCCCAAATCCAAGGTATTGAACGAAGAGCGCCTCGCGCACGCGGTGGCGACGCGTGGCGTCGACACGCTGGACGAGGAATTGCAGGGCGTGCGCGACGCGATCATGCACCGCGCGTACGAACTCTTCGAAGCGCATGGGCTCTGCGGCGAGCGCGAACTCGACGACTGGCTGTGCGCCGAGCGTGAGTTGTTCTGGGAGCCGCAGGCGACGATCGTCGAGCGTGACGACCGCTATGTCATCGAGATCGCGATGGCCGGCGTCAAGCCCGACGAGCTCGAGGTCCAGGTCGCCGAGGGCAGCGTGCTGGTCAAGTCGACCTGCTGCGTCAACCGGGCCTGCGAAGGCGCAAAGGTGCACGTCGACGAGCTGCCGCAGGGCCGGGCCTTTCGGCTGTTCGATCTGCCGGCCCGCCTCGATCGCGAGAAGGCGACGGCGGAACTGCGCGACGGTCTGCTGCGAATCACGGTGCCGACCCGCGCCACCGAGCCGGCACGGCAGGTACCCGTCGCGGCCTGAACCCGGCGAACAGGTCGCCGCCTACGGGCGCGCGACCGTGTCCTGTGGACGCAGGGCGCGCCTGAAGCGCTGCATGTTCTGCACGTAGTGCTGCGCCGAGCGCGTGAGGCCGGCAATCTGCTCTGGCGTCAGCGCCCGCGCCACCTTGCCCGGCGCGCCGACGACCAGCGAACCGTCCGGGATCTCCTTGCCTTCGGTGATCAGCGCGCCGGCGCCAATCAGGCAGTTCTTCCCGATGCGCGCGCCGTTGAGCACCACGGCATTGATGCCGACCAGCGAGTTGTCGCCGATCGTGCAGCCGTGCAGCATCACCTTGTGGCCGATCGTGCAGTTGCTGCCGATCGTCAGCGGAAAGCCCGGATCGGTGTGCAGCACGGACAGGTCCTGGACGTTCGAGTTCTCGCCGATCGTGATGAGCTCGTTGTCGGCGCGGATGACCGCGCCGAACCACACGCTCGCGTTGTTCCGCAGCAGCACGTTGCCGATGACGCTCGCGGTCTCGGCGATCCAGTAGTCACCCTCCGCGTGCACGCGGCGGTCTTCCAGTTCGAAAATCATCGCCCTGTGTCCCCGCTTGCCGTCAGAGATCGGCGAACAGCCACGGCGTGATCTCGCGCCGGCGCTGTTCGTAGGCGCGAATCCTGTCGGCGTGCTGCAGCGTGATGCCGATGTCGTCGAGCCCGTTCAGCATGCGGTGCTTGAGCCCCGCGCTGTAGTCGAACGCGTGGCGGGTGCCATCGGGCTCGGTCACGGTCTGCGCCTCGAGGTCGATCGTGAGCCGGTAGCCCTCGGTGCCCAGGCAATCCGCGAACAGGTGGTCGACGACGGCTGCCGGCAGGGTCACCAGCAGCAGGCCGTTCTTCGCCGAGTTGCCGTAGAAGATGTCGGCGAAACTTGGCGCGATCACCGCCCGGAAACCGAAGTCGTGGATTGCCCACGGCGCGTGCTCGCGGGAGGACCCGCAGCCGAAGTTGTCGCGCGCGAGCATGATCTTCGCGCCCTGGTAGCGCGGCTGGTTCAGCACGAAGTCCGGGTTCAGCGGACGTCCTTCATTCGACTTGTCCGGCTCGCCTTTGTCGAGGTAACGCCACTCGTCGAACAGGTTCGGCCCGAAGCCGGAACGCTTGATCGATTTGAGGAACTGCTTGGGGATGATCGCGTCGGTATCGACGTTCGGGCGATCGATGGGGGCCACGAGACCCGTCAGTTTGCGGAACGCTTCCATGTCACTGCACCTCCCGGACATCGACGAAATGGCCGGCGATGCCGGCCGCGGCGGCCATCGCCGGCGACACGAGGTGCGTGCGTCCCCCGTGGCCCTGGCGACCCTCGAAATTGCGGTTGGAGGTCGACGCGCAGCGCTCGCCCGGCGCGAGCTGGTCCGGGTTCATGCCGAGGCACATCGAGCAACCCGGTTCGCGCCACTCGAAGCCCGCGTCGAGGAAGATCCGGTCGAGCCCCTCGCGCTCGGCCTGCTGCTTCACGAGGCCCGAGCCCGGCACGACCATCGCGAGCCTGACGTTCTTCGCGACGTGCCTGCCGCGCACGACGCTCGCCGCCGCGCGCAGATCCTCGATGCGCGAGTTCGTGCACGAGCCGATGAAAACCTTGTCGATGGCGATGTCCGTCAGCGGGGTGCCGGGTTTGAGATCCATGTACTTGAGCGCATTGCGCATGCCGGTGCGCTTGACCTCGTCCGTTTCCTGCTCCGGATCCGGCACGCGGCCGGACACCGGCAGCACCATCTCGGGCGAGGTGCCCCAGGACACCTGCGGCTCGATGCTGGCAGCATCGATGGTGACCACGGTGTCGAACGGCGCACCGGGGTCCGAATGCAGCGTCTTCCAGTACTCGACGGCCCGCGTCCACTGCTCGCCCTTCGGCGCGCCGGGGCGCCCTTCCACGTAGGCGATTGTCTTGTCGTCGACCGCGACCATGCCTGCGCGGCCGCCGGCCTCGATCGACATGTTGCACACCGTCATACGTTCCTCGATGGACAGCGCGCGGATCGCGGCACCGGCGTATTCCATCGTGTGCCCGGTCGCGCCCGCAGTGCCGATGCGGCCGATGATGGCGAGGATGAGGTCCTTCGCCGAGACGCCTGGCCGCAATTCGCCGACGACGTCGATCAGCATGTTCTTCGCCTTGCGCAGGACCAGCGTCTGCGTCGCCATCACGTGCTCGACCTCGGAGGTGCCGATGCCGAAGGCGAGCGCCCCGAGCGCGCCGTTGGTCGCGGTGTGCGAGTCGCCGCAGACGATGGTCATGCCCGGCAGGCTCCAGCCCTGTTCGGGGCCGGTCACGTGCACGATGCCCTGGCGCGGGTCGCCGATGTCGAAGTGCGTGATGCGGTGCTCGCGGCAGTTGCGCGCGATGGTTTCGAGCTGGACCTTGGCCACCGGGTCGGTGATGTTGCGGACGTCGCGCGTCGGCACGTTGTGGTCGGACACCGCGACGGTGGTGGGCGTGCGCCACAGCGGGCGGCCGGCGAGCTTCAGCCCCTCGAATGCCTGGGGGGTGGTGACCTCGTGCGCGATGTGGCGGTCGATGTAGATGAGGGCGGAACCATCGTCGAACTGTTCGACGAGGTGGGCTTCCCACAGTTTGTCGTAAAGCGTCTTGGCGGTCATGGCGGACACCGGTCAGGAGTGGAGCGCGGATTCTATCAGCGCCGGGCAGCGAGGGCAGCGTCGCGGCTTGATTGGTCGAGGAACTGAACTATGATGCGGCACTCGAAGATGCCGTCTCTCCCCAAATGAAGGAAGCCCGACATGCGCCGTAACGCCCCGCTCGCCCGCTGCCTGCTCGCCGCGCTCCTCAGCCTCGGCATCGGCAGTGCCCACGCCGATTTCAACGACGGCGTGCTGGCCCTGATGACCGGCGACAACGACAAGGCGCTGCAGACCTTCGTGCCGCTCGCGGAAACGTCCGACCACGCCTACGCGCAGTACTTCCTGGGTCGCATGTACGCGGAAGGGCGCGGTGTCGAGACCAACCACGACGAGGCGGCGAAGTGGTTCCGCAAGGCGGCCGAGAAAGGCGTGCAGGACGCGCAGTTCCGGCTCGGCGGCTGTTACGAACGCGGGCAGGGCGTACCGAAGGACATGGAATACGCGTACGGCTGGTACAGCGTGTCCGCGCACATCGGCAACCCGAAGGCGGCGGCGGCGATGAAGGAAGCCGCGGGCAAGCTGTCAGAGGCCGAGATGAAATCCGCGCAGGAGCTCTCGCAGGAGATGATTCAGAAGTACGGCACGGTGCCGAAGGAAACGAGTCGGGTGGAGTAAATGCCCAGGACGCGCCTCAGACCACGAGGTTGACGTGCATGCCCTTCCAGACCGATGACGCCGCGCCGCCCATCTGGTCGAACATCGCGGCCAGCACGGCTGCCGGCATCGGTTGGTTCAGGGAGAAGGACCTGAGCTGATGTTGGGGTTGCCGCCCGCCCGTGGCTGCGTCGTCCCGGGCCATGCCGTCCTCGTCGAAGGACCGGCGTTCCGCCACCGAACCCGCACCGCCGGTATCCGGCATGCCGACTTCCAACGCCTCGTCGGCCATCCGCTGCGTGGCCCGCACGGGCCGCACCACCTGCTGCCGCTGCACGTCGGCGTCGCGGCGCGCGGTCGCATCCTCGGCCGGCAAAACCTGCGTGGTTGGCCCAGCCGGAAGCAGCCCGGGGCGCGGGGGCCGGACTGGAGACGCGGGCGCAGCAGTGTGCAGCGTAATCTGCATGGGTGGAATCCTGCCTCAGCAGCCACTTTCGTGCACCATCTCTCTGCGTCCAGCGCAAAATTCTTGACAATTTCCGGATTAAATCCCCTCTGACGCAGCGTTTCGAGCGTGTAAGGACGGCGCCGGCCAGGGCCCCAACCGCACCCCGCAGTCCGGCCGAGATGGCAACGGGCACTGGATCGACTTCCCGTGCCCTCTTCGCAGTGGCACCGGACGCCTTGCCTGCGGCCACCTGCCAGGGGTTCGAGAGCGAGCCTGGCGGGGCGCGCGCAGGCCCGGCCAGGATGCGCGAACCGGCGGGGATCCTCAGGGAAATGGCTTACGGTATAATCGCTTCGATGCAATTATTCAGCCGCGCTCGTAACACTGGCGCCGACGCGGACGGACGACCTGCCGGTGGCACCCGAACCCGAGCGTAATGGCCGGCAACTACCCGACATGAGTTCCAGCATTCTCGCCATCATGTTCGCGGACATCAGCGGGAGCATGCGGCTGTATGAAGCGCTGGGCGACACGGCGGCCCGCCTGCGCATCGCCGACTGCCTGCGCCACCTCGAGGAGGTCATCGTCCAGTGCGGCGGCAGGGTCGTGAAGACCATAGGCGACGAGGTCATGTGCACCTTTCCCGGCGTTGAGCCCGCGATTGTCGCTGCGTGCGGCATGCAGGAACTGTTCGACGAAGGCGTCGTCGCGGACAGCGCAGGCGACCCGCTGGCGCTGTCCCTGCGCATCGGCGTGCACGTCGGGCCGGCACTGGTCGAATCGACCGATGTGTTCGGCGACGCGGTCAACGTCGCGGCGCGCATGGTCGCCCAGGCCAAGGTCGGCCAGATCATCACGACCCGCACGGTCGTCGAGCAGCTGCCGGCGCTGCTGCGTGGACAGACGCGCCTCATCGATCACGCGCCCGTGAAGGGCAAGAAGGATTCGTTCGACCTGTTCGAGGTGCTGTGGCAACAGGACGACGTGACGCGCATGTCGCCCGACGTCGTGGTCCGGCCGGCGACGCGCGCGCGCCTGTCGCTGCGCCTCGGCGGCGTCACGAGCATCGTCGACGACAGCCGGCCACAGCTGGTGCTCGGCCGCAGCAAGACCGCCGACCTGACCGTGCATGAGCCGCTGGCCTCGCGGCTGCATGCGCGCATCGAGTATCGACGCGGCAAGTTCTTCCTCGTCGACCAGAGCACGAACGGCACCTATCTGCGCAACGATGCGAAAGAGGCCTTCCTGCGCCGCGAGGAGTCGCTGCTGAACGGAAGCGGGGCCATCAGCCTCGGACGGCCGTTCGCCGAGCAGCCGCAGGATCTTGTCGAATACGAAGTGCTGGGCGCGATCGCCTGATGCACCGCCCGGAGCCACAATCGCGTGATCGCAACACCGCCGCGAGGAGTCCCTGAGATGCAGTGGCGATCCGTGCACGCGAGCCACGTCGGGCTCATCCGCAAGGTCAACGAGGACGCGACGCTCGATCGACCCGACATCGGCATCTGGGCGGTGGCCGACGGCATGGGCGGGCACTCGGCGGGTGACCTCGCGAGCCAGATGCTCGTCGAGGCGCTGGGCCGCCTGCGTCCCCAGCGTGACCTCAGCACCCTGGTCGAATTCGCCGAACACAGCATCCTCGGTGTCAACGAACGGCTCCTCGAGCTGTCACGACTGCGCCGGCAGGTGATCGGCAGCACGATCGTCACGCTGCTCGCGTGCGGGCGCCACTGCGCATTCCTGTGGGCCGGCGACAGCCGGCTTTACCGCCAGCGGGACGGCCAGCTCGAGCAGCTTAGTACCGACCACTCGCAGGTCGAGCGCTACGTGCAGATGGGGCTCCTCACGCGGGAGAACGTCCATCTGCACCCGGACGCCAATCTGATCACGCGCGCCGTCGGCGCGAGCGAGCCGCTGTACCTGGACTGCGACATGGCCGAACTGCGCGCCGGCGATCGCTTCCTCCTGTCATCCGACGGCCTCGACAAGCACGTATCCGCCGCCGAGATCGCGCAGGGCCTGCGCCAGCCAGACCTGCAGCGCGCAGCGGACCTGCTGGTGGACCTCGCGCTCGAGCGCGGCGGCACGGACAACGTGTCGGTATGCCTGGTCGAGATTTCCAGTGACCAGCCAGGAGCCCGATAGATGACCGAATCGCTGCTGCGCATGCTCGCCCGCGCGCACGCCGAACAACGCATCGACCGCCGCACCTACATCGTGGAGCGGCGGCGGCTGATCGACGAGGCCGTCGCGGGCATCGCCTCGCAGCCGCCCAAGGTCGTGGAGACGGCACCCGAGGAGGAAATCCCGTCGCATCTTGGCGATACCGTCCACCTCACGCGACCATTGACCGACTTCGACATCGAATGAACCCTAGACCGACGGCGCCAGCCGGGAGCACAGCAGTGAATAACCTCGACCCCGATGAGATCGCCAAGTTCTCCGCGCTGGCCGCGGACTGGTGGGACCGCGAGGGCCCGAGCCGCACGCTGCACGAAATCAACCCGTGCCGCATCGAGTTCATCGCCGCGCAGGTCGAGCTGCGCGGGCGGCGGGTGCTGGACCTCGGCTGCGGTGGCGGCATCCTCAGCGAAGCACTGGCCGCACGCGGCGCACAGGTGACCGGCCTCGACGGCAGCGCGGCATGCATCGCCGCCGCGCGCGAACACGCCGCGATCAGCGGCGCCGACATCGCTTACGTCGCCGAGACCCTCGAAGCGCACCGGCCGGCGGCGCCCTACCCCCTCGTCACGTGCATGGAGCTGCTGGAGCACGTGCCCTCGCCCGCGGCGCTGCTCGCGGCGTGCCGCGACGTGATGACCGAGGACGGCGACCTCTTCGTCGCGACGCTGAACCGGACGCCACGCGCCTATGCCAGCGCGATCCTGGGCGCCGAATACCTGCTGCGCCTGCTGCCGAAGGGCACGCACGCCTATCGCAGCTTCATCCGCCCGTCCGAGCTCGCGCGCTGGCTGCGCGACGCGGGTTTCGAGCTCGTGCGCACCGCGGGCATGCACTACAACCCGTTCACCCGCGAGGCGCGCCTGGGGCGCGACATCGACGTCAACTACCTCGTGCACGCCAGGGTCCGGCAGTGACGCAAACGGCCGGTCGCACGCTGCGCGGCGTGCTGTTCGACCTCGACGGGACGCTGCTCGACACCGCGCCCGATCTCGCGGCGGCGCTGAACCGCGTCAGGGCGGCCTACGCACTGCCGCCCCTGCCCCATGCCGCGATCCGGCCATGGGTATCGCACGGTTCGTATGCGCTGACCCGCCTCGGCTTCTCCTTCGCGGAGGACAGCGAGGAATTCGAAACTGCACGGCTCGCCCTGCTCGACGCCTATCACGCACACGTCGCCGACGACACGAGCCTGTTCCCGGGCATGGATGCGCTGCTCGACGACATCGAGGCGCGCGGCCTGCGCTGGGGCATCGTCACCAACAAGCCGGGCTGGCTCACGACGCCGCTGCTGGAGAAGCTCGGGCTCGGCTGGCAGCCGTCCTGCGTGGTCAGCGGCGATACCCTGCCCGAACGCAAGCCGCACCCGGCGCCGCTGCTGCACGCGGCGCGCGCGCTCGCGTGCGATCCCGTCGACTGCGTCTACATCGGCGACGCCGAGCGCGACGTCAGCGCGGGACGCCAGGCTGGCATGCGCACGCTGGTCGCGACCTACGGCTACATCGGACCGGGCGAGGATCCGCTGCGCTGGCAGGCGTCGGATCTGGTCGCCAGCCCGGCAGCCATCATGGCCTGGCTGGCGCGACACCTGGACACCCACCCGCCCACATGAGCGACGTTCATGCGCATGCCCTCGCCGAGTACCTGCCACGGCCCGGCACGGACCTGTACTACGCGCAGCTGTACCTGCCACCGCGGCGCCGCCCGCTGATCGCGCTGGTCGAATCCCTGCGCGGGGAGATCGCCCGCGTGCCCGCGAGCTGTTCCAGCCCCGAAATCGCGGCGACCAAGCTCGCATGGTGGCGGGAGGAAATTGCGCGGCTCGCGCGTGGCACGCCCCGCCATGCGCTGACGACGAGCCTTCACGCGATGCTGGACGAAGTACCGACCCTGCCCGACGCCGTGCTCGCACTCGTCGACGGCATCGCGTCGCTGCTCGACACCGTGCGCTTCGCGACGCGCGACGAACGCTTCGCCGCCTTCGATGCGGCGCACGGCCCCTTGTGGCAACTGGTCAACGCGCAGTGCGCAGCGCTCGACCTCGCCGCCGCGACAACCGCGCGCCGCCTGGGCAGCCGGATCGAGGAAGCCTATGCGCTGCGCGATACGCGGCGCCATGTCGCAGGCGGCGCCGCACTGCTGGCGCAGGACAGCGTGCAGCAGGCCGAGGCCTCCGCCACGCACGCCCCGCTCGACGATGGCGACTGGTATGCACGCGTCATGGCGCTGGATATAGAGCACTCGATTGCGGCCCTGCGTCGCGAACTCGCCGCGCTGCGCGAGCGGCGGCGCCTGCGTCCGCTCGCGACGCTCGCGCGCCTGGCCTGCGCGACGCTCGAGGAAGTTCAGGCGGACGGCAGCCGCGTATGGGACAGGCGCGTCGAGCTGACGCCACTGCGCAAGCTATGGCTCGCGTGGCGCGAGCGCAGCGGGATCTGAGGCCCGCGTTCCGGTCCGGGCGACAGGCGCCCACAGCAGGCGCATGCGCAGCCGGCGGAAGCTCGCGGCGTCGATGTTGTCCGGTGTGAGGACCAGCGTCACGACGCCGCGCCCCGTGCACGAGCGCAGGCGAATGCAGGTGAACCAGGCAGTGACGATCGGCGACGGCAGGAGGCTCGCGCTGTCGGCCGTGCCGTCGCGCCATTGCAGGCGCCACGCGCCGGCGCTGTCGAGCAGCACGGCGCCCAGCGCCGCCTCCTGGCGACGCAGCGACTCGAGAACCTGCAACAGGTGCAGGCCGAGCGCACCGGTCAGCAGCAGGCCCGTGGCGTCGATACCGCAGGCCATCAGCGCAAGCAGGGCGGCGACGCCATGCGTCGCGCAAAGCCATCGCAGAAGCCCGCGCGACTGCGCGGGTGCGAGACGGACGGGAGGCAGCGAATGAGGCATCGCGGTGGAGCATAGCAGAGCTCGCGGCGGCGCCCGCTGCAGGCGGCACGGTCGCTTGAAATCATTGAGCCCACAAAAGATACTAGCCCCGACCCACGCGCCGCCGGACGGTACCGAATGGTGGCTGCGCACGGCGTCTGAAGCACCAGCACATCACCCGGAAGATCGGCACGGCATGAGCGACCCAGCTGCAATCAGAAGCCCCGAACAGGCACCCGAGGCAAAGCCCGAACCCGTCACGGAGTCGACCGGCAAGCCCGAGGAGTTCGGCGGCCCGAGCGGCCCGGAACCGACCCGTTACGGCGACTGGGAACGCAAAGGCCGCTGCATCGACTTTTAGCCCGCGCCTGCGGGCTGCACGAAGTCCGCGGGCCCCGGCATCGCGGATCCAAACCAGACCCTGACACGTAGTCGACGGATATGAGCAACCGACCCATTTCTCCGCACCTGCAGATTTACCGGCCTCAGCTCACCAGCGTGATGTCGATCACCCACCGCATGACCGGCATCTTCCTGAGCCTCGGCACGCTGGTGCTCCTGTTCTGGCTCGCCGCCGCCGCAAGCGGCGCCGAGCAGTACCAGGCGGCGCAGTCCGTGTTCGACATGGTCATCGTCAAGCTGGTGCTGGTCGGCTGGACCTGGGCCTTCTTCTATCACCTGAGCAACGGCATCCGGCACCTGTGCTGGGATGCCGGGCGTGGTCTCGACATCCCGACCGCCTATGCGTCCGGCTACACGGTACTCGCCGTGTCGGTCGTGCTGACGCTGCTCGTCTGGGGCTACGTGTTCGCAGTACCGGGAGGTGCCGCATGAGCCTGCGCAGTGACCTGGGCCGGGTCAAGGGACTCGGCAGCGCGAAGGAAGGCGTCCATCACTGGAGGCTGCAACGCATCACCGCCATCGCGCTGGTGCCGATTTCGCTGTGGTTCGTGATCTCGCTGCTGTGCGTGTTCAACGGCACGCACGCGGAGGTCGTCGCATGGGTGGCCGCCCCGCACGTCACCGTGCTGCTGATCGCACTGGCGGTGCTGCTGTTCTGGCACCTGCAACTGGGCCTGCAGGTCGTGATCGAAGACTACGTCCACACGGCCTTCAAGCAGATCGCGCTGCAGATCGCCCTGCGATTGGCCGCCGGTCTCGGCGCGCTCGTCGCCATCGTGTCCGTCCTGAAAATCTCGCTAGCACTGGGTTGATCGATGTCCTCCTACCAGATCATTGAACACAAGTACGACGTGGTCGTGGTGGGCGCCGGTGGCGCCGGCCTGCGCGCGACGTTCGGCATGGCAGCCGAAGGCCTTAAGACGGCCTGCATCACGAAGGTCTTCCCGACCCGCAGCCACACCGTCGCTGCCCAGGGGGGCATGAGCGCCGCGCTCGCCAACATGGGCCCGGACGACTGGCGCTGGCACATGTACGACACCATCAAGGGGTCCGACTGGCTGGGCGACCAGGACGCAATCGAATACATGTGCCGTGAAGCCATTCCGGCCGTGATCGAACTCGAGCACTACGGCGTGCCGTTCTCGCGCACCGATGACGGGCGCATCTACCAGCGGCCGTTCGGCGGCATGACGACGAATTACGGCGAGGGCATCGCGCAGCGCACCTGCGCCGCCGCCGACCGCACGGGCCATGCGATCCTGCACACGCTTTACCAGCAGTCGCTGCGCTTCAACGCCGAGTTCTTCATCGAATACTTCGCGATCGACCTCATCATGGACAACGGCGTGTGCCGCGGTGTCATGGCGTGGAATCTCGAGGACGGCACGCTGCACCTGTTCCGCGCCCACTCCGTCGTCCTCGCGACCGGCGGCTATGGCCGCGCCTACTTCTCCTGCACGTCCGCGCACACCTGCACCGGCGACGGCAACGGCATGGTGCTGCGCGCCGGGCTGCCGCTGCAGGACATGGAGTTCACCCAGTTCCATCCGACCGGCATCTACGGCGCGGGCTGCCTCATCACCGAAGGCGTGCGCGGTGAAGGCGGGTATCTCACGAACTCCAAGGGCGAGCGCTTCATGGAGCGCTATGCGCCGAACGCGAAGGACCTTGCATCGCGCGACGTCGTGTCGCGCTCGATGACGATCGAAATCCGCGAAGGTCGCGGGGTCGGCTCGCTGTCCGACCATATCCACCTGCACCTCGAGCACCTCGGCGCGGAGGTCATCGAGGAACGCCTGCCCGGCATCGCCGAGTCGGCGCGCATCTTCGCCGGCGTCGACGTGACGCGCGAACCGATCCCTGTGCTGCCGACCGTCCACTACAACATGGGCGGCATCCAGACGAACTACCACGGCAACGTCGTGACCCTGAAGGACGGCAATCCGGACTGCGAAGTGCCCGGCCTGATGGCAATTGGCGAGGCCGCCTGCGTGTCGGTGCACGGCGCGAACCGCCTGGGTTCGAACTCCCTGCTCGATCTCGTGGTCTTCGGCCGCGCAGCCGCGAAGCGCTGCGCCGCCGAGATCAAGCCGGACAGCCCGCACCCCTCGCTGCCGAAGCACGCGACCGAGAAGGTGCTCGACCGCTTCGATCGCCTGCGGCATGCGAACGGCAGCGAGCCGACCGCCAAACTGCGCAACGAGATGCAGCGGACGATGCAGAACTACGCTGCGGTGTTCCGCACCGGCGATTCGCTGCGCGAGGGCTGCCAGAAACTCGACGAGGTCGCCAAGGCCTTCGAGAAGGTCAAGGTCACCGATCGCTCGCTGATCTGGAACACCGATCTCGTGGAAACGCTGGAACTGGACAACCTGCTCGGCAGCGCCGTGACCAGCATCCACGCGGCCGAGAACCGCAAGGAAAGCCGCGGCGCCCACGCGCGCGAGGACTACCCCGAGCGCGACGACGTGAACTGGCACAAGCACACGCTGACCTGGCTGGACGAACAGGGCAAGGTGAGCTTCGACTACCGCCCGGTGCACATGTACACCCTGACCGACGAGGTCGAAGTCGTGCCGCTGAAGAAGCGCACGTACTGACAGCAAGAGATCGCGCGAGGAATGTATGGCTGAGTTCGGCTTACCGAAGAATTCGCAAATCAACCCCGGCCGCACCATCAATGCGGCGAACGGTGCGAAGCGCTCGCGTCGTTTCGGGATCTACCGCTGGGATCCGGACACGGGTGAGAACCCGCGCGTGGACACCTACGAGATCGATCTCGACAAGTGCGGCCCGATGGTGCTGGACGCCATCATCTACATCAAGAACGAACTGGACCCGACGCTGGCGTTCCGCCGCTCCTGCCGTGAAGGCATTTGCGGTTCCTGCGCAATGAACATCGACGGCACCAACACCCTCGCCTGCACCAAGGCCATCGACTCGGTGAAGGGTGACGTCAAGATCTATCCGCTGCCGCACCTCGAGGTCCAGAAGGACCTCGTGCCGGATCTGCGTCACTTCTACGCGCAGTACGCATCGATCAAGCCCTGGCTGCAGACCGACACGTCGCCGCCCGACCGGGAGCGCCTGCAGTCCAAGGAAGACCGCGCCAAGCTCGATGGCCTCTACGAGTGCATCCTCTGCGCGTGCTGCTCCACGAGCTGCCCGAGCTACTGGTGGAACGGCGACCGCTACCTCGGCCCGGCCATCCTGCTGCAGGCCTATCGCTGGCTCGCGGACAGCCGCGACGAAGCCACCGGCGAGCGCCTCGACAACCTCGAGGATCCCTTCCGTCTCTACCGCTGCCACACCATCATGAACTGCGCGAACACCTGTCCGAAGGGTCTGAACCCGGCGAAGGCCATCGCGGAAATCAAGAAGATGATGGTGGCCCGCACACTGTAGGTCGGCCATGGCCGTGACGAAGCGGATGCAGTGGCGTTGCCGTCGCGGCATCCGCGAACTCGACCTCGTCTTCGGCCGCTTTCTCGAGCACGGCTTCGAAGGCTTCAGCGAGGAGGAACTCGCGAGCTTCGAGCGCCTGCTCGACCAGAACGATCTCGATATCTACGACTGGCTCATGGGGCGCAGCGCCCCACCCGACGCCGACCTGGCGCAGTGGGTAGGCCGGCTCCAGCCCTTCAAGCCATGACGCCTCCCACGGGACACGAGGGCACAGCGGCCATGTCGACCGGCAACGCGCGCGCGCTTCCTGCCAAGGCCATGCTCGCCACGCAGGGCGTCCTGCGCATCAGCGGCGACGACGCCCGGCAGTTCCTGCACGGCCAGTTCACCGCCGACATGAAACGGCTGCAGCCCGGCCACGGGCGGCTGGCCGCCTGGTGCACCCCGAAAGGTCGCGTGCTGTTCCTGATGCACGTGCTGTGCATCGACGACGCCTTCCTCCTGCTGCTGCCCGCCAGCGAACTGCCGGCACTGCACAAGCGACTCAAACTCTATGTGCTGCGAGCCAAGGTGCTGGTCGAGGACCTGAGCCCTGCGTGGCGCGTGATGGGGCTGGCTAATGACGACGCGCTCCCCGCTGTGGCCGGGCTGCTGGCGCAGTCCGACGACGGTGCGGTCGGCTACCGCCTGCCCGGCACGCCCGCCCTGGGCTACGTACTGGGACCGCAGGCGGCCGTGCAGGCACGCTGGGACCAAAGCGGCGCCGCCGCATTGGCCGCAGCGGAGTGGGAAGCGCTGGAAATCACCGCCGCCCTGCCGCGCATCGAGGGTCCGCTCGCCGAGCGCTTCCTGCCGCAGGAACTCGGCCTCGAACAGCTGGATGGCCTCCATTTCGACAAGGGCTGCTATCCGGGCCAGGAAGTCATCGCCCGCCTCAAGTATCGCGGCCAGGTGAAGTCAGGCCTGCATAGAGGCATGACGCACGAGGACCTCGCGCCGGGCGATCGCCTGTACGGCGCCGGCGCAAGCGCCGCAGTCGGCGAGGTCCTCCGGGTTGCGCCACTTGCCGACGGCACGCACGTGCTGGCGGTGGTGGATTTCGACGCCGCCGGCGCCCCCCTTCACCTGCGAGCCAGCGACGGCCCGCCGATCGCCTTCGACACCTGATGCCCGGCCACGGGCGCGTCCTGACGCCGCCTGACTACACACCGGCCTGGTGGCTGCCCGACGGCCATACGCAAACCCTGTGGGCGGCGCTGTGCCGGCCCGTGCCACGGGTAAATCCCCGCTTCGAGCGCGTCGAATTGCCGGACGGTGATTTCGTCGACCTGGCGCACGTCGGACGCGAGGGGGCCCCGCTGGTGCTGGTGCTGCACGGCCTCGAGGGGGATTACCGATCGCCGTATGCCGGCGCCCTGCTCGGCGCCATCGCGGCCCGGGGCTGGCACGGCGTGCTGATGCACTTCCGTGGCTGCAGCGGCGAGCCGAACCGGCTCCAGCGCAGCTACCACTCGGGTGACACGGCCGACCTGGTCCGGGTCGCAAACCTGCTCGCGGCGCGGGCACCGGCGCTCGCCCTCGTCGGCTACTCGATGGGCGGCAACGTGCTGCTGAAGTACCTCGGCGAACGGGGCCGCGACGCCGCGTGCGCGACGGCGGTCGCCGTCTCGGTACCCTTTGACCTGGCCATCGCCGCGGACACCCTGAACCGCGGCTTTGCGCGGATCTACCAGCGCCGCCTCGTGAAGAGCCTGCAGGAGAAAACCCGTCTGAAGTTCGCGCGGATGACGGCGCCAATCGATCTCGCAGGCCTCGCGCAGTGGACGGACTTCCGCAGCTTCGACCATCGCGTGACGGCGCCGCTCCACGGCTTCGCGGGAGTGGATGACTACTACACGCGTTCGAGCTGCCGACCGTTCCTGCGCGACGTCGCCGTGCCGACCCGCGTGATCCACGCCGCGGACGATCCCTTCCTGGCGCCTGCCGGCATCCCGAACGCGCGGGAGCTTGCAGCAACGGTTGAACTCGCACTCGTCGCGCGCGGCGGCCACGTCGGCTTCGTCGCCACCGAACGCGGCTGGCTCGAGCGACAGATAGTCGAATTCATCGCGGCAAGCTCGCCGTCGCACGGGTCCGCCCACGCGCCCTAGCGCGCCGCACGTGCGCCTCAGCGCACGCGCCGCAGGTGGTGGAAAAAGCCTGCGCAGGCGAGCATGAGCGCGGCCCCGATCAGCAGCACCGTCAACTCGCGGGCCAGTCCGTCCGGTGGCTGGCCGTACCACAGCACCTTGCGGAACCCATCGACGGCCCATGCGTTGACCGTGGCATAGCCGGCTTCGACTAGCGCTGGCGGCATCAGGAAGCGCGGCACCATGCTGCCGCCGAGCGCCGACATGACCAGCACCAGCGTGTTCGCTGCCGCGGTGAGTTGGGCGCGGGTGGTGCACAGTTCAGCGAGGAGCAGGCCGAAGCTCGCCGCGACCGCGGCGCTTGCGGCGATCATCACGCCGAGCCCCGCCAGCGTCTGCAGCGTGTCGACGCGCAGCCCGAAGACCGCGACCGCCCAGCCGAACATCACGCCGAGTTGGACGACGCCGACGCTGGCAAGGTAAAGCCAGCGCGCAACGCAGAGCGGCCAGGCGCCGACGCCGGCGACGGCGAGGCGCGCGACGAGGCCGTTGTCGCGCTCGTCGATGACGGTGCCCGCACGCATGGTCAGCGAGAACAGCACGAACATCACGCCAAGTCCGGCGGCGTAGAACGCCGTCGACGCGTCGGTGCGCTCGAAACTCGCGGCAGCCCGCACCTCGACCGCGGGACCCTCCGCGCGGCGTGGCATGCCTTGCAGATCGAACAGCGCGAGCGCGGCGGCCTGCTGGACCGTTCCCCCGACACTTCCACGCGCGACCGGATTCGACGGGTCAATCGAGACGCGAATCGGTGGCGGCGCCGCGCCGGTGGCCAGCGCAGCGCCGAATCCGCGCGGCACGAGGACAACGGCACTGGTCGTGCCGTTCGCCAGGGCCGCCGCCGCGCCGGTCGCGTCGGCGACCGTTGCGTCGAGGCCGGCGGCCGCCACGATTCCCGCGGCCACGACGCGGCCCGCTGTGGAGTCGTCCTCGGGCACCACGAGCGCCGCGATGCGCGTCGCGCGACCCGCGTCGAATTCACTGAACACGCTCGCGAAGACCGAAAAGAACGCCACCGGCAGCACGAAGGTGAGCAACAGGGCGCCGCGATCCCGCGCGAGATGCAGCCAGCCCAGGCGCCACAGCAGCGCGATCATGCGCGCAGGCTGCGCCCTGTGAGCGCGAAATAGGCCTCGTCGAGGCCGGTCGTGCCACAGCTCACGTGCTCGAAGTCGACCCCGGCGGCGGCGAGCATGGCGAGCAGTCGGGGCAATTCTCGCGACGGGTCGACCAGCGCACCGACATAGGCGTTGGCGCTGCGACGGAGTCCCGGCAGGGTGACGTCGGGCGCATCCCGCGGCACGTCGATGCGCACGGTGGCCGCGTCGATTCCGGCCTGCCTGCGGACCGCCTCCGGCGTGCCGGCCGCGATCACGCGGCCGCGATCGAGCACGGCGACCTGTGAACTGAAGCGCTCGGCCTCGTCGAACAGGTGCGTCGTGTACAGCAGGGCAGTACCGCGACGTTGCAGGGCAAGGAGCATGTCGTAGATATGCTCGCGCGCATGGGGATCGACGCCGACCGTCGGCTCGTCGAGGACCAGCAACAAGGGATCGTGCAGCGTCGCGCATGCGATGTTGAGGCGCCTGACCATGCCACCGGACAGCGCGGCGATGCGTTGGCCGGCGTGGGGCCTGAGCCCGCTCCAGGCCAGCGCCCGGCGCACGCGTTGCGCGGACACGCCGGCGGGGACACCGTGCAGCCGGGCGAAGGCCGCAAGGTTGCCGGTGACGTCGAGGGCGTCGAACAGCGCCGGCTCCTGCGGCACGAGACCGATCCGGCTTGCGCCGTGCGACCGCTCCGGCGCGTCGGCGACCCATCGCGTCCCCGCGCCGGGCCTCAGCTGGCCGGTCACCAGTTTGATCAAGGTGGTCTTGCCCGCACCGTTGGGGCCAAGCAGGGTCACCCAGTCGCCGGCGGCGACGCGCAGCGAGACGCGATCGATGACCCTGCGATCGCCGCGCTCGAAACTCACCGACTCCAGACGCAGCCGATCAGTCGACATGCTGCGACCTACCCTTCCAATTCGGCCGCCAGCCGCGGAGCCGACGCAACCGGGCGTGCCACTGGATCGCGACCAGCACCGCGGCACCGAGCGGAAAGAACAGCACCGTGAGCGGCGGATGCGCGAAACGGAACGCAAGCACTGCCCTGGCGCAGAAGGTCAAGAGCATGCCGGCCGCGGCCATCCCGAGCACCTCGCTCGACCAGTCGCCGGCGAGGCCGGCGCCCAGCATCAGCAAGGGCAGCACGTGGCCGCCGAGCAGCAGCACCGTCCAGGGGACGATCCCGCGCGGTGAGCCGAGGCCTTCAGCCGCGTTCTTGGCGAAGCCCGCCCAGGTCTCGCGTGCCCCACGGTACATGCGGCAACTGGCCAGCCTGGTCACGTCGGCGAGATCGGTGCCGTACCCGCAGGTTCGCAGGTGGCGCGGCAGGGCGAGACCATCGTGCCAGGAGGCACGAATGGCCGCGTGTCCGCCGCTCGCGCGATAGGCGTCCGCGGCGATGAGCATGAGCTGTCCGCAGGCGGCGGCGAAGGCCGGGTGACGACTCCAGCGCATCCCGGGAATGGGCAGATAGCCGAGCAGCACCACGTGAATCATCGGGATCACCAGGGCCTCGAGCGAGCTGCCCGTCAGCTGGCGTGGCACGCCGCTCAGCAGGGCCACGCCGCGACGTCGACGCGCCTCGACGAGGCGCCTCAGCGTGTCCGCCGCCACGCGCACGTCCGCATCGATGAACAGCAGTTCGCGGCCGCGTGCGGCGACGGCAAGTTGGGCGCACGCATGCTGCTTGCCGCACCAGCCGGCGGGCAGGCGCGCGCCCCGCAACAGGCGCACGCGCGGATCGCGCGCGGCGCAGGCGGCGACAATCGCCGCGGTGTCGTCGCTCGACTGATCGTCGAGCACCAGCACTTCGAACGGGATCCCGTCGCTCGCCAGCACGGCGTCGAGCGCGGCGCCGATGTTGGCTGCCTCGTCGCGCGCGGGGATCAGCACCGATACCTCGGGGCCGGTGGCGGCCGGCGCCGGCCACGCGCCACCGACCGGACGCGGCGCGCGGAACAGCAGAAGGTTGACGACGCAGAAGCACGCGAATTGCGCGGCGAGGACGGTGCCGAACGCGGCGATGCCGAGCAGAACGTTCATGGCCGGCCCGCCGCGCGCGGCGCCGCGCCTTCGTGCGCGGCGTCGAACGCCCGGCCCCGACACCAGGCCGCGACGCGCCGGCAGGCGTCGTAGGCGCCGCCCATGCCCGCGCGCCCGCTGAGCAGCGTGGAAAATCCGGCCGGATTGCGCTCCACGACGGCGGACGCGAGCCGGTCCATCGACGCGGCGAGCGCTGCTTCGATTGCATCGAGCCGCAGCGCATCGCCATGTAGCGGGGGTCCCACCGCGACGAAGACCTCCGGCCGTGCCTCGTTCCAGTACACATACTCCAGCGCAACTGGCAGCACCTGGACGCCGGCGACGCGACGCGCGAGGTGCGCGACGCCGGACTTCAACGCGAGGGGACGGCGGCGCACGTCGGCGAATTCGCCCTCAGCCGTGATCCACAGCGCGGTTGCCGGCGCCCGCAGCACCGCGCTGCCGACCTCCAGGAAACGTCGTGTCCCGGCGTGCCTGTCGCGCTCGATGCCGAAGAGGCCGAGACGCGCCAGCACGCGATAGCGCGTGAGCGCCGCGGCGTCCATCGGCCCGAACAGGCGCCGCGGCGCGAGCAGCGCCTCGTTGAGCAGGAAGAACACGAGCGGATCCCACCAGCCGGGGTGGTTGGTCACCACCATCAGGGGCAGGTCGGCGCGTACCGTCGGCGCGGCATCGAGCAGGCGGACGGCGGTGAACGAGCGCGCTATCGCGCGGCGCACGTAGTGCATGAAACCCCAGTGGAGCCAGGGGCTGCGCGCCGCGAGCACCGATGCCGCTGCGTTCATGCATACGCCCCGGACGTGACTTCCTGGTCCGCCGGGCTGCCCGCCGCGTCGAGATCCGCGTGCACGGCATCCGCGGCAATCCAGCCCGACATCAGGACCATCGGCATGCCCGGGCCGGGATGCGCGGCGCCGCCAGCAAGGTAGAGGCCGGCGACGTCGCGACTGCGATTCCCGAACTTGAACGCACCGTGCAGGCGGCCGTGGCTCGCGATCCCGTAAATCGCACCGTTCAGCACGTTGTAGCGCTGGTGGATGTCCTGTGGCGTCAGTGCCGACTCGTAGACGATCCGCGACTCGAGATCCTCGAGGCCGGCGACACGTGCCAGTTTGTCGAGGATCACCCGGCGATAGGCCGGCAGCAGCCGCGACCAGTCGTGGTGCTGTCGCAGCCACGGTGTGTGCACGAGCACGTACAGCGCCTCGCCGCCGGGCGGCGCCACGCCCGGATCGGTCGCCGCTGGCGCGGCGAGATAGCAGGTCGGGTCCGGCGCCGGCTCGCCGCGCCGGTAGATCGCGTCGAACTCCTCCTCGGGGTCGCGCGAGAACACGAAGTCGTGATGCAGCAGATGATCGTAGCGACGGTCGAGACCGAGATACAGCACGACGCCGGAGCAGGCAGGTTCGAATTCGCGCCGGCCGGCCACGCGGCGCGCCGGCATGCGGCCCACCAGTTCCCGGTAGGTCCGCACGGCGTCCATGTTCGACACGACGGCCGCGGTGTGCAGCGTCTCGCCCTGCGTCGTGACCAGGCCGCGCACGCGGCCGTCCTCGATGATCAGGCGGTCGACGCCGCAGTTCGTCCGGAACTCGACACCGAGTGATTCGGCGACGCGCACCAGCGCTTCCGGCACGGCGCGCGTGCCGCCCATCGGGTACCACACGCCGCGTTCGGTCTGCATGTGCGCGATCGAGCACAGCACGGCCGGCGAGTTGTAGGGCGAGGAGCCTACATACTGCACGAAGTGATCCAGCATCTGGGCTACGCGCGCGTCACCGACGTGGCGGCGGATCACGCCTGCCACCGTCTGCCCCATGCGGATCCGCATCACGTCGCGCAAGGTCGCGGGGCGCACGTTGTCGCGCAGGTTGAAGGTGTCCTTGATGTCCTCGACGGAGCGCCAGAGAAACACCCGCTCGGAGATCGCGTGCAGGTCGGCCGAGATGTCGAGAAATTCGCGGTAGCCGCGCGCGCTGCCGGCGTCGGCGAAGCGCTCGATGGACTGCGCCATCCGCTGCGGGTCCTCGTGCAGGTCGAGCACGTCACCCCCCTCGAAGAAGCAGCGCCACTGCGGATCGAGCCGCACCAGGTCGAGCTCCCGTTCGAGTTGGCGCCCTGCCTCGGCGAAGACCCGATGCAGGACCTCGGGCAGCGTGAGTATCGTCGGCCCCATGTCGAAGCGGAAACCGCTGGCGCGGAGTTCGGCGGCCTTGCCGCCCAGCCACGGGTTGCGCTCGAGCACGGTGACGCGGTGCCCGCGTGCGGCGAGCGTGACTGCGGCGGAGAGGCCGGCCAGCCCGCTGCCGATGATGGCGATGGGACGAGTTTTCGTAGTCATGCTGAGTGCTCCTGGGCCCGGTGGGGGCGGTGGCGGACGATATCGCGCACGAGCGTGCGCAAGGCGTTGAAGCGGGTGTGCGCTTTGCCGTAGCAGAGCGCGGGTAGTGCCGTGATGACGCGGGCGACGATCGCGTCGACGGCGCGGTGATGCAGGCGGCGACGCGCGGACTTGTGCCACACCACCTTGGGCTGCGTCATGTCGAGGAGGCCTTCCTCGCCGCGCGTGACACCGAAGCCGCTGGCGCAGCGCCCGCCGAAGGGGGCGCGCGGATCCGCGGTCGGCACGATGAGGTCATTCACGGTGACCGTGCCCACGTCGAGGCGCGCCGCGATGGCGCGGGCGCTGCGCGGCGCGCCGAACACGGATGCACCGAGGCGGTAGGCACTCGCGTTGACGATGTCGACCGCCGCGTCCTCGTCCGGCACCGGGACGATCGACAGCAGCGGCGCGAAGATATCGCTGTCCGCGATCGCCATCCCGGGCGACACTTCGGCGAGAACGGTCGGTGCCACGCGGGCGAGCGCAGCGCCAGCGCCGGGGTCTTCGCCGACCTCTCCGGCGAGCAGTCGCGCCCCGCCGGCCAGGGCAGCACCAACCAGTGCGTGCAGGCGTCGGGCAGTGGCGACATCGACCTGCGCCGCCGGCACGCGGGGCAGGCTGGCGAGCAGCGCGGTCCTGAATGCGGTTGCGACGGCGGGCACCACGAGCACCCGGCGCGGCGCGATGCAGGTCGCGCCGGCGTTGAACGCGAGACCGAAGGCGGCGGCCTCCGCGGCGAGCACGGGATCGGCGTCGGCGCAGACGATCATCGCGTCGCAGCCCGAGAGTTCCATCACCGCGGGCACTGGATGCAGCGCGGCCCGGGCAAGCACCGCTCGACCGGTCTCGACGTGCCCCGTCAATACAATCTTGTCAACGCCGGCTTCGATCACGGACTGCGCCTGCGCCACGCTTTCGTCGCCGATGGCGAGCACGTCGCCGGGCAGGCCCGCCGCGACGAGCGCCGCGCGGAACGCGTGGGCGCACGCGGCGCCACCTTTGCCGGGTTTCCACAGCACCGCATTGCCGGCGACGAGGGCCTGCAGCGTCTGCACACCGGGCAGGAACAGCGGATAGTTGGACGGCCCGATCACGAGCACTACGCCGTAGGCGTCGCGCCGCACTTCACCCTCACCGCTCGCGAGCCAGATCGGGCGCCCGCGTGCACCGAGCACGCGCGGTGCGAGCAGGCGCGGCGCCTCACGTTCGAGGAAGCGGCAGGCCGCGAGCAGCGGCAGGAGCTCGGCTGTGACCGTTTCGTGCAAGGCCCGCGAAGAGTCCGTCCGCACGCTCGCGGCAAGCTGCAGTCCGTCGTCGGCGAGCCGCTCGCGGCAGGCGCGCACCACGGCAAGGCGCCGGCGCAGGGGCCATGCCCGCCACGCCCGCTGCCCGTCGCGCAGCCTCCCCAGCTGCTCCACCTGTCTCAGGTCGGCGAGCAGCGGCAGCGCCGACGCAGAGGGCGCACCCGTAATCACGGCGCAGCGGCCACGACCGCCTGCGCGGCGGCTCGGGCAGGGACGTCGGACGGGGCCGACCAGACCGGCCGCACCCCGAGGTCTTCCGCGAGCAGTCGCGCGCTGATGCGTGCCGACTCGAAGATCACCGGAAGACCGCTGCCCGGGTGGGTGCCACCGCCGGTGAGGTAGACGCCATCGAGGTCTTCGAACCGGTTATGCGGCCGCCGATGCAGCATCTGGCCGAGGTTGTGTGCGAGGTTGAAGGTCGCGCCGCGGTAGATCCGCAGATCGCGCGCCCAATCGAGCGGCGTGACCTCGCGTTCGAAGCGGATCCGTCGCGCAACGTCTTCGATGCCGAGCAGCGCCAGTCTGTCGAGGACCCTCGCGCGGAACTGCGCCCGAACCCTGGTCCAGTCGACCTTGCCCGCGAGATGCGTCACAGGCACCAGCACGTACAGCGCGGAATGCCCGGGCGGCGCCAGCGACGGATCGCTGACCACCGCGTTCTGGACATAGAACGACGGATTCGCGCTGAGCCGGTGATGGACTTCGATGTCGTCGAGTTCGGCCTGGTAGTCGGCGTCGAGGTAGATGTTGTGGTGTTCGACACCGGGACAGCTGCCCTCGAGACCGAGGTAGAGCATGTAGGTCGAACAGGAGAAGCGCTTGCGCTCGATTTTGGCGTCGCGCCAGCGCCGCCGCAGCTGGTCGGGGACGAGGCGGGTCATCGTGTCGGCGAAGTCGGCGTTGATCACCAGCGCATCGCAGGCATATCGCCCGTGCCGGGTGCGCGCGGCGACCGGCCGTCGGCCGTTGAAATCGAAACCTTCGACAGGCTCGCCGAGCCGGATGTCGACGCCGAGCGATGTCGCGACGCGCGCCATCGCGTCGCTGACGGCCGCACAACCGCCGCGTGGGTGGAAGATCCCGTGCTCGTACTCGAGATAGGACAGGATGCTGAACAGGCTCGGGCACTTGAAAGGCGACATGCCGAGGTACTTGCTCTGGAACGTGAACGCGAGACGCACGCGCGGGTCGCTGAAGAAGCGGCGGAGATCGGCGTCGACGCTGGTCAGCGGGCGCAGACAGGCCGCGATGCGCGGCAGGTCCAACCGCAGCAGGTCGCGGAGGCCCGCGACCGGCGACTGCAGGACTGGCGTTGCCGCGGCAAGCTTGCGCCGGTTGTCGGCGAGATAATCCGGCAGCCGCGGCGCGTCGGCCGGACACAGGCGCGCGATTTCGGCCTGCATCCGCGCGAGATCGGACGTGGCGCGCAACTCGCCGCCGGCGCCGAACAGCAGCCGGTAGTGCGGGTCGAGGCGCATCAGTTCGACCTCCTCATCGAGTCGGCGTCCGCACATCTCGAAGATTTCGCGCAGGATCTGCGGGTACAGGAAGAACGTCGGTCCGAGATCGAAGCGATAGCCGTCCGCCTCCAGCGCGGACGTGCGGCCGCCGACGCGGTCGCGGGCCTCGAGCACGGTGACATCGAAACCGGCCGCGCCGAGCAGCATCGCGCTGGCGAGGCCACCGGGCCCGGCACCGACGATGACAACCCGCTGCTGTCGCGGGACGCCTGGGGGTGAAATGGTCAACACGCTGGTGTTCTCCTCCGCAGTCCACTCTGGATTAGGCCTCGGCGCTGCGTTGCCTGAGGCGGGAGGCATCATCGAAGGCGGCGGGTGAAGGTTTCGTCGCGGGGATGTGAAGGAAACGTCAAATCTGCGCGGGCACGCGAATGCGAGGCGGCGCGGAAGGGAACGGCGTGGATCAGGCAGCCGGCGCGAAGCGCACGACGACGCAGGTGCCGTGGCCTGCCTTGCTGTGCATCGACAGCTGCCAGCCGTAGCGATCGCACAGGCGCTTGACGACGGACAGACCGATGCCGTGCCCGCCCGCGCCACCGGCTCCGCGGTAAAACAGATCGGTCGCCTTGGCGATCTGTTCGGGGCTCATGCCCGGGCCGGAGTCTTCGATGACGAGTTCCCCGCTGTCGACTTGAACGCGCACGTATCCGGCACGCGTGTGGGTGAATGCATTGCGCAAGAGGTTGCCGACGAGCACTTTGACGATGCCGACCGGCGCCGACAGCGGCGGATCCGAGACCCGCGTCAGCGAGACGCTGATGGGCTTGTCGCCGAGCAACGCACTGCACAGCTCTATTTCCCCGGCGACCACACTGCCCAGCGAGACCTCGTCGGGGGGCAGCGCACCGTGGCCTTCGCGGGCGAGCACGAGGAAGGTCTCGACGAGTTCCTCCATGCGCGCGACCGCGCGGGACACTCGGGCAAGTTCATTGAGCTGATGCGGGGGCGTCCCCGGATCCTCGCGCAGGATGAGGCCGGCCAACTTCATCACAGCCAGCGGCGTCCGCAGCTCATGGCTGGCGTCGCGCGTGAACTCACGCTCACGCGCGACGAAGGCGTCGATGCGCTCCACCAGCGCGGCGAGCGCGCCCGCCAGCACCGAGACCTCGTGCTCGGCGCTGCGGAGGTCGGCGAGCGCGCGGAACGCCGCGGCGTCGGGCTTCTCGATGTCCAGCGCCTGCACGGCGCGGGTCAGCCGGGTGATGGGCGAGACCACGCGCAGCGACGCGCGCAGCGCGAGCCACGAACTCAGATAGAGCAGGACCAGCAGGCCGGCGAGCGGGAACAGCCCGAAGTACATCGCGATGTCCTGCACCTCCTCCATGTCGAACACGAGGACGAGCGTGCGCTCGCCGCGCCGGGTCACCAGCCCGACCGCATGATTGGCCTCGGCAGGCAGTGCGTGGTATCCGGGTTGCAGCTTGCGCAGCCAGCGCGGCAGGTCGGTCTCGGTGTCCGGCGGCAGCAGGTATGCGCGGAGGTTCTTCGTATGTGGCGGGGCGATCCCGGGATCCGCCTCGAGACGCGCCCAGAAGAAGTCGGCCTCGGCACGCAGCGCCTCGCGCATCAGCTGGTTCTCGAGGACGTGCGCGGTGGCAAACACGCCGAGCAGCGCGACCAGCGTGATCGCCGCCGCCTGGAGCAGGAACGGTCGACCCAGGCGCCGGGCGAGGTCAGCGCCCGGCTTCATCCAGCACGGCCACGCGGTAGCCACGATGTTTGACGGTATGCACAAGCGGGATCGCGGCATCCCGGTCGACGGCGCGGCGCAGCAGGTAGAGGTGGCTGCGCAGGGCATCGCTGTCGGGTGGCTCGTCTCCCCACAGCGCGAATTCCAGTTCGGCCCGTGTCAGCACGCGCGGCGAGGCGCGCATCAGCGCTTCGAGCAGGCCGAGTGCCGTCGGCGTCAGGGGCAGGACGCGGCCGTCACGCCGCGCCTCGAGCGTCCCGGTGTCGAGGGTCAGGTCCCCCACTCGCAGTACCGTTGAAGTGACCTGCTGCCGTGAGCGGCGCAGCAGGGCCTGCAGGCGCGCCTCGAGTTCGTTGATGTCGAATGGCTTGACCATGTAATCGTCCGCCCCAGCGCGCAAGCCGGCGATGCGATCGCCGACGGTATCGCGTGCCGTCAGCATCAGCATGGGGACCGGGGAGCGCGCGTCTTCGCGCAGGCGTCGGCAGAATTCCATGCCGTCGAGCCCGGGCAGTGACAGGTCGAGCACGATGACGTCGTAGACGGATGTCACCGCAAGATGCAGGCCGGTGACGCCGTCCGCCGCATAATCCGCGGCGTAACCTCGTCGTTCGAGATAGGCGACGACCATTTCGGCCAGATCGCGATGGTCCTCCACGAGCAGGATTCGGCTCTTCGTGGTGTCTGATGCGCTGCATTCGGCCATCCGGGATCCCTACTCGACAGAACGTGAAAATCTCGTGAAGAAGCGTCCATGTGGAAGGCGGCCAGTCAGGCGGTGCCCCGGGTCCACGGGACTTGGCCATGGCCGGCACGAGGGCCGGGACCCTGCCCTGTGCGCATCGTCCAACGCGTGTGCGCGGCCGCGTTCGGGGCGCTCGCGCTGGTGACTTGCGGCGGAGGCACCCGTGCGCGGGGGGCCGGCGCGTCCATGTCGCCCTGCTCGCCCCGCCCACGCTGCCCGGTCCCGGCGTCCCCGCGCACCAGGCACCGGCTGACCAGGTCCGGCGTGCGGAGCAGGGCTGCCGGCGAGACCGACGGCCAGATGCCAACGCGAGCGCATCCGCCCTTTCGGTCAGCTGCCATGACCCGGTCCGTGGATTGTCCGTGGATTGAAAGGGCGTCCCGACCCGCCCCTAGAACCGGAAGCCGATTCCCGCCGCCACGCTGTGCGCGTCGTAGTCGGCCTCGATCCGTCCGGTGCCGCCCTCTTCCGTGAGGGACAGGCTGCCGGCATGGACATAGCGGTACTCGGCGAAGAGATCCCAGCGCTTCGACAGCGCGTACCGGGCGCCGACAAGCGCCTGCGGGCCGACACCGCTGTCGCTGAAGGAGCGCCCGGCGGCACCGTCTTCGAGGTCGAGGTCGATTTCCTCGAAGTAGGCCAGCCCGGCACCGGCGTAACCGACGATGTTGTTGCCGGGCAGCAGGTCGAACTCACGGATCACGTTCGCGCCGATCACGAGCGATGCGAAATCACCGTCTCGAAAGGCGGGTGCACCGATGAAGCGGGCCTCCTTGAGGCCGTTGCGACGGTAGCTGAGGTCCGTCTCGAACCGCCACGGCCCGGCAGCCCAGCCGACTGCGCCAGTCGTGACCCATCCCGCTTCGGTGTCAGCTGTGGCGCTGCCGGACAGCGCGCCACTTGCTTTGAGATCTTCGTCACCGATGAATCCCGCACCGGCGAGGAGTCGTGCATACGGCTCGGCCGCGACCATGGGACTGCACAGGACGAGACCGCACAAGCCGCTGGCAAGGGTGGTTCGAAGGCTTGGGAAAGGCAGGTACATTAGGGGGTCTCCGCTTTGAGTTCGCGGAGTGTACGCAGCGGATAAACTCGAGGGATTCATGGGTTTACGTGAACGGTTCGAAAACTTCACCAACGGTCTGCGGGCCCCGCCGCGCGGTCCCGGCTTCCTCCGGTACCTGACTGGCTGGACCGTCACTCTCGCGCTCGTGTTCAGCTTCACCGGCGGCGGCAGCGACAGCCCCTTCGCACTCGCAGCCCGCTTCGGCTACTGGTTCATACACATCGGCACGGGGCTGCTCGCGGTGTCTGCCGTTAGCGGGCTGTTGCAACGCGGCCCCTGTGCCTGTCTGCCGTCCGTAATCCAGCTGGCAATCTACGGCCTTGGGGGCGCCATCGTGTTCACGCCGCTGGCAATCCTCTTCGAGACCTGGTGGCCCGTCCCGGGTGGGCCGGACGGGCCTCCCGACTGGCCCATGGAGGCCGCGCGGAACGGTTGGCTGCGCGCAAGCCTCGCCGAATTCGGCAGTCTCGCGCCGAGCTTCCTCGGCAGTTGGCTGCTGATCAACCTGGCCTATCTCGTGCCCGCGCGCGTGACGGCCGCCAGTGCACCGGAGGCGAACGCGGCCGAGGCATCGGCGCCCGAGCCACCGAACGCGGCCGAATCTGCGACCGGCGGCGGCCTGCGGGCCAGGCTTCCGCAGGCCCTGGGCGCGGACATCATTCATCTGCGCGCCGACCTGAACTACCTGCACGTGACGACCGCAGGCGGCAGCGCAATGCTCCTCTACAGTCTGGCGCGCGCCGCCGAGGAACTCGGCGAACTTGGCCTCATCGTGCACCGGGCGCACTGGGTCGCATGTGCACACGTCGCACGTTCGCGGCGCACCGCGCAGGGGCTGGTCCTGACCTTGAGCAACGGCGTCGACGTGCCGGTCAGCCGCCGCCGCCAAGCGGAAATCCGCACCCGCTTCGGCGACCGCTACCAGGCACCGGTAACGCTGCGCAGCTGACGGCTGTGAGTCCCACCCGAGGAGCATCCTGCAACGCCGGTTCGTGCGCATCGCCGCCCCGAGCCAACTGGCGGATCCCGCGCACTGGACCGGTTTTCGCAGCATCGACGAGCGAGTGCCGGCACCGCTGCACGGCTTCGCCGGCGTCGTCCCCGATTCCCGCGGACAGCACAGCCAGGGATCACGGGGCCCGCGCACGGTGCGGCGAGATCCGGGCATACGTCGGCGGGCGCATGGCCAAGCCGGCGCCGCCCGGCGCTGGTCAGCCTGCTAGAATGCCGGCGCCCTTCACCGCAAGCTGACTCCGGAACACGCCATGCTCGATCTGCTCGGAACCCGCCTCGCCTTCGCTGCCATCGCGCTCGGCTGCGCGACGCTGCTCGGCGTCGGCTACTACCTGCAGTTCGTCGACGGGCTCGAACCCTGCCCGATGTGCATCTTCCAGCGGGTCTGCTACATGGCCGTCGCCGCGCTGGCGCTGCTCGCCACGCTGCACGGGCCGGGCCCGACGGGACAGCGCGTCTATTCAGTGCTGCTGGGGCTGCCGGCCCTGGCGGGGCTCGGCGTCGCTTCGCGCCAGACCTGGCTGCAGCATCTGCCGGCTGACCAGGTACCCGAATGCGGCCCCGGGCTGTCGTTCATGCTCGAGATGTACGCGCCCTTCGAAGTGCTGAAGCGCACGCTGCGCGGTACCGGGGACTGCGCGAAAGTCGACTGGACCTTCCTGGGGCTGTCGATTGCCGAATGGTCGGTCGTCTGCTTTGCGAGCCTTTTGATCCTGCTGGCCGTCCAGTTCATCCAGGCACGATCGGCGAACCCCGTTCGAGAGGACAAGCGATGAAACTCCTGCACGCAATCCTTGCCGTAGCCTTGCTCGCGGCAGGCGGACTCGCGCCAGCGGCCCGCGCCGCGGGCGATCCCGAATTCTCGTACATGACCCTGAACGGCATCACCGGGCTCGCGATCGTCGCCGACGGGATCCCCGCCGAACTCGTCGCCTACGGTCTCAAGCCCGCCCTGTTCGAGGAACGGGCGCGGCGTCGACTGGCGGCGGCCGGGATTGCCAGCATGAGCCTGGAGGAAGCGCGCACCTCGCCGGGTGCTGCCAGGCTGCGCCTGCGCCTCGTCGCGAACAAGGATGGCTACGGCTTCTACTACTTCAACCTGCGGGCCGATGTGCGGCAGAAAGTCCCGCTCGGCAACCCGGCCGGCGGTTTCGTCTCTCTGGTCGTCTGGTCGGACGGCGAGAGCGGCACCATGCAGTACAACGAGCATGACAAGCCGCTGTCCGCCATCGACCGGCTGCTCGACGCACTGATCGCCGACCTGAAGTCCCAAAACGCCCGTTGAAAGCCCGCCGCGGCCCGACACCGCTTTCCTGACTCACAGGGCACTCTTCGGCGGCGCCTCGGCTTCCCGCGTCCGTCCCCGGTGACCTGCTTACCCCACGTGGCGCACTGGAGCGCCAAATTTCCCTGTACGTCAAGTTGCATTACGCACACGTCAGACATGCCCAGTGCAAGGCGCGAGAGTCCAGGGCCACGATACCAAAGGCTCCAACCCGAACGCCGCCGCTCTTCATTGACGTCCACGTAAAGTGGACTCAGGTCCCCGAGCCGGCGACGGCGGTCACCCGGGAGCCGGGCCTCGAAACGACATCAAGTACACGGAATCAGGATTTGGAAGCAGAGTCTTGAATGTCATTCCCAGAAACGACTTGAAGAAGAAGTCTCCACGAACAGGTAGCGCACCTGGGCCATCGATGGGGCTTCAAGACAGTCACAGGAGGTGACGCGCAGGTAAAGCAGGCGTTTGCCGGGTCCGTCAGCGTGACGCCAGCCTACGCCAGGTCGAGCCCTGGCGCAGGGGATCAGCAGGAAACTCAGTTGCCGCGCACGGCAAGCAGCTGGGCGTCCACCGCCGCCAGGGCGCTCAGGTTCACGATGCGGCGCACCGTCGCCGAGGCGGTCAGGATGTGCGCCGGTGAGCGCAGACCGTGCAGGATCGGACCGACCGCGACACCCTCGCCCAGCACCGTCAGCAGGTGCATGGCGATGTTCGCCGCATCGCGCGAAGGCATCACCAGCACGTTCGCCTCGCCGTTCAGGGGCGAGTCGTTGACCGCCGCCGCGCGCACGTTGGGCAGCAGCGCCGCATCGGCCTGCATCTCGCCGTCGATCTCGAGGTCCGGTGCGGCAGCCCGCACCAGGGCCAGCGCCTCGCGCATCTTCAGCGCCGCCGCGTCGTCGCCGGTGCCGAAATTCGAGGCCGACAGCAGCGCCACCCGCGGGCTCATGCCGAAGCGGCGCGCCCGCTCGGCCGCAGCGCGCGCGATGTCGGCGATTTGGGCGGCCGTCGGCTCCGCATTGACGTGGGTGTCGCACAGGAGATAGGTGCCCTTCTTCAGCACCAGCATGTTCAGCGCGGCCAGCGCCTGCGTGTCCGGGGCGACGCCGAGGATGTCCACGAGGTGCTTCAGGTGGTCACGGTAGGCGCCGCCGATGCCGCACAGCAGGGCGTCAGCCTCGCCTTTGGCGACCAGCAGCGCGGCAATCACGGTGCTGTTGGTGCGGAGCACGGTGCGCGCCTCGTGCAGCGACACGCCCTTGCGCTTCATCAGCTCGAAATAGGCGGTCGAGTACTCCCGGAAGCGCGCGTCGCTCTCCGGGTTCACGATGTCGAAGTCGACACCGGGCTGCAGGCGCAGGCCGAGGTTCGCGATGCGGGCCTCGACGACCTGCGGGCGGCCGACCACGACCGGCCGCGCCAGATCCTCGTCGATCACGGTCTGCACGGCGCGCAGCACCACCGCCTCCTCGCCGTCCGCGTAGACGATGCGCTTCTGATCCTGCTTCGCCCGCTCGAACACCGGCTTCATCAGCAGCACGGACTGGAAGATGAACTTGCTGAGCTGGTCCCGGTAGGCGTCGAGGTCGGGCAGCGGCCGGGTCGCGACGCCGCTCTCCATCGCCGCCTTCGCGACCGCGGGCGCGAGCGTCGTGATCAGCCGGGGATCGAAGGGCTTGGGTATGAGGTAGTCGCGGCCGAACTTCAGCGACTCGCCGCCATAGGCGGCCATCACGACGTCGGACGGCTCCTGCATCGTGAGTTCGGCCAGCGCCTCGACGCAGGCGATCTTCATTTCCTCGGTGATGGTGCTGGCCCCGACATCCAGCGCGCCCCGGAACATGTACGGGAAGCACAGCACGTTGTTGACCTGGTTCGGGTAGTCGGAGCGCCCGGTCGCGACAATCGCGTCCGGCCGGGCGGCCAGCACCTCTTCCGGCAGGATTTCGGGCGTCGGATTCGCCAGCGCGAGGATGATCGGCTGGTCCGCCATCGTGGCGACCATCGGGCCGGTCAGCACCCGCGGACCCGACAGGCCGAGGAAGATATCGGCGCCCCGCACCGCATCGGCCAGCGTGCGGGCGTCGGTGTCGGCGGCATAGGCCGCCTTGTGCGGGTCCATCTGCTCGACGCGGCCCCGGTAGATGACACCGGCCTTGTCCGTGACCAGGATGTGCTCGCGCGGCAGGCCCATCGATTCGAGCAGGCGCAGGCAGGCCAGCGCGGCGGCGCCCGCGCCGGAGGTCACGAGCTTCACGTCCTCGATTTTCTTGCCGACCAGCTGCAGGCCGTTGCGGATGGCGGCGGCGGCGATGATCGCGGTGCCGTGCTGGTCATCGTGGAATACCGGGATGCCGATGCGGCCGCGCAGCTGCTGCTCGATGTAGAAGCACTCGGGTGCCTTGATGTCCTCGAGGTTGATGCCGCCGAAGGTCGGCTCGAGGCTCGCGATGATGTCGACCAGCTTGTCCGGGTCGTTCTCGTTGATCTCGATGTCGAAGACGTCGATGCCGGCGAACTTCTTGAACAGCACCGCCTTGCCTTCCATCACCGGCTTCGCGGCCAGCGGACCGATGGCGCCGAGACCCAGCACCGCGGTGCCGTTGGTGACGACGGCAACGAGGTTGCCGCGGTTGGTGTAGCGCGCGGCGGTCGCGGGGTCCTCCGCGATGGCCTCGCAGGGTGCGGCGACGCCGGGGGAATAGGCCAGCGCGAGATCGCGCTGGTTGGCGAGCGGCTTGGTGGCGGTGATCTCTGTCTTGCCCGGCCGCGGAAGCTCGTGATAGTTCAGTGCGTTCTTGTACAGCTGTTCGTCCATGGCCATCCTCGTGACTGAAACGGAATCCAGAACGGGAACGGCCGGCGCAGCGTGAGCCGCGGCCGGCCGTCACGTATGTCAGGGCTGGCGCGCGCGGATCCCGTCGCCACGCGCCGCCGCGCTAGCGGAACGGCATGCCACCCGGCCCGCCCATGCCGCCCGGTCCGCCGGGCGGGAACTGGCCGCGCATGCCGCGCATCAGGGCCTGCAGGCCGCCCTTCTTCGAGACCTTCTTCATCATGCGCTGCATGTTCTCGAACTGCTTCAGGAGACGGTTGATGTCCTGCACGTCGGTCCCGGAGCCGGACGCGATGCGCTTCTTGCGCGAAGCCTTGATGATGGCCGGGAAACGGCGCTCCTGCGGCGTCATCGAGTCGATGATCGCGGCCAGCCGGGTCATCTCCTTGTCGTTGACGCGGTTCTTCATCTGCTCCGGCAGCTCGGACACCCCGGGCAGCTTCGCCATCAGCGAGGACAGCCCGCCCATGTTGCGCATCTGCTCGATCTGCTCGCGGAAATCCTGCAGGTCGAAGCCCTTGCCCTTGGAGATCTTCTCGGCGACCTTCGCCGCCTTCTGCTTGTCGACCTTCTGCTCGACTTCCTCGATCAGCGTCAGCACGTCGCCCATGCCGAGGATGCGCGAGGCCATGCGGTCGGGATGGAAGGGCTCGAGCGCGTGCATCTTCTCGCCGACACCGATGTACTTGATCGGCCGGCCCGTGACGTGACGCACCGACAGCGCGGCGCCACCGCGGGCGTCGCCGTCGGCCTTGGTCAGGATGACGCCGGTCAGCGGCAGCGCTTCGTTGAAGGCCTGCGCGGTGCGCACCGCGTCCTGGCCCATCATCGAGTCGATGACGAACAGCGACTCGTGCGGCGAGAGGACGGCGTGCAGCGACTTGATCTCGTTCATCATCGCTTCGTCGATCGTCAGCCGCCCCGCCGTGTCGACGATCAGCACGTCCTTCAGCTGGCGCCGCGCCTGCTCCAGCGCGGAGCGCGCGATGTTCTCCGGGCTCTGTCCCGGCTCGCTCGGGTAGCAGTCGACGCCGACCTCGCCGGCCAGCACGCGCAGCTGCTCGATCGCGGCGGGCCGGTAGACGTCGCAGCTGACCACCGCGACGTTCTTCCTGTCCGTTTCCTTCAGGCGCTTCGCGAGCTTCGCGGCGCTGGTGGTCTTGCCCGACCCCTGCAGGCCGGCGAGCAGCACGACGATCGGCGGCTGGGCCGCGAAGTCGAGGCCGACGCCGGCCTCGCCCATCAGTTCGGTCAGCGCGTCGCGCACCACGCGGATCAGCGCCTGGCCCGGCGTCAGCGTGCCGATGACCTCCTGGCCCAGCGCGCGCTCGCGCACCTGCTCGACGAAACTCTTGACGACGGGCAGTGCGACATCGGCCTCGAGCAGCGCCATGCGCACTTCGCGCAGCGTGGCGTCGATGTTCTCTTCGGTCAGCCGGGCTTCGCCGCGCAGGCGCTTGACGATGCCGGTGAGCCGTTCGCTCAGGTTCTGGAACATGGTGGATATGCTTCCCTAATGATTCGTTCCGTCACCAGGCTTCCATGACCTCGGCATACGGAAATTTGAGGCCGACGGTGGCCCAGACTTCGGCGACCCGCCGCACGACGGGTTCGGCCTTGCTCATCCAGTCCGGGTGCCGCTGCCGGTTGTCGAAAACCTCGAAGGCTTCCGGTTTCGGATCGCGATGGCCGAAGCGGTAGTAGAAGGAGCGCACGAGGTCTTCCATGCGTTCACGGCCGTAGGCGACGACGGTGATGTCGCGGTTCGCGCTCAGGCCCGTCGTCGCGACGTAGTAGTGGTAGAGCTCCCAGTACTT
The DNA here is from genome assembly GCA_943370145.1 of Hydrogenophaga intermedia. Taxonomy (GTDB): domain Bacteria; phylum Pseudomonadota; class Gammaproteobacteria. The sequence goes on along the minus strand of CALRPY020000032.1, from coordinate 5,221 downwards.
CAGATAGGCGTCGAAGTAGGGCATCGCGGCGATTTCTTCGTCCGGGATGCCGATGTACGACAGGTCGCGCCGCACCCATTCCTCGATGTTGCCGCGGACGCGGAAGCGGCCGTCGGCGGGCCAGCCACCGGACTTCTCGTAGGTCGAGATGCAGGAGGTCACCGGGTGGCGCACGGTGAATATGTTCTCCACCGCCTGGCCCAGCACGCGCTGGAAGAACCCCCCCGCGTAGCTGCCCTTGGTCAGCTTCTTGGGCACGACAATCTTGCCCGAGTGCGGCTTGTTGCGCCCGAAGTAGAGCTCGACCATCGTCAGGTACTCGGCCATCGTCTGCAGGCTGCTCATCCAGCTGTTGACGCCGCGCTCGAAGCGGAACGGCCCGGCGTCCGGGAAGCCGTCATGCGCGATCACATTGGGCACGCGGTCCGGGTGATAGCCGAGCGCGCGGAAGATTTCCTTCGTGAGGTAAGAGCCGCCATTGCGCGGCACGCCGATCACGTTGATGTAATGGAACCGGAGCTGCAGGTCCTTGATCGGTTCGACGTTGCCCGTCATCAGCGCGACCAGGAGTTCGTAGGCCCGGCCGATCGCGCGCTGGCCTATCGGCACGCTCAGCACCTTCGACGCGTGGGTCGCCGCCGACTGCAGCAGCCGTTCCTGTTCGTTCGACAGCGCCTCGGACAGCTGGTCGCCCCAGATGGCGCCCTCGAACGGGATGTCCGCGACGATGTGATGAAGAAAATCGATGAAGATCGGCGAGACGGGGAGTTCCCGGTCGCTCAGTTTGATTTCTACACCCATGCTGGCGCCATTCTACCCTGCAAGACCGCAGTCTACGGAGGGGCCTGCGGTGCATCAAGCGAGGACGTCAGTATACGCGGGCGCGGGCGACGTCGAGTTCGAGCAGGCGGTGGAAGAGATCCAGTGACATCAGGTGCGCGTGGATGCGCGACAGGTAGCCGAGCTGCATCAGATGCGAGAGCGCCGTGCCGGGCAGGCCGTTCAGCTTCCCCTCCGCCACCCGCCACATGCCCGTCACCCGCTTGCGGCCGGCCCCCACGGGATTCACGTCGGCCTCGAAGGGTTCCAGCAGCGCGAGCTCGCGCAGCTTCGCGCAGAAGGCGTCGGTCTGGCGCGTCGCCTGGTCGAATTCCTCGATGAAACGCCGCAGCTCGCGCCAGCGTGGGGTTTCATCGCCTCGAGCATCGAAGAGAAAGGGCGGCGAGCTACCCAATCCCTGCTCGTCCACGCACACCACGGACTTGTCCGCCCCGCCCTCCCGGGCCCGCGCCGTGCAGAACGGGTAGCGTCGCACATAGGCCGGACAGTACACCGCCGCGAGCCAGTCGCCTGCGCTGTCCACGCAGAGGTTTTGCCCGGGCTCGAGCCCCGTCAGCGCCAGCGGCTGCCAGTGGCTCGCATCGACCTGGCTGAAGACGATCGGCAGGCTTCGTGATGCCGCCACGAATTCCGGCAGGCTCAGGTACACGGCATGCAGGCCCACCGCGAAGCGCGCGACCTGCCCACCGATGCCCCGCTCACGATGGCGCTGCCGGTCCAGCAGCACGAGCCCGCCGTAGCCCGGCGGCGGTGTCGGTCCCGTGTGTTCCGGTTCCAAAGCGTGCCGTCAGCAGTCCGGCAGGGGGTCCTTGGCAATCGGGTTCTGGCCATCGGGGATGATGACCGGATCGCCAACGGGCGGGGCGAAGCCGCCCTGGCCCTGGTCAAAGGGCTTGTCGTTGACGTTGACCCCGCCCTGATGGACCTTGAAGTAGACGCCGGGCTTCGCGTTCGCGTCGATTTCCGGGCAGCCGCCGGTGCAGTCGATCACCTCGAAATCGGTGCCACGGATACCGATGGTCGCCACCGCCGTGCGGTAGCTGACGGCGGACTTGTTGCGCTGGCCGATGAGGCCCGTCACCGCACGGAAGCCGCCTTTGAGCAGGCTGAACACGCTGCGATTCTCCTCGGGCTTGTCCGCGAACCGGTAGTCCTCTATCTGGAAACGCGAATTCGGCCGCAGCACGATGTAACCGCCGTCGGACAGCTTCATGCGCACGAAGCTGCTCGCTGCCGTGATCACGGTATCCCCCGCGTTCACGGGCAGGCCCTGGTCGAGGCGGCGCAGGCCACCGTCGGCGGATATCGCCGTCGCGCGGCCGATGACCTTCACCACTTCGCCCGCGGCGGGCGCCGCGGCGAAGGCCTGACCGCCCAGCAGCAGGCTGGCCGCGAGCAGCGCCGCGCAGCGCGTCACGCGCAGTATCGAAGCAACGGAAGCTGTAGTCATGTCGCTGTTCCTGTCCGCCCTATTGGCACATCTGTCCGTTGTCGGATTTCTGGGTGATCAGTTGATCGGATTCGTCGCCACCCTCCTCCCCGAGGTCGACGTACTCGTCGTCATCGTCGTCTTCCTCATCCTCGCGCTGCTCGTTTTCGACCAGCTGCGTCAGGATGTCGTTGATGACCGGGATTTCGAAGCCGCCAATATCGTCCGCGATGAGATCGAGTTCCCCGATGAAGCCGGTCGACAGCACGTTGCCGATGCCGCTGATCGTGCCGGCCGCGACGAAGAGGATGTTCTGGTTGCCGATGTTCAGCTGGCCGTTGTTGCCAATGAACACGTTGCCGGTCGGGAGGATATCGCCGCCGACCGGCGCGTTGCCGATGATCATCGTGGTGCCGGGCAGCTTCTTGAAGTGATCGAGGTTCGTGAACGTCGGCCCGCCGGACAGCGGGACCGACGGCATCGAATTCTCGACGTAAATCGTCGCACCCGGCGTGTAGGACGTGAACTGCGCGAGGAAATCGCCGCCCGCATATTCACTGAACACGCCGCTCCCCAGGTCCAGCGTGCCGTCGGTGCGGAACACCACGTAGGGCGTGTCCGGATCGTAGAAGCCGAGGCCTGACGCGAAGCTGATGCCGTTCCGCGCTTCGAAGATCGCGTTCGCGCCGGTGGTCGGCGCGCCGTTGAACAGGGGCAGGCCAGGGGCTGTGCCGTCCGGCCGCCGGGCGTTCGACAGCGCGAGGATAGACAGCGCGTCGCCCTCGGTCGGGGGCAGGTTTAGGTCACCGATGAGGACCGAGCCACTGAAGCTGAGCGAGCCGCTGGTGACCTCGATCAGCGCGTTTCCAGCGGCAAAACCACCGCTGAAGACGGTGTCTCCGGTGAAGCGGAGCTTGGTCGCGCCCAGCGTGCCCTGGATCGACCCGGGACCGACCAGGGAGCTGCTTCCGTAACTGCCGCCGTAGCTGAAGAATGAACCGGCGACCACGGTCGTGACGCCGGCGTTGGCCGAGTTGTCGATATTGACATCGGCGGAGCCAGAGCCGAAGAACGCGAAACCGAGTTCGGACGCGTTCGTGCGCACATTGATCAGGCCGGACTGACCGACATCGAACACGACGCGTCGCGAGACCAGGATGCCCGCGTCCTGGGTCGTGACGCCGCCTCCAAAGGCTCGCGCGCCGATCTCCGCGTCCGTCGCGCCTTCCGCGACGACGACGTTGCGCACCGTCACATTGCCGCCTTCGAGATACACGTAAGCGCCACCGGCCTGGCTCTTCACGTTGACGGTGTTGTTGAGCGCGACGTTGCCGTGGGCGAAAACATCGAGGCTTGCGCTGCTGCCGACGGCGCTGACGTTGACGGCGCCGTTCAGGGTGACGTCGGTCTCGCCGAAGAAGAAGGCGCCGGCGGATTCGAAGGAGTTCTGCGCATTGGTCTGCTGCGCGATGACCGCGCCGTTGACGGTGATGGCGCCGTGATAGTTGTTCACGTCGATGCTTGCGCTGCTCCCGCCGGTCGCGTTCAGTGCGCCACGGAGAACGATATCGCCGCTGCCGCTGCCGTAATCCGAGTTGTCGATGTCGATTTCGGCGTCGCCGTGCGCACGGGCGCTGACGACGAGATCGCCGGTGACGTCCACGCCGCGGCGGGCGTTGATGTCTATGCTCGCGCTGCCGTCGCTCGTGTTCGCCGTCGCGCGGGCGCCGGCGCCCAGGGTGATCTTGTCGCCGGTGACGAAAATCTCCGCACTGTCACCGCTCGCCTCGACGAGGCCGTTGAGCGTGACGTTGCCCGCGTTGTTGCGCACGTCGATGGACGCATAGCTTCCGTTCAACGCACGCAGGGCGCCGGCGACGAAGATGTTGCCGGTCCCGTCGTTGAAGATGTCGAGAGAGTTCTCGCCACCGACACCGGACAGTGTCACGCCACCGTTCACCGTCACACCATTGAACGCGACCACGTCGAACGAGGCACTGCCACCGTTGCCGGCGGCCGTCACCGTCGTGTTGCCGTTGATGGTCACCGTTCGTCCCTCGATATTGACGCGGGCATCGGCATTCGTGAACGAGGTCGTCGCCACGATCGGTCCATTGACCGTGACCACGCCCTGCCCGGCCGAAGCGAAACGGGAGCCATCGATGTCTATCGACGCTGGACCGTTCGGGTTCGACACGCTCAGGGCGCCCACGGTCACATTGCCGGCGGTGCTACCGGGCCTTACCCGGATGTGTTGCCGGGCAGTCACGTTGCCGAGCAGCACGCTGCCAGCGCTGGTGCCCGCCGAAGCTTCGAAGGCGCCGGAGAGGCTGAAATCCACGTGCTGCAGGTTGATCGCGCCGGTAGGGTCCAGCCCGAAACTGCTGCCGAACGGTCCGCCGGTGCCGATGCGCAGTGCCAAGGTCCCGGTGCCTGTCGAGTTAATCGTGATCGGGCTTGCCTGCGTCGCGCTGGAGAAGATTTCGTCCGAGGCGACCAGCGTGAAGCCGCCGGAGTTGAGCTGGGATTCGATGAAGCTTTCACGGACGGTGGTCACCCCGCCGTCCGAGCCGATGCCACCCGCGCCGGCATCGATGCGCACCCGCGCCGGGTCGATGATGAGTTCGCCGCCGTCGCCGGTCCGGATATCGCCATCGACCTTGAGCACGCCTTCATGCGCACTGAGTTCGATCGTGCCACCGGTTCCCGGCGTCTCGCTGCGTGCGTCGACCAGTGCATCCGCTTCCACGCGCAGGTTCTGCCGGGCAACGAGTCGCACGTCGCCACCCTGCTCGATACCCGTGGCGGTCACCGTCGCGTCGCCCGTGATTTCGACGTCCTGCGTCGACGTCACACGGATCGTGCCGCCGTGCTGGCCACTCGCGTCCAGCGTGCCGCTGTTGACCACGTCGCCACCGCTGCCGCGCAGGTAAATGCCGCCGTCCGCCACCT
>CALRPY020000031.1:0-51520 GCA_943370145.1 Hydrogenophaga intermedia | reverse complement strand
GAGAAGTCGCATTTTCGAGCGTGGTCCGGGCAATGGCCATGCCGTCGACCGCTGGCTCAACCCCACTCGTCTAATCTCGGTGTTCTCTGTGGCCCAGCAGCACGTGGACGCGGGCACCCGCATCCGAATGTGACCAAGAGACAGCCCGGGGCGGGAGCGGCGAAGACCCGCGCCCGCGTGCCTCAGAAAGAAAAGGTGTCAGATTTGAAATCTGACACCTTTTCTTGGCTCTGGACCCTGCAGACCGTCTGAGCGCAGCGCGGGAGACAGTTGCTCGGTGGGCCATGACGGCCTGGACCCCGGCACCCGCCCCCGAATGCGACCAGCAGACAGCGCGTGCCGGAGAAGGCTGAGTGGGCTGACTGGGTGAGATTTCCTCAGCCCGGCATGTACACGCCGCCGTTGACGTGCAGCGTCTGGCCGGTGACGTAGGACGAATCCTCGGACAGCAGGAAGGCGACGACGCCCGCGATCTCGCGCGGCTCACCGCTGCGCTTCATCGGGGTTTTCTCCCGCATGTGCGCGTACTCGTCGTCCGGCAGCACGCCCTCGAGCCGTTCGTGCCAGATGAGGCCGGGCGCGATCACGTTGGCCGTGACCCCGTGCGGGGCCAGATCCTTTGCGATCGAGTGCGTGTAGCCGACGATGCCGGCCTTGGCGGCCGCGTAGGGCGCCTGCCCCGGACCGGGATCATAGGCATACAGTGACGCGAAGTTGACGATGCGCCCGAAGCCGCTGTGCCGCATCGGTTCACAGAACGCGCGCGTGCAGTGGAAGGTACCGTAGAGATTCACGCGCAGGATGATGTCGAAGGTCTTCGCCGCCATCTGCCACGGCGCGCCGGCGCCGGCGACGCCCGCGTTGTTGACGAGATAGGCGACGTGCCGCCCCTGCGCGTCGAGTTCGGCGCGCAGGGCGTCGACCTCGCTGTCGCGGGTGACGTCGAGCGCGCGCGCCTCGATGCGTGCCTGCTCTTCGCTGTCGAACTGCTCGAGCCAGGCTGTGGCGTCATCGATGCGGCGGTCGGTCGCGAGCACGGTCGCACCGTCGCGCAGCAGGCGCTTCACGATGGCGGTCCCGAGGCCGCCGAAGGCCCCGGTCACGAGGGTCAGTCCGCGCACGAGCATCGTCGGCCTCAGTAGGACTTCGGCAGCCCGAGCACGCGCTCGGCGATGTAGTTGAGGATCATCTCGCGGCTGACCGGCGCGATGCGTGGAATCAGCATTTCGCGGAAGTAGCGCTCGACGTGGTACTCCTTCGCGTAGCCCATGCCGCCATGCGTCAGCACCGCGGTTTCGCAGGCCCGGAAGCCGGCTTCGGCGGCGAGGTATTTCGCCGCATTGGCAAAGGCGCCGCACTCCTGGCCCGCGTCGTACATCGCCGCCGCCTTCCAGGTCATGAGATCGGCGGCCTCGAGTTCCGCCCAGTTGCGCGCCAGCGGGTGCTGGATCGCCTGGTTCTGGCCGATCGGACGCCCGAACACCACGCGTTCCTTCGCATACGTCACGGCGCGCTTCAGCGCGGCGCGCCCGAGGCCGACAGCCTCGCCCGCGATCAGGATGCGCTCGGGGTTGAGCCCGTGCAGGATGTAGTGGAAGCCCTTGCCTTCCTCGCCGATGAGGTCTTCCTTCGGCACCGGCATGCCGTCGTAGAAGACGGCGTTGGAGTCCACCGCCTTGCGGCCCATCTTCGGGATCTCGTGCACCTCGGCGTAGCGCTTGTCGAGCGTCGTGTAGAAGAGGCTCAGGCCTTCGGTCTTCTTCTTGCACTGGTCCTTGGGCGTCGTGCGGGCGAGCAGCAGCACCTTGTTCGCGCGCTGGGCCATCGATGTCCAGTGCTTGGCGCCGTGGATCACGTAGCCGGTGGGGCTGCGTTCGGCGCGGGTGTCGAGCTGGGTGGTGTCGAGGCCGGCGTTGGGCTCGGTGACGCCGAAGCAGGCCTTGTCCTCGCCGCGGATCAGCGGCGGGAGCATGCGCTGCTTCTGTTCCTCGGAGCCGAACACGACGACCGGGTTCAGGCCGAAGATGCCGAGGTGCAGCGCGGAGGCGCCGGACAGGCCCGCGCCGGACTCGGCGATGGCCTGCATCATGATCGTGCCCTCGGTGATGCCGAGGCCCGAGCCGCCGTAGGCTTCCGGCATCGCGATGCCAAGCCAGCCGCCGGCGACGACCGCGGCCACGAATTCTTCCGGGAACAGCCCTTCCGTGTCACATTTCAGCCAGTACTCGGCATCGAAACCGGCACAGAGCTTGTTGATTGCATCGCGTATCGCAAGCTGGTCTTCACTCAGCTGAAAATCCATCGGGGCTTACCTCGGGAATCACGAAATCTGGAACGGCAGACCCGGACCGTACGCGCCGCCGCTCGACACTGTCAAGGCGTCGACGGGGCGCTCGTCAGCGTCCCTCCAAAGGGAGAAAATCAGCCAACCTACGAACACGGACGGAGTACGGATGAACGAGCAGTACAGCAGTGGTTGCGCCTGGGTCGACGATGACTTCATCCCGATCGCGCAAGCGCGGATTCCGATCCTGGACATGGGCTTCTCGCGCTCGGACTGCACTTACGACGTGGTCGCGGTGTGGGAGGGTGGGTTCTTCCGCCTCGAGGATCACATCGAACGCTTCGAACGCAGTTGCCTGTGCCTGCAGTTGCAGCCGCCGCCGCGCGAGGAGATCCGGCGCATCGTGTTCGAGTGCGTGCGGCGGAGCGGGCTGCGCAACGCCTATGTCGAGGTGATCGCGACCCGCGGCGTGCCGCTCGCCGGCCAGCGCGACCCGCGCGCGATACGCAACCGCTTCTACGCCTATGCGATTCCCTACGTCTGGATCGCGACGCCCGAGAAGCAGGCGCAGGGCCTGAAGCTCGTGATCGCGCGCGGCGTCGAGCGCATCGCGGCGCGCGCGGTCGACCCGACGGTGAAGAACTTCCACTGGGGCGATCTCGTGCGCGGCCAGTTCGAGGCCTACGAGCGCGACGGCGACACCGTGGTCCTGCTCGATGCCGAGGGGCACGTGACCGAGGGACCTGGCTTCAATCTGTTCGCGTGGACGCGGGGTGTGCTGCTGACGCCGGCGGATGGTGTGCTGCTCGGGATCACGCGGCGCACGGTGCTCGAACTCGCCGCGCAGAGTGGCATCCCGACGCGCGTCACGCGCTTCGATGCCGACGTGCTGCGCAGCGCCGAGGAAATCTTCGTGACCAGCACCGCCGGCGGCGTGATGCCGGTGGTGATGCTCGACGGGGTCGCGGTCGGCGACGGGACGCCGGGTCCGCTGACGCGCCAACTCTCCGCCCGGTACTGGGAGGCGCACCGGGCCGGGCCGTGGGTGGAAGCGGTCAATTACTGAAAAACCAAGCGATTCAAGCGTTTGAGCTTTTAAAGCTATTTCAATTTCTCAGCAGTTAGGGATAAAGTCTTAGCCAGCATAAGATTCCGGGAGGGGATCGGTGCGGCATTTATCCTTTCTCCTGTTGCTCGGCTGGATGTCGCTCGCGGTCGCGCAGGCGCTGCCGCCACTGCGCATCACCGTCGAACGCTTCGACGTCGACGGTGAAAACCCGCTGAGCCCGGCCGTCACCGAGCAGGCGCTCGCCCCCTTCCTCGGCGAGTACACGGAACTGGCCGGCCTGATGGCCGCGGTCGATGCGCTCGAACAGGCGCTGAAGGTCGCCGGCCATCCTTTCCATCGCGTCAGCATCCAGCCCACGCCGGCAGGCGCTGCGCCGACGACCGTCCAGCTGAAGGTCTTCGCCTTCGGTCTCGGCAAGGTGACGGTGCGCGGCAACCAGCACTTCCCGGCGCAGTCGATACGGCGCAGCCTGCCGGCGCTCGCCGCGGACACGATGCCGTCCTCGGCCGAGCTGTCGCGCCAGCTGGCGGTGGCCAACCAGCATCCGCGCAAGCGCGCGACCGTCAACTTCAGGCCGGGTCAGGCGCCCGACGAGCTCGATGCCGTGATCAAGGTCGAGGACCAGCGGCCGTGGAGCGTCTTCGGCAACCTGAACAACATCGGCAACGAGGAGACCGGCTATTCGCGTCTTCTCGTCGGCGGCCAGTACGCGAACCTCACGGGGCATGACGACGTCCTGTCGAGCTCCGTGACGACCTCTCCGGACAACGCCAACGACGTCTTCCAGTTCGGCGCCTTCTACCAGCTCCCGGTCTACGCGCTGAAGGGCTGGCTGTCCGCCTTCCACGTGCGTTCGGACGTCGACGTCGGCAACGTGCAGGATTTTTTCGACATCAGCGGCTCGGGCTACTTCACCGGCGTCGGCTTCCGGCGCCAGCTGCTCGGCGTCGGGCGCTACCGCCATACCTTCAACGTCGGCATCCAGGACCGCCTGTTCGACAACGAGATCGCCAACTCGGCGACGGGGCTCACCATCGTCGGCCTCACGACGAAAGTGCGCAGCCGGCCGGTCTCGCTGCGCTACGACGGCGGCTACAACTGGCTGACCACGCGCTCGAGCCTCGATTTCTACGTCGATGTCACGCGCAACCTCGATTTCGGCGGGCACTCCGGCCATGACGACTATACCCGCGTGCGTCCGGGCGCCGACCCGAACTGGAAGCTGCTTCGTTTCGGCGCCCTCGGGACCCAGCAGCTGCCGCGCGGCTATTCCATGGTGCTCAAGCTCAACGGGCAGTACAGCGACGAACCCCTGATCGCCGGCGAGCAGTTCGGCGTCGGTGGCGAGCGCTCCGTGCGGGGCTTCGAGGAGCGCACCGTCGCGGGGGACCAGGCGCTGGTCGGCAACCTGGAACTCTGGTCACCGGCGATCGATGCGTTGTACGGCCTGCGCGTGCTCGGTTTCCTCGACGCGGGCTACAAGAAAATTGTCGACCCGACCACCGGCCAGCTGCCGACCGACACCCTGTCCAGCGTCGGCGTCGGCGCGCGCTGGCAATGGCTCGACCGCGTGTATGTGGGCCTGGACTATGGCCAACCCCTGGCCAACGCCGACGGCGAAGCGAGTGACCGAGGCAATTCGAAATGGCATTTCAGTCTGTCCTGTCGCTATTGACCGGCCGCCTGCAGCGCGCCGTCGCGATGCTCGCCCTGTGCTGCGCGGCAGGCGCGGCGCTCGCCGCCGATCGCGCCGGCGAGATCACGCTCACGCGCGGCCTCGCGACCGCGCATGGCGCGGGCGCGGCGGCGCGCATCCTCGGCGAAGGGGCGCCGGTGTACGTCGGCGACGTCGTCTCTACCGGCCCCCGCAGCGTCGCGCTGCTCAAGCTCGAGGACGGCAGCCGCGTGACGCTGCGGCCCGAGACCTCGTTCCAGGTCGAGGAATACGTCCTCTCCGACACCAGCCCCAGCGCCATCTTCCGGCTGTTCAAGGGTGGCCTGCGCGCGGTCACGGGCTTCATGAGCAAGCGCAACCCCAACGCGGTGCAGCTGCGCACGGCGGTGGCGACGATCGGCATCCGTGGGACCGAGTTCGATGTGCGCCTGTGCGGTGCGGATTGCGCCGAGGAGGCGCGGCTGCGGCCCGCCCCGGCCGGGCGCGCCGGTTTCGTCAAGGGCCTGGTGGTCGCGAAGGCGGGCAGCGGGCGCGCGCGCGCGGTCGCGGCGGGCGACCCGGTGTTCACGGGTGACAGCCTCGTGACCGGCAACAACGCCTACGCCGTCGTGCTGTTCCGCGACGAGAGTCGCGTGACGGTGATGCCGAACACCGAGTTCCGCGTGGACCGGCTGGTCTATGACGCGGCGGCGCCCGACGAGGGCGAGGGCTTTTTCAGCCTCGTGCGCGGCGGCCTGCGCGCGGTCAGCGGCGCGATCGGGAAGTATCGGCGCGACGCCTACCGCATGCGCACGGCGGTGGCGACGATCGGCATCCGCGGCACGGCCTACGACCTCTACTGCGTGGGCGCCTGCGTGAATCCCGACCCCAACGCGACGGGGGGGGATGGCCTGTATGTCGACACGCTCGAGGGCGTCATCGATTTCGACGGCGCAAATCCCCTGCCGGCGGACCAGGCGCCGGTCTTCATCGGCAGCAGCGGGATGCTGCCGCACGAGATCGCGAACATGCCGATCGAAATCACCGTGCCGCGCCCGGACACCGTGCAACTGCCGCCGACGCCGCCGGTCGACCCGGCCGCCGCCGCGCCCGGCAATGCGTTGATGGTCAGCTGCTACGCCGGCAATTGCGCCGTGCAGACCGGCGAGAACACCGTCGACCTCGGGCCCGGCCAGGCCGCGAAGGTCGATCTCGCTGGCGGCCCAGCCCGGCCGCTGGCGGAAATCCCGGCCTTCCAGGCCGAAGACCCGCTGCTGAACGCCGTCGAAATCGGCAGCGAACTGCTGGACCTGTTCGATCCGACGACCACCACGGAGGTCGACGAATGCACCGAATGAAGACCCGTCAAAGCCGGAGTCGCCGCCTGCTGGGCCTGACGCTCGGCGTGTCCGCGAGCCTGGCCTCGCACGCCAATCCGACCACACCCACGGTCGCCGCCGGCACCGTCACGTTCGCGAATCCGAACCCGGCCACGCTCGAGATCACGAACTCGCCGGCCGCGATCATCAATTGGCAGTCCTTCAATATCGGGGTTGGCGAGACCACGCGCTTCATCCAGCAGGATGCCGCAAGCGCCGTGCTGAACCGCGTGACGGGCGGCAGCGTGTCGGAAATCCTGGGCAGCCTCACATCGAACGGGCGCGTGTTCCTGGTCAACCCGTCGGGCATCATCATCGGCCGCGACGGCATGGTCGACACCGCGGGCCTCGTGCTGTCCACGCTCGGCATCACGAACGAGGATTTCCTCGCCGGTCGCCTGCGCTTCGACGGCGGACCGGACAGCGGCGGCATCACCAACCACGGCTATATCAAGACCGCGCCCGGCGGCGAGGTGGTGTTGCTTGCGCCATCAATCCTGAACGCGCCCGAGGACGGCAATCCGCAAAGCGGCATCATCGAGAGCGAGAACGGCGAACTGGTGCTCGCGGCCGGGTACTCGATCACCATCACGAGCCTCGACGATCCGGACATCAGTTTCGACGTCAGCGCGCCCACCGGCGAGGCGGTCAACCTCGGGCAGCTCATTGCGAAGGGCGGCAGCATCGACGTGCTGGCGGCGACGATTCGCCACTCTGGCGAAATCAACGCCGATGCCCTCAGCGTCGACGAGACCGGGCGCATCGTGCTCGCGGCGAGCCATTCGATCGAAACCGCCCCCGGCAGCGAGATTTCCGCGCGCGGCGAGCGCAGCGTCGACGACGCCGTGCTGGCGCCGGGCGCCGCGGGCGGCGAGGTCCGGTTGCAGGCGGCGGTCGAGCCGATGGTTGAGGCGGGCGCCGCGCGGGCCAGCGCAACGTCGGCGACGATTGCCGGCCGTGTCGACGTGACCGGCGCCGTGGGCGGCACGGCGGTGGTCGAGGCCGACAGCGTGACGCTGCGCGCGACGGTGGATGCATCCGGCGCGACGGCCGGCGGTCGCGTGCAGGTGCTGGGCGACCAGGTACAGGCGGAGGGGGCGACGCTGCTCGCGAATGCCGCGCAGGGCGCGGCGGGCGAGATCCGCGTCGGCGGCGGCTTCCAGGGCGGGGAGGGCCTGCGCGCGGCCGACACGACCGACGTCGATGCGGCGAGCCGCTTCGAAGCGAACGCGCAGGGCGCGGGCGACGGTGGCCGGGTCATCGTGTGGTCCGATCTGGAAACGGACTTCAGGGGCCGGGCCGAGGCTCGCGGCGGCGACACCGCCGGCGACGGCGGGCTGGTCGAGGTCTCGGGCAAGGAGATCCTGCGCTTCTCCGGCAGCGTCGACGTCGGCGCGCCGGCGGGGGATGCGGGCACGCTGCTGCTCGACCCGCGCACGATCTTCATCGTCGAGGGCGGCGCGACCGTGTCGGCTGGCGACCCGACCCCGTTCGCGGGCGACGGCTTCGGCTCGAGCTTCAGCGTGCTGTCCAACGGCAACATCCTGGTCGTGAACCAGGATGCGGACGTCGCCGGGTTCACGGATGCCGGCGAGATTCTGCTGCTCGACTCATTCGGCACCGTACTCGGCAGCGTCGGCGGCAACGCGACGAACGAAAAGCTGGGGGCGTTCGGCTCGTTTTCGAATTTCGACGGCAACCGCTTCTTCCGCAGTCCTGACGCGAGCAGCGGCGGCTTCGCGCAGGCGGGCGCCCTGATCCTGTTCGATGTCGGCACCGGCGTCGAGCTTGGCCGCACCGGCGGCATCAGCGCGGGCGAGCGTTTCAGCCTCGGCTCGATCCAGTTCGCCGGCAGCAACCTGCTCGTGGCCTCGACCGGCGCCGACGTAGGCGGCCTGGCCGATGCGGGCAGCGTCGTGACCGTCAACGGCGCGACGGGCACGGAACTCGGCCGCCTCGACGGCACGAGCGCGAATGAATTTTTCGGCTCGACCGTGCGCGTCGGCTTCACGGCGGCCAACACCTTCGTCGTGCAGTCGGCCTCCGCCGACATCGGCGGCCGGGTCGACGCCGGGCGCGTCGTGATGGGCAGTTCGCTGACCGGCCAGCAGCTCGGCCAGGTCGTCGGGGGCGCGGCGGGGGACCAGTTCGGCGCGACGGTCGACTACTTCTCGACGCCGTCCGGCACCTATCTCATCCGCAGCGCCGTCGCCGACGTCGGCGGACTGACCGACAACGGCACCGCGGTTCTCGTCAGCAACAGCACCGGCAACGAGATCGGCCGCACCAGCGGGCTCGCCAGCGGCGACAACCTGGGCAGCTTCGCGCCGCAGATCCGCGCGAGCGGCAATTATTTCCTGCAGGTGCCGAATGCCGACGCCGGCGGCGCCACGGACGCCGGCTCGCTCGTGCTCGTCAGCGGCGCCAGCGGTACGCGCATCGGTCAGCTGAACGGCACGGCGAACAACGAGTTCCTGGGCAGTTTCGGCACCTTCGATACCTCCTCGCTCGGCTTCGACAAGCTGCTCGTGACCAGCGTCAGCCACGACAACCCGGGTGTCGTCGGCGCGAACGAGGGCGGCATCTTCGTACTCGCCGACCACGACCTCGGCGGTGGCAACATCCTGCTTGGCAGCACGCTCGGCGGCAGCGCCAGCGAGTTCCTTGGCAACAACGGCATTGCGCTGTTCACCGTCAGCGGCTTCGTCGTGACCAGCCCGGACGCCGATACGGCGGGTGGGGCGGACAGTGGGTCGGTGCTGATGATCGATCGGCTCACCGGCAACCTGCTGGGGCGCGTGGATGGCACCAGCGCCGGCGAGCGCCTCGGCGCGAGCGGCATCATCACGAGTTTCGTCAACGAGAACTACTGGATAGCGAGCCCCGAGTTCGGCGCGAACGACGGGGGCAGCGTGGTCCTCGCGAGTGGCGCCACCGGCGGTCTCATCGGCCGCGTCGACGGCGACACCGCCGGTGAGCGCTTCGGCGACTTCCTGTTCGAGGGCCAACTCTCCAACGGCGATCTGCTCGTGCTCGCGGACGGGCACGGTGGCGGCGCCGGCATCCTCGCCCAGCTCGCCGCCGTCGACCTCGGCGGCGGCAGCATCCTGCGCAATTCGGTCAGCGGCTCGGTCGCGGGCGATCTGGCGAGCGCGGACGTGGAATTCCTGTCCAACGGCAACTACGTGCTGCTCGCGCCGAACGCGGACATCGGCGGCGCGGTCGACGCCGGCGCCGTCACGGTGCTGAATGGCACGACTGGCGGCGTGCTGGGCGCCCGGGTCGAGGGCAACGCGAACGGCGAGAACCTCGGCGCAGACGTCGAATTCGACCTCTTCCGCTTCAGTCTTTCCGGCAACGCCAACGACGATTTCGCCATCCTCAGTCCTGGCCATGGCGGTGACGGCACCGGCGCGGTGTTCTTCGTCGACGGCGGCACCGGCACGCTGCTGCGGCAGCTCGGTGGCAGCACCGGCGACCTGCTGGGCAGCGAGGCGCTCGAACTCGTGCCTGGAGGCCATATCGCGATCGGCAATCCGAACCAGGACCTCGTGCCGGGGGTCACCAACGACTCGGGCGCCATTCTTTTCGTCGATCCGTCCAACGCCTATGCGGACGCCGGCAGCGTCACCGGCATCTCGGCGAATGAACTGCTCGGTGGCTCGAACACGTTCATCAACACCTCGAGCTTCGGCGGCTCGCTGTTCCTGATCCACACGCCGTTCCGCGATGTGTCCGGCAAGACCGATGCGGGCGCCGTGTTGCTGATGGAAGGGTTGAGCGGCAGCGTCACACTGCTCGGCGCGATTTCCGGCGCCGAGGCCTTCGACCAGCTGGGCGCGAATGGAACCAGCGACATCGCGACGCTCGCCAACGGCAATTTCGTCGTGCGCAACCGGCTTGCCGACACCGCGGGCGGCCTCGTCAACGCCGGCGCGGTCATCGTGGCGGACCTCACGGGCGCGGAACTGGGGCGTGTCTACGGTCAATCGGCGAACGAAGAACTTGGCGGCTTCGCCTTCTTCGAGCGTTCGAACTCGAATTTCTTCCAGTTCTCGCCCTTCGCCGGCGCGAACGACGAGGGTGCGGTCTATCTCGTCAACGGCACCACCGGCGCCCTAATCGGCAGCGTGACCGGCACCGCGTCGGGCGAGAATCTCGGTGCCGATCCCGACGCCTTCACGCTGGCGGGCGACGACATCCTGCTCTTCAGCCAACGCGCCAATCCGGGCGGGCTGGCCGATGCCGGCAGCATTTTCCAGCTCGCGGCGGTTGATCTGGGCGGCGGCAACATCGTGCGTGGCCGCCTCGACGGCGGCAGTGCGAATGAACGCCTCGGCCGCTTCGGCGCCGACCTCGCCCCGGACGGAGTCCACTGGTTTGCGCGCAGCCCCGACGCCGATCCGGGCGGCCTCGTCGACGCGGGTTCCATCTACTTCGTGAACGGCGCGACCGGCGCCGCGAGCGGCCGCCTCGATGGTGCGGCCGCGGGCGACCAACTCGGCATCGGCAGCCTTTTCGCGGGCGCGAGCAACAACCTCTTCGTCATTTCGGAGACGGCGGACGTCGCCGGCGTGGTGGATGCGGGCCGCGTGCTGGTGGCGAGCTCCTCGGGCGCGCTGCTCGGCCAGGCCACCGGCAACACGGCCAACGAGTTCTTCGGCGACTTCTTCCAGTTCATCGGCAATGACATCTGGGTCACCGCCGTACAGCACGGCAACGGCGCCGGCGGCGTGTTCGCGATCGCGAACCTGGACCTCGGGGGCGGCAGCATCGTCCGTGCGTCCCTGCTCGGCAGCGCGCCCGGCGACAATCTCGGCGCCAGCGGCTTCAACTTCCTGCCGAACGACCGCGTGCTGTTCCGGGTGCCGCTCGCTGACGTCGGCGGCGTGACCGACGCCGGTCGCATCATCCTGACCGACCGCAACCTGCAGGTGCTTGGCGGCACCGCCGGCACGAGCGTCGACGAGCGCTTCTCGAACTTCGGTTTCACGACGCTGCACAACGGCAACCTGCTGTTCCGCAGTCCGGACGCCGACATCGGGGGGCTTGCGGATGCCGGCGCCGTGAAACTCGTCGACCCGCTGAGCGGCAACCTGATCGGCCAGACCGCCGGCGGCAGCGCCGACGAGCGCTTCGGCGCGAACTTCCCGATTTTCCTGGTCAACAACGGCCTTGCGATTGTCAGCGAACTGGCGGACATCGGCGGACTCGTCGATGCGGGCGCGGTCGTGCAACTGGACCCGCTGACCGGCCTCGAGGTGCAGCGCGTGACCGGCATCAGCGCCGACGAGCGGCTCGGCAGCTTCGGCCGCGCGACGCTGGCCGACGGCCGGCTGGTGTTCGGCAGCCCGCTCGCCGACGTCAATGGCATCGAGGACGCCGGGCGCATCGTCATCTTCGACTCGACGCTGCAGAACCAGGGCGCCACGGCAACCGATCTGCTCTTCGGCAACACGCCCGACGGGGACTTCGTGGTGACGACCGGCGCGATTGCGAACGCCCTGAACGCGGGCGCGAACCTCATCCTGCAGGCGAACAGCGACATCGTGGTCCAGAAGGGCGCGGTGCTGACGGGCAGCGGCGGCAGCCTGACCCTCCAGGCCGGTCGCTCGGTGATCGTCAACGGGCTGCTGAACATGCCCGGCACCGCGATCACGATCATCGCGGACGCGAACCAGGCCGGTGTCGATCCGGCGCTGCGTGGCGACGGCCCCAGCGGGTTCACGCTGGAGGACCCGCAGGTCGTCGGTCGCACCGTCGACATCACGGCCGACTTCGTCTCTCTGAACGGCGGCGTCGCGAGTGACACCACGCCGCTCGCGTGGGAGCCGGTCAGCAGCAGTGACTTCTTCACCAGCTACCTGCTTGACGGCACGGCCTACCCGGCAACCTTCGTACTCGCACTCGAGCGACTGTCCGTCGACGCCGATCTCGTGAGCCTGAGTGGCGGGTCAGCGCCCGGCGCCTTCGCCGCCCTGGTGTCCTTCGGCGAGTTCTCGCTGACGGCCGACAGCGTGGTGCTGACGGCGGGCACCGCGGACGGCGCCCACGCACTGCTGCTGGGCCTCGGGGGCCTGGCCGAATTCTCGATTCTCGACTGCATCGGTTGCGGCAGCGACCCCTTGCTGACCGATCCCTTCCTCAGCCCGGCGCCCATCACCGGCTTCTTCATCAGCGGGCTGATCCAGAACCCGGCAATCGACAGCGTGCTTGCGATGCTCGATCGCGCGGACGACGAAGAGGAAGACCGGCGCAAGAAGCGCTGCAACTGACGCGGGCGCGCAGGGCCTGCCGCCCCGCCCACCGCCTCTGGTATTCTCCGGGCTTCCAGTGGCGAGCCGCCCTTGCGGGCGACCTCGCCGGACGCGCGTTGCGGCGCGCCACGACCGTCGGGAGGCGCACGCCATGGCGTCGACCGCGTAGCCCAGCCCAGAGGAGACCCCCCATGCGCGAACTGACCCTGGCCGAAGTCGAAACCCTGCTGAAGGAGGGCGTGGCCTACGCCCAGTCGCTGGGTCGTCCCAGCTCCATCGCCGTCGTCGATTTCGGCGGTCACCTGCGCGGCGCGCTGCGCCCGGACAAGGGCCGCATCGCCAACATCCTGATTGCCGAGAAGAAGGCCTGGACCGCGGTCGCCTTCCAGCGGCCGACCGACATGGTGCGCGACGTGATGCTGCCCGGCGCCTTCGGCTACGGCCTGCAGCACACCGACGAGCGCATCTGCATGGTCGGCGGTGGTTACCCGATCTTCGACGAGCAGGGCGAGGTCATCGGCGGCATCGGCGCGAGCGGCGGCACCATCGAGGAGGACTGCGAGTGCTGCCTGGTCGGCATGCGCAAGCTCGGCTTCAAGACCGAGTTCGTGAACCCGCTGGCGGCCAGGAAGTAGGGCGCACGCATGACCTCCATCCGCATCGAGCCGGTTACCGGGACGGATCCCTCGACACTGCCCGCCGAACTCGGATTCGGGCGCTATTTCAGCGATCGCATGTTCAGCCAGCATTACAGCGCGGCGGCGGGCTGGCACGACGCGAACATCGGCCCGTACCGGCCGCTGACGCTCGACCCCGCGGCGCAGGTCTTCCACAACGGCCAGATGATCTTCGACGGCACCAAGGCGTATCGCCGGCCGGACGGCAACATCAACCTGTTCCGCGTGGAGAAGAACGCCGAGCGCTTCAATCGTTCGGCCGAGCGCATGGGCATGCCGGGCGTGCCGGTCGCCGCGCACGTCGAGGCCATCGAGACCCTGGTCGCCCTCGAGCATCGCTGGGTGCCGTACCAGCCGGATGCCGCCCTCTACATCCGCCCGGTGATGATCGCGACCGAGAAAGCGCTCGCCATCCGCGCCCCGCAGGAGTACCTGCACTACATCATCCTGAGCCCGGTGAGCCCGTATTTCGCCGGCGGTTTCGCGCCGGTCGCGGTCTACGTGAGCCACGAATACGTGCGGGCCGTGCGCGGCGGCACGGGCGAGGCCAAGACGCCGGGCAACTACGCGGGGAGCGTCAAGGCGACGGAAATCGCGATCGCCCAGGGCTACCAGCAGGTGCTGTGGCTCGACGCCGTCGAACGCCGCTACGTCGACGAGGTCGGCGCCATGAACATCGCCTTCGTCTACGAAGGCAAGCGCCTGCGCACGCCGGCGCTGTCCGGCGCGATCCTGCACGGCGTGACGCGCGAATCGGTGCTGACGCTCGCCGCGGACCTCGGTCTCGAGACCAGCGAGGAGCGCATCGATTTCCTCGAGGTGCTGCGCGACATCGAGCGTGGGCACATCACCGAGATCTTCGGCATGGGCACGGGCGCCGTGATTGCCCCGGTTGGCCGGCTGCGCTACCAGGATCGCGACATCGTGCTGAACGATGGCGAGCCCGGCCCGATCGCGCGGCGCCTGTACGATGAGCTCACGGGTATCCAGTTCGGGCGCCTGCCCGATCGCCACGGCTGGACGCGGCAGATCCGCGCCGGCTGAATCCGCATCCAAGGCCGGCGGCCGGCGCAGGCCGGCCGCCCATTACAACAGCAAGTAGGAGGTCAACATGGCTTATTCGGTTCTGGTGGAACGCACGGTCCCGGTCGCCCGCGCGAAGGTCTATGCGGCGCTGATGGATTTCGGCGGGATCGGCAAGTTGCTGCCGGACATGATCGAGACCTGCACCCTCGAGGGTTCGGGGATCGGCTCGACGCGCCACATCACGCTGAAGGGCACGCCCGGCAAGGTCGTCGAGCGCCTGGAAGCCGGTTATGACGGCCACCTGTTCTCGTACTCGATCGTCGCGGAGTGCCCGCTGCCCTTCGAGCACTACCACGCGGTCGTGCAGCTCGAAGACGCGCCGAATGGCGGCTGCTACATCGCCTACGGCAGCAACTGGGTGCCGAACGGTGCCTCGCAGGAAGAAGTGAAGGGCATGCTGAACGGCCTGTACAACGCGATCATCGACGCGATCGCGAAGTAAGGCCTGGCGGACGGGCGCGGCTGGCCAGCGTTTCCGGCCAGCCGGTGCCCGGGCTCAGCAGAGACTGCGCGCCGCGGCGGGCCTTCCCCGTCGCGGCGCTTCCGTACCCCACCGCCCTGGACGTCGCGGCCGCCGCGCTGCCCAGCCGGCGGAGCGCAGCCTGGCCCGAACAGCGGCAAAGCCGGCCGGCGCAATCAACCCACCTCGCAAGGATTATTTCGTGAAGACCAAGATCACTGAAATGTTCGGTATCGAACATCCCATCATCCAGGGCGGCATGCACTTCGTCGGTTTCGCCGAACTGGCCGCCGCGGTGTCCGAGGCCGGCGGCCTCGGCATCATCACCGGCCTCACCCAGCGCAGCCCGGCGGACCTCGCCAACGAGATCGCGCGCTGCCGCGCGATGACAGCCAAGCCGATCGGCGTGAACCTCACGTTCCTGCCGACCGTCACCACGCCCGACTATCCCGGTTACATCCGCGCGATCATCGATGGCGGCGTGAAGGTGGTGGAGACGGCCGGCAACAATCCGCAGCAGTGGCTGCCGATGCTCCACGAGGCCGGCATCAAGGTCATCCACAAGTGCACGTCCGTGCGCCACGCGCTGAAGGCCCAGTCGATCGGCTGCGACGCGATCAGCGTCGACGGTTTCGAATGCGCCGGTCACCCGGGCGAGGACGACATCCCGAATTTCATCCTGCTGCCGCGCGCGGCCGACGAGCTGAAGATTCCCTTCGTGGCCTCCGGCGGCATGGCCGACGGCCGCTCGCTGGTCGCGGCGCTCGCGCTCGGCGCCGAGGGCATCAACATGGGCACGCGCTTCATGGCGACCCGGGAAGCGCCCATCCACGAGAACGTGAAGCAGGCGATCCTCGACGCGAGCGAACTCGACATGCGGCTCATCATGCGCCCGCTGCGCAACACCGAGCGCGTGCTCAAGAACGCGGCGGTCGAACGCGTGGTCGCCAAGGAGAAGGAACTGGGTTCGAAGATCACCTTCGCCGACATCGCCGAGGACGTCGTCGGCGTCTATCCGAAGATCATGCTGGAAGGCCAGATGGAACTCGGCGCGTGGTCCTGCGGGCTGGTGGCGGGACTCATCCACGACATCCCGACCTGCCGGGAACTCATCGACCGCATCATGGACGAGGCGAACGTGATCATCCGCGAGCGCCTGGGGCGCTTCGCGGGCTGAGGCGAGGCCCGCGGCCGGGCTGCCGCGGCGCACGCAAGCTTGATTCGCACGCCGCGCTGGCAACGCCGGGGCGGGCGAAGAAGGGCGGCTTGCCGGGCGTTCCCGGCAAGCCGCTTTCGACGTTCGACGAGGCCGCGGCGCTCAGGCGTTGCGGAACGCCGGCATCACTTCCTTCGCGAACAGTTCCATCGAGCGAGTGGCCTTGCGCGGGTCGAGGCCCGGGAACTGGCTGTCCATGATGAAGTCCGTGCACTGGAACTGCTGGCAGAACTTCTCCATCTTGCGCCCGACCTGCTCGGGCGTGCCGATCATCAGGTGCTCCGCGAGCGGGGAGTGGCGGATTTCCTCGGCGCGCGTGATCGGCAGCGGCGCGTCGTCGCCTTCCGCATCGTTCGCCTCGGCCAGGATGTCGTGGTAGAAGTCGAACAGGTGGAACAGGTGATGCTGGCATTCCTCCCAGGCCTGGTCCTCGTTCTCCGCGCAGTAGACCATGCGCAGTTGCGCGATCTTGAAGTCCGCCGGGTTGCGCCCGCACTCCTTCAGCGTCTCGACGTACAGCGGCGCCGGATCCGGCCCCAGCGTCGCCATCAGGTGGAAGCCCATCTTCGCGGCCCGCGTGATTGCCTTCGGTCCGCGCGCGCCAATCCAGATCGGGGGGTAGGGCTGCTGCACCGGTTTCGGTGAAAGGGTCATGTCCTTCACCTGCGTGTACTTGCCGTCGAAGCTGACGTTTTCCCCGGTGAAGAGCTTCTGCATCAGCTCGATGCCTTCGCGCGTGCGCATGCCGCGCTCGCTGCGGTTCATGCAGAACGCATTCCACTCGTGATAGGAGTAGCCCTGGCCGATACCGAGGTCGATGCGGCCGTTGGAGAAGATGTCCGCGCAGGTCACGTCCTCGGCGGCACGCACCGGGTGGATGAACGGCATCAGCAGGATGAAGCTGCCGATGCGGATACGGTGTGTGCGCGTCGCGATCGCCGCGGCGGTGGCCATCAGCGCGGGGTTGTAGCCGTCCTCGGTGAAGTGGTGTTCGGTCAGCCAGACGTTGTCGTAGCCGAGTTCCTCGGCGCGCACGATCTGATCGAGTATCGCCCCGTAGAACTCGGGAAACGGGCGGCGCCATTTCACCGGGTTGCGGAAGTCCTCCATAAAGCCGAATCGCATGCGTGCTCCCCTTCTCGTCGTTGCTTTGTCGTCATGAGTGTCATGTCCGCCCGGTGCTGGTGCAGCCGCGGCGGCTGCGGCTAAGCTTGCCCGAAGCGCCCGGCGACGCGCTTCATCCCGATGGTGGAAGCGGCCACTGGACTGCCGGGCTGTCCGCAGGGTATCGCGTGCCGTCGCGGCCTGCCAACCCGAACGCAAGCACAGGATCGAGCCCCATGAGTCACTACGCGCTGGTCGCCCAGGACGAGTTCCCGCACGCGCCGACCCCCGAGCCCAATTTCAACGAAAGCGTCTACATGAACGCTTTCGATCACACGCGCCGGATGGGCGGGTGGATGCGCATCGGCAACCGGGTCAACGAGGGCTATGCGGAATTGTCGGTGTGCCTCTACCTCCCGGACGGCCGCATCGCCTGCCAGTTCCAGCGCCCGCAGATCCCGCATAACGAGGCCTTCGACGCCGGCGGCCTCGCGGTGCACGTGATCGAGCCGTTGCGCCGGCTCGACATGCGCTATGACGGCGAACTGCTCGTCATCGACGACCCGAACCTGCTGCGCAATCCGAAACGCCTGTTCGCCGAGGCCAGGCGTACGGGGGCCAGCATCGTCTGGCGGCACGAGGGCCTTTCGCCGACGCACGGCGGCGTGCCGACCGATTCCGCCCAGCAGACACTTTACGGCCGGGATTTCTCGCTGGGACACTTCAACCAGCACACGCGCGTGCACGGGGACATCCGGATCGGCGACGAACACTGGCCGGTCGACGGCTACGGATGGCGCGACCATTCCTGGGGACCGCGCTATTGGCAGAACATCCTGTTCGACCGGCTGTTCATGGCCAATTTCGGCGCCGACCGCGGCCTCATGCTGCTCAAGATCGCGAACCGCGACGGGCAGGTGCGGCGCGGCGGCGTGCTGCAGATCGACGACCGGTACGAGGAAATCACCGACCTCGACATCCTCAACGAATGGAACGACGCCAGGGACCCGGTGTCCTTCCTGCTCACCGTGCGCACCGCGCAGCGCTGCGCGGTCATCCGCGGTCGCATCCTCAACTGTGCCCCGCTCAGGAACCGGCGCGAGGAGGACGGCGTACTGCTCGAATCGCGTATCGCGGAGTGCTTCACGGAACTCGACTGGGACGGCCGCCAGGGTTTCGGCATGACAGAGTACGTCGAGCGCCTCGTCGACGGTGTGCCGGCAGGGTATCCGCTCTGAGCCGCGTTGGATGTGCCTGGTATAGCCATCGAGCAACACCTTGCGGATATAAGGTGGGGTCGTGACGCCGGTGACGCATTGCCACCCATTACACCATGCCGTGTTCCGAGACTTCTCCGTGCCCTCCGTGTCCTTCGAGGTGAAAACGGCAGCGTCTCGATTCGCTGAAAATCATTTTCACCACGAAGGACACGGAGAGCACGGAGAAGACAGGTGTATTACCAACACGAGCGGGCACGAGACCCTCCCTCAGGCCTGAGGGGAGGAAAGGTGGCAGATTTCGAATCTGACACCTTGTCTCCTTTTCTCGGCTGAGTATTCTCGATGCCATGGTCAGAACCGGCAGGCCTTGGACCCTGCAGACCGTCTGAGCGAAGCGAGGGACACAGTTGCCCGGTGGCTGACCCGGTGCCAGGCGTCCGGATCGCATTCCCTGCGCATGGGGGCGGCACGCGACCGGTCCGCGTCCAACGGTTACAATCCCGCCTCCCCGCATCCGCAGCCGAAGAGGAGGTTCGATGTCCGCATATCGCCTTGCGCCCGCCGACGAGTACACCCATCAGCCGACCGCCGAACCGAACTTCAACGAGAGCGTCTATACCAACGCGTTCAGCGCGGACGGACGCTACGGGGGCTGGATGCGGCTAGGCAACCGGGTCAACGAAGGCTATGCCGAATTGTCGGTCTGTCTTTTCCTGCCGGACGGCAAGGTGGCCTGCCAGTTCCAGCGGCCGCCGATTTCCACGAACGAGCGGCACGCTGCGGGCGGACTCAGCTATGCCGTGCACAAGCCTTTCGAGGACGTGCGGATGCGCTACAGCGGCGACGTGATGCTGCTCGACGATCCGGAGGCCATGCGCAATCCGCGCGAGGCCTTTGCCAGGGCGACCCGCGTGTCCTGCGACGTGGATTTCCATCACCTCGCCGCCTCGCCGATGCACGGTGGGGAACCGACCGCAGACGACCAGCAGACGATGTACGGGCGCGATTTCTCGCTGGGGCACTTCAACCAGCACACGAAGGTACGTGGCCACATCCGCGTCGGCGAGCTGGAACTGCCCATCGACGGCGGCGGCTGGCGCGACCACTCGTGGGGGCCTCGCTACTGGACGAACATCTACTTCTATCGGCTGTTCATCGGCAACTTCGGCCCGGACCGCGGCATGATGCTGCTGAAAATCACCGACCGCCAAGGCAATACCCGCCGCTGCGGCGTGCTGCAGTACGACGGCGACTACGAGGAGATCAGCGACCTCGACGTCGTCACCGAATGGACCGCCGCGAAGGACCCGCGCGTGGTGCGTCTCGGCGTCCGCACGGCGCGGCGCGCGGTACGTATCGACGGCGAGATCACCACGCTGCTGCCGTTGCGCAACCGCCGTGCCGAGGGCGAGCGCACGCTGGAATCGCGCATCGCCGAAGGCTTCACGCGCTGGACCTGGGGTGATCGCGTGGGCTGCGGCATGACCGAATACATTGAAGTGC
Source organism: Hydrogenophaga intermedia (assembly GCA_943370145.1). Lineage (GTDB taxonomy): Bacteria > Pseudomonadota > Gammaproteobacteria. The sequence continues at coordinate 31,611 of CALRPY020000031.1, read as the reverse complement.
TCGAGAACGGGCAGCCCGTCGGTTATCCGCTGTGAGGCGGGTGTCGTAGCGGCCAGCAATGACAACCAAGGACAACAGTGTCGCGCTGCGCGACCAGATCATCGCCAAGCTGCGCGGCGCGATCGCGCGGCGCTATGGCGCGGCCGCACGCGTGGAAAACATCGTCGTCGCGACGCTCGGCGGCTCCAACCGCACGCTCCTGTTCGATCTCGTCGAAGGCAAGGCCAGCCGTCGCCTCGTGTTCCGCCAGGAAACCTACAGCCTTCCGCAGTCGCCGTTCATCGCGCCGCACCTGCAGTTCCAGTTGCTGGAACTCGTGCATGCCGAGGGCCTGCCGGTCCCGGAGCCGATATTCGAGCTATCGGCCTCGGACGAACTCGAGCGTGCCTACGTCGTCGGTTTCGTCGACGGCGAGACCCTGCCCCGCCGGCTGCTCGACGGGCCGGAGTTCGCGCAGGCGAGGACACTGTTCTGCGGACAGGCGGGCGAAATCCTCGGCCGCCTGCACGGAATCGCGATTGAACGCGCGGGCTTCCTGGCCGACACGCCGGACAGTCGCGATGCGCTCGCCGCGCAGCTCGCTCGCCTCGACCACTATGCCGAAGCCCATCCCGCGCTCGAACTCGCCGTGCGCTGGCTCGAGCGTCATCGACCGGCGCCGGCGCCTCGTGTACTGCTGCACGGCGACTTCAGGACCGGCAACATGCTGGTGGGCGCGGAAGAGGGCATCCGCGCGGTGCTCGACTGGGAATGCGCTCATCTCGGCGCGGCGGCCGAGGACCTCGCGTGGCTGTGCCTGCGCTCCTTCCGTTTCGGACACGTCGACCGGCCGGTCGGCGGTTTCGGCCAGCGGGCGGAGTTCCATGCCGCGTACGCGGCCGCGAGCGGGCGCGTGGTCGATGCCGACGAGATCCATTGGTGGGAGGTGTTCGGTTTCGTGCGCTGGGCGGTGCTCAACGTCATGCAGGTTCATGGCCACCTGAGCGGCGCTCGCCGCTCGCCGGCCTTTGCAGCCTGCGGCCGCAACACGAGCCTCATCGAGTACGACCTGCTGATGACCCTGCTCGGACACTACACATGAAATCCGGGAGCCCCCGATGAGCCAGGACAATCCATCCATTCCGGAGTTGCTGCGCACCGTGCGCGAGTTCATCGATGAGGTCACGCCGAAGCTCGCCGGCCAGGACCGCTATCACGCGCTGTGCACGTCTTACCTCGTCAGCATCGTCGAGCGCGAGGTCGCGCTCGGCGCGGCCATCGACGGCGATGAGGCGGCGGCGCTGGCCGCATTCACCGGCCGCAGCCAGCCGTTGGCGACCGGCTATGCGGAACTGGCGCGCGAGATCCGCGCCGGCACCCACGACGCGCGCTGGGATGCGCTCGCCACGCTGTTGCTGGCGCACGTCGGCAACAAGGTGCGGGTCTCCAAGCCCGATCACCTGCACCCGATGCACCGCGCCTGAGGCGCCAGACCGGAGGTTACATGGACTACGAGAAGATCAGATTCGAGCTTGCCGGCGGCGTGGCGCGCATCGTGTTCGCCAATGCGGCGAACCACAACGCGGTCGACCTTCGGTTCACGCAGGAATTCGCCGATGCCGCGCGGCGCTGCGAGGTCGAGCCGGACCTGCGTGCCGTGCTGGTGAGTGCGGAGGGCGCGATGTTCTCGGTCGGCGGGGACCTGCGCGACTTCATGGCCCATCGCGGTCGAATCCGCGCCCACGTACGCGAGATGACGGTGAACTTCCACGCCGCCATCCTCACGCTGAATCGCCTGGCCGCGCCGGTGATCGCCGCAGTCAACGGCACTGCGGCGGGCGGCGGCTTCAGCCTCGTGTGCATGGCGGACATGGCGATCGCGAAGCGCTCGGCGAAATTCAACGTGGCCTACACGCGTTCCGGCCTGACGCCGGATGGCGGGGCGACCTTCTTCCTGCCGCGCATGATCGGCCTGCAGCGCGCGTTCGACCTGATGGCGACCAATCCGACCCTGACGGCGGACGAAGCGCTGGCCTTGGGGATCGTCGCGCGCGTCGTCGACGACGAGGCTTTCGACGCGGAGGTGGAGAAACTGGTGTCCCAGCTCGCGCGTTCACCGGCGGGTGCGCTGGGCCGCCTCAAGCGCCAGCTCCGCGCATCATTGACGAACTCGCTCGAACAGCAATTCGAACTCGAGGGCGCGGGCATCGCCGAGCAGGCGGGTGACCCGGCGACGCTCGCGATGCTGGAATCCTTCTTCAAGCGCAAGTGAACGCGCGCCCACCTTCTGCACAGCGAGGCTGACCGATGGCCACCGAAACCCGGCGCACCTTCTGCCGCATCTGCGAACCGGCCTGCGGTCTGACCGCCACGGTCACCGACGGCGAGCTGGTCGCCCTGGCGCCGGATCGCGAACATCCGATTTCGCGCGGCTACGCCTGCCACAAGGGGCTCTTCGCGCTCGACGTCCATCGCGATCCGGATCGCCTGGACTATCCGCAGCGTCGCCGCGGCGATGGCTACGAGCGCATCGACTGGGACACGGCGGCGGACGACATCGCGCAGCGCCTGCGCGCGATCATCGCGCGCCACGGTCCCCGCGCCGTCGCCGGTTACCTCGGCAATCCCGGCGAGTACAACTCGCTGCTGTCGGAAGCCTGGTATGCGTTTTTCGGCCAGCTCGGCACCGACCGCCTGTTCAACGTCAACACCCAGGACTGCGGCAACAAGTTTGCGGGCGCCGAGGCCGTCTACGGATCGGTGACCATCCATCCGGTGCCCGATTTCGAACAGACCGATTTCGCGCTGCTGATTGGCGAGAATCCCGCAGTCAGCCAGATGAGCTTCTGTTCGCTGCCGGACGCGATGGGCGCGCTGAAGGGCGTGGTCCGGCGCGGTGGACAGGTGGTGTTCGTCAACCCGCGCCGCGTCGAGTCCGCCGACCGGGTCGGCGAGCTCGTGCAGATTCGCCCGGACACGGACGTCTACCTGCTCGCCGCGATGCTCGACGCCATCGACCGCGGGCCAGGCTTCGATGCGGCCGTGGTCGCCAGGCACGGGCGCCACGTGGCGGAACTGCGGGCGGTCGTGCACCGCTATCCAGCGGCGCGGGTGGCGGCGGTGACCGGCATTCCGGCCGCGACGATCGAGCGCCTCGCGCTCGATTTCGCCCGCGCGCCGCGTGCCTCGGTGCACATGTCGACCGGTGTCAACATGGGGCGGCAGGGCACGCTCGCATACTGGTTGATGCAGATGCTGGCGTTCGTGACCGGCAACCTCGATCGCGCGGGCGGCAACGTGCTGTCGGTCGGCTATTACGAGCGCCGGGCGCGCGCGGGCCGCAACCCGACCGGCGAGGTCGACTTCGTCGATGTGGGTTTCGGCCCGGTGCGCAAGCCGAAGCTGCCGGTGTTCCCCTGGCCGGGCAACCTGCTCGCCGACTTCATCGAGGAGGCCCACGAACCGATCCGGGCGCTCGTCGTGTGCGCCGGCAATCCCCTGCTCGCGATGGGCGGCGAGGAGCGCCTGCGCCGGGCGCTGCCGCGGCTCGAACTGCTGGTGGTGATCGATCTCTACCGCAATGCGACCGGCGAGTACGCCGACTACCTGCTGCCGGCGACCGATGCCTTCGAGCGCGAGGACATCAACGGCCTGGGCCTCGGCCTGCAGCAGCGGCCGAACATCCAGTACACCGCGGCCGTGGTTGCGCCGCGCGCGGAGCGTCGGCACGAGCGCTGGATTCTCGCGCGGCTCGCGCAGGCCTTGGGACTCGTGTCCGAGCTCGACGACCCGGCCGCGCACGACCCCTGGGGCAAGGTCGCCCACATGCTGCACAGCCGCGGGCTCAGCTTCGACGAGCTTCGCGCGCGTGAGGTGATCGATCTCGGCCCGCTGCAGTCCGGGCGCTTCTACACGGATTACCTGCAGACCGCGGATGGGCGCGTCGACTGCTGCCCGGCGGTGTTCGCGCAGGCCCTCGTGCGCATGGCGGACATTTTCGACGAACTCGCCGCCGAGCCGCGCGGGCAGCTGAAGCTCATCAGCAGGCGCGAGGCGCGCATGATGAACAGCTGGCTCGCGAACCTGCCGCAGCTGAAGACGAAGACGAATGTCACCAACCACCTGTACATGCATCCGGACGATGCCGCCGCGCGGGGCCTGGCTGACGGCACGCGTGTGCTCGTGCGCAATGCCCACGGCGCGGTCGAAGTGCCCTTGCGCCTGACGGATGACCTGCTGCCGGGCGTGGTTGCGATGCCGCACGGCTGGGGCCAGGCGCTGACCTCGGGCATGCGGGTCGCGCAGCGGACGCCGGGCGCGAACTGCAACCGCCTGTTGCCGACAGGCCCAGGCAGCTTCGAACCGCTGTCCGGCCAGGCGCACATGACCGGCGTGCCGGTCGAGGTCGTCGCCTTCGATGCGGCTGGCGCCAAATAGACTTTGCGGGGGCGATTCGCTATCGTCCAGGCGCCCCTCGCGGAACGCCAACGGCCGCCATCGCGGCCAGATTTTGCCCTGGAGATTGCAATGAACGAGAAAGCCAACGTCGGCAACACCACCTCCGCCAACCAGTTCGGGCTCAGCGCCGACCAGCAGATCATGCTCGACGAGGCGGACAAGTTCTCGCGCAAGGAACTCTACCCGCTCGCGCAGCGGATGGACGATGAGGAATGGTGGCCGGAGGACGTCTTCAGGAAGATCGGCGAACAGGGTTATTTCGGCATCACCGTGCCCGAGGAGTACGGCGGGGTGGGGCTGGACTTCTTCACCAGCGGCCTCATCTGCCAGGCCATGGGGCGCTGGAACTATGCGCTGGCACTGTCGTGGATCGCCCACGAGAACCTGTGCCTGAACAACATCTACCGCAACGCGAACGACGACCTCCGCCGCAAGTACCTGCCGGACCTGTGCAGTGGCCGGGCGACCGGCGCGCTGGGCCTGACGGAACCCGGCGCCGGCTCCGACGCGCTCGGCTCGATGCGCACCACCGCCAGGCGTGACGGCGGCCACTACATCCTCAACGGCCGCAAGATCTACATCACCAACGGCCCGGTGGCCGACACCCTGCTCGTGTACGCCAAGACGGCGCCGGAGCGCGGCGCGCACGGGATCTCCGCCTTCATCGTGCAGCGGGATTTCCCCGGCTTCAGCGTCGCCCAGAAACTCGTGAAGATGGGCTTCCGCGGCAGCCAGACCGGCGAACTGGTGTTCGACAACTGCCGCGTGCCGGCCGAGAACCTCGTCGGCAAGGAAAACGAGGGTGTCGCCGTGGTCATGAGCGGGCTCGACCTCGAACGCGCGGTGATTTCTCCGATCTGCGTCGGCATGGCCGAGCGGGCGCTCGAACTGTCGATCGAGTACGCGAAGACCCGCGAGCAGTTCGGCAAGCCGCTGGCCTCGTTCCAGATGATCCAGTCGAAGCTCGCCGACATGTACACCTGGGTCGAGACGATGAAGACCTTCTGCTACCGTGGCCTCGCCGAGGGCAACGAGCTGGAGGTCGGCGGTGGCGGTCGCGGGCAGTATCACGCGTTGTCCGCGGCGTCGATCATGTACACGGCGAACACGCTCAACATGGTGCTCAACGAGGCCCTGCAGATTCACGGTGGCCTCGGCTACATGTGGGAGGCGGAGATCAATCGCCTCTACCGCGGCATCAAGCTGCTGGAGATCGGCGCCGGCACCACCGAGGTGCGCAAGCTCATCATCAGCCGCGAACTGCTCGGCAAGTTCTGAGCCCGGCATGAGTGACGCCCCCCCCAGCGGCGAGTCGCTGCAGGACGAACTCGCCCGCCTGCCGCTGTCTTTTGCGCCTGACCTGCTGCGCGGGCGCGTGGTCTGCGTGTCGGGCGGCGGCAGCGGCATCGGCCGCGCCACCGCCTGGCTTGCCGCGCGTCTCGGTGCGACCGTGATGGTCTGCGGCCGCAGTGCCGAGAAGCTCCAGGGCGTCGTCGACGCGATGCGCGCCCGCGGGCTCGACGCCCACTGCGAGCCGGTGGACATCCGCGATCGCGCGCGGGTCGAGCAGGCGATGGCGAACATCTGGTCGCGTCTGGGGCGTATCGACCTCCTGGTCAACAGCGCCGGCGGCCAGTTCCCGCAGGCCGCGATCGACTACTCCGAGAAGGGGTGGAACGCGGTCATCAACACCAACCTGACCGGCACCTGGCAGATGATGCAGCAGGCGGCCCTGAAGTGGCGGGAAGCAGGCCTGCCGGGCAGCATCGTCAATGTCGTCGTCGTGCCGCAGGGGCTGCACGGCGTCGCGCATACCTGCGCGGCACGCGCCGGCGTGATCGCCCTGTCGCAATCGGTGGCGGTGGAGTGGGCGCCGCTGAACATCCGCATCAACTGCGTCGCCCCGGGCGCGATCCGCTCCGAGGGATGGGCCGTCTATGACGAGCAGACGCGCAACAAATATCCGTTGACCAACCCGCTGATGCGCGCCGGCGTCCCGTGGGACGTGGCGGAGGCAATCATCTTCGTCGGCGGGCCTGCCGGTGGCTTCATCAACGGCGACGTGCTGACCGTCGACGGGGGTGGCCAGCACTGGGGCGAGATCTGGACGACCGGCAAGCCGGAATACTTCAAGCGCGCGACGCGCGCGTGGGACGGCTGACAGGCTGTCCCGGTCAGTGACCGCCCGGTGCGGACCCGGGCGCGAGGCCCTCGTTGACGCGGCCCAGCAGGGCGACCAGTGCATCGCGAGCCACGGGGTCGGCCCTGGCCAGGCTCACCATCTCGGATTTGAAGCGCTGCACGGCGACCGTGTGCTCGTCGAGCAGCGCGGCAATTCTCGCCTGCAGCGCCAGGCGCGGCTTGACGCCGGCGAGCGCGTCCTGCTCGCTGCTTTCCAGGGCGGCGAAGTGAGCCGCCTTGGTGTCCAGCATCGCGCGATAGGCCCGCCAGGCCGGCAGGGCCGCCGCAGGCAGATCGCCGTCGTCGGTCGTCGTCTGCCCGCTCAACCGAACAGCCGCTTGAAGAAGCCCTTGAGGCCCGATGGCTGTGCGCCGGCCGGCACGGTCGTCGCTTCACGCGGGGTGGCCGGACGACGCGGTAGCCGCTCGCCGCCTTCGCCGCGGGTGTGCGGCTTGTCGCTCTTCGGCTGCGAGGCATCGACGCGCAGTTCGCGGCCATGCAGTTCCTTGCCGTTCAACGCCTCGATGGCGCGACGCGCCTCCTCGTCATTGGCCATTTCCACAAAACCATAGCCGCGAGAACGGCGCGTCCGCTTGTCGAAAATCACCTCCGCGACGGTGACCGTGCCATAGGCCTCGAAGGTCGCACGGAGCTCCTCGTCACGCACGCTGTACGGAAGGTTTCCTACATAGATATTCATAGATAGCTCGTCGTGATTGTTATCGTGTCATGGCGATGACGACCTCTGGTTGCCGCTGCCGGTACACGGCGCTCCCCGTTCGCGCCGCGACTTCGCCAGCGCGGATCGGCAACAGGCCGGCAGGCTTTGCACCGCCGGCCGCGCCGGAACGCGCGGGACATCGTTGAACCCTGGTAGCCGCCCCGGACGAAGGCTGCCGACGTCGCCGCCGGCGCGGGGCCGGGGGGCCGCGCGCGAGGCAAGCGTGACGCAGTGTCCGATCAGGCATCAGTGGTGCTGCATCGCCGGCAACGACCACCCGTTAGAGATCGCCAGCATTCAAGCATAAATGCTTGGATGCTGGCAACGTAAGGTCTTGTTGGAGCGACGATCTCGCGTCGCGGGGACTCAGACGGAGAAGGCCTGGAGCCCGGTCTGGGCGCGGCCGAGGATGAGGGCGTGGACGTCGTGGGTGCCCTCGTAGGTGTTGACGGCCTCGAGGTTCATCACGTGACGGATGACGTGGTACTCGTCGGAGATGCCGTTGCCGCCGTGCATGTCGCGCGCCATGCGCGCGATGTCGAGCGCCTTGCCGCAGTTGTTGCGCTTCATCAGCGAAATCGCTTCCGGCGCGCCGCGGCCGGCGTCGATCATCCGCCCGGCGGCGAGCGCCCCGTGCAGGCCGAGCGCGATCTCCGTCTGCATGTCGGCGAGCTTCTTCTGGATGAGCTGGTTGGCGGCGAGCGGCCGGCCGAACTGCTGGCGGTCCAGCGTGTACTGCCGCGCGGCGTGCCAGCAGAACTCGGCGGCGCCCATCGCGCCCCAGGCGATGCCGTAGCGCGCGCGGTTGAGGCAGCCGAACGGGCCGCGCAGGCCTTTGACGTTGGGCAGCAGGTTCGCCTCGGGCACGAACACCTTGTCCATCACGATTTCGCCGGTGGTGGACGCCCGCAGCGAGAACTTGCCCTCGATCTTCGGCGTCGACAGGCCCGCCATGCCGCGTTCGAGGACGAAACCGCGGATGACGTCGTCGTCGGTCTTGGCCCAGACGACGAAGACATGGGCGAGGGGGGAGTTGGTGATCCACATCTTGGCGCCGGAGAGCTCGTAGCCGCCGGGCACGCTGCGGGCGCGGGTCTTCATGCCGCCGGGGTCGGAGCCGTGGTCGGGCTCGGTGAGGCCGAAGCAGCCGATGAACTCGCCGCTGGCGAGCTTCGGCAGGTACTTCATGCGCTGCTCCTCGGTGCCGTAGGCGTAGATGGGGTGCATGACGAGGCTGGACTGCACGCTCATGGCGGAGCGGAAGCCGGAGTCGACGCGCTCGACCTCGCGGGCGATGAGGCCGTAGCTGACGTAGTTGAGGCCGGCGCCGCCGTATTCCTCGGGAATGGTCGAACCGAGCAGGCCGAGTTCGCCGAACTCGCGCATGAGGCCGGGATCGAAGCTCTCGTGGCGGTGCATGTCGCGCACGACGCTCATCAGGCGCTCCTGGCAGAAATCGCGGGCGGACTGGCTGACCATGCGTTCGTCGTCGGTCAGTTGCTCCGTCAGCAGCAACGGGTCCTGCCAGTCGAAAGATGCTTCGGCGCTGGCCTTCACGGGCTTGCTCATTCAAAAGTCTCCATCGGTAAAGAAACGCGCGGGAATGATCGCCCCCGGTCGCGCGTGCGTAAACGATTCCGAGCGCTGCGCCCCGTTCTGCGCTGGCGTAGCGGGTCAGGTGGCAGCGAGGCCGTGGCCTCCGGCGAATACGTCCGGCGAACCGCCACGGATTCCCGGGGAGCGGCGCAATACTGCGCTGCGTCACCTAGTTCGATCAAGGTGTTATTTGGTACCATCGCGCACTTTCGCAGAGCGTTTGTTACGCCTCGCCGGACCCGCCGCGAGGACGCCCGGCCCGCCTAGGCGGGCTTCGGACCCATGCAAATCTGGAGGACGAGATGAAGATCCTGGTCGCCGTCAAGCGCGCCATTGACTACAACGTGAAAGCACGCCCGAAATCTGATGGTTCGGGAGTCGATCTGGCGAACGTAAAAATGTCCATGAATCCGTTCGACGAGATCGCTGTCGAAGAAGCCATCCGCCTGCAGGAAGCGGGCAAAGCGGGCGAAATCGTCGCGGTGTCCGTCGGCCCGGCCGCCTGCCAGGAAACGCTGCGCACCGCGATGGCGATGGGCGCCGATCGCGGCATCCTCGTGCAGACCGATGATGAAGTGCAGCCGCTGGCGGTCGCCAAGCTGCTCAAGGCATTGGTCGAGAAGGAACAGCCCGGCATGGTCATCCTCGGCAAGCAGGCCATCGACGACGACTCCAACCAAACCGGCCAGATGCTGGCGGGCCTGCTCGGCTGGGGGCAGGGCACCTTCGCCGCGAAGGTCGACGTTGCCGACGGCACCGTCGCCGTCAAGCGCGAAGTCGACGGCGGCATCCAGACGCTGACATTGAAGATGCCGGTGGTCGTCACCGCCGACCTGCGCCTGAACGAGCCGCGCTACGTGAAGCTGCCGAACATCATGAAGGCGAAGAAGAAGCCGCTCGATACCGTGTCGCCGGCCGACCTCGGCGTCGACATCACGCCGCGCATCAAGCTGGTCAAGGTCTCGGAACCACCGGCCCGCGCGGGCGGCGTCAAGGTGGCCGACGTCAACGAACTCGTGGCCAAGCTCCGCAACGAAGCGAAGGTGATCTGAACATGACCTCTCTCGTCATTGCCGAACATAACAACCAGTCCCTCAACGTCGCAACGCTGAACGCGGTCGCCGCGGCCGCGAGGATCCCGGGCGAGGTCCACGTGCTCGTCGCCGGCCACGGCTGCGGCGCCGTCGCGCAGGCTGCCGCGCAGATCCCCGGCGTCGCCAAGGTGCTGGCCGCGGACGCCCCGCACTACGCGCACGCGCTTGCCGAGAACCTCGCGCCGCTGGTCGTCGGCCTTGCTGGCGGCTACAGCCACCTGCTCGTCGCGGCGACCACCAGCGGCAAGAACGTCATGCCGCGCATCGCCGCGCTGCTCGACGTCTCGCAGCTCTCCGACATCATCGAAGTGCACGGCGAAGATACCTTCGTGCGCCCGATCTATGCCGGCAACGTGCTCGCGACCGTGCAGTCGCTGGACAGGATCAAGGCCATCACCGTGCGCACGACGGCCTTCGATCCGGTCGCCGCGACAGGCGGTTCGGCAGCGGTCGAGAACGTCGCCGCCGGCCCCGACGCCGGTCTGTCGCAGTTCGTCGGCGAGGAGCTGACGAAGTCGAGCCGCCCCGAACTCGCCGCGGCGAACATCATCGTCTCGGGTGGTCGTGGCGTCGGCAGCGCGGAGAATTTCAAGATCATCGAGGCGCTCGCCGACAAGCTCGGCGCCGCGGTGGGCGCGTCGCGCGCGGCGGTCGATGCCGGCTACGTGCCGAACGACTACCAGGTCGGCCAGACCGGCAAGGTCGTCGCGCCGCAGCTGTACGTGGCGGTCGGCATCTCCGGTGCGATCCAGCATCTCGCCGGCATGAAGGACAGCAAGGTCATCGTCGCGATCAACAAGGACGAGGAAGCGCCCATCTTCCAGGTGGCCGACTACGGCCTCGTCGGGGACCTGTTCAAGGAAGTCCCGGCGCTGGTGGAAGCCCTCGACAAGTAGCGCGCGGCGCATCGTCACGCGGGGAGTAGGTCATGGAACGTGAAGCAATGGAGTTCGACGTCGTCATCGTGGGCGGCGGGCCGTCGGGCCTGGCCGCCGCGATCCGGCTGCGGCAACTGGCGGCGGAGCACGATCACGAGTTGAGCGTGTGCCTCATCGAGAAAGGGTCCGAAGTCGGCGCGCACATCCTGTCGGGTGCGGTGCTCGAACCGCGCGCGCTGTCGGAGCTGATCCCCGACTGGGCCGCGAAAGACGCGCCGCTGAAGGCGCCGGTCACCGAAGATCGCTTCATGTTCCTGACCGAATCCCGTGCCGTGCGGCTGCCGACGCCACCGCACATGCAGAATCACGGCAACTACATCGTCAGCCTCGGCAACGTCTGCCGCTGGCTCGCCCAGCAGGCGGAGGCGCTCGGTGTCGACATCTACCCGGGCTTTGCCGCCGCCGAGGTTCTTTATCACGAGGACGGCAGCGTCAAGGGTGTGGCCACCGGCGACATGGGGCGCCAGAAGGACGGGTCCGAGGGTCCGAACTTCGCGCCCGGCATGGAACTGCACGCGAAGCAGACGATCTTCGCCGAGGGCTGCCGCGGTTCGCTGACCAAGGGCATCGCCGAACGCTACAGGTTGCGCGAGGGCGTCGAGCCGCAGGTCTACGGCCTCGGTATCAAGGAACTGTGGGAAGTGCAGCCGGAGAAGCATCACCAGGGCCTGGTGACGCACACGATCGGCTGGCCGATGGACGCGTCGACCTATGGCGGTTCCTTCTGCTATCACCTCGAGGACAATCTCGTCTCGATCGGTTTCGTGGTCGGGCTGAACTATTCGAATCCGTACCTGAGCCCGTTCGAGGAGATGCAGCGCTTCAAGACACACCCGGCGGTGCGCGAGCAGTTCGCCGGCGCGCGGCGCGTGTCCTACGGCGCGCGCGCGATCAGCGCGGGCGGCTTCCAGTCCATCCCCAGGCTGACCTTCCCGGGCGGGCTGCTGGTGGGCGATACCGCCGGCTTCCTCAACGTGCCCAAGATCAAGGGCAGCCACACCGCGATGAAGTCCGGCATGACGGCGGCCGAGGCGGTGTTCGAACTGCTGCGCGCGGAGAACGAGAACGGCAAGGAAGCGGTGGACTACCCGCATCGCCTGAAGAACACCTGGATGTGGGACGAACTTTACCGGGTGCGCAACATCAAGCCGTCCTTCCACTGGGGCCTGTGGCCGGCGATGGCCTACTCGGCGATCGACAGCTATGTGCTCCGCGGCAAGGCGCCGTGGACCTTCCGCCACCACCCGGACCACGAGGCGCTGAAGCCGGCGTCGCAGTGCAAGGAAATCGAGTATCCGAAGCCGGACGGCGTGCTGACCTTCGACCGCCTGTCCTCGGTGTTCCTGTCGAATACCAACCACGAGGAAGACCAGCCCTGCCACCTGACGCTGAAGGACGACACGGTGCCGGAGCGGTTGAACCTCGCGATCTACGCCGGTCCCGAGCAACGCTACTGCCCGGCGGGCGTCTATGAATTCGTCGGCGACGCCGGCCACCAGAAGCTGCGCATAAACGCGCAGAACTGCGTGCACTGCAAGACCTGCGATATCAAGGATCCCTCGCAGAACATCAACTGGGTGACGCCCGAAGGCGGTGGCGGCCCCAACTACCCGAACATGTAAGGCTGGCGGGCATGCCCAAAGTCACTTTCATCGACGCGTCAGGCGCGTCCAGGGTCGTCAACATCCCGGCCGGTTGGTCGCTGATGGAAGGCGCGGTGCAGAACGATATCAGCGGGATTGCCGCCGAATGCGGCGGCGGCTGTGCGTGCGCGACCTGCCACGTCTTCATCGGCGGCGAGTGGGCGGACAAGCTGCCCCCGAAGAGCCCGGCCGAGAACGATCTGCTTGAATGCACGGCGGTCGCGCGCACGGCCGAATCCAGGCTCAGTTGCCAGATCCCGATGAGCGATGCGCTCGATGGGCTGGTCGTGCAACTGCCTGAACGCCAGACCTGAGTCCGGCCCGCGAGCCTCGAAGCCGAACATGCGCAGGATCGTCATCATCGGAGCGGGGCAGGCCGGCCTGCAGGTGGCCGAGTCCCTGCGCAAGGGTGGCCACGATGGGCCTGTCACGCTGGTTGGTGAAGAGCGCTGGCCGCCGTACCAGCGGCCGCCATTGTCGAAGAAGTACCTCGCCGGTGATTTCGCCGACGAGCGTCTGTGGTTCCGGCCCTATGAGCACTACACGAAGCTGAGCGTCGAGCTGCGCACCGGCACTCGCGCGACTGCGATTGACCGCGCCGCGCGCCGCGTCAGCCTCGAGTCCGGCGAGTCGCTCGAGTACGACGGCCTTGCCCTGACCACCGGTACGCGCGTCCGGCCGCTGCCCGTCCCCGGCGCGGACCATCCGGCAGTCTGCTACCTGCGCGGCCTCGATGACGCGCAGCGCCTGAAGTCGCGGCTTGGAGCGGCGCGTCGCGTGGTCGTCGTTGGTGGCGGCTTCATCGGACTCGAAGTGGCCGCCACCGCGCGCGCCGACGGGCGGGAGGTGCATGTCGTGGAGGCAATGGATCGCCTGATGGCGCGCGTCATGCCCCCCCTGTTGTCGGATTTCTTCGCCGCACTCCACCGCGGGCGCGGCGTTGAACTGCACTGTGGCGCACAGGTGAGCGGCATTGCCGACGACGGCACGGGCGCGGCGCGGGTGACGCTTGCCGACGGCAGGGTGCTGGTGGCCGATCTCGTCGTTGCCGGCATCGGCGTGCTGCCGAATCAGGAGCTCGCCGCCGCCGCCGGCCTGGCCTGTGGCAACGGCATCGAGGTTGACGAATTCGCGCGCACCTCGGATCCGGACATCGTCGCCGCCGGCGACTGTACCTGGCACCGCAACCGACTGTTCACCACGCCGCATCGCCTGGAGTCCGTGCAGAACGCGGTGGACCAGGCGAAGGTGGCGGCCGCCAGCCTGCTGGGGCAGCCGCAAGCCTACGCGGACCTGCCGTGGTTCTGGTCCGACCAGTTCGATGTGAAGCTGCAGATTGCGGGCCTGTCGACAGGCTTCGACGCCTGCGTGCTGCGCGGTACACCGTCCAGTGCGGGTTTCTCGGTGTTCTATTTCGGGGGAGCGCGCCTGCTTGCCGTCGACTCGATCAATCGCCCTGCCGATCACATGCTGGCACGGCGTCTGATCGCTGCCGGTGTGCCGGTCACGCAGGCCCAGGCGAGTGACCCCGCATTCGATTTGAAGATGCTACTGACCGCAAACTGAGCGGTCAGCGATTACACGCGGCCAGGCGAGCTGCCGGCCGCCATTAAAAACACCTGGCACTGGGGGGAGCTATGCCGAAGATCACTTATGTCGATGTCGACGGAACGCGCTACGACTGCGAGGTCGCCAGCGGCCTGTCGCTGATGGAAGGTGCCATAAACAATGGCGTGCCCGGCATCCTCGCGATCTGCGGCGGCAGCTGTGCGTGCAGCACCTGCCATGCGTACATCGACGACGCATGGGCCGAGCGCGTGGGCGGGCCGAACGACATCGAGGACGCCACGCTGGACCTGGCCAACGATCGGCGCCCGACCAGCCGCCTGACCTGTCAGGTCCAGGTCGACGATGCGCTCGACGGTCTCGTCGTGCACGTTGCGAAGAACGACTGACCGCCCGCTGCTCAGCGCCCGCTGAACCGCGGCGGACGCTTCTCGATGAACGCCGCGACGCCTTCCCGGGCGTCGCCAGTAGTCCCTGCTTCCCGCTGCAACTCACGCTCCAGCCGCAACTGCGTGGCTAGATCGTTGCCGGCGCCCGCGAGGAAGGCCTGCTTGATCAGCGCGATCGCGCGCGTCGGCAGCGCCGCCAGGCGGGCCGCCAGCGCCTGGGTTTCGCCCGCGAGCGCCGTGTCATCCACGCAGCGCCAGATGAGGCCCCACTCGGCGGCCTGCGCCGCTTCGATCGGGTCGCCCGTCATCGCGAGGGCGCGCGCCCGGGCATCGCCGATGAGGCGCGGCAGGAACCAGGTACTGCCGGCATCGGGCACGAGGCCGATGCGCACGAAGGCCTGGATGAACTTCGCCGAGCGGGCTGCAAGCACGAAATCGCAGGCCAGGGCGAGGCTGGCGCCGGCCCCGGCGGCGACGCCGTTGACCGCGCAGACGATCGGCACGGGCAGCCGGCGCATGCGCAGGATCAGCGGATTGTAGAGCCGTTCCAGCCGCTCGCCCGCATCGCCGTCGGCCAGCGTCCCGGTCTCGCCCAGATCCTGGCCGGCGCAGAAGCCGCGCCCGGCGCCGGTCAGCACCACGCAGCGGACCGAAGGGTCCTGTTCGATGGCCGTGAAGGCGGCGGCAAGGTCGGCATGCATCGCCGCGCAGAAGCTGTTCAGCACCTGCGGCCGGTTGAGCGTCAGCGTCGTGACGGCATCGTCACGGGCAAAGTCGAGAGTCGTCAGGTTCATGCTGTACTCCGGTTGGACGGCTGTCTCCTGGTCACTTCCCCCACACCGTGGGAGACGAACTCGCGGCTTGCGGGGTGATGCACGCGCATCATGACGGCCGGGTCCGGGGCTCTCGGCGGCTATCCCGAACCCCTGCCATCACGACGGCTATTCATCTCACGGCTGGCTACCGCCGGATGCAGCGCGGCTGAAAAAAATGTGACCAGGAGAAAGGTCAGGGGCAGCGGCCGGCACACGGGAGATGCGCGCCGGTACTGCGGGGCCTCAGGTCGCGATTTTCATCACCGGTGCCTGCAGCGCCTTGCGATAGGCGGCCCAGGCCGGCGACTCGACCTCGCGCGGTTCGATCTGGATACCCAGCGCAATCTCGTTCGGGGCCTCGTTCGAATAGCGCACGCTGACGTGCAGGCTCAGCACCGGCTGGTTGGGCAGCCTCAGCGTGAGCACGCAGTCGGCCGCCGACAGTGCCTGCTTCAGGGCATCGCTGCGCGCGCGGTCGCAGCTGAGTTTCAGGCCCTGGTCCGAGACGTCGATCACCTGCAGTTCGACCCCGTTGAGATCGGCCGCGAGGCGCCGGCCGAGGGTCGCCCGCGGCATGCGCGGGGATTTGCGTCGGTCCAGCCAGTTGTCGAGCTTGTAGTCCATATAGCCACCCGTGCTTGCCAGATGTGTCGTGCCTGATGCGGTGCGTGATTCCGCTTGGGTCTTGCGCCCTGATTTCTTATGCTTGAGCCCCGCCGGCGGGCCGGTGGGACACTGGCGACGGTCGTGGCGCAGGCGACCGCCGGAGCCATATCAACACAGTTTAATCAATGTCCGCGAGCCGGCGTCGTGACGGTGTCGGCATTGCGTCCTCAAAACTGTACGGAATCCGCGACACTCGGGCGAAATTCATGCCTGTCGAACTCTACGACTCGAACCGCTCGGCGTCGGCCCACAGGGTCCGGCTTGCCCTGGAATTCAAGGGCCTGGACTATCGCGCGCTTCCGCTGTCGCTGACCAGGGGCGGCGGCGAGCAGCTGATGCCGGGGTACCGCGCGGTGAATCCGCAGGGCCTGCTGCCAAGTCTCATCGACGACGATTTCGTGCTGACCCAGTCGCTCGCGATCATCGAATATCTCGAGGACTGCCATCCTGCGCCGCCGTTGCTGCCGCCCGACCCGCGCCCGCGCGCCCGCGCCAGGCAACTGGCCCAGCTGGTGGTCGCGGACATCCAGTCGTTGACGAACCTGCGCGTGCTGGCCTATTTGCGCTCGGCGCTGCACGCGTCGGACGTCGCGCGCAGCCACTGGTACCGGCACTGGCTGCTGGAAGGGCTGGACGCACTCGAGCTGTGGCTGACGGCGGAGGGTGGCGGGCGCTACTGCGTTGGCGACACGGTGACCATCGCCGACATCTGCGTGGTGCCGCTGTTGCACAGCGCGCGCCGCTTCGCCCTCGCACTGGACGACTTCCCCCGACTTTGTGACGTCGAGGCGGCCTGCCTCGAACTGCCCGCCTTCCAGCGCGCACACCCCGAACGACACCCCGAGGACACACGATGACCCTGATGTGGCAGCCGACGCCGGAGCGCGTGGCACAGACCCGACTGACCCGCTTCATCGAAGCGGCGGAAAGCACCTGCGGGATTTCCCTCCCCGATTACGCGGCCCTGCATCGCTGGTCCATCGAACAGCGCGAACAGTTCTGGACACTGCTGTGGGATTTCTGCGGCGTGCGCGCGGAAACCCGCGGGCTGATCGCGCTGCGCGACGATCGCATGCCCGGGGCGCAGTTCTTTCCCGATGCGCGCCTGAATTTCGCACAGAACCTGCTGCGCAGGCGTGACGCCGCCGAGGCGCTGGTCTTCCGCGACGAGCCCGGCCGGGTCAGCCGCCTGAGCTGGTCCGGGCTGTACGAACGCGTCAACCGCGTGGCCTGCGGGCTGCGCGCGGCCGGCGTTGCGCCGGGCGATCGCGTGGCCGCGATCGTGCCGAACATCCCGGAGGCAATCGTCTGCATGCTCGCCGCGGCGGCGCTTGGCGCCACCTGGTCGTCGTGTTCACCGGACTTCGGCTCGCAGGGCATCCTCGATCGCTTCGACCAGATCGCGCCGACGGTGCTGTTCGCGGTCGACGGCTATCACTACAACGGCAAGCTCAACGACATCCGGGACAAGGTTGCGCAGATCCGCGGCGCGCTGCCCAGCGTGCGCGAACTCGTCTGCATTCCCTTTGCCGGCTGTGGCGCAATCGACGGCGCGACGATGCTGGATGACTTCGAGCGTGACCCGCCGGGCCCGGACATCGAGTTCACGATGCTGCCGTTCAACCACCCGCTCTACATCCTGTATTCGAGCGGCACCACCGGCAAACCGAAGTGCATCGTGCACGGGGCCGGCGGCACGCTGTTGCAGCACCTTAAAGAACACCAGCTGCATTCAGACGTGCGTGCCGGCGACCGCCTGTTCTACTTCACGACCTGCGGCTGGATGATGTGGAACTGGCTGGCGTCCGCACTCGCGTCGGAAGCGACGCTGATGCTCTATGACGGCTCGCCGTTCCATCCGGACGGCTGCACCCTCTTCGACTACGCCGCCGCGGAACGCTTCACGCACCTGGGCGTCTCGGCGAAATTCATCCAGGGCATCGAGAAGGCCGAGGTGCTGCCAAATTCGCGCCATGACTTCCCGGCGCTCCGCACGGTGCTCTCGACCGGCTCGGTGCTGCTGCCCGAGGGCTACGACTACGTCTACCGCCACGTGAAGCAGGACGTCTGCCTGAGCTCGGTTTCCGGTGGCACCGACATCATCTCCTGCTTCATCGGCGGCAATCCGAACGGCGCGGTGTACCGCGGTGAACTCCAGGCCAGCGGGCTCGGCATGGCCACCGACGTGTTCGACGGGAACGGTCGCCCGGTGCGCGGGCAGAAGGGTGAACTGGTCTGCACGAAGGCCTTCCCGTCGATGCCGATCGGATTCTGGGGTGACCCGGACGGCGCGAAATACCGCGCGGCCTATTTCGAACGCTTCCCCGGCGTATGGGCGCATGGCGACTTCGCCGAGATCACGCCGCACGACGGCTTCGTCATCTACGGCCGTTCGGACGCAACGCTCAATCCCGGCGGCGTGCGCATCGGCACGGCGGAAATCTATCGCCAGGTCGAGAAGCTCCCGGAGATCGTCGAGAGCGTCGCGATCGGGCAGGACTGGGACGGCGACGTGCGCGTGGTCCTCTTCGTGGTGCTGCGTCCGGGCGCCACGCTCGACGCGGCGCTGGAGGCGCGCCTGCGCCAGCAGATCAGGACCGGCGCGAGCCCGCGGCACGTGCCGGCGCGTATCGTGCAGGTGACCGACATCCCGCGCACCCGTTCCGGCAAGCTCACCGAGCTCGCGATACGCGACATCGTCCACGGCAATGCCATCAAGAATGCGGAAGCGCTTGCCAATCCAGAAGCCCTCGAACAGTTCCGCAACCGCGCGGAACTGTCCAGCTAACGCGCGACGCCCGTCGTCGCCCCCCGAAGACCAAGGAGCAAACAGTGAGCACCATCCGGCAGGAAGACCTCATCCAGAGTGTCGCCGACGCTTTGCAGTACATCTCTTACTACCACCCGGCCGACTACATCAGGAACCTTGCGTTGGCCTACGAGCGCGAGCAGTCGCCGGCCGCGCGTGACGCCATGGCGCAGATCCTGATCAACTCCCGCATGTGCGCCGAGGGGCATCGTCCGATCTGCCAGGACACCGGCATCGTCACCGTGTTCTGCAGGGTTGGCATGAACGTGCGCTGGGACGCGAAGCTGAGCCTGGAGGACATGATCAACGAGGGTGTCCGTCGGGCGTACATGCACCCCGACAACAAGCTGCGCGCATCGATCGTCTCGGACCCCGCCGGCAAGCGGCTCAACACGAAGGACAACACGCCGGCCGTCATCCACGTTGAACTGGTGCCTGGCGACGAAGTCGAGATCACGGTCGCGGCAAAGGGCGGCGGCTCGGAGAACAAGTCGAAGTTCGTGATGCTGAACCCCTCCGACTCGATCGTCGACTGGGTGCTGAACACCGTGCCGCTGATGGGCGCCGGCTGGTGTCCGCCGGGCATGCTCGGCATCGGCATCGGCGGCACCGCGGAGAAGGCCATGCTGCTCGCCAAGCAGTCGCTGATGGACCCGATCGACATCCAGGAAGTCATCGCGCGTGGCCCACGGAACGCGACCGAGGAACTGCGCATCGAGCTCTACGAGAAGGTCAATGCGCTGGGTATCGGCGCGCAGGGCCTCGGCGGGCTGACCACCGTGCTGGACGTGAAGATCCTCGACTATCCGACGCACGCCGCGTCGAAGCCGGTGGCGATGATTCCGAACTGCGCCGCGACCCGCCATGCGCATTTCGTGCTCGATGGCAGCGGCGTCGCCCGGCTGCCGGTGCCGAAGCTCGAGGACTGGCCGGCGATCACGTGGACGGCCGGCGCCAGCGCCCGCCGCGTGAACCTCGACACCGTGACGGCCGAGGACATCAAGACCTGGAAGCCTGGCGAGACGCTGCTGCTGTCGGGTTCGATGCTGACGGGACGTGATGCGGCCCACAAGCGCATCCAGGACATCTTCGCGCGCGGCGAGAGCCTCCCGCCCGGCGTCGATTTCAGGGGCAGGTTCATCTATTACGTGGGCCCGGTCGATCCTGTGCGCGACGAGGCGGTGGGGCCGGCCGGCCCGACGACCGCGACGCGCATGGACAAGTTCACCGACATGATGCTCGAGAAGACCGGCCTGCTCGGCATGATCGGCAAGGCCGAACGCGGGCCGATCGCGATCGACTCGATCAAGCGCCATCAGGCGGTCTACCTGATGGCCGTCGGCGGCGCCGCCTATCTCGTGTCCAAGGCGATACGCGAGGCGCGGGTCGTGGCGTTCGAGGATCTCGGCATGGAAGCGGTGTACGAATTCGTCGTCGAGGACATGCCCGTCACCGTCGCGGTCGACGCGCAGGGCACGTCGGTGCACAAGACGGGTCCGGAGGAGTGGCGGGCGAAGATCGGCAAGATTCCCGTGACCGTCAAAGCCTGAGGTGGCGCGGGGGGCTGCGCTCGGGCGGCCCTTGCCGCGTCGGGCGCGAAACCTGGTTTCTTGTTCCGGTGCACTCTGACGGAGCGCAGATCCGCCATATCCGTTGTTGTCGAAGCGGGGCGCCGGTGGCGGACCTGCCCGCGGTGACCGTGCGCGCACAGGGCGTGCGCGCTCGAGCGCTACAGGGACGTACTTGAGCGAGTCGCCGCGGGCAGGTCCGCCGCCGTCGCCGATGGAGGCTAGGACTGGGTGCGCAGGAGCGGCGCTCGGCGCGCTAGATTCCAGAACCCATGTTCTGCAGGCCGCATTCGCGGTTGTCCCTGCCCTTGGTCGGGTCGACGTAATCGTCGTTGTCCGGCAGCCCGTGCTCGTAGAGATAGTCTTCCAGGTCCACCGCGCTCCACGCGAAGATCGGCGCCACGCGCAGCGTGCCGAACGGCCCGCCCGACACGACGCCCAGCGTGCGCCGGAACTCCGTCTGCTCGCCGCGGATGCCGGTCAGCCAGACGTCCGGCGCGTGCTCGCGCAGCGCGCGCTCGAAAGGTTCCAGCTTCACTTCCCGTGTGAACGCGGCATGCTCGGGCGTGTCGAGCCCGGGCACGCCACCCAGGACCGCCTTGCGCCGGGCGCTGGTCACGAGTGGCGAATAGACGTTCAGGTTCAGGTGCAGCCGGCGCGTGAGTTCGTCCGCGAAGCGGTAGGTCGCCGGCGTGTTGTAGCCGGTATCGACCCAGAGCACCGGGATGCCCGGCGCGATGCGCGTGACGAGATGCAGGAAGGCCGCCGAACGGGGACGGAAGTTCGTCGAGACGACCGGGTTGCGCGCGGCCTCCAGGGCCTGCCGCACGATGTCCTGAGGCTCGACGCCGATGAACCTGGCGTGTCGCAGATGGTCGAGCGGATCGTCGACGAAGAGGGGAGCGGTGTTTGCGCGAATCGAGCTCATGGGGGCGCACCGTGGTCGGTAGTTGCGATGCGCGCATTATCCGCTCGCGGTGTGCGGTGAATTAGTCGAATGCGGCATATCCTTAGACGGCCGCGCAGCGTGCCGCACGGTGCCGTCAGATCGTAATCGCGGCCTGCAATCCCCGGGGGAGTGGATGCACCGACGCGTGCAGTGCGTGGGCGAGGATTTCCAGGCTGTCGACGATGCGCGGACCCGGGCGATTGAAGTAGGCGTTGCCGTCGGTGACATAGACGCGACCTTCGCGCACGCACTTCAGGTCCATCCAGCCGGGCAGGGCGGTGACGATGGGGATGTCGGCCTGCGTGCGCGCGACGTCGAAGCCGCAGCAGGCGATGAACAGGACGTCGGGGTCGAGTTCGCGCAGCGTCGCCCAGTCCAGCGTCGTCGATGGTTCACCCTTGCGCCCGCAGACCGGCACGCCGCCGGCGAGCTCGACGAGTTCGGGGTTCCAGTGGCCGGCGTCGAACCATGGGTCCAGCCATTCGACCAGCGCTACGCGCGGACGAGCGGCGTCCGGCAGACGCGCGCTGCGTTCGCGCACCGCGTCGATGCGGGCTTCCATGCCAGCGATCAAGAGCTCGGCCGCCGCCGGCACGCCGGCCGCCGAGCCCAGCTCGCGCACGCAGCCAAGGATGTCGCCGAGCCGCTCGGGTTGCAGGTTGAACAGTCGCGGGGTACCGGGCAGCCGGCACAGCGCGGCGTCGACCTCATCCGCGCCCACGGCGCAGACGTCGCACAGCGATTGCGTGACGATCAGGTCCGGCGCGAGTTCGCGCAGCGTGTCGAGGTCCAGGCTGTACAGTGCCTGCGCGCCGGCCAGCTCCTCGCGCACCTGGGTGTCGATGTCGCGGCTGCTCGCGTCGTGCGCAATCCTCGTGCGCGTGACGCGCGGCAGGCCGTTGACGCCCGGGGGGTAATCGCACTCGTGTGAAATACCGACCAATGCGGATTCCAGGCCCAGCGCGCAGATGAGCTCGGTCGCGCTCGGCAGCAGGCTTACGATGCGGCGGGCGGCTGGGGTCTGCTTCATGGCGTGGCTTCCGGTTGGACGGGGAGGGAGGATATGCCGACGAGTGCGTCGATTCCATCGACGCGCGCGCGGATGCCGCGGACCTTGAACACGCGCGCGAGCAGTTCGTCGTCGAGCGCGCTCGCGGGCAACCCCTCGCGCACGATCCGTCCGGCGTCGAGCACGATCAGGCGATCGCAGTAGCGGGCCGCGAGCGGCAGGTCGTGCAGCACCAGCAGGGCCGCATGGCCCGTGGCTGCCAGGCCTCGCAGGTAGTCGAGCACCTCGAGCTGGTAGCCGGGATCGAGTGAGGCGGTGGGTTCGTCCACCAGCAGCACGCGATGCCCGCCCGCGGCGAGCCGCGCAAGATGCGCGCGCATTGCTTCACCCCCCGACAGCGTGCGCACGTCGCGCCCTGCGTGAGCGGCGAGCCCGAGCGCGCCGAGCGCTGCCTCGACCGCGGCCCTGCCGGTGTCCAGTGCGCCGTCGCCGTGCGGGAGGCGGCCGAGTTCTGCGAGTTCGCGCACCGACAGGCGCCAGGCAAGCGTCGGGTTCTGCGGCAGGTAGCCGATGGCGCGGGCCCGCGCGCCGTGATCCATGCCCGCCAGCGCCTGCCCCAGCATCACGCAGGACGCGCTGGCGCTGTCGATGAGCCCTGCCAGCGCTTTCAGCAGCGAGGACTTGCCGGCCCCATTCGGGCCGATGAGACCGATGACCTGTCCTGCCGGCAAATCGACGTCGACCGGCCCCAGGATCCGCCGGCCGGCGAAATCGACGCGGAGCGCTCGCGCCTCGAGCAGCGTCATGCGTGCACGCGCCGTTCGCGTGTCAGCAGGTAGAGGAAGAAGGGGGCGCCGAGCAGGGCGGTGAGGATGCCGAGCTTGAGTTCACCGTTGGCGGGTACCAGTCGGCAGCCAAGATCGGCAACCAGCGTCACCAGCGCACCCCCCAGCGCGCACTGGGGCAGCAGGATGCGTGGGCGCGAGCCAACGAACGCGCGCACCGCATGCGGCACGAGCAGGCCGACGAAGCCAATGAAGCCCGCGACCGCGACGCCCGGACCGACCGCGAGCGCGGTGCCGACGACGACGCGCAACTTGAGTCGCGCGATGTCCACGCCAAGGCTGCGGGCGGTGTCCTCGCCCAGGGCAAGCGCGTCGAGGTCGCGGGCGGCGCGCCCGAGCACCAGCAGGCCAACGGCGATGAACGGCGCGGCAAGCGCGAAGTGGACCAGCGAACGGTCGGCGAGCGACCCCATCAGCCAGAAGATGATCTCGTAGGCGGCGTAGGGATTCGGCGCCAGGCTCAGCACCAGCGACGTGCCCGCACTGGCCAGTGTCGTCAGGGCGACACCGGCGAGGATCAGGGCGAGTGACGCCCCGGTCCCTCGCGTGAGGCGGAGAATGACCAGCGTGCCGGCAAGCGCGCCGAGGAGGCCACCGAGCGGCAGCGCGAGCGCCAGCCGCGCGCTCGCGCCTGAATAGAACGCGAGCACCGCGCCGAGCGCGCCCGTGGCGGAGATGCCGACCACGCCAGGCTCGGCGAGCGGATTGCGCAGCAGGGCCTGCAGCGCCGCGCCCGACATGCCGAGGCCGGCGCCGACCACGACCGCCAGCAGCGCGCGCGGCAGCCGGATTTCGCGCAGGATCAGCAGCACGTCGGCGTCGGCGCCGGTCGCGGCGGCGAACAGCGAGGGCAGCGGGATGTCGGCGGCGCCGACGGTCAGCGACGCGCAGAAGGCCAGCGTCAGCAGCGCGGCCTGCACGCATGCGATGGTCGCGGGCCGCAGTGTCATCGGGGCGTGACCGCCGTACGCAATTCCGCGACCGCGCCCATCAGCGCGCCGCTGCCACAGGCCCAGGCCGCGTCGTTGACTGCGACGGGTACGAGTCCGCCGCGCGTTCGGCGGACGACCGCCAGGGCAGGGTGGCCCTGAAAGTCGTCGGCCAGCGCACGGCCGCCCCCGGTCGACACGCCGCGCACGACGAAATCCGGGCGTGCGAGCAGCAGGGCTTCCAAGGGCACGAAGCCGCCCGCGTCCAGACCCAGCGTGGGCGCAAAATCGGTGAGGCCGGCCAGCGCGAGGAGGGTCGGACCCAGCGTGTCCGGGCCCGGCACGTAGCCGCCGGGTTGCACGATCAGCGCGGTGGCCCGCCGGGGCGCGGCGGTCATCGACGTGGCGAGCGCGGCGAGCGCCGCGGCCAGCGCCTCCGCGCGCTGCGGCTGGCCGATCAGGTCGCCGACAGCCCTCACGGTGCGCACGACCTCGTCGAGCGTTGCAGGGGGCGGCACGATCTCGACGCGCAGGCCCAGTTGGCGCAGCAGGTGCTGCGTCTGGGGCGCACTCCCGGCGCCGGCCAGCACGAGGTCGGGCCGGAGGCGGATGAACTCCTCGGCGCGGCCGTGATTGACCGGAAAATCGCGCGCCCGCGCGGCATGCATGGAGAGGGCGGGATCGCGGGAGAGGTGGGTGACGGACGCGATTTGTCCGGCGTCGGCCAGTTCGAACAGCAGCGCATCGGTGCAGAGATTGATCGAGGCGATCCGCCGCGGCGCCGGCGGGTTCGCGGCGGCGGGGACGGCGCAGAGCAGCGCCAGCCACAGCACCGCCGCGCGCATCGTCAGCCGCGGGCGCGCCGCGCCCGAACCGCCTCCGCCAGGCCTTCGAGCACCGGAACCGTGGTGTCCCAGGCGATGCAGGCGTCGGTGATGCTCTGGCCATACGCCAGAGGCTGGCCAGCCACCTGGTTCTGCCTGCCTTCCTTCAGATGGCTCTCGATCATCACGCCGCACACGTACTGGCTGCCGGCCGCAACCTGCGCCGCGACCTCGGCCGCGACCTGCGGCTGGCGGGCGTGATCCTTGCGGCTGTTGCCGTGGCTGCAGTCGATCATCAGGCGCGTGGGCAGGCCGGCCTTGCGCAGCACTTCCGCGCACTTCTCGATGGATGCCGCGTCATGGTTCGGGCCGGTATTGGAACCGCGCAGGATCACGTGGCAGAGATCGTTGCCCTTGGTCGTGACGATGGCCGAGATCCCCTGTTTGGTCACCGACAGGAAGTGATGCGGGTGGCGCACGGCGCCGATCGCATCGACGGCGATCTGGATGCTGCCGTCGGTGCCGTTCTTGAAGCCCACCGGCATCGAGAGACCGGAGGCGAGTTCGCGATGGACCTGGCTTTCGGTCGTGCGCGCGCCGATGGCGCCCCAGGCGATGAGATCGGCGATGAACTGGGGCGTTATCACGTCGAGGAATTCAGTGCCTGCCGGCAGCCCGCGCTTCGCCAGTTCCAGCAGCAGGCCGCGCGCCATGCGCAGGCCGTTGTTGATGTCGAAGCTGCCGTCTAGGTGCGGGTCGTTGATCAGCCCCTTCCACCCGATGGTGGTGCGCGGCTTCTCGAAATAGACGCGCATGACGATGAGCAGATCGTCGCGCAGGCGGTCGGCGACGGGCTTGAGGCGGTCGGCGTAGTCGAGCGCGGCCTTCGGATCGTGGATCGAACAAGGGCCGACCACGACGAGCAGGCGGTCGTCGTTGCCCGTGATGATGCGCCCGGCCTGCTGGCGGCCCTGGGCGACGACGTGGGACGCCGCCTCGGTGAGTGGCAGTTCCTCGGTGAGGATTGCCGGCGGAATCAACGGACGGTAGCCGACGATGCGGGCGTCGTCAGTGACCTCGAACATCTTGTGCGTACTCCAGAGTGTGCGGACGGGGCCGCCTAGTATAGGGCCCGCGGCGGGCCGTGGGGTGAGCGCCGCGACCCGGGTTTCCGGCCGCCCTGTCAGCCGCTCAGCGCGGTGCCAAAGCGGAAGCAGGCGAACGCCCCCAGATAGCCCAGCGTCGTCATGTACAGCCATGCCGTCACCGGCCAGCGCCAGCTGTTGGTCTCACGCTTGATGACCGCCAGCGTCGAAACGCACTGCAGGCACAATGCGTAGAACACCATCAGGCCGAGCGCCATCGGAAGCGTGTAAACGGGACTGCCGTCGACGCGCTTGGCCGCCTTGATCCGATCCACCAGGCGCTGTTCGCCGCCGGCGTCGGCATCCTCGACCGCGTACAGCGTGCCGAGCACGGCAATCACGACCTCGCGCGCGGGGAAGGAGGCGATGACCGCCGCAGTGACCTTCCAGTCCCAGCCGAGCGGCTCGAACACCGGCGACACCGTCCGGCTCATCCGCCCGAGATAGCTGTCCGCGATCGCCGGCGCGGCCGCCGGCTGGCCATTGTCGCCCCCGACGCGTGGAAACGACGCGAGGCTCCAGATCACGAGCGCCACGGCGAAGATGATCGTACCGGCGCGCTTCATGAAGATGCGCACGCGCGCCAGCAGCTTGACCGCGACCGAGCGCAGTTGCGGCATGCGGTACGGCGGCATTTCCAGCAGGAAGCGGCTGCGTGGCCCGCGGAAGGCGATGCGGTTGACGAGGAAGGCGGTGAACACCGCGCCGACCATGCCGAGCAGGTAGAAGGCGAGCAGGACCAGTCCCTGCAGGTTCAGGAGCCCGCCGAGCCAGGTCTTCTGCGGCACGAAGGCGGCGATCAGCAAAGCGTACACCGGCAGCCGCGCGGAGCAGGTCATGAATGGCGCCGCGAGGATGGTCGCGAGCCGGTCGCGGGGATTGCCGATGACCCGCGTGCCCATGATGCCGGGCACCGCGCACGCAAAGCTCGACAGCATCGGGATGAAGGACTGGCCGGAAAGGCCGCACCAGCGCATCAGGCGATCGACGACGAAGGCCGCGCGTGACATGTAGCCCGAGTCCTCGAGCACGATGATGAAGGCGAACAGCAGCACGATCTGCGGCAGGAAGACCACCACGCTGCCGACACCGGCAATCACGCCGTCGATGATGAAACTGCGGAGCAGGCTGTCCGGCATCGCCGCGCGGATCTGGTCGCCCAGCGCGCCGGCGCCGGTGTCGATCAGGTCCATCATCGGCGTGGCCCACGCGAACACGGACTGGAAGACGAGCGCCATCGACAGCAGGAACGCGATGGAACCGTAGACCGGGTGATTCAGGTAGCGGTCCAGGGTCTCGCGCCAGCCGGGCTCGCGCGCCTCGCGCTGCTCGACGGCGGATACCACGCCGTTTATCCAGCCGTAGCGATCGCGTGCTTCGATCGTCGCGAGGCTGCGGCCCTGCGTCAGGGCCTGTCGCACCGCCGTCAGGCGGCCGGTCAATTCCTCACCAGCGCGTTCGATCAGTCGGCGTTCGGCATAGCCCTGTTCGTCGACCAGCGCGCGCTCGATCTCGGGTGGCGCGGCCAGTACGCCGCGCGCCGCAAGTTCCGTCGCGAGTTCCGTCGCGGCGGTGCGCAACGCGGCGTTGACGCGGAGCGGGCTGACTTGGCCCTTGCCCTCCACCGCGCGCGCGAGTTCGGCGCGCAGCGCATCGAGCCCGGTGCCCTGGGCCGCGGCGATCGGCACGACCGGCACGCCGAGCGCGGCCCCGAGCCGCGCCAGGTCGAGGCGCACGCCCTGCGTCTCGCAGAGGTCGGTCATGTTGAGCGCAATCACGACCGGCAGGCCGATCTCCAGCACCTGGCTCGCCAGGAACAGATTCCGCCGCAGGTTCGTGGCGTCGACGATCAGCAGCACGGCGTCGGGCCGGCCGACTTCCGCGACCCGGCCGAGCAGGACGTCGACGGTGACCATCTCGTCCGGGGACTGCGCGCTCAGCGAATAGGTGCCGGGAAGGTCGACGACATCGACCTCCCCGCAGGACAGCGCCAGCCTGCCGACGACGTGCTCGACCGTCACGCCGGGAAAGTTGCCGACGCGCTGCTTCAGGCCCGTCAGCGCATTGAACAGCGTGCTCTTGCCGGTATTGGGATTGCCAATCGTGACGAGGACCGGTCGCTTGACTGGAGAGGCTGCCATGGCGTCAGCGGACCTCGTCGATCTCGATCAGGGCGGCCTCGCTCCTGCGCAGGGACAGCGCATAACCCATCACGCGGACTTCAATGGGGTCGCCGGTCGGCGCGCAGCGCACGACCTCAACCTCGCTGCCCTCGATGAGACCCAGCTGCATGAGCCGCTGGGTGAAGGCGTCGTCCTGCGCGTAGCCGGTGACGATGCCCCGTTGGCCCGGGGCCATGCTGGCGAGGGTGACGGCCATCAGGCGAACAGCGCGCGCAGACGGGAGCGCAGTGGCAGGTGCGTCGGGCTGACGAGGATGTGCGTGGCGTCTTCGCGGGTCAGGGCCCAGCGGCTGTCCTCGATCATCACCAGCATCGGATCGCCGCCACGCAGTATCTCGAGCGAGGCGCCGGGCATCAGGCCCCGGGCCGCGAGCCGCGCGATCAGTTGCGGCGTGGCGCTGTCGATGTCGACCACCTGGGCCCGTACCCCATGCCCCAGGCCGGCCAGTGGCGTCGGGTTCGCTATCTTTTCGCGCAGCACGTGTACCTTGGTTTCCCGGCGACTCGGGGTGTCGCCTGAATGCGAATTATTCCTACTTGGCATCTTAAACGCCGCCTCCGGGTTTGTCACCCGGGACGCGACGTTCGCTTGAGGCAGATCAGCTGAAGGCCGGGCGGGCGCGGGGGCGAGGCACCGCGTGCGGGGAGATGCGGCGCTCGTTGCCCTGCGCCGCGATGTGCTGCTGCTGCACGCCGCGCCAGAACTCCACGGTCAGGAGCTCGGCGTGGCGCGACAGGAATACCTGGCGCAGCCCCTCGTCGAGCGCCAGGAAGCGGAGGAATTCTTCGGGGAACACGTCGTTCGCGTTGACGTGGAACCAGGGGCGCGGCCGCATCTCGTCCTCCTCGAATGGCGACTCCGGCACTTCGCGGAAGTTGCAGTCCGTCACGAGGCACAGCTCGTCGTAGTCATAGAAGATGCAGCGGCCGTGCCGGGTCACGCCGAAGTTCTTGATCAGCAGGTCGCCGGGAAAGATGTTCGCCAGGGCGAGATCGCGCAGCGCCTGCCCGTAATCGACCACCGCCGCCTCGGCCGCCGGGCGTTCCACCTCGCGGAGGTAGAGGTTCAGCGGGCGCAGCCGCCGCTCGACGTACAGATGGCGGATGACGAGCTGGTCGCCATCGATGCGCGTGCTCTCGGCCGCTTCCGACAGCAACTCATCGAGCATCGGGTCGTCGAACTTCGCGAGCGGAAATTCGATGTCCGTGAATTCCTGAGTGTCGATCAGCCGGCCGGCGCGGTCGTGGCGGAACACGAACTGGTATTTGTCCATGACCTCGTGGCGGCTCGTGTTCTTCGGAAAACCGAAGCGATCGCGGATGACCTTGAACACGAGATCGTAGGAGGGCAGCGTGAAACAGATCATCACGAGGCCCTTGTCGCCGGGCGCGTGCACGAAGCGGTCGTGGCAGGTCGCCAGGTGGTTGGAGAACTGCCGGTAGCGTTCGGTCTTGCCCTGGCGCACGCGGCCGAGCACGGTGTACAGCTCGTCGATCGGCTTGTGCGGCAGGATCGAGTTGATGAAATAGACGGCGCCTTCGACCGGCTCCAGATCGACGAAGAAGTAAGATCGCGTGAAGCCGAACAGGATGCTGATGTCGTCGTCCGACATCATGATCTCGTCGATGGCGATGCCGGCGTCGTCGTGGCGCAGCGCGACGACCAGCGGCGCCTCGCGCGTCGTCCAGAAGACCTTGCCGATGAGATAGGCCCGACTCGACTGGTAGAACACCGCGGGCAGGAAATCGAGCCGCAGCACCTCGTCCTCGGCGTTGCCACCCGCGCCGGCGGCGCGCTCGATTGCGTCGTGGACCCGCGAGATGTCGCGCTCGAGGTCCGTGTACGGCAGCGTGAATTCGCAATCGGTGAGCAGCTGTTCGATGACATCGCGCAGCGCGCCCCAGTTCAGGTAGCTGCGGCACTCGACGGCGTGGCGCTGCGCATCGCGGATATTGAAGCGGACGTCGAGGAACTCGGTGCCCGGGTCGGTGCCGACGGTGTGGAAGATCCGCCGGCTGATCGAGTTGAAGAAGGTCTTGGAGAACGCGCCGTCCGGTACGCCGTCGACGCGGGCGCCAAAGGTCTGCTTGAGCGCCGGCCACAGTTCCCGGGTGGTTTCCGCAGGCCCCAGCAGGCGTTCGAGCGCACTGACCGTGCGCTCGACCGACTTGGTGTAGAGCTCCAGGCGCTCCACGAAGTCGCGCTCCGCGCCCCGCCAGTCGCGGGCCTCGAAGCGCTGCTTCGCGCGACGGGTAATCCGCCCGAAGTTGTCGTTGTACTTGACGAACGCCTCGCGGACGCTCTTCGCGGCTTCGAAGAGCAGATCGCGCCGCGTGGCGTCCGTCACGTCGGGGAGGCCCGTCTCAGAGACGTTCGATCAGTGCGGTGGCGAACTCGCTGCACTTGACCTCACGGGCGCCGTCCATCATGCGCGCGAAGTCGTAGGTCACGATCTTGTCGCCAATCGTCCTGTCGACCGCGTTGATGATCATGTCCGCAGCTTCGGTCCAGCCCATGTAGCGGAACATCATCTCGCCGGACAGCAGCACCGAACCCGGATTGACCTTGTCCTGGTTCGCGTACTTCGGCGCCGTGCCGTGGGTGGCCTCGAAAATCGCGTGGCCGGTGTCATAGTTGATGTTCCCGCCCGGCGCGATGCCGATGCCGCCGACCTGCGCGGCCAGCGCGTCGGACAGGTAGTCACCGTTCAGGTTCAGCGTGGCGATGACGTCGAATTCGGTCGGGCGCGTGAGCACCTGCTGCAGCGTGATGTCGGCAATCGAATCCTTGATGAGGAGCTTGCCGGCCGCCAACGCGGCGTCCTGCTCGGCGTTGGCCGCCTTGGAGCCCTGCGCCGCCACCGTCTTCTCCCACTGGTTCCAGGTGTAGGTCCTGTCACCGAACTCGTTTTCCGCGACTTCATAGCCCCAGTTGCGGAACGCGCCCTCGGTGAACTTCATGATGTTGCCCTTGTGCACGAAGGTCACGCTCTTGCGGCCGTTGGCCAGCGCGTACTTGATCGCGGCGCGGACGAGGCGGGCGGTGCCTTCCTGGGACACGGGCTTGATACCGATACCGCTGGAGGAAGGGAAGCGGATTTTCTTGAACTGGTCCGGGAAGTTCTCCTCGAACAGCTTCATGAAGCGCTGCTGGTCCGCGGAGCCCTGCTCGAATTCGAGGCCGGCGTAGATGTCCTCGGTGTTCTCGCGGAAGATCACCATGTCGACCTGTTCGGGGTGCTTGACCGGCGAGGGCACGCCCTTGAACCAGCGCACGGGCCGCAGGCAGACGTAGAGGTCGAGGA
>CALRPY020000030.1:0-53321 GCA_943370145.1 Hydrogenophaga intermedia | reverse complement strand
TGGCGGTCGCGCGCCGGTCGTCGACCCCGCAAGTCCAGCATGAGGATCGCCCTCGGCATCGAGTACGACGGTTCCGCCTACTGCGGCTGGCAGACCCAGGCCAGCGGCCGCGCAGTCCAGGCTGCCGTGGATGACGCGCTGTCCCGCATTGCTGATGAACCGATCAGCGTACAGTGCGCCGGACGCACCGACGCCGGGGTTCACGCCTGCTGCCAGGTCGTCCACTTCGATACCGGGGCCGAGCGCGATGCCCGCGCGTGGTCGCTGGGCACCAACAGTCACCTGCCACGTGACATCGCGGTGCGCTGGGCGCATCCGGTCAGTGACGACTTCCATGCCCGCTTCTCCGCGGAAAGCAGGGCTTACGCCTACGTGATCGCGAACCGGCCGACCCGCCCGGGCCTGTGGCATGACCGTGTGTGCTGGCATTACCGGCCGCTCGACGTCCCGCGCATGAACGACGCCGCGTCCCGGCTGCTTGGCGAGCACGATTTCTCGGCCTTCCGCGCCGCGGGGTGCCAGGCGCGGCACCCGGTGCGACGACTCCTGCGCCTCGAACTCGAGCGCCGCCACGATCACGTGATCCTTACGATAGAAGCGAACGCCTTCCTGCAGCACATGGTCCGCAACATCGCCGGCGTGCTGATGGAAATCGGGGCGGGCGCCCGCGAGCCGGCATGGGCGAGCGAGGTGCTGGAGGGCCGCGACCGCCGCCTGGGCGGCGTCACCGCCGCGCCGGGGGGCCTGTATTTCCTCGCGGCCCGCTATCCGCTGCGCTTCGGCCTGCCGTCCACGCCACCCGAGTTTCCGTTCAGCCCTGGCTGAGCGCGCTGCTCTATACCTTTCACCCGCCTAAAGTTGGATAATGCCGCTCTGCCGCAGCCGTGGCAGTTTCGGAACCCCCGGCGCGACTATTGATCGATGACAAAGCGAACGCGCATCAAGTTCTGCGGCATTACTCGCGAATCCGATGCGCTCGCCGCGGTCGAACTGGGCGCGGACGCGCTGGGCTTCGTGTTCTATGCGCCGAGTCCGCGCTACATCGCGCCGGAAGCCGCGCGCGCCATCGTGGGACGGCTGCCGCCCTTCGTCAGCGCTGTCGGGCTGTTCGTCGATGCGCCGCTGGCGGAAGTCCGCGCAGTCGCCGCGAGCGTAATGCTGGATGCCGTGCAGTTTCACGGCGAGGAGCCCGCGGATTACTGTCGGGCGTATGGTGGCCCTTACCTGAAGGCCATACGTCTCGAAACCGGAACGACGCTGCGCGATGCCGCGCAAGCCTACGCAGGGGCACGCGCGCTGCTGCTGGATTCCTACCACCCGCAGCTGATCGGCGGCACTGGGCAGGCGTTCGACTGGACGCTGATCCCGGCGCAGCGCGACAAGCCCGTCGTGCTCGCAGGTGGCCTGGACGCCGGCAACGTCGCACGGGCGATACGCGCGGTGCAGCCCTATGCCGTCGACGTCAGTGGCGGCATAGAGTCCGCAAAGGGCATCAAGGATTACGACAAAATGCAGGCGTTCGTCGCCGAGGTGCACGCAGTTGAACGCGATTAACCAGACTGGATTCTCCACCCCACTACACCCGGGAGCCTTGCCCGATGCGAGCGGGCATTTCGGGCCGTACGGCGGCAAGTTCGTCGCCGAAACCTTGATGGCGCCCCTCGCGGAACTCGAGGCCGCCTATCGCGAGGCGCTCGCGGACCCGGACTTCGTCGCCGAGTTCGAACGCGACCTGCACTATTACGTCGGACGCCCGTCGCCGCTGTATCACGCCGAGCGCTGGTCGCGCACGCTGGGCGGCGCCCAGATCTTCCTGAAGCGCGAAGACCTCAATCACACGGGCGCGCACAAGATCAACAACACCATCGGGCAGGGCCTGCTCGCGCGCCGCATGGGCAAGAAGCGAGTGATCGCCGAAACCGGCGCCGGCCAGCACGGCGTCGCCAGCGCGACGGTGGCGGCGCGTTTCGGCATGGAATGCCGCGTCTACATGGGGGCGAGCGATATCCAGCGCCAGTCCGTCAATGTGTTCCGCATGAAGCTGCTGGGCGCCGAGGTCGTGCCGGTGACCTCCGGCTCGAAGACCCTCAAGGATGCGCTGAACGAAGCGCTGCGCGACTGGGTGAGCAACGTCGACAGCACCTTCTACATCATCGGCACGGTCGCCGGCCCCCACCCCTACCCGGCGATGGTGCGCGACTTCCAGGCGGTGATCGGTCGCGAAGCGCGCGCGCAGTGCCTCGAACAGGCCGGTCGCCTGCCGGATGCCGTGATCGCCTGCGTCGGTGGTGGTTCCAATGCGATGGGCATCTTCTACCCGTTCCTCGAGGACAAGGGCGTGCGCCTGATCGGCGTCGAGGCCGGCGGCGATGGGGTCGCCACCGGCCGTCACTCGGCGCCACTCTCCGCCGGCGTGCCCGGTGTGCTACACGGCAACCGCACCTACCTGATGCAGGACGAGGACGGCCAGATCATCGAGACCCACTCGATTTCGGCCGGTCTCGACTATCCGGGCGTCGGTCCGGAGCACGCGTGGCTCAAGGACTCCGGGCGCGCCGAATACGTCGCGATCACCGATGACGAGGCACTGACCGCCTTTCACACGCTGACCCGCATGGAGGGCATCATCCCGGCGCTCGAATCGAGCCACGCGCTCGCCTACGTCACGAAGATTGCGCCGACGATGTCCAAGGACAGCATCCTCGTCGTCAACCTGTCCGGACGAGGCGACAAGGACATCCCCACCGTCGCGGCCCGCGATGGGATCACGCTCTGACACGCTGACGCGCGCCCCTGCGTGTCGCGGGATGCGGCGCGGCGCCACCCTCAACCGGAACAAGTGCAGCCAACCATGACTTCGAGAATCAGCAGTCGTTTTGCCGCGCTCGCGAGCGCGGGTCGCAGCGGGCTCGTCACCTTCGTCACCGCCGGTGATCCCGCGCCGGAGGCGACGGTGCCCATCATGCACGCGCTCGTTCGCGGCGGCGCAGACGTCATCGAACTCGGCGTGCCCTTTTCGGATCCGATGGCCGACGGCCCAATCATCCAGCGCGCGAGCGAACGCGCGCTCGCCAGCGGCATGAACCTGCGCAAGGTGCTCGAGATTGCGGCGAAGTTCCGCGAAGACGACCAGACCACGCCGCTGGTCCTGATGGGCTACCTCAATCCGCTCGAACGCATGGGCTACGCGGAGTTCGCGCGCCGCGCGGCGGCGGTCGGCGTCGATGGCATACTCGCGGTCGACCTGCCGCCCGAGGAGGCCGACGAATTCCATCGCCTCATGGCCGCTGGCGGCCTCGACCAGATTTTCCTGCTCGCACCGACCTCGTCGGAGCAGCGCATCGCGGCCGTCTGCCGCTACGCGACCGGCTTCGTCTACTACGTGTCCGTCAAGGGCGTGACCGGCGACAAAGCGCTCGACCCGGACGAAGTCCGTGCGCGCATCGGGCACCTGAAATCGCTGATCAGGCTCCCGGTCGGCGTCGGCTTCGGCGTCAAGACGCCGGCCACGGCCGCCACGGTCGGCGCGGTGTCGGATGCCGTCATCGTCGGCAGCGCGCTGGTGGAAATCATCGAACAGGCCGCGACACCCGCCGCGGCTGCCGACCAACTCGAGCACTATGTGCGCAGCCTGCGGACCGCGATGGACGCGGGCCGCGCCGCGGCCTGAACGCTCCTACCGGGTGAAATAGCGACGTGGACTGGCTCAAGAAACTCCTGCCCTCGCGCATCAGGACCGAGGGATCTCCGAAGAAATCCATACCCGAAGGTGTGTGGACGAGCTGCCCGTCGTGCAAGGCGGTGTTGTACCGCGCCGAGCTCGACCGCAATCTCGACGTTTGCGTGAAGTGCGGTTATCACATGCGCATCGGGGCGCGGAAGCGGCTCGCCCAGTTCCTCGACGAGGGCTCGGGAGTCGAGATCGGCGGCAGCGTCGCGCCGGTCGACTTCCTGAAATTCAAGGACACCAAGCGTTATCGTGATCGCCTGAGCGCGGCGCAGAAGGAGACCGGGGAAAGCGATGCGATGGTCGTGATGCGCGGCTCGTTGTTCGGCATGCCGATCGTCGCGAGCGCCTTCGAGTTCTCCTTCCTCGGCGGCTCGATGGGCTCGGTGGTCGGCGAGCGCTTCGTGCGCGGCGTGCGGCGCGCCATCGAGGATCGCACGCCCGTCGTCTGTTTCTGCTCGAGCGGCGGCGCGCGCATGCAGGAAGCGCTGACGTCGCTGATGCAGATGGCCAAGACGAGCGCGGCGCTGGCCGAACTTCGCGCGCATCGCCTGCCCTACATTCCGGTGCTGACCGATCCGACGACCGGTGGCGTGTCGGCGAGCATCGCGATGCTCGGCGACGCCATCGTCGCCGAGCCAAACGCGCTGATTGGCTTCGCCGGCCCGCGGGTGATCGAGCAGACCGTACGCCAGGTGCTGCCCGAGGGCTTCCAGCGCAGCGAGTTCCTGCTTGCGCACGGCGCGATCGACCTGATTTCAGATCGCCGCGAACTGCGCGCGCGGCTGGCCCGCATCCTGAGCATCCTGACTCACGCTTCGCCGCCGCCCGAAAGCCCTGTCGGCGAAGCCGGCTGACGCGGGCGCGGTGTGACCACGCCCATCCACACGCCCGACGCCGCATCCGGGCCTGCGGGGCAGCCGCCAGCCCGCGCGCTCGCGGACTGGCTCGCATGGCAGGAATCGCTGCACCCGAAGGACATAGAACTCGGACTCGAACGCTGCCGCACGGTTGCGGAGCGCATGCGGCTGCTCCCGGTCGCGTACACCGCGGTCGTCGTTGCCGGCACCAACGGCAAGGGCTCCACGGTCGCCATGCTGGACGCGATCTACCGCGCGGCCGGGTATCGGGTCGCGACCTACACCTCGCCGCACCTGCTGCGTTACAACGAACGCATCAAGGTCGACGGCGAGTGCGCCGACGATGCCCGCATCTGCGCCGCGTTCGCGCGGGTCGAACTGGCGCGCGGCGACATTCCGCTGACCTTCTTCGAATTCGGCACGCTGGCTGCCCTGGCGATTTTCCAGGATGAATCCCCGGACATCGCGATCCTCGAGGTCGGCATGGGTGGACGTCTGGACGCGGTCAACATTGTCGACGCGGACGTCGCGGTGATTGCGACACTCGACATCGACCACATCGAGTGGCTGGGAACGACGCGCGAGGCGATTGCGCGCGAGAAGGCCGGCATCATGCGCGCCGGCCGCCCGGCCGTATGTTCCGACCCGGCGGCGCCGGCAACGCTGATCGAGAGCGCCGAGACCCTCGGCGCCCGGCTCGAACTGCTGGGCCGGTCCTTCCACTTCGCCGACAAGGGCGATACCTGGACGTGGTGGTCCGGAGATACCGTGCTCGAGGGGCTGCCGCAGCCGTCGTTGTCAGGCAGCTACCAGCTGCGCAACGCGTCAGGTGTGCTGAAGGCCGTCGACGCCCTGCAGTCGCGTCACCCCGTATCGGCCGCGGGGATCGCCGATGCCCTGCGCCACACCGTGCTGCACGGGCGCTTCCAGCGCGTCAGCGGGCCGGTGGAAATCGTGCTCGATGTCGCACACAACGCGCAGGCGGTCGAGCACTTCGTGGCAACACTGAAGAGCCTGCCGGCGGCGCCCAGCACCCACGTCGTCCTCGGCATGCTCGGCACCAAGGATCGACTGAGCGCGATGACCTCGCTGGCGCAGGTGGCCGACCACTGGTACTTCGCGACCGTCAACGCGGCCAAGGCCGCTAGCGCCGAGGAACTGTATGCGACCTGGCGCCGCCTGCCACGCCGCGCGCCCGCCGCCTGTCACGCGTCGGTGGAGTCGGCCTACCGGGCAGCGGCGAACAACGCGCGGCCGGGCGATCGCATCATCGCCATCGGCTCGTTCATCACCGTCGGCGAAGTGCTGCGGCAGGTCGCGCCCGATGCGACATCCCGGGGAGCCTGAGCGATGGATCCGCAGCTGAAACAGCGTCTGATCGGCGCCGCGGTCCTGGTGTCCCTGGCCGTGCTGGTGGTCCCCGTGCTGCTCGATGGCGGCTACCGCGAGACCAGCCGGCCCCGCCGCGACATGGCGCCGATGCCACCGGACCAGTTCGAGCAGGTCGTGCCTGCGCTCCCGGACGAGGTGCAGCATGAAATCGACGCCGGCATCACGGCCGGAACCGACCAACTGGCCGTCACTGCGGAGCAGGCCGCCGCACGGCCGGGTGACGCGGCAGCCCTGCCGGCCGACATCGTGTCGGGGTCGGCCGTCGACGCGCCACCGTCCGTGCCCACGCCGCCAGCGGTCGTGGACGCACCATCAGCCGCTGCGCCGCCGCCACCCGCCGCTGAACCGGCGCCATTGTCCGCGACCGCCGAGCAGTGGACCGTCCAGCTCGGCAGTTTCGCCAGCCGCGAGAATGCCGAGGGCCTGCTGCGCCGGATGGCTGCGGGCGGTGTGAAGGGCTTCATCCTCCCGCTGGACGAGGGTGGCAAGACCTCGTACCGCGTGCGTGCGGGGCCGGTGGCCGGGCGTGCGGCCGCAGAGCGCCTGCGCAAGCAACTCGAGGACAGCCAGGCCATCCGCGGCATGCTGGTGCGACACCCGTGAGCCCGTGGTGGCTGGCGCGCCCCTGAGCGCGGATGGATGGGCGGCATGAGCAGCTGGGTCGACCTCTTCATCCTCGGTGTCGTGGGGCTGTCCGCGCTGATCAGCCTGTTCAGGGGACTGGTGCGGGAGGTGCTGTCGCTGATCGGGTGGGGCGTGGCCTGCTGGGCCGCCTTCCGGCATTCGGGCACTCTGGCGCCGTCGCTGGCCGGCACGCTGGATCTGCCGCCATCGGTGCTCGTGGCGATCGCCTTCATCCTGCTGCTGGTGGCCGTGCTGTTCGCGTTCGGCATCGTCAATTTCCTGATTGGCAAGCTGATCACCACCACCGGCCTGGGCGGAACCGACAAAATCCTCGGAATGTTGTTTGGGATTGCGCGCGGACTTGCGATAATCGTCATCCTCGTGATTTTCGCGGGACTGACCCCGCTGCCGGGCGATCCCTGGTGGCGGCAATCGGTATTCCTGCCGCGGCTCGTGCCGGCGGCGAAGTGGGCAATCGAATGGTTGCCCGCGGAACATCGCGACGAGTTCGACTACGAGTTCAACCATGAACGCGTGCCACCGGCGGGCGGGGCGAGCGCTTCTCAATCCTGAGGCAATCGGGCATGTGTGGAATTATCGGCATCGTCGGCAGGAGTACGGTCAACCAGTCGCTGTATGACGGGCTGACGGTGCTGCAGCACCGCGGGCAGGACGCCGCGGGCATCGCGACCTACGAAGACGGACGCGTGTACCTGCGCAAGTCCGATGGCCTGGTGCGCGACGTCTTCCATACGCGGCACATGCTGAACCTCAAGGGCCGCATGGGCATCGGCCACGTGCGCTACCCGACGGCCGGCGCGAGTTCGACCGCGGAGGCCCAGCCCTTCTACGTCAATTCCCCCTATGGCATCGCGCTCGCCCACAACGGCAACCTGACCAATTCCGACCGCCTGAAGCGCGAACTCTTCCACGATGGCCTGCGGCACATCAACACCGATTCGGACTCCGAAGTCCTGCTGAACGTGTTCGCCCACGAACTGCAGACCTACGGCAAGACCCGCATCGGTCCCGAGGACATCTTCCGCGCGATAGGACAGCTCCACAAACGCTGCCGCGGTGGTTACGCGGCGATCGCGATGATCACCGGCGTCGGCATCATCGGCTTCCGCGACCCCTACGGCATCCGGCCCGTCGTGTTCGGCAGCCGCGACACGGAGCACGGCACGGAGTACGTCATCGCGTCCGAGTCCGTCGCGATCGACGTGCTGGGCTTCAAGCTGCTGCGTGACATCGCCCCCGGCGAGGCCGTCTTCATCAGCAAGGAAGGCGAGGTCCACACCCGCCAGTGCGCCGACGAGCCCCGCCTGTCGCCGTGCATCTTCGAGCATGTCTATCTGGCGCGGCCGGACTCGATCATCGACGGCATCTCCGTGCACAAGGCGCGCATGCGGATGGGCGAGGCGCTGGCGCGCAAGATCGGGCGCGAGTGGCCGGACCACGACATCGACGTGGTGATCCCGATCCCGGACACCTCGCGCACCGCGGCGCTGGAGCTTGCGCATGCGCTGGGCGTCGCCTATCGCGAGGGATTCATCAAGAACCGCTACATCCCGCGCACGTTCATCATGCCCGGCCAGGCCCTGCGCAAGCGCTCGGTGCGCCAGAAGCTGAACGCGATCGATCTGGAGTTCGAAGGCAAGAACGTGCTACTCGTCGACGATTCCATCGTGCGCGGCACGACGTCCATGCAGATCATCCAGATGGCGCGCGAATGCGGCGCGCGACGCGTGTACTTCGCGTCGGCCGCGCCGCCGGTCGCCTACCCGAACGTGTACGGCATCGACATGCCGACCGGCGAGGAACTCATCGCGCACGGCCGCTCGGTGGACGACGTCTGCCGCCTGCTGGGGGCAGACCGCCTGATTTACCAGGAACTCGACGACCTGGTCGAGGCGGCCCGCAAGGGCAATCCGGCGATCCAGGGCTTCGACCTCTCGTGCTTCAACGGCGAATACGTGACGGGCGACGTCAGCGAGGGCTACCTCAACCACGTCGAGTCGATGCGCTCCGACGAGGCGAAGGCGAAGCGCGCCGCCGCCAGCAATTCGCTGCAGGATCTCTACACGTCGGCCGGCGTGGCGGCCGACGCCGGGTAGGCTGGCGTCCGTTTGACAACGATCCGGGCCGCCACTATGGTTTGCCCGACTGTCATGCGCCGATTTGACCTCAGCTTGCGGGCGCAATAAAAGCACTGCTAAAGCGACGTTCTCGTCCCCGGCTCCTGCTCCCGCCCGCGCTGATTCGCATCCCGTCATGCCGGCCAAGGCCCACTGCGTTCAGGAGCTGCATCATGAATTTCGACCCGGAGGCCGCCTACGCGCTGGCCACCCTGGCCTGCCGCGCGGGGGTCGAGCCCGGCAACGAGCTCGAGAACAGCCCGCCAATCCACGCGACCTCCAGTTTCTGTTTCGAGAACGCGGCGCAAGCCGCGGCGCGCTTCGCGGGCACCGAGCCGGGCAACGTCTACTCGCGTTTCACCAACCCGACGGTGCGGGCCTTCGAGGCGCGTCTTGCGGCTCTCGAAGGGGGAGAAGCCTGTGTCGCGACCGCGTCTGGCATGAGCGCTATCCTGACCACGGTGCTGGCCCTGCTCGCCGCCGGCGACCACGTGGTGTGTTCGCGGAGCGTGTTCGGCACGACCGTCAGCCTGTTCACGCTGCTCGAGAAATTCGGTATCGAGACGAGTTTCGTCGATCCGACCGCCATCGATGCGTGGCGCGCCGCCGTGCGGCCGAACACGCGCATGATGTTCCTCGAAACCCCGTCGAATCCGCTGACCGAAATCTCCGACATCGCCGCGCTGTCGGCGCTCGCCCGCGAATGCGGCGCGTGGTTCGTCGTCGACAACTGCTTCTGCACGCCGGCGCTGCAGCGTCCGCTGGCATTGGGCGCGCAGATCGTGATCCACTCGGCGACGAAGTTCCTCGATGGCCAGGGCCGCTGCGTCGGCGGCGCCATTGTCGCGCCGGCCGAACTCGTACAGCAGAAGCTGTTTCCGTTCCTGCGCACCGCCGGCCCATCGATGAGCCCGTTCAACGCGTGGGTGTTCCTGAAGGGACTCGAAACCCTGCCGCTGCGCATGAACGCGCACAGCGCGAGCGCGCTGGAAATCGCCCGTTTCCTCGAGCAGCATCCGCGCGTCGGTCGCGTGTACTACCCGGGACTAGCCAGCCATCCACAGCATGCGCTCGCCACGCTGCAGCAGTCCGCTTATGGCGGGCTCGTGTCCTTCGATGCGATTGGCGGGCAGGCCGTGGCCTGGCGCGTGATCGACAGCCTGCGCCTGTTCTCGATCACGGCGAATCTCGGCGACACGCGCAGCATCGTGACCCATCCGGCGACGACCACGCACGGCCGCCTGAGCGCCGAGCAGCGCGCGCAGATGGGCATCGGCGACGGACTGGTGAGGCTGTCGGTCGGGCTCGAGGACACGAACGACCTGATCACGGACCTGTCGCGCGCGCTCGGCGATTGAGCCGCGCGCCGCCGGCCCCGACGCAATGAACAAGCCCGTCGTGATGCTGACCCGCCGCTGGCCAGCGCCCGTGGAAGACGCCTTGCGCGGGCTGTTCGACCTCCGCGTCGACCTCGCCGACCGGCCATGCGATCGCGATGAGTTGCGCGAGGCGCTGCGCACCGCCGATGCCGTGTGCCCGACCGTCACGGACCGCCTCGACGCGTCGGTCCTCGACATCGACGGCGTGCGCGCGCGCCTGCTCGCCAACTTCGGTGTCGGTTTCAACCATATCGACCTCGACGCTGCGCGGCGACGCGGCCTCATCGTCACCAACACGCCCGGCGTGCTGACCGACTGCACCGCCGATCTCGCGATGACCCTGCTGCTCATGGTCGCGCGCCGTGCCGGCGAGGGTGAACGGCTGATTCGCGCGGAACGCTGGTCCGGCTGGTGCCCGACGCAGTTGCTCGGCACCCGGGTCACGGGCAAGACGCTCGGGCTCGTCGGCTTCGGTCGCATCGCGCGCGCGCTGGCCCGCAGGGCACATCACGGCTTCGGTATGCGCGTGATCTTCAGCACCCCGCATCCGCCGGCTGGCGACGTCTGTGCCGCTCTCGGTGCGACACCCTGCGCAAGTCTCGAAGAACTGCTGGCCAGCGCCGATTTCGTGTCCCTGCATTGCCCGGGCGGCACCGCGACCAGGCATCTCATCGATGCCCGGCGGCTCGCCCTGATGCAACCGACGGCCTTCCTGATCAACACCGCGCGGGGCGACGTCGTCGACCAGCGGGCGCTCGCCAGTGCGCTTGCCGACGCGCGTATCGCCGGCGCCGGGCTCGACGTCTTTGAGGGTGAGCCCGAGGTGCCCGCCGCGCTCAAGGCGCTCGACAACGTGGTGCTGCTGCCGCATCTCGGCAGCGCCACGCGGGAGACACGCGTCGCGATGGGCATGCGCGTGGTCGAGAATCTGCAGGCTTTCTTCGCCGGGCTGGCACCGCGCGATCGCGTGGCCTGAGCGCGGCGTGCCGGCCGCTCGCGCCTGGCGGCGGCGGGGCGTTATAGTGCAGGCCTCATGCACTGACAGGGGAGGAGGCTCATCATGACGAACAAGCTGGTTGTGCT
This sequence comes from Hydrogenophaga intermedia, assembly GCA_943370145.1. Taxonomy (GTDB): domain Bacteria; phylum Pseudomonadota; class Gammaproteobacteria. The sequence continues at coordinate 42,118 of CALRPY020000030.1, read as the reverse complement.
GGCGCTCGCGTTGATGCTTGGCGCCTGCGGAGATCAGGGCGGACAAACGGCTGCGCCGGCGGGCAGTGAAGCCGCGGCACCTGCAGCGGCCGCTCCGGCGGAAACCACCGCTGCCGCGCCGGCGGCGCCCGCCACGACTGCGCCCGCGCTTGAAGCGCCGGCGGCCGACGAAGAGGTCAAGTATGACCCGATCGACGCCTCGAAACTCGACAACAGCTGGTACAAGCAGTTCGGCGGGGGCAACTAGGCGCCAGTGAACTCGCGGCGGCGAATCCCTCGTTCGCCGCCGCCCTCTGCCTGCTTTCGCGACGCGTCAGGCCTGCCGCCGATACAGGCGGTTGCGGCCGCTGCCAAGGGCTCGCGCCGCGCTGTCCTCGACGAGCCCCGCTGCGGCGAGCGTCGTTTCCATCGTACGCGCGCGTTCGCCCTCGATGCGGCCCTGGACTTCGATCAACACCGACTGCACCGCGGGCAGCGTGCCGCTTGCGCCGGCAATGATGTCATCCTCGATGCCGTCGACGTCGATCTTGATATGCGTCGGTGCCGGCAGGCCGTAAGCCTCGCGGAAGCCGTCTATCGAGAAGGCCAGGACGCGCTGCCGAAATACCGCGTCGAAGGACGTGTACTGGTTCTCTGGCCGGTCGAGCGCGTTGCCACCGTGACCGGGGCTGGCCTGGCTCATGTGCAGCGCCCCCAGCGCCTGGCGCTGGCGGCCGATGGCGACGCAGAAGGGCTGGATCCGGTCGCCCATGCCGTTGAGCGCGACATGCTCCACCAGCACGCCGAAATTGAAACCGCTCGGTTCGAATGCGAGCACCTCCACACCGGGCTTCAATGCGGCGTACAGCGAATACACGCCGATGCTCGCGCCGATGTCCCAGAATACCGCGCCGGACTCGAAACCATCGATCCACGCCAGCGTTTCCGGCTCGTCGGTATGGAAACGTTCGACCGCGCTCGCGGTGAATGCGCTGCGCAACTGCCGGAAGCGCAGCTTGCCGAGACGGGTGTCGATTTCGGCGAGGTCGTCGGACATCAGCGCGTCGATCACGCGCGCTATCACCCGCTTGCGCTGACGGGCGCTGAGCGGCGCCACGGTGGACTTGACGAGGGAGGTGACGAAGCGGGCGATGGAACGGCTCATGCCCGGGATCTTACCGCAGTCGGCCCGCCGCAAGGCGTCGTCGCGGCCTGAAATCCGCGCTGGTCGCAGGGTTGCGCGCCCGCACGGCTCGCTAGTGCGGGCGTGGCCCACGGTGGCAGAATGCTGGCTCGAATTTCACCAATCAACGAAGGAGGCCCACATGACCATCAAAACAGGCGACAAGATGCCCAGCGGTTCGTTCGGCGTGATGACCGACAAGGGGCCGGGTTCGATTTCCAGCGACGAACTGTTCAACGGCAAGAAGGTCGTGCTGTTCTCGGTGCCTGGCGCCTTCACGCCGACCTGCTCCGCGAAGCACCTGCCCGGTTTCCTCGAGCATGCGGATGCGATCAAGGCCAAGGGTGTCGACACCATCGCCTGCCTCGCGGTCAACGACGCGTTCGTCATGGGCGCATGGGGCAAGCATGCCGGCGCCGAGGGCAAGGTGACGATGCTCGCCGACGGCAACGCGACCTACACCAAGGCGCTGGGCCTCGAACTCGATGCCAGCGGCTTTGGCATGGGCACGCGCGGCCAGCGGTTCGCAATCATCGTCGACAACGGCGTGGTCAAGAACCTGTTTGTCGAGGCCCCGATGGAGTTCAAGGTAAGCTCGGCGGAGAACGTGCTCGCGAATCTCTGATTCCGCACCACCACGCCGGCCTTCCGCCGGGGCGCCAGCCGAGGGGCGGGTGCTCTCCACGTGAAGCCATGAACGAGCCCGGGCAGCCCGTTCCGTTCGATGCCGGCGAGTTCCAGCAGGAACTCGCCCGCCTCGGCGCATGGATTGCCGACTATTACGCGCGCCTGCCCGATCTGCCGGTGCGCTCGCGCGCCGCCCCGGGCGCCGTCCGCGCCGCGTTGCCCGTCGCGGCGCCGGAGGAGGGCGAGGACTTCGATGCCGTGCTCGGCGATCTCGACCGCGTGATCGTGCCCGGCCTCACGCACTGGCAGTCGCCCAATTTCTTCGCCTACTTCCCCGCCAACAGCTCCGCTCCTTCGATCGAGGCTGAACTGCTGTCGGCCGCGCTGGGCGTGCAGGGCATGCTGTGGCAGACGAGCCCCGCCTGCACGGAACTCGAGACCCTGATGCTCGACTGGCTGGCGGCGGCCTGTGCGCTGCCGACGAGCTTCCTGTCATCCGGCGCGGGCGGCGGCGTCCTGCAGGACTCGGCATCCAGCGCGTTGCTGTGCGCATTGCTTGCGGCGCGCGAACGCGCGACCGGCGGCGCCGGCAACGAGGAGGGCTATCGCGGCGGGCTCGTCGCCTACGGGTCGACGCAGGCGCACTCGTCGCTCGACAAGGCGATGATGATCGCGGGCCTCGGCCGCCGCGCCCTGCGCAAGGTCGCGGTCGACGCGCGCCATGCGCTGGACCCTGCCGACCTGGCGCGCCAGATCGCCGCGGACCGCGCCCGCGGCCTGACGCCCGCTTTCGTCTGCGCGACCGTCGGCACCACGTCCTCGCTGGCCTGTGATCCCTTGCCGGCAATCGGGCGGCTCTGCCGGGACGCCGGGGTGTGGCTGCACGTCGATGCCGCGATGGCCGGCAGTGCGGCCCTGCTGCCCGAGTGCCGCGCGCTCTTCGCGGGCCTGGAACATGCCGACAGTTACTGTTTCAACCCGCACAAGTGGCTGCTGACGAACTTCGACTGCAGCTGCTTCTACGTCGCGCAGCGGGCGGACCTCGTCGCCGCGCTCGCGGTGAACCCCGCCTATCTGGGCAACGATGCATCGGCGGCGGGCGCCGTGATCGATTACCGCGACTGGCAGATTCCGCTGGGCCGCAGGTTCCGTGCCCTCAAGCTCTGGTTCGTGCTGCGCCGTTTCGGCCTGTCCGGCCTGCGCGCGATGTTGCGCCGTCACCTTGCGCTCGCCGCGGACTTCGCGGGCCTGGTGGCCGCCGACCCGCGTTTCGAACTCGCGGCGCCGGTCAGCCTGAACCTGGTCTGTTTCCGCTATCGTGGCGATGACGAGCAGAATCGCCGGTTGCAGCGCACGCTCAACGACGGCGGCCGCCTGTTCATCTCGCACACGGAATTGAACGGCCGCCATGTACTGCGCTTCTGCATCGGGCAGGGCGCCACGCAGGAATCACATGTCCGCGCCGCCTGGCAGGCGATCAGCGCCGCGGCCGACGCACTTGACTGAGGAGTTGATCAGATGCGAATCCAATGCTTCATGTTGCTCGCCATGTTCGTCGCCGGTCCAGCGGCCCTTGCGGACGAGGGCGGGAAGCCCGTCTACGACCAGGTCGAGCTGAGCGCCAGCGCCGAGCAGGATGTCGCCAACGACCTGCTCGTCGCGGTGCTCTACACCGAGCACGAGGGGCAGCGCCAGGCCGAGGTCGCAGGGCGCGTCAATGACGCGATGACCTGGGCGCTGGGCATCGCCAAGCCGGCGCCCGGCATCAAGGTCCAGACCCTGCAGTACAGCACCTGGCCGATCTACGCGAACGACTCGACCTCGGTCACCGGCTGGCGCGCGCGCCAGGCGCTGCGCATCGAGGGACGTGACGCCAAGGCCGTGGGCGAGCTGATCGCTTCCCTGCAGGCCCGGCTCGCGGTGGAGTCGATCACCCATGCCGTATCGCGCGAGGCGCGCCGGACCGCCGAGGATGCGTTGACCACGGGTGCGCTCGCCCAGTTTGACGCTCGCGCACGCCAGATTGCGCAGGCCCTCGGCCGCCCCGGTTACCGGCTGGTCCGCCTGCATGTCGCCGACAGCGGACAGCCGGGCATGCCGGTTACCTACCGCGCGGTGATGATGGCAGAGGCTGCCGTGAAGGCCGCGCCCGCGCAGATCGAGGCGGGTGAACAGACCCTGAGCGTCACGGTGTCGGGCACCATCCAGCTCGACGCCGCGCCATGAAGCCTGCCCGCCGCGGTGCGACGGGGGCCCGGCTGCTGGCCGCCCTCGCGTGCGCGCTCGTGTCAGGCGCCGTGCTGGCCACGGATGCGGCGCCTGTCGACTACGCGGCGCTGAAGGCCCGCCTCGTCGGGGGCGACGCGAGCGTCGACTTTCGGGCGCTGCGTGATGCGCATGCCGCCGCGCCCGACTACCGGCCGAATTCGCCCGACGCGCTGGTGCGTCGCAAGGCCGTGCAGGATGCGCTGGAAGCGCGACACTTCGACTCGGCGGTGGCGCTGCTGGAAAAGTGGCTCGCCGCCGACTTCCTCAATCCGTTCGCGCACCTCGGCGCGGCGCGCGCGTATCGCGAGGTCGGCAACGCGGAGAAGGCCGCTTTCCACGATGCGGTCGTCGATGGCCTGTTTGCGTCGATCTGCGGGCCTGACGAAGGCCTGTCGGAGAACAGGCCCTGTCCGGTGCTGTCAATCGACGAGCAGCATTTCTACCTGGTGATGAACGGCTTCATGGTGCAGGGTGAATATGGAATGGACTGCAGTGAGCAGCGTGCCTGCCAGGTGTACGAAGTGAAGAAGATGAACACCAACGAGACCTTCACGCTCTACTTCGACATCTCGCGGCCGCTCGCCTTCCGCGCGGCCGCGCGCGAGCGCGCCGCTCAGAACGAGTAGAACAGCGGGATGACGGTGACCGCGACCGCCCAGATCACGAGATTCAGCAGGCCGCCAAAGACCACGAAATCACTGAACCGGTATCCGCCCGGACTGAACACCATCAGGTTCGTCTGGTAGCCGATGGGCGTCGCGAAACCGCAGGACGCCGCAATCATGATCGCGAACACGAAGGGCATGTGCGATACCCCCAGGGCCGCCGCGGTCGCGAGCGCGAGCGGGAACATCATCGCCGCGGCTGCATTGTTCGACATCAGCTCGGTGAAGACCATCGTCAGCCCGTAGACGATCACGAGTGCGAGCCAGGGATCGTCGCCGGCGAAGCCGAGAAACTGCGTGACGATCAGCTCGGCCCCGCCGCTCGTTTCCAGTGCCTTGCCGATTCCGAGCGCCGCGCCGATCACGGTCAGCACCTGCCAGTCCACGCTGCGCCGGGCCATCGGCCCGGTGACACAGCGCGTGGCGAGCATCGCACAGGCCGCAAGCAGTGCCGCGTTCAGCATGCTGGTCACGCCGGTCGCGGCCAGCAGCACCATGCCGCAGAGTATCGCCACCGCAATCCCGGCGCGTTCGTGCCGGATGGGGGAGGAATTGTCGAGCGCGGTCACCAGGTAGAAATCGCGCGAATTCCGCTGCGCCTCGACGAACGCGTTGTGTGTCTCGAGCAGCAGCGTGTCGCCCGTTTCCAGCTCGATGTCGCCAATCTTGCGGTTGATGCGCGTTCCGTTGCGCGCCACGGCGATGACGACGGCGTTGTAGATGTTGCGGAAGCGCCCGTCGCGTATCGTGCGGCCAAGCAGCGGGCAGCTGCCCGAGACCACCGCTTCGACGAGGCATCGTGTGTCACGGTGCGCGTTCAGCTTGAACACCTGGTCGGTCGCTGGCCGCAGGCCGCGGATGCGCTGCAGTTCGACAATCGAGTCGACGATGCCGACGAAGACCAGGCGATCGTCGCCTTTCAGCCGCTGTTCCGGGCCGACCGCGACGATCGCATCGCCCTCGCGTTCTATCGCCATCAGGTAGGCGCCCGGCAGATGTCGCAGCCCGGCCTCCTCGATCGTGCGGCCCGCGAGCGCGCCGCCGCGCTCGACCATCATTTCCACGGTGTACTCGCGGGGGTCCCGGTCGATGCTGATCGCGGGCTTGCGGTCCTTCAGCAGCAACCCGCTGAACAGCAGCATGTAGGCGATGCCCACGGCGGCGCAGGCGATGCCGACCGGTGCGACTGCGAACATGCCGGGGGCCTCGCCGGTCGCGTCGCGCAGCAGGCCGTAGACCACGACATTCGTGCTGGTGCCAATCTCCGTGCACAGGCCTCCCAGGATGGTCGCGAAGCTGAGCGGCATCATGAATTTCGAGGGCGACATGCGCAGCTTCTTCGCCCAGTCCAGGACGACGGGCACCAGCATCGCGACCAGAGGGGTGTTGTTCATGAAGGAACTCATGAACGCGGCCGGAATCATCATGCGCGCCTGGGCCGCAGCGAGGCGGGTCGGGCGGCCCAGCAGCCGCTGCGCGACGAAGGCCATGCCGCCCGTCTCGCGCAAGCCCGTGGCGACGATGAACAGCACGCCGACCGTGACGAGACCTTCGTTGGCGAAGCCCGCCAGCGCCGTCTTCGTGTCCAGCACACCGCAGGTCAGCAGGAAGGTCAGCGCCGCGACCATCACGAGATCGGCGCCGATGCTGGTGAGGCTCAGCGCAAGGAGCACTGCGAGCACGGTCCCCAGGGTCAGGATGGCGTCGGGCGTCATGGCAAGGGTCGGGAAAAATGGGAGGGCAGCATAAATGACCGAGACGCGGTTCCTTATATCAAGCTGATGTTTTCATATATCAAGCCTGGCGGCCCGGAGCCGATATGGGTTTACCGGAGGTGTACCTTTGTCCATGCCGTCGATCGAAGAACAAGCGCCGGGTGCTGCGCAGGCCGCGCCCGTGGCAGAGCCCATGTTCGTATTCGGTTCCAACATGCTGGGCGAGCACGACGACGGTCACGCGCTGCTCGCAGCCCGCTTTCACCGGGCGGAGAGCGGCGTGTGGCGCGGACCGACCGGCAACGCCTATGCCATTCCATACCGGAACGAACGGCGCAGGCTGCTTCCGCTCGCCGAGATCGCGCGTCACGTCGCAGGCCTGCGCCAGTTTGCCGCGTCGAAGCCGACACTCGCGCTGCGCGTCGCCCGCTTCGCCTGCGCCAAGGGGGAATACCTGGACGCGGAAATCGCGCCCCTGTTCGCCCGCATGCCGCCCAACTGTGCGCTGCCTGCGCTCTGGCGCCGCGTGCTCGATCCCGAGTGTCCCGTTCGTGTCCTCGTCTTCGACCCGGTCGGTCGCCTGCGGGACCAGGCCTGGCAGGCACTGCTGCGGCGCCACCTCGAGCTCAATCTGCCACTGTGGGGCGCGATGAGCGCCGAACTGGTCAGTGCCGGCGGCGCGCGCAACATCGTGGCGACCGACGCCGCTGCGCGCCAGTTGAAGCTCAAGCACAGGATCGTCGTCGAAAACCCCGCCTATTACGCCAGCCATGCGACGGTGGCCGCGGAGATGAGCGCCGTGTGGGCTTCGACCCACCTGCTCAGCATCACGGACCCGGACGAGACCGCCCATCCGTCACTCGTGCGATTGGTGTCTTTTGCGACCCGGGATGGACTGGCCTGCGACAACCTCGATGCCGAATTGATCGGCTGAGTTCAGCAACAGCGGCGCACGCCGTTCCAGCGACGTTGCTGTTCCTCCCTGAAGAATTCGGCGCGTGTCGGCGGCGACGCATGTCGCTCGTCGGCGTGATGCATCCGCCAGTGCCGGCAGTATTCGCGATAGGCGGCGTCCCCGTTCAGGTACTCGAGCCAGCGCCGCACCGCGGGGATGAAACGCGGAAGCGTGCTCACGGCGAGGCCAGCTCGCTGCGCGTGTAGGGCGCCTCCGTCAGCGGCGGCAGCGGGCCGCCGCGCAGCGCACGCTGGCAGACGCGCAGCGTCTCGAAGACGACGATCCAGGTGATGACGAGGAACAGCGAGGTCATCACCGCGTTCAGCTGGTCGTTGAAGATGAGACGCGGCGCGCTCGCGACGAGTTCCGGCGGCAGCAGCCCGTCGGCGAGTTTCGTGCGGAGATCCGTCGCGTGCGCGAGGAAGCCGATCCGGGGCTCGGGGTTGAAGAGCTTGTGCCAGGCCGCCGACGAGGTGATCGTCACCAGCCAGGCGAGCGGTATCGCCGTGATGAAGGCATGGCGGGCGCGACCCGACTTCACCAGGATCGTGGTCGCGACACACAGCGCGATGGCCGCCAGCATCTGGTTTGCGATCCCGAACAACGGCCACATGCTGTTGATGCCGCCGAGTGGATCCAGCGTCCCCTGGTACAGGAACCAGCCCCATGCGCCGACGACGAGCGCGCTCGTCAGCAGCACGCTCGGATACCAGCTCGTGCGGCCCAGCGGCGCGTGGAAATTGCCCAGCAAGTCCTGCAGCATGAAGCGCGCGACACGGGTGCCGGCATCGAGCGTGGTCAGGATGAACAGGGCCTCGAACATGATCGCGAAGTGGTACCACAGCGCGAGCAGTCCCCCGCCCGACAGCGCGGAAAAGATGTGCGCCATGCCGACCGCGAGCGACGGTGCGCCGCCGGTCCGCGCGAACAGCGTTGCCTCCCCCATCTCGCGCGCCAGTGCCTCCATCCGGGCGACGTCGACCGGAAACCCCCAGCTGCTGATGGTCGCCACCGCGGTGGCCGCATCCTTGCCCACGGCCGCCGCCGGGCTGTTGATCGCGAAATAGACGCCCGGATCGAGTACGCAGGCGGCGACGATGGCCATCACCGCGACGAAGGACTCCATCATCATCCCGCCGTAGCCGATCATTCGCGCGTCGGCCTCGTTGGCGATGAGTTTTGGCGTCGTGCCCGACGAGATCAGCGCGTGGAAGCCCGAGATGGCGCCGCAGGCAATCGTGATGAACACGAACGGGAACAGCGGTCCTGCGAAGATCGGTCCCGTGCCGTCGATGAACTGGGTCACGGCCGGCATGCGGATGTCGGGACGGAGCACCACGATGGCCACCGCCAGCGCGCCGATGGTGCCGATCTTCATGAACGTCGAAAGATAGTCGCGCGGCGCGAGCAGCAGCCACACCGGCAGCACCGCGGCGCAGAAGCCGTAGGCGATGATCATCAGTGCGAGCGCCGGCGCGTCGTAATCGAACCACGCGCGGAGCGCGGGCTGGTGGTCCAGCCACCCCCCACCCACGACGGCCGCGAGCAGCAGCACGACGCCGATGGCCGTGCCTTCGAGCACCTGGCCGGGCCGGAGGTTGCGCATGTACAGGCCGATCAGCACCGCGATCGGGATCGTCGCGGCGACCGTGGAGGTCGCCCACGGACTGTGCTTCATCGCGTTGACGACCACGATGCCGAGCACCGCGATGAGGATGATCATGATCGTCATCACGCCCAGCAGCGCCGCCGCGCCACCGATCGGGCCGAGTTCGTCGCGCGCCATCTGGCCGAGTGAACGGCCATTGCGCCGAATCGAGAAGAAGAGGATCACGAAGTCCTGGACGCAGCCGCCGAGCACGCCGCCGATGAGGATCCACAGCGTGCCGGGCAGGTAGCCGAACTGGGCCGCGAGGGTCGGGCCGATCAGCGGACCGGGGCCCGCGATCGCCGCGAAATGGTGGCCGAACACGATCCAGCGGTTGGTCGGCACGAAGTCGCGGCCATCGTTGAGCCGCTCCGCCGGGGTGGCGCGCGTCGCATCGAGGGCGAGCACCCTGGCCGCGACGAAGGCGCTGTAGAAGCGGTAGGCGAGTGAGTAGACGCACAGCGCCGCGACGATGAACCACAGGCTGTTGATCGACTCACCCCGGTGCAGGGCGATGCCGCCGATCGCGGCGGCGCCGAGCACGGCGACCGCGAGCCACGGCAGCAGGCCCAGCCCGCCCGAGCCCCGTTGACTCCTGAACCCCGAATTGAGCAGCGCCTGCATCGATACCCCCTGTGGATGCCGCCGCCGGAGAGCCTCCGCGGCGCGCGCGGCTACGATAACGCCCGGCCGATCGCGGCTCAATCGCCGGGCAGCCCTGCCGGACCGGGCGCTCAGAAGAGGCCGGTGATGTTGCCCGCGGCGTCGACGTCGATGTTCTCGGCTGCCGGCACCTTGGGCAGCCCGGGCATGGTCATCATGTCGCCGGCAATCGCGACGACGAAGCCGGCGCCCGCCGCCAAGCGGACTTCCCGGATCGGGACGGTGTGGCCACTGGGGGCCCCGATGGCGGTCGGGTCGGTCGAGAAGGACATCTGGGTCTTGGCCATGCACACCGGCAGGTGGCCGTATTCGATGTCGAGCTCGGCGAGCTGGGCGCGGACCTTCGCCTCGGCCGTGATGCCGGCGGCCCCGTAGATTTTCGTCGCGATGGCGTCGAGCTTGTCCCACAGCGGGGCGTGCTCGTCGTACACGTAGTGGTGCGGCGAAGCATTGCTGTCGACCACCGCCGTCACCGCGCGCGCGAGTTCCTCTGCGCCGGCACCGCCGTGCGCCCAGTGCTGCGCGACCACGGCGCGCCCGCCGAGGGCGGCGACATGCCGCACGATCAGATCGACCTCGGCCGCCGTGTCGTGCGTGAAATGGTTGATGCAGACCACGCAGGGCAGGCCGTAGTGGCCGGTGATGTTCCGGTAGTGCCGATCCAGGTTGACGAGACCGCGTTCGAGCGCGGCGAGGTCCTCGGTGTTCAGCGCGTCCTTCTTCGCGCCGCCGTGGTATTTGAGCGCCCGTACGGTCGCGACCAGCACCGCGGCGCGTGGCTTCAGCCCGGCCTTGCGGCACTTGATGTCGATGAATTTCTCCGCGCCGAGATCGGCGCCGAAGCCCGCCTCGGTGACGACGTAGTCGGCGAGCTTCAGCGCCGCGCGGGTCGCCGACACGCTGTTGCAGCCGTGCGCGATGTTCGCGAAGGGGCCGCCGTGGACGAAGGCCAGGTTGTTCTCGAGGGTCTGGACGAGGTTGGGCTTGATGGCGTCCTTGAGCAGCGCGGCCATCGCGCCGTGGGCCTTCAGGTCCCGCGCGCGCACGGGCCGGCGCCCCTTGCCGGTGTAGCCGACGACGATGTCGCCGAGCCGCTCCTTGAGGTCGGCGAGCGAGGTCGCGAGACAGAAGATGGCCATGACCTCGGAGGCGACCGTGATGTCGTAGCCGTCCTCGCGCGCATAGCCGTTCGCGGTGCCGCCGAGGCCGACGACTATCCTGCGCAGTGCCCGATCGTTCATGTCCACGACCCGTTTCCACGCGATGAGCCGCGGATCGAGGTCGAGCGCGTTGCCGTGGTTGATGTGGTTGTCGATCAGTGCCGACAGCAGGTTGTGCGCGGCGCCGATGGCGTGGAAGTCGCCGGTGAAATGGAGATTGATGTCCTCCATCGGCACGACCTGCGCGTAACCGCCACCGGCCGCGCCGCCCTTCACGCCGAAGCAGGGCCCGAGCGAAGGTTCGCGCAGGCAGATGATGGTCTTGCGCCCGATGCGGTTGAGGGCATCGCCGAGGCCGACCGTGGTCGTGGTCTTCCCCTCGCCGGCGGGCGTCGGGCTTATCGCGGTGACGAGGACCAGTTTGCCGTCGACCTTCTCCGGCAGGCTGTCGATGTACTCCAGCGCCACCTTCGCCTTGTAGTGGCCGTAGGGTTCGAGGTGTTCGCTCGCGATGCCGAAGCGCTCCGCGGCCAGGGCCATGATGGGGCGCTTCTTCGCCGCCTGAGCGATTTCGATGTCAGACATGCCGGACTCCTGATGCGTGGGCGAGGGAATGCGTGAAGATGCGCGGGCCTTCAGGTCGTGCGCCGTGGATTCTCCTGCCGCGCGCGGACGTCGCGTGCGCGGGGACGGGCTTCGACCGGCGCCATCGGGCCGCGCCGTTCGGGCGCATTCTAGCACCGGCCGGCGGCGGTCCCGTCAGTCAGGCCAGCCTCGTCCGGGCCCGGTCGGGCCCGTGCGCGAGGCGTGCGACGGCATCCCGGGCAAGCGGCGTTTCGCGGGCCCGTGAAGACGGGGCCGCGGCCGTGCGACGCAGTGGCGGGCGTTGAGAAAAGAGGTCGCATCTGGTAGCTTGCGGCCATCGAAAAAGAGCGGCCTCGAACCGCCCGGCACGCCCGCACCAGCCGGCGTGACGACTCCAATCCACCCAGGAATTCCAATTTCTAACGACGCTCAATGACACGCTACGTCTTCATCACTGGCGGCGTCGTATCCTCGCTAGGCAAGGGCATCGCATCGGCTTCGCTCGCCGCCATTCTCGAGGCGCGGGGACTCGGCATCGCGATGATCAAACTCGACCCGTACATCAACGTCGACCCGGGCACCATGAGCCCTTTCCAGCACGGTGAAGTGTTCGTCACCGAGGACGGCGCGGAAACGGACCTCGACCTCGGCCACTACGAACGCTTCGTGCGCTGCCGGACCAGTTCCAGCAGCAACTACACCACCGGCCGGATCTACGAGACCGTCATCCGCAAGGAACGGCACGGTGAATATCTCGGCGCGACGGTGCAGGTCATCCCGCACATCACCGACGAGATCAAGGCCTGCATCAAGCAGGGCGCCGGCGACGCCGAGATCGCGATGGTCGAAATCGGCGGCACGGTCGGCGATATCGAGTCGCTGCCCTTCCTCGAGGCGATCCGGCAGATGCGGGTGGAACTCGGGGCGCGCAACACGCTGTTCATCCACCTGACGCTCGTGCCGTACATCGCGTCCGCCGGCGAAGTGAAGACCAAGCCGACCCAGCATTCGGTGAAGGAGCTGCGCTCGATCGGCATCCAGCCGGATGTCCTGATCTGCCGCAGTGACCGCCCGGTGCCGGCGACCGAACGGCGCAAGATCGCGCTGTTCACCAACGTCGAGGAGCGCGCGGTCATCTCCGCCATCGACGCCGACTCGATCTACAAGATTCCCCTGCTGCTGCACGAGCAGGCGCTCGACGACATCGTCGTCGAGAAGCTCGGCATCGACGCCCCGGCCGCCGACCTGAAGGAATGGCAGGCCGTCGTCGATGCGCTGGCGAGCCCCACGGGCGAGATCAACATCGCGATGGTTGGCAAGTACGTCTACCTCACGGAGTCGTACAAGTCGCTGTCCGAGTCGCTCGTGCATGCCGGCATCCACACGCACACGCGGGTCAACATCCGCTATGTCGATTCCGAAGTGCTCGAACGCGAGGGCACCGCGGGACTCGACGGCATGGATGCGATCCTCGTGCCGGGCGGCTTCGGCGAGCGCGGCATCGAGGGCAAGGTCGTCGCCGCCCGCTATGCGCGCGAGAACAAGGTGCCCTACCTCGGCATCTGCCTCGGCATGCAGGTCGCGGTGATCGAGTTCGCGCGCAGCTGCGCCGGCCTCGTGGATGCCGACAGCACCGAATTCAACCGGGGCACGCAACATCCCGTGATCGCCCTCATCACCGAGTGGAAGGCCGCCGACGGCGCGGTCCACCGCCGGGACGAGCGCAGCGACAAGGGCGGCACGATGCGCCTCGGCGGCCAGCAGTGCCGGCTGGCGCCCGACAGCTTCGTCGCCCGCGCCTACGGCACGGACACCATCACCGAACGGCACCGGCACCGCTACGAGTTCAACAACACTTACCAGATGGAACTCGAAGCCGCCGGCCTGCGCATCGCCGGCCGCTCGATGGACGGTAACCTCGTCGAAATCGTCGAGATCCCGACCCATCCGTGGTTTGTCGGCTGCCAGTTCCACCCGGAGTTCACCTCCACGCCCAGGGACGGTCATCCGCTGTTCACGGCCTTCGTGCGCGCCGCGTTGACGCACCAGCAACAGCGGACGGCATCCGACACCCATGCGGCTGTGTAACTTCGAAGTCGGTGGCGCGCAGCCCTTCTTCCTGATTGCCGGCCCCTGCGTCATCGAGAGCGAAGCCCTCGTGATGGATGTCGCGGGGCAGCTGCGCGACATGGCCCGCGAACTGTCGATACCGTTCATCTTCAAGGCGTCCTACGACAAGGCCAACCGGACCTCGCTCGAAAGCTTTCGCGGCCCGGGACTCGACAAGGGCCTGCAAATCCTCGAGAAGGTGCGCAAGGAACTCGGCGTGCCCGTGCTGACCGACGTGCACGAGGACACGCCACTCGCCGAGGTCGCGGCCGTCGTCGATGTCCTGCAGACCCCTGCCTTCCTGTGCCGGCAGACCAACTTCATCCAGGCCGTCGCGCGGCAGGGCAAGCCGGTGAACATCAAGAAGGCCCAGTTCCTCGCGCCGTGGGACATGCGGCACGTCGTCGCCAAGGCGCGCGCGACCGGCAACGACGCGATCATGGTCTGCGAACGTGGCGCGAGCTTCGGCTACAACTACCTCGTGTCGGACATGCGCTCGCTCGTCGTCATGCGCGAGACCGGCGCGCCGGTGGTGTTCGATGCCACGCACTCGGTGCAGATGCCGGGCGGCCAGGGCGGCAGTTCCGGCGGCCAGCGGGAATTCGTGCCCGCGCTGGCGCGCGCCGCCGCCGCGGTCGGCGTGGCCGGCATCTTCATGGAAACCCACCCCGACCCGGAACGCGCACTGTCCGACGGTCCGAACGCGTGGCCGCTCCCGCGCATGCGCGAGCTGCTCGAGGTCCTCTGCACGATCGACCACGCGGTCAAGCAGGCCGGCGTGATGAATTGACACACGGCCGCGAGCGTCGCGCCGTCCCTGCGTAATTGAAGGAACTGTCATGTCTGAGATCACCGAAGTCACCGCCCTGGAAGTGATGGACTCGCGCGGCAATCCGACCGTGCGCGCCGAAGTGGTCACTGCGCGTGGCGCGCGCGGCGCCGCCGCGGTGCCGTCGGGCGCATCCACCGGCGAACGCGAAGCCCTGGAGCTGCGTGACCACGACCCGGCGCGCTACCTCGGCAAGGGCGTGCGCAAGGCGGTGGGTCATGTCAACGGCGAGATCGCGGCCTGCATGCGCGGTCGCGAGGTCACCGACCAGGCAGGCCTGGACCAGGCGATGCTCGCGCTCGACGGCACGCCGACCAAGGGGCGGCTCGGCGCCAATGCGATGCTGGCGGTGTCGATGGCGGCCGCACGCGCCGCAGCCGCGGAACTCGACATGCCGCTTTATGCCTACTTCGGCCGCGGCGAGCGCGAGCGCTTCGAGTTGCCGGTGCCGATGATGAACATCATCAACGGCGGCGCGCATGCCAGCAACAACGTCGATTTCCAGGAGTTCATGATCCTGCCGGTCGGCGCGCCGGATTTCGCCGAGGCGCTGCGCTACGGCGCCGAGGTCTTTCATGCGCTGAAGTCCGTGCTCGCGAAGCGCGGCGCCGGCACCACCGTCGGTGACGAAGGCGGCTTCGCGCCGGACCTGCCGTCCAACCAGGCCGCTCTGGATCTCATCGCCGAAGCGATTGCGAAGGCGGGATTCAAACTCGGCGACGACATCGTGCTCGGTCTCGACGTGGCGAGTTCCGAGTTCTACGAGGACGGCAAGTACCACCTCGCGTCCGAGGGGCGCCGCCTGTCCAGCGCCGAGATGACCGACATGCTCGCCACGTGGGCGCGCAACTACCCGATCGTGACGATCGAGGACGGCATGGACCAGAACGACTGGGAAGGCTGGGCGCTGTTGACCCGCGCGATCGGCGACCGCGTGCAGCTGGTCGGGGACGATCTGTTCGTGACGAACACCGAGATTCTCGCGCGGGGCATCGAGCAGCGCATTGCGAACTCGATCCTCATCAAGGTCAACCAGATCGGTACGCTGACCGAGACGTTCGCCGCGATCGAGATGGCGCGCAAGGCGAACTACACCGCCGTCGTGTCGCATCGCTCGGGCGAGACCGAGGACACGACGATTGCCGACATCGCGGTCGGCAAGAGCACCGGTCAGATCAAGACGGGCTCGCTGTCGCGCTCCGATCGCGTCGCGAAGTACAACCGCCTGCTCGTGATTGAACACGAACTCGGTGCTCGCGCCTCCTATCCCGGGCGCGCCGCGTTCTACAATCTCGCGCAGCGCTGACGCCCCATGCGCGGACTCATCGTCGCCCTGGTCGCATTGCTGCTGCTCCTGCAGTACAGCATGTGGTTCGGGCGCGGTGGGATGCGTGACGTGGCGAACCTGAAGGAACAAATCGCCGCGCAGGAAGCCGAGAACGCAAAGCTCGACGCCCGCAACAACGCATTGCTCGCCGAAGTGATGGACCTGAAGCAGGGCCTGGACGCAATCGAGGAAATCGCGCGCAGCGAGATGGGCATGGTGAGACAGGGCGAAGTGTTCTTCCAGGTGCTCGAGACGCCATCACCGGCGGCCGCGACCCCCGCCGACAAGCATGACGATTGACGGGGCCCGCCTCTGGGCCGTCGTGCCCGCCGCCGGCAAGGGCTCGCGCATGGGCGCCGACCGGCCCAAGCAGTATCTCGAACTCGCCGGCCGCACGGTGCTCGAGCACACGCTGCGGCGCCTGCTCGACGAACCCAGGATTGCCGGCATCGTCGTCCCGTTCGCGCCGGACGACGTCGAGGGACTGCGCATCGTGGCTGCCCTCGGGGAGCGGGTGATCGCAACCGTGGGTGGCGCGGAGCGCTGTCACTCGGTGCTCAATGGCCTTGACGCGCTGCCGGCCGCGGCGGACACCGACTGGGCGCTGGTGCATGACGCCGCGCGACCCTGCCTGCGCCGGGGGGACTTGGCAAAGCTGATCGAGGAACTGGCCGGCGACACCTGCGGCGGCATCCTCGCGGTCCCGGTCCGTGACACGCTGAAGCGCTGCGCGCCGGATGGCGCGATCGAGCACACCGTCGACCGTAATCACCTGTGGCATGCGCTGACCCCGCAGATGTTCCGGCTGTCTGTCCTGCGCGACGCCCTGCGCGCGGCGCTTGCGGCAGGGCGCCTCGTCACCGACGAGGCGCAGGCGGTGGAACTCGCGGGTTTCATTCCACGGGTCGTCGAGGGTCACGCCGACAACATCAAGATCACGCGGCCGGAAGACCTGCCGCTCGCGGATTACCATCTGCGAACCCAGTCCGGAGACTGAATCCCATGCGTATCGGCCAGGGTTACGATGCCCACCGTTTCCACGACGGCGACCACGTCATGCTCGGCGGCGTGCGCATCCCCTTCGAGCGCGGACTCGCCGCCCATTCGGACGGTGATGTGCTGCTGCACGCGATTTGCGACGCGCTGCTGGGCGCGGCGGCGCTGGGTGACATCGGCAAGCACTTCCCGGACACCAGCCAGACCTTCAAGGGCATCGACAGCCGCATCCTGCTGCGACGAACGCGTGAACTGCTGGCCGAGGCTGGCTATCGCGTCGTCAACGTCGACGGCACCATCATCGCCGAGCGGCCGAAGATCGCGCCCCACGTGCAGGCGATGCGCGAATGCGTCGCCGCCGATCTCGCGCTCCCGGTCGACGCCGTGAGCATCAAGGCGACCACGACCGAGAAGATGGGTTTCACCGGCCGTGAGGAGGGCATCGCCTCACTGGCCGTCGCGCTGATCGCGCCCCTGTCGGAAAGCTGAGTGACCCAGGACAGGTACCCGCTGCTCGGGGCCGAGCCACCGTCGGCGCCCGTGCCGGGCATACCCGCGACGACCCGCTCAAGTACGTCCCTGTAGCGCTCGAGCGAGCACGTCCTGTGCGCGCACGGTGGCCGCAGGCATACCCGACACGGGCGCCCAGCCGCGGTTGCCGTGACGTGACGGATTTGCGCCAGGTTGATCAGCGAGCACGGTCGCTCAGTGGCACGCAGCGCAGACGCTGCACCCCCTTCCAGCGCTCGCCGGGCGCGAGCCGCACGGGGTGCGCGATGCAGGCGGGTTCGACGCACAGCATGCGGCGCCAGCCGCCCGGCTCGAGGTCGGCCAACGCGGCGGCCTTCTCCTCACCCGGGTTCCACACGACGACATCGGGAAATCCTTCGCGCTCGATCACGATGCGCTTCCTGCCGTCGCTGATTGCAAGCTCGCCGTCGACGGCATGGAAGACGAGGTCCACTTCGCCTTCGATCGGCATCCATGCGCGGTCTTCCCGTCCAGGTCGCATGTTGTCGGTGGCGTCGAGGCAGTCTCGCCCCTGCAGGCCATGTACGCGCGCATTCGCGATGTCGTCGACCGCGAAATAACCGTGCAGAGCCACGGTGAACTCCCACGCGCTGTCGCCAGTGTTGTCCACCGCGAGGCTCACGGTCAGGCAGGCGTCTTCGATGTCGACATCGAGCCGCGCGCAGAAGCGGTGCGGCCACAGGGCGAGCGTCGCGGCCGACTCCCCGAGCTCGAAACTGACGCTCGCGCCGTGGTCCCTGGCCAGCACGGTCCAGGGCCGGGTTCGCGCGAAGCCGTGCTTCGGCAGGCTTCCCATGCCGCTGAATTGCGGAAACACGACCGGAATGCCGCCGCGAATGGCGGCGTCGCCCGCATAGCGGCTCGTGCTGCTCAGGAAGAACTGGTTGCCCGCGACACCGAGCGGATGCCAGGCCAGCAAGTGAGCGCCGTGGGAGCAGACATCGGCGGTCGCGCCACCGGCGCTGCGAACGGAGAGGGGGCGGAACGCCGAAGCATCGTTGGGCGCATCAGCCATCGCGACATGCCCCGCAATTCGCTTGAAGCGCGCTGGCCACTTTGAGCCGCGTCACGTTTCCCGCAACTGGCCCATCAAATCCGGAAGCAATTCTCAAGTGATCCTCGCAATCTGCCGCTGAAGCGTCTATCTATCCCTGCAAACAATAATTCACGCTGGGGCTCACGGATACCATGCGTTCATCGATTGAAGCGCGCCCTCGACGCGGGTGGCCGGTGCTGCTGCTCGGCGCGTTGTTCCTGAACGGCTGCGCCGGCGTCGCGACCCGCGACGCCGGGCCCGGGATGCCGACCGCGCAGGCGCAGAGTGCGCAGGAAATCCACATTCGCGAAGTATTCGTCTACCAGGGGCGTGTCGCGAACGATCTGCTGGAACGACTGCAGTTCGAGGCCGGACCGGACTTCGAGATCGATCCGGTGCTCGCCGACGCGGAAGCGGACATGACCGACAGCTGCACCTACCTCAACCAGGCTGCGGTCAGCTATCTCGAGGGTGGCGAACCGGGCTGGCGCCTGAAAATGAAGATGCTGTCGACGGTCGATGCCTGCGAAGCGGCGGCCAGGGACGTCGCCAGGCTGCTCGAGCAGCGGCACCCGGCTATCGCGGTGACCGACACTTCCTCGCCGTGAGCGGCGGCGCCGCTCAGCGCAAATTCCTGAGCAGGACATAAATCGCGCCGGTGCCGCCATCCACCTGACGCGCCGACGTGTAAGCCATCACCTCGTTACGCTGCGCGAGCCAGTGCGCCACGCGCGGCTTCAATACCGGCACCTTGCCCGGTGAGCTGTTGCCCTTGCCGTGAACGATGCGCACGCAGCGCAGACCCGACACGACGCATTGCTGGAGGAAGCTCGCCAGTTGCAGTTTTGCTTCGGCGGCGGTCAGGCCGTGCAGATCGAGATGGGCCTGCACCGCGAACTGGCCGCGGCGCAGCTTGCGAATGACGGCGTGCTGCACGCCGCCACGCTTGAAATTGAGTTCGTCGCCCATCTCGAGTTCGCCGGCGCCGGGATCGAGCAGGACCATTTCGCGTAATACGGCCGCCTCGTCGCGGGCGGCCTGCTTCGGGACCGGTGGTGGCGGTGGGGACCGCAGCTCGACGGTGTCGGTGATCAGCGGACGGACGCCAGCCAGCGCCTGCAGCAGGGCCTGACGGTCCTCATCGGCGAGGGCCGGCGTGACGGGCGCACCTGCTGGTTTGCGTGACATCGTGGCGGTGGGGCAAGGCTGCGACCAGGAGCGTCAGTCGCGCAGCGCGACGTCGGCGGCGATGACGCGCGCATACGGCGATGCGAGCGCCGCCATGAACGCGGCATGCACGCTCGCGGCCGGCACCGTTTCCCCGTTGAAGTCGAGATCGCGGGTCGCGCAGGCGTCGGCGACCACCGCGCAGCCGTAGCCGAGGTCGAAAGCGGCCCGCGTCGTCGCATCGATGCACATATGGCTCATCGCGCCGGCGATCACGAGCTGGTCCGCGCCCGCCGCCCTGAGACCGTCGAGCAGGGCGCTCTCCCGGAAGGCATTCGGGAAATGCTTGCGCACGACGGCCTCGCCCGCGCGGGGAGCCACGCTGGCGTGGTGTTCGACGCCTCTCGTGTCCGGCAGGAAGAAGGTCGCCCCGGGGCGGGTCGAAACGTGCTGGATGTGGAAGACAGGCCAGCCGCGCGCGCGGAAACGCCCGAGCACCGCGGCGGCGCGCTCCGACGCCGCCTCCATGCCGACGAGCTCCATCGCCCCGCCTGGGAAGTAGTCGTTCTGGATGTCGACGAGTATCAGGGCCTGGGTCATGAGGCGCTCCGCTGCGGATGGATGGCGACAGGTGAAGTCCCGAACCGACCGTCTGCTGGCAGCCTGCCACGGACCTTGCGGGCGCGGCAAGCAGGGGCGACGCGTCAGCCGACGTGGCGACGCGCGTTGGCGAACATACGGAACCAGGGAGACATCGGATCGCGCCACTCCCGCGGCAGCCATGAGAACTGGCGCGCGAGGTACACCCGTTCGGGATGCGGCATCAGGATCGTCGCCCGGCCGTCGTCGGTGGTCACCCCCGCGAGGCCGTCGGGCGAGCCGTTGGGGTTCTGCGGATAGCGGCTGGCCGGCGCGCCGCGATCGTCGACATAGCGCACGCAGACCTGTTGCGCGGCATGCGTGAACTCGGCGCGGCCTTCGCCGTGCGACGCGACCAGCGGCGCCTGCATGCCGGCGAGACCGTCGAAGAAGATCGAGGGCGAGGGCTGCACCTCGGCCATCACCAGGCGGGCCTCGAACTGCTCGGATCGATTGCGCAGGAAGCGCGGCCAGTGCATGGCGCCGGGGATCAGTTCCTTCAGCTGAGAGAGCATCTGGCAGCCATTGCAGACGCCCAGCGTGAACGTCCCCGGGCGCGTGAAGTAGGCCGCGAACTCGTCCCGCGCGCGGGCGTTGAACAGGATCGAACGCGCCCAGCCGCTGCCGGCGCCCAGCACGTCGCCGTAGGAAAACCCGCCGCAGGCGACCAGCCCGTCGAACTCGCCGAGGCGGCGCGCGCCGCCCAGGATTTCCGACATGTGCACGTCCACCGCATCGAAGCCGGCGGCGATGAAGGCGGCCGCCATTTCGCGCTGGCCGTTGACGCCCTGCTCGCGAAGGATGGCGACCCGCGGCCTGTGTGTCAGCACCGCGGGCGGGGCGGTGTTGGCCGCGGGCATCAGCAGGAACAGCCCGCGCGCCGACGGGTCGAGGTTGTGCGCGAGTTCCTCGTCCGCGCAGTCGGGATTGTCGCGCAGGCGCTGGATCGCGTGCGAGGGCGCCGACCATGCCCGCAGCAGCGCGTAGAGATCCTCGGACAGCACGCGTTGCCCCCGGACCTCGATGTCGATCGTCGCGCGTGACTGGGGGCGGCCGATGGGATGCACGTGGCCGGCGAGCGAAGTGCCGTCGAACTGCGCCAGCACCGCGGCGAGATCGCTGTCCGCGATCTGCAGCACGAGCCCCAGTTCCTCGTTGAACAGTGCGGCGACGGTGTCGTCGCCGAGCCCGTCGATCTCGAGTTTCAGGCCGCAGCGCGCGGCGAAGGCCATTTCGCACAGTGTCGCGAACAGGCCGCCGTCGGCCCGGTCGTGGCAGGCGAGGAGATGACCGGACTCGTTCAGGAGCTGCACCACCGCGAACGCGTCGCGCAGCGTCGCGGGGTCGTCGACGTCCGGTGCGGTGCCGGCCAGCGAGGCCTGCACCTGGCCGAGCACCGACCCGCCCATGCGCTGCCGGCCGGCCGCGATGTCCACGAACAGCAGTACGCTCGCGTCGAACGGGACCTGCAACTGCGGTGTCAGCGATTGCGTGACATCCACGACCGGCGCGAAGGCCGAACTCACCAGCGACACGGGCGAAGTCACGGACTGCTCGCCGGCGGCGTCGCGCCAGCGTGATTTCATCGACATCGAATCCTTGCCGACCGGGATGCAGATGCCGAGCGCCTGGCACAGCGTGCTCGCCGCCGAGACCGCGGCATACAGGCGTGCATCCTCTCCCGGGTGCCCGGCCGCGGCCATCCAGTTCGCGGAAAGCACGACGTCCTCGATGCGCTTGATGCGCGCGGACAGCAGGTTCGTCAGCGACTCGCCGATCGCCATCCGCGCCGACGCGGCGGCGTCGAGCAGGGCCAGCGGGGTGCGTTCGCCGATCGCGAAGGCTTCGCCGGTGATGCCGCTGAAGCCGGCGGCGGTGACCGCGCAGTCCGCGACCGGGACCTGCCACGGCCCGACCATCTGGTCGCGCACCGACAGGCCGCCGACCGTGCGGTCGCCGATCGTGATCAGGAAGCGCTTGTCGGCGACCGCCGGAAAGCGCAGCACGCGGTGCGCGGCTTCGCGCAGCGGCAGGGTGGACGCGAACGGCACGACGGGACGCGTGACGCTGATGACGTCGCGGAACATGCGCGGCGCCTTGCCGAAGATGACGTCCATCGGAAGGTCGACCACCGCCTCGTTGCGGGCGTCGTCCCACAGTCGGAGGTGGCGTTCCCCGGTCGCGACGCCGACCGCCGCCATCAGGCAGCGTTCGCGCGCGCACAGCGCCTCGAAGGCGGGGAGATCGTCGGGGCGGATGCCGAGCACGTAGCGCTCCTGCGCTTCGTTGCACCAGATTTCGAGCGGCGACATCGCGGGGTCCGCGTTCGGGATCGCGCGCAGTTCGAGCTGGCCGCCGCGCTCCGAATCATTGAGCAGTTCCGGTATGGCGTTCGACAGGCCGCCCGCGCCCACGTCGTGGATCGCGACGATGGGATTGCGCTCGCCGAGCGCCCAGCAGGCGTCAATCACTTCCTGCGCACGGCGTTCCATCTCGGCGTTGTCGCGCTGGACCGACGCGTAGTCGAGGTCGGCATCACTGTCGCCACCCTTCACTGACGACGCGGCGCCGCCGCCGAGGCCGATCAGCATCGCCGGACCCCCGAGCACGATGATCCTGTCGCCCGGCATCAAGCGGTTCTTCTCGACGTGGCCAGGGCGCACGTTGCCGATGCCGCCGGCGAGCATGATCGGCTTGTCGTAACCGCGCCGCTCGCCGTCGTCATCGTGTTCGAAGGTACGGAAGTAGCCTGCGAGCGCGGGCCGGCCGAATTCATTGTTGAAGGCCGCGGCGCCGATCGGACCGTCGGTCATGATCTGCAGCGCTGTCGCGAGCCGCGGATTCAGGGGGCGTCGGTCTTCCCAGGGCTCCGGATTCTCCGGCAGTCGCAGGTGGGACACGGAAAAGCCGCTCAGGCCCGCCTTCGGTTTCGCGCCGCGGCCGGTCGCGCCCTCGTCGCGGATTTCGCCACCCGCGCCGGTCGACGCGCCGGGATAGGGCGAGATGCCGGTCGGGTGGTTGTGCGTTTCCACCTTCATCAGCAGATGGATGTCTTCGGTGACGCCCACGTAGCGATGGGTCGCGGGGTCGATCAGCAGACGCTCGCCGGCATAGCCGCGCGTGACCGCGGCATTGTCGCGATAGGCGGACAGCACGTCGTTGGGATGCGCGGCGTGGGTCGCGCGAATCATCTGGAACAGGCTCGATTCGCGCGGCACGCCGTCGATTGCCCAGCCAGCGTTGAAGATCTTGTGGCGGCAGTGTTCGGAATTCGCCTGCGCGAACATCATGAGTTCGGCATCGGTCGGATCGCGGCCCAGTTCGGCGTAGCGCGCCGCGAGGTAGTCAATCTCGTCGGCCGCCAGCGCGAGGCCCAGTCGCGCATCGGCGTCACGCAGCGCTGCCGGCCCCTGCGCGGCGAGCGGCACGTGGCCGAGCGGGCGCGGGTCGAAGCCCGGATCCTGGCGCAGGGCATCGAGGTCGGTCGTCGCGAATTCGGTCATGCGATCGTGCAGCAGCGGCGCCACCGCGGACGCGTTGTCCGGCGTGCAACCGGCAATCCGCCAGCAGATTGCGCGCTCGATGCGCGTCACCCGCGCAAGGCCGCAGTTGCGCACGATGTCGGTCGCCTTGCTCGACCAGGGCGACATCGTGCCGAGGCGCGGCGCCGTGTAGATGGCGGTCGCGGCGGTCGCCGCCGTCGCGTCGGGCCGCGCCGTTGCCCCGAGCAGTGCGGCGAGGCGGGCTTCGTCGTCGGCGGCGAGGGGCTCCTGGCTCCACACGAGGTACAGGAAGTGGCTTTCGATGTCGCCGAACCCGCCGGCGTTGCCGAGCGCGGCGCTCAGCGCGTGGCGGACCCGCGCCAGGCGAAAGGGAGAGAAAGCCGCCGACCCGTGGAAAACCCGGGCCACCGCGCTGGACTGAAGCTGCATGATTCTGCCGTCTGGAAGTGCGTGGGAACTGCGTCGCAATCGCCCGCGGGGGCGAGTGCGCAGTTTACACCGGTGTGATGGCGCCGGCGCGAGTCAGGGGACGAGGTCGACCCGGACCCAGTAGCCGCTGTGCGCGTTGTCGCGGCGCCGGGTGTGGGCGAGGAGGCCCGACTGGTCGCCGGCGGTCGTTTCGGCGACGCCGCCCAGCGGCAGCCACTCGCCGAGGCGCCCGCTGACAACGGTGTCGACCCCGCTCGTCGTGATGTCGCCGGCACCGTCGCGCGCGAAGTCCTCGCGCTGCGACGCGATCTCGAGCGTCACGCCCTCGCCGCGCAGGTGCGGCGTGATGTGGAAGCCCGAGCGGGTCTCGACGTAGTCGATGCCGCCCTGGACGCCGCCGCCGTAGGGACCCCAGTGCTGGTTGATGTACGGCTGTGGCCGCGCCTCGCCGGTATCGATGAAGGCCGCCTGGCCGTCCAGCGCGAGCACGGAGTAGAGATTCGAGCCCTCGTCCTGGCCATGGGTGCGGGTGATCCGGGCGTCGAGCGCGCTGCCGGGCCCGGCCTGCGGCGTGCCGATGGTCACGCCGGCATCTCCGCCCTGCAGGCGGGCGTCGACCCCGTAGCTGTCGAAGGCGCCGTCGTTGATGCGGGTCTGCGCGACAGAGATGCGCAGTCGCTGCAGCCGGGTGTCGAGCGCGGCGATCGCCTGCCTGAGTTCGGCGAGGTTGTCGGGCGTCGTGCGCAGGATCAGCTGGCTGCCGCTGCCCGTCAGCGTCGCGCCGGGCGCGAGCAGTGGTTCGAGCACCGGGCGGATTTCAGTGTAATCACGATGCCGGAGCGGGACGACCTCCAGGACCTGCCCGGCGGGTTCGGCCGCGCAGGCGCATGCCAGCAGCGCGAGCACGGGCAGGAGCCGCCGTGCCCAATGCGCGGCCGATCGGCTCAGAGGTGCAGGCGGCGCAGGTTCGGATCGGGGTTCGCGCGTTGCCATATCTCGTCGAAGCGGTTGCCGAGTTGCGACGCCAGCCGCGGGTCGTTGAAGTTCACCGTCGCCTCGAAGCGGTCGCTGAAGCGGCGATGGGCGTAACCCTGTTTATCGACCGCCAGCCACGCTTCGTTGAATTCCTTGTGCTCCGGCGACGGTACGCGGACCTGTACGAAGCTCGACAGGCGCTGCGCGAGCTGGATCAGCCGGTGACCGCGGCTGACGACCGGGCCGGGGTCGAGCACGAGGATCCGGATCTCGGCGTATTTGCTGCCAAGCGCGACGGCCTTGACGGCGTCGACGAAGTCTTCGCGGTCGAGCAGCGGCGGGTCGAGGTGGCGGGTGACGATGTCAATCGTACGCCGGCCCTGTTGCGCGAGCGCGAGCATCACAGCGCGCAGGTCTTCGGCGCGCTCGACCCGGAACCCGAGGTCCGTTTCGCCGAGCACCAGGGTGCCCGGATCCGGCATCCGGCCCGTGTCCTCCGCGCTCACAGGTCCGACGCGAGGCGCGCTGCCGCGCCGATGTAGTCCGCGGGCGTCATCGCGCGCAGCCGTGCGCGTTCGTCCGCGGGAATCGCCAGCGTGTCGATGAACGCGTGCAGCCGCTCGCGGTCGATGCGCTGGCCGCGCGTCAGCGCCTTCAGCGCCTCGTAGGAGTCGGCGATGCCGTAGCGCCGCATCACGGTCTGCACCGGCTCGGCCAGCACCTCCCACGCATCGTCAAGGCCCGCGGCGAGCGCGCCGCGGTCGAGCTCCAGCTTGCCGAGGCCACGACTCAGCGCGTCGAGCGCGAGCAGCGTGTGGCCGAAGCCGACGCCGAGGTTGCGCAGCACCGTCGAATCGGTGAGGTCGCGCTGCCAGCGCGAGATCGGCAGCTTGGCGATCAGGTGTTCGAGCAGCGCGTTGG
The DNA here is from genome assembly GCA_943370145.1 of Hydrogenophaga intermedia. Lineage (GTDB taxonomy): Bacteria > Pseudomonadota > Gammaproteobacteria. Next base: position 16,208 of record CALRPY020000030.1, on the reverse strand, counting down.
CGACGCCGAGGTTGCCCTCGGCGTTCTCGAAATCGATCGGATTCACCTTGTGCGGCATCGTCGACGAACCGACCTCCGACTCGACCCGGCGCTGGCGGAAGTAGCCGAGCGCGATATAGCCCCAGACGTCGCGGCAGAAGTCGATCAGCACGGTATTGGCGCGAGCGATCGCGCCGAACATCTCGGCCAGCGCGTCGTGCGGTTCGATCTGGGTGGTGAACGGATTCCACTGCAGGCCCAGTCCGCGCACGAAGCCGGCGTTCAGCGCCGCCCAGTCGTGGTCCGGATAGGCCGACAGGTGGGCATTGTAATTGCCGACCGCGCCGTTGAACTTGCCGAGGATTTCGGCGCCTTCGATCTGCGCGATCTGCCGGCGCAGGCGGTAGGCGACGTTGGCGAGCTCCTTGCCCATCGTCGTCGGCGACGCGGGCTGGCCGTGGGTGCGTGCGAGCATCGGCGCGTCGGCGTGCGCGTGCGCAAGCTCCCCCAACGTCCGTTCGACCCGCCGCAGCGCCGGCAGCAGCAGGCGATCGCGGAGGTCTTTCTGCATGAGCCCGTAGGCCAGGTTGTTGATGTCCTCCGAGGTGCAGGCGAAATGCAGGAAAGGAATCGCGCGCGCGAGCGTCGGGTCGCTCTCGCAGCGCTCGCGCAGGAAATACTCGACCGCCTTGACGTCGTGGTTGGTCGTGCGCTCGATTTCCTTGATGCGCTGCGCCTGCGCGATCCCGAAGCCGTCGACGATGGCGTCGAGCCTTGCGTTCTCGGCGGCATCGAAGGGCGGCAGTTCGGGCAGCCCGGCGCACGTCGCGAGATACTGCAGCCAGCGCGTCTCGATCACCACGCGGTAGCGGATCAGGCCGTACTCGCTGGCATAGGGGCGCAGGGCGCTGCTCGAGCGGGCGTAACGGCCGTCGAGCGGGGAAACCGCGGTCAAATCGGAAAGGGGCAACGCGTGGGTGTCGCTCATGGCTGCTGGCTGCAATCTCGCTGCTGGCGCACCGCTGGCCGGTGCCGGGGAAATGTGCGCGCTACCTTAAGGGGGGGCGCGGCCGCTTGCAACGCGATCGCCGCCGCGGCAGCGCGCCCGCGGCGCGACGCAGCTGCTAGAATCCGGGGCCCTGACAGCCGGTCTCGCCCAGTGTCCAAGCCCCCAGCCGCACAACGCTTCCGAGGATTCCTGCCCGTCGTGGTCGATATCGAGACCGCCGGTTTCATCGCCGAGACCGATGCGCTGCTGGAAATCGCCGCCGTGTTGCTCGAGTGCGATCCGGAGGCCGGCTGGCGCCGCGCGGCGACGATCGGCCATCACGTGCAGCCTTTTCCTGGCGCGCGGCTCGACGAGGCGGCGCTGCGATTCAACAAGATCGACCCCTTCCACCCGTTCCGCATCGCGGTCAGCGAGGCCCACGCGCTGAACGACATCTTCGAACGGGTGCGCAAGGAGGTCCAGGTGCACGGTTGCACCCGCGCCATCCTCGTCGGCCACAATCCGGCCTTCGACCTGTCGTTTCTCAAGGCGGCAGTGGAACGGGCCGGGGTGAAACGCAACCCCTTCCACGCATTCAGCACCTTCGACACGGCCTCGCTGGCTGGCGTTGCCTACGGCCAGACCGTGCTCGCGCGAGCGGTCGCCGCGGCGGGCATGTCCTGGGACGCCGAGGCGGCGCACTCGGCGGTTTACGATGCGGAGAAGACCGCCGACCTGTTCTGCGCGATCGTCAATCGCTGGGACCAGCTGCGGGAGCCCGCCGCCCGCGCGCCGGCCTGACGCGTCAACGCGCCGCGATGCGCGCGCCCCAGCGCTCGGCCGTGGCGATGAGGTCGTGTTCGTCGAGCGTCACGAGGCGCCGCTCCTCGACGAGCCGCTTGCCCGCAACCCACACGTCCGTGACCTGGTCGCGGTGGCCGGCGTAGACGATTTGCGAAATCGGGTCGTAGAGCGGGTGCGCGCGCAATCCGCCGAGATCGAAGGCCATGAGGTCGGCGCTCTTGCCGGCGATCAGCGAACCCGTGTCGTGGTCCAGCGACAGCGCCCTCGCGCCGTTGATCGTCGCCATCTCCAGCGCCACGTGCGCAGGGACCGCGCAAGGGTCCTGCGCCACCGCCTTCGCCAGCATTGCCGCCGTCCGCATCTCGCCGAGCATGTCGAGGTCGTTGTTGCTGGCCGCACCGTCCGTGCCCAGCGCGCAGTTGACGCCCTGCGCGCTCAGCGCCGCGAGCGGACAGAAACCGCTGGCGAGTTTCAGGTTCGATTCGGGGCAGTGCCCGATCGACACGCCGGCGGTCGCCAGGAGCGCGTATTCATCCGGCTCGAGCTGGGTCATGTGCACGGCGAGCAGGCGATGCGACAGCAGGCCGAGGCGTTCGAGGCGCACGAGGGGGCGCAGGCCGGTCGCGGCGATGGCCTCGGCGACCTCCGCGGCCGTTTCGTGCACGTGCATGTGGATGGGGACATCGAGCTCCTCGGCGAGCATCGCGACCTGGCGCAGCGCGTCGTCGTCGACCGTGTAGGGTGCGTGCGGCGCGAACGCGGTGCGGATCAGCGGATGGTCCCGGTAGCGATCGTGGACGGCCTGGCCCTTGGCGAAATATTCGCGGGTGTCGCGCGCCCAGGCACTCGGGAAGCCGATCACGATCATGCCGACGACGGCGCGGATGCCCGCCTCGACGGCGGCCGCCGCCACTTCGTCGGGAAAGAAATACATGTCGTTGAAGCAGGTCGTGCCGCCGAGCAGCATCTCCGCGACGGCGAGGCGCGTGCCGTCACGCACGAACTCGCGGTCGGCCCAGCGCGCCTCGGCGGGCCAGATGTGCTGCTCGAGCCAGGTTTTCAGCGGCAGGTCGTCGGCGAGCCCGCGGAACAGCGACATCGCCGCGTGGGTGTGGACGTTGACGAAGCCCGGCAGCAGCGCGTGTCGCGGCAGGTCCACGATTTTCGGCGCCGTGAAGTCGCGCAGCGCGACCGGCGTCGGCAGGAGCGCGGCGATGCGGCCGTCGCGCACGATGACGCTGTGGCGGTCGAGGACCTCGGCCGCGGGTTCCACCGGGATGACCCAGCGGGCGTTCAGAATCTGGTCGGCGTGTTGCACGGATGGCCCTGGCGTTTGGGTGCTCGTTGGTGGCGGCGCCGGCACGGTGGCCCGGTCGCCGGCGATGCCGCGCGTTGAGGCGGTCGGGGGACCGGCGGCTGCCGGCGGTTAAGGTAACATACGGTTTTCCGACCAAGCAGCCCGCTCGCCCATGACCATGCCGCACCACGATCACGCAACCGTCCACCCGCTTGCCTGGCGCAGTGACGCCCTGTGGCTGCTCGATCAGCGCCTGCTGCCCGAGGAGGAGCGTTATATCGAGTGCGGGACCTCGTCGGCGGTGGTCGACGCGATCCGGCGCATGATCGTGCGTGGCGCCCCGGCGATCGGCATCGCCGGCGCCTACGGCATGGTGCTGGCGGCGCGCGAGGCCTGGGCGCGCAGCGGTTCGGCGTGGCGCGAGCAGTGGCTGGATGACGTTGCGGCGCTGCGTGACGCGCGACCGACCGCGATCAACCTGGCGTGGGCCGTGGACCGCCTGGAACACGCCGCTGCGGCCATCGTGGGTGAACCGGCGCCGGCGCTGCTGGCCCTCGCGCAGCAGCTGCATGCCGACGATCTGGCCGCGAACTACCGCATGGCCAAGCTCGGCGCCGCCTACATCGCGCCAGGCTCCACGGTCATGACCCATTGCAACGCCGGCGCGCTCGCCACCGCCGGCCACGGCACCGCGCTCGGCGTCATCCGCGACGCCCACGGCGCCGGCTGCATCGCGCAGGTGTTCGCCACCGAGACGCGGCCCTGGCTGCAGGGCGCGCGGCTCACGTCCTGGGAGCTGTCGCGCGAGGGAGTCCCGGTGCGACTCATCACCGACGGCAGCGCCGCGCACACGATGCGGGCGATGGGCGTGTCGTGGGTGATAGTGGGCGCCGACCGTGTGGCCGCGAACGGCGATGTCGCGAACAAGATCGGCACCTACGGCCTCGCCATCGCGGCCAGGGCGCACGGCGCGCGGGTGATGGTCGTCGCGCCGCTGTCGACCTTCGATCCGGCGACCGCCGACGGCGCGTCGATACCGATCGAGGAGCGTTCCGGCGAGGAGATCACGACGATCGGCGGCCGTCGCTACGCGCCGGCCGGGGTCGAGGCCTACAACCCGGTATTCGACGTCACGCCGGCGGCGCTGATCGACGTGCTGGTGACCGAGGCCGGGGTCGTCGAGCGGCCGGACACCGCTGGAATCGCCGCTCTCCTGGCCGGCCGCTGAATGCCCTGCACCGGGCTTAAGCCCGACCGCCGGACGTGCTACACTCGCGCCTCTTTTGGGGGTCCCGCGTTTGCCAGGAAATTTAAGAGCTTATAAAGCCGCCGATGGTTGATTTCGCGCGCCAGTTATTCCCCGTAAACATCGAAGACGAGATGCGCCAGTCCTACATGGATTACGCGATGAGCGTAATCGTGGGCAGGGCGCTGCCGGATGTTCGAGACGGGCTCAAACCTGTACACCGCCGTGTGCTTTATGCCATGCATGAAGCCAACATCGTGTGGAACCGGCCCTATGTGAAGTGCGCGCGCGTCGTCGGCGAGGTGATGGGCAAGTACCACCCGCACGGCGACAACGCGATCTACGACACGCTGGTGCGCATGGCGCAGGACTTCTCGCTGCGCTACACGCTGATCGACGGCCAGGGCAATTTCGGCTCGGTGGACGGCGACGCCGCCGCGGCGATGCGCTACACGGAATGCCGCCTCGAGCGTATCGCCGGCGAGCTGCTCGCGGACATCGACCGCGAAACCGTCCATTTCGTCCCCAACTACGATGGCAAGGAACGCGAGCCGACGGTGCTCCCGTCGCGCATTCCGAACCTGCTCATCAACGGCTCGAGCGGCATCGCCGTCGGCATGGCGACTAACATCCCGCCGCACAACCTCGGGGAAGTGATCGACGCCTGCGTGGCCCTCGTCGACGACCCGAACCTGGGCATCGAAGACCTGATGCACTACGTGCCGGGCCCCGACTTCCCGACCGCCGGCATCATCAACGGCGCCGCCGGCATCCGCGAGGCCTACCGCACCGGGCGCGGCCGCATCTACGTGCGCGCGAAGGCGGAAATCGAGAATCCCGAGAGCGACGCGCCGTCGATCGTGGTCACGGAGCTGCCGTACCAGGTCAACAAGGCCCGGCTGCTCGAGAAAATCGCCGAGCTGGTGAAGGAGAAGCGCCTCACCGGCATCCGCGAGCTGCGCGACGAGTCCGACAAGGACGGCATGCGCATGGTCATCGACCTCAAGCGCGGCGAGTCGCCCGAAGTGCTGCTGAACAACCTCTACCAGCACACCCAGATGCAGTCGGTGTTCGGCATCAACACCGTTGCGCTCGTCGACGGCCAGCCGCGCACGCTGGACCTGAAGACGCTGATCGAATGCTTCCTGCGCCACCGGCGTGAAGTCGTCACCCGCCGCACCATCTTCGACCTGCGCAAGGCGCGCGATCGCGCGCACGTGCTCGAAGGCCTCGCGGTGGCCCTGGCGAACATCGACGAGGTGATCGCGGTCATCAAGGCGTCGCCGAACCCGAACGAGGCGCGCGCCGCGCTGACCGAGCGGGCCTGGGCGCCGGGCATCGTGCTGACGATGCTCGAACGCACCGGCGCCGATGTCTCGCGTCCCGAAGACCTGCCGCCCGGTTGTGGCCTCGTCGACGGCGCCTACCGCCTGTCCGAGCGACAGGCCAAGGAAATCCTCGAAATGCGCCTGCAGCGCCTGACGGCGCTGGAGCAGGACAAGATTGTCGACGAATACCGCGAAATCCTCGAACGGATCGACGACCTGCTCGACATCCTGAACCGACCCGAGCGCCTGATGCAGGTCATCCGCGACGAACTCGTCGAAATCCGCACGCAGTACGGTGACGCGCGCCGCACGCGCATCGAGGTCACGCAGGAAGACCTGTCGCTCGAAGACCTGATCACGCCCGAGGACGTCGTCGTCACGCTGTCCCACCTCGGTTACGCGAAGTCGCAGCCGCTGGACAACTACCGGGTCCAGCGCCGCGGCGGTCGCGGGCGCGCGGCGGCCCCGGTCAAGGACGAGGATTTCGTCGACAAGCTGTTCGTCGCGAACACCCACGACACGCTGCTGTGCTTCTCGAACCGCGGCAAGGTTTACTGGCTCAAGGTCTACGAACTGCCGCAGGCCAGCCGCACGGCGCGTGGCCGACCGCTGGTGAACCTGCTGCCGCTGACCGAGGGCGAACGCATCACCGCGGTGCTGCCGACCAAGAACTTCGACCCGGAACTCTACGTGCTGATGGCGACGCGCCTCGGCACGGTCAAGAAGACCTCGCTCGAGGAGTATTCGCGCCCCCGCACCGCCGGAATCATCGCCGTCGACCTCGACGAGGGCGACAGCCTCGTGGGCGTTTCACTGACCGACGGCACGCGCGACGTCATGCTCGTCAGTTCCGGCGGCAAGGCCGTGCGCTTCCTCGAGGAAGAGGTGCGCCCGATGGGTCGCAACGCGCATGGCGTGCGCGGCATCCGGCTCGGCGAGGGGCAGGAAGTCATCGCACTGCTGCCGATCGACCCGGCGCGTGACATCCTGCTCGCCACCGAGAACGGTTACGGCAAGCGCACCCGGGTCGAGGAATTTCCCCGTCACGGCCGCGGTGGCCAGGGCGTCATCGCGATCCAGACGAGCGAGCGCAACGGCACCGTCGTCGGCGCCGTGACCGTCGCGCCGGACGACGAAATCATGCTGATCAGCGATGCCGGCACGCTCGTCCGGACGCCGGTGCAGGAGATTTCGGTGGTCGGACGCAACACGCAGGGGGTGCGCCTGATCGCCCTTGGCAACGGCGAAAAACTCGTCAGCGTCGAACCGGTTGCCGATGTCGGCGGCGCGGACGACGCCGAAGACGCCCCCGCGACCTGAGCATCATCCGGGCCAGACAGGCGGTGCGTTGCCGTGAGTGAAGAAGAGGCCCTGAAAGCGGTACGCGAGGAAATCGACCGGATCGACCGCGAACTCATCCGCCTGCTCAATGAACGCGCGCAATGCGCGCTCGAAGTCGCCCGCATCAAGCACGCGGCCGGCGCCGACGGCGATCTCTACCGTGCGGACCGCGAAGCGCAGGTGCTGCGCCGCGCGCGGCAGCTGAATCCGGGGCCCCTGAGCGGCGACGAAACCGCGCGCCTGCTGCGCGAGGTCATGTCGAGCTGCCTGGCGCTCGAAAAGCCCCTGACCGTCGCCTATTTCGGGCCCGCCGGCACCTATACCCATGCCGCCGCGCGCAAGCATTTCGGCGGTGCGGTGAATCTCGTCGCGGCGCCGACCATCGACGAGGTCGTGCGCGTCGTCGAGGCGCGCGGCGCCGATTTCGGTGTCGTGCCCATCGAGAACTCCACCGAGGGTTCAGTCAGCCAGACGCACGACTGCCTGCGCCGGACCAACCTGCGCATCGGCGGCGAGGTCCTGCTGCCGGTCCACCACCAGCTGCTGTCGCACGCGACGACGCTCGCCGGGCTGCGCCGCATCTATGCCCACCCGCAGGCACTCGCGCAGTGCCGCCACTGGCTGGACGCGAACTGCCCGCAGGCCGAGCGCCTGCCGGCGACCAGCAACGCCGAGGGCGCCCACCGTATCGGCGACGAAACGGATTCGGCGGCCATCGCCGGCGAGATGGCGGCGCAGATCTACGAGCTGCCGATACTCGCGCGCAACATCGAGGACGACCCCAGCAACACGACGCGCTTCCTCGTGCTCGGTCACCAGGACGTCGCGGCCAGCGGCCAGGACCTCACCTCGATGTACTTCGTGACCGCGAACCGGCCAGGCGCGCTGCACGAGGTGCTGCGCGCATTCGCCGACGCCAACATCAGCATGACCCGCATCGAGTCCCGTCCCTCGCGCATCGGCAAGTGGGAGTACGTGTTCTTCGTCGACATCGACGGGCACCAGGCCGACCCGCATGTCGCCGCGGCGCTCGCCCGCGTCGGCGAAACCGCGTCGATGCTCCGCATCCTCGGGTCCTACCCGCGGGCGTCGCTGTGAGCCCGGCCATCGATCGCCTCGCGATCATCGGCGTTGGACTGATCGGCGGGTCGCTGGCGCGCGCGCTGCGGGAACGCGGGGCGGTGAAGCAGGTGGTCGGCTGCGGCAGGGATGCCGGCAACCTGCGGCGGGCGCTCGAACTGGGCGTGATAGACGAAGCCTGCCACGACCCGCTCGAGGCCGTGCGCGGTGCGGACGTCGTGGTCGTCGCCGTCACGCTGGGCGCCACCGGCGACATCCTCGCCCGCATCGCGCCCGGTCTCGGGCCAGAGACCCTCGTGACCGACGTCGGTAGCGCCAAGGGCTGCGTCATCGACGCCGCGCGACAGCACCTGGGCGCGGCCTGCGAGCGCTTCGTCGCCGGCCACCCGATTGCCGGTGGCGAGAAGAGTGGCGTCGATGCCGCGAATGGCGCCCTCTACGTGAAGCACCGGGTGATCCTGACGCCGATGCCGGAAAACGACCCGGCTGCGCTGGCGCGCATCCGACTGATGTGGGAGACCGTCGGCGCCGACGTGTTCGAAATGGAGGCGGCGCTCCACGACGAGGTGCTCGCCGCGACCAGCCACCTGCCGCACCTGCTGGCCTACGCGCTGGTCGATTGCCTCATTGATCTCGGCAAGCCGGTCAACGTGTTCGATTTCGCGGCCGGCGGCTTTCGTGACCTGACCCGCATCGCGTCCAGCAATCCTGCGATGTGGCGGGATATCTCGCTCGCGAATCGTACGGCGCTGCTGTCCGTCTGCGATCGCTTCGAGCACACGCTTGCGACCCTGCGCGGCCTGCTGGAGGTCGGGGACGGCGCGGGCCTCGAAGCGGAGTTCGGTCGCGCCAAGGCGGCCCGGGACGAATTTTTGCGCCGGAGAACATGAACATGCACATCAGCGAAGAACTTGTCGTCGCGCCCGGCGGGACACTGCGCGGCACGCTGCGTGTCCCCGGGGACAAATCCATCTCGCACCGCGCCGTCATGTTCGGCGCGCTCGCCGAGGGCGTCACCGAGATTCGCGACTGCCTGCTCGGCGAGGACGTCCGGGCAACCATGGGCGCCTTCCGCGCGTTGGGCGTGCGCATCGAGGAACTCGACGACGGTCGCCTGATCCGGGTCCACGGCGCGGGCCTGCACGGGCTCAAGGCGCCGTCCGGCGTCCTCGATCTCGGCAATTCCGGCACATCGATCCGCCTGCTGACCGGCATACTCGCCGGCGCCGGCGTTCCCGCGACGCTGACCGGCGACTCATCGCTGCAGCGGCGGCCGATGCGGCGGGTCACCGAACCCCTCGAGCGCATGGGGGCAAACCTGGCGACCGCGGACAAGGGCACGCCGCCGCTGACGGTCACGGCAGGCGCACCCCTGCACGGCATCGAGTTCCGGATGCAGGTCGCCAGCGCCCAGGTCAAATCCGCAGTGCTGCTCGCGGGGCTCTTCGCCAGTGGTCGTACCTGCGTCGAGGAACCTGCGCCTACGCGCGATCACACCGAACGGATGCTGCGCGGCTTCGGCGTGGCGGTCGACGTCAGCGGCAGCCGCGTCTGCGTCGACGGCGGCCAGCACCTCCGCGCGACGTCGATCACCGTCCCGGCCGACCTGTCCTCGGCGGCCTTCTTCATCGTGGGCGCCAGCATCGCGCCCGGCAGCGATGTCGTACTGGAGAACGTCGGCGTCAACCCCACGCGCACCGGCGTGCTGTCGATCCTCACTCGGATGGGGGCGCACATAGAACGCCTCAACGAGCGGGACGTCGGCGGCGAGCCGGTGGCGGACCTGCGGGTGCGGCATGCGCCGCTGCGCGGCATCGACGTGCCGCCCGAACTCGTGCCGCTCGCCATCGACGAGTTTCCGATCCTGTTCGTCGCCGCCGCCTGCGCCGAGGGCGTGACCCGCGTCAGGGGGGCGGACGAACTCCGCCACAAGGAAAGCGACCGCATCGCGACGATGGCGGCCGGCCTCACCGCCGCCGGCGTTTACCTCCAGACCTACGACGATGGCATCGAAATCACCGGTGGCCCGCTGGCCGGCACCACCGTCGAGAGCCATGGCGACCACCGCATCGCGATGTCCTTCGCAATGGCGGCGCTGCGCGCGGCCGGACCCATGCGCATCAACGGGGCGTCGACGATCGCGACGTCCTTCCCGACCTTCACCGAACTCGCACGCGGCGCGGGACTTTCCCTTTGAGCGCTGCCGTCCCGGTCATTGCCGTCGATGGGCCCAGTGGCACCGGCAAGGGAACCCTGAGTCTGCACCTCGCGCAGGCCCTCGGCTGGCATTTTCTCGACAGTGGCGCCCTGTACCGCGTGCTTGCCCACTACGCGACGTTTTCCGGCGTGGACCTCGTCGACGAGGCGGGCGTGACCCGGCTCGCGAGCGCCCTCCCGGTGGCGTTCGCGGCGGGCGACGCTGAGCCCCGGGTGCTGCTCGACGGGCGCGACGTCACGGCGGCCATCCGCACCGAGGAGGGTGGAGCGGCGGCCTCGGTGGTCGCGGCCTTGCCGGCCGTGCGCGCGGCCCTGCTCGAACGGCAGCGGGCTTTTCGCGAGGCACCGGGACTCGTCGCCGACGGACGCGACATGGGCACGGTGGTTTTCCCCGATGCGGCCTTCAAGCTGTTCTTGACAGCGAGTCCGGAAGCGCGCGCCGAGAGGCGCTATAAGCAGTTGAAGGGCAAAGGAATTGATGTTAACCTCGCCGCGCTCTTGGAGGACATCCGACGCCGCGATCAACGGGATGAGCAACGCGAAGTTGCGCCTTTACAGCCCGCTCCCGACGCTGAAATCCTCGATACCACGAATCTCGGGATTCCCGAAGTGGAAGCCCGCGTGAGACAACTTCTGCGGCTACGTGGAATCGTCTGACGCGGCGGATGACCATGTGTTCAACCCTTAACCCCAGCTTCGGGGCAGGGCGCCTTTTCCATGCCGGCCCCGCCGGCTTTGGCGTTCTCGTCGGAGCCACTGCAGAAATCAGGTAAATATGTCGGAAAGTTTCGCAGAGCTGTTTGAAAGCAGCCAAATCGCCGCCAAGATGCGGCCGGGCACCATCGTCAAGGGCCGCATCGTCGAGATACGGCCTGACTTCGTCATCATCAATGCAGGACTGAAGTCCGAGGGCGTAGTGCCCGTCGAACAGTTCCGCAACGCGAAGGGCGAACTCGAAATCGCGGTCGGCGACGATGTCGACGTCGCGCTCGACACCGTCGAGGACGGCAACGGCGAAACCCGCCTGTCGCGCGACAAGGCCAAGCGTGCGAAAGCCTGGGACGAACTCGAGAAAGCCTGCGAAGCCGGCCAGAGCGTCACCGGCATCATCAGTGACAAGGTCAAGGGCGGTTTCACCGTCGACATCGAAACGATCCGCGCGTTCCTGCCGGGTTCGCTGGTCGACGTGCGTCCGGTCCGCGACACGAGCTACCTCGAAGGCAAGCCGCTCGAGTTCAAGGTCGTCAAGGTCGACCGCAAGCGCAACAACGTCGTGGTGTCCCGCCGCGCCGTCGTCGAGAGCGAGAACTCCGCCGAGCGCGAAGCGCTGTTCGAGAGCCTCAAGGAAGGCGCCGTCACCAAGGGCCTGGTCAAGAACCTCACCGACTACGGTGCGTTCATCGATCTCGGTGGCATCGACGGCCTCCTGCACATCACCGACATGGCATGGCGCCGCGTCAAGCACCCGTCCGAAGTGGTCAGCATCGGCCAGGAAATCACCGTCAAGGTCCTCAAGTTCGATCGCGAGCGCACGCGTGTCTCGCTAGGCCTGAAGCAGCTCGGTGAAGATCCGTGGGTCGACATTTCCCGCCGTTACCCGGAGGGCGCCCGTCTGTTCGGCACCGTCACGAACATTGCCGACTACGGCTGCTTCGTCGAGATCGAACCGGGCGTCGAAGGCCTCGTGCACGTCTCGGAGATGGACTGGACGAACAAGAATGTCCACCCGTCCAAGGTCGTCCACCTCAGCCAGGAAGTCGAGGTCATGGTGCTCGACATCGACGAGGAGCGTCGCCGCATCTCGCTCGGCATGAAGCAGTGCAAGGCGAATCCGTGGGAAGAGTTCGCCGCGACCCACAACAAGAACGACCGCGTCAGCGGCGTCATCAAGTCGATCACCGATTTCGGCATCTTCGTCGGTCTCGACGGTGGCATCGACGGTCTGGTCCACCTGTCCGACCTGTCCTGGGACATCCCGGGCGAGGAGGCGGTGCGCAACTTCAAGAAGGGTGACGAACTCGAGACCGTGGTGCTTGCGGTGGATGCCGAGCGCGAGCGCATCTCGCTGGGCGTCAAGCAGCTGGCCCAGGATCCGTTCTCGGGCTACCTTGCCGCGAACCCGAAGGGTGCGGTCGTCACCGGTGAGATCACGACCGTCGATGCCAAATCGGCGACCGTCAATCTCGGCGACGGCATCGAGGGTGTCATCCGCGCCAGCGAAATCTCGCGCGACCAGGTCGACGACGCGCGCAAGGTGCTGCGCGAAGGCGAGCAGGTCGAGGCGATGATCGTGGGCGTGGACCGCAAGCGCCGCGTGATCAATCTCTCGATCAAGGCCAAGGAGACCGGCGACGAAGCCGCGGCGCTCGAGGCCTACAGCACCGAGAACGAAGGCGTCATGCGCACCAAGCTCGGCGATCTGCTCAAGGAGCAACTCGACAAGTAAGCGAACGGCGCGCGCCGGCTGCCGCCGGCGCGCACCGCTAGTTCTACGCAATTGAGAGCGGGCTGCTTTTGAAAGAGCGAGAACAATAATGACGAAGTCTGAGCTGATCGAAATTCTGGTGCGCAAGCAGGCACAGCTGGGCTATCGCGACGTCGAACTCGCGGTGAAGACCATGCTGGAGCAGATGGCGCAGACGCTGGCCACCGGCCAGCGGATCGAGATTCGTGGTTTCGGCAGCTTTTCCCTGCACTATCGCCCGCCGCGCGTCGGCCGCAATCCGAAGTCGGGGGACCCGGTCTCACTGCCGGGCAAGTACGTGCCCCACTTCAAGCCGGGCAAGGAACTCCGCGAGCGGGTCAATGCGCTGGACGAAGCCACCATCGAAGCCGCCCGCGAACGTCGCCGTGCGGCCGGTTACAACGACGACGAACCTGACGACGAGGAAGATTGATTGGTCCGGCATGGCGCACCACGCCAGCCATGCCGCGCCGTTCCTTCCCGCCATTCCTGAGGGAGCGTCACGCAATGGGTAGATTGCTTCGCTCCGCCGCGGCATTGATCATGCTCATTGCCGGCCTGGCGTTCCACGTTCGCAACCATGGTCCAATGACATTGGACGTCTATGCGGTGAAGTTCACCCTTCCCGTGTCCTGGGTCGTCGTGGGCGCGCTGACGCTGGGCGTCGGGCTCGGGCTGCTGGCCGCGTTGCCCGGCCGCCTGCGCGCCGCCCGCCTCCTGCAGCGACAAGCGCGCGAACTCGCGGTGCTACGGGCAAGCCCGCCCGACAGCGCTGGCGATGTCCCACATGGGCATTGATGCGCTGTTCCTCGTCAGTGCGTTGCTGCTGCCCGTGGCCGCGCTGTCCGGCTGGCTGGTCGGACGCCGTGAAGCGGCGGTCCAGGCCGCGCGGCGCGAACAGTCGTCACAGATCGCGACCGACTACTTCATGGGCCTCAACTATCTCCTGCACGACCGCCCGGACAAGGCCATCGAAGTCTTCGTCAAGGTGCTCGAGGTCGAAACCGAAACTGTCGAAACCCATCTCGCACTCGGCAACCTGTTTCGCCGTCGCGGCGAGGTAGACCGCGCGATCCACATCCACCAGAACCTCGTCGCCAGGTCGACGCTGGATATCCGCCAGCGCGGACTGGCACTGCTGGAACTGGGGCTCGATTACATGCGCTCCGGCCTGTTCGACCGGGCCGAGAATCTCTTCCTGGAGCTGCTCGACACTGGCATGTACCAGCCGCAGGCGCTGCGCCACCTCGTGGACATCTACCAGCAGGAACAGGATTGGGCGAAGGCGCTCGAGTACTGCGGCCGGCTGGAGGCCGCCACCGGGCAGAACCTCAGCACCGCCCGCGCGCACTACCTCTGCGAGCAGGCGCAGGTGCAAATCGAGCAACAACACCGGGATGAGGCGCAGGAACTGCTCGACAGGGCCTTCGCGACCGACCGCAAGTGCGTGCGCGCGAGTTTGATGAGCGCGAACCTTGCGCTGGCCGCCCGCGATCCGCAGCGCGCCCTGCCGCACCTGAAGCGCATCGAGCTCCAGGACGTGGACTTCCTGCCGGAGGCCCTGCCGATGATCATCAAGTGCCATCGACAGCTGGGCTGGCAGGACGAACTGCGGGACTACCTCGAGCGCCTGTCCGCCCTGCGCACGGGCGTGTCACCGACGCTCGCGCTGGCCGAGCTCATCGGCGAACAGGAAGGCCCTGACGCGGCCAAGGCCTACATCGTGCGTGAACTGAAGATCAGGCCGACCATCCGCGGCATCGATCGCCTGATCGATTACGCGCTGGACCGCGCGGACGGCGGTGCACGCGAAGACCTGCTGATCCTGAAAGAGACGGCGCTGCGGCTGGTCGCCGGCAAGGCGACCCACAAGTGCGGCAGCTGCGGCTTTGCAGGCCGCTCGCTGCACTGGCAATGTCCAGGGTGCAAGTCGTGGAGCACCGTGAAACCCATCCACGGCATCGAGGGCGAATGAGCATGAGCAATCTGGATCCTGCGGTGCCGATCATCGTCGCACTGGACTACTCCACCGGCGCCGAAGCGCTGGCGCTTGCACGCAGCCTGCGTGGCAGCGGCTGCGCGGTGAAGGTCGGCAAGGAACTCTTCACCGCCGAGGGGCCGGCGGTCGTGGGCCGCCTCACCGAACTCGGCCTGCCGGTCTTCCTGGACCTGAAGTTCCACGACATCCCGAACACGGTGGCCGGCGCCTGCCGCGCCGCTGCCGGTCTTGGCGCATGGATGGTCAACGTGCACGCAAGCGGGGGACGGGACATGCTCGTCGCGGCGCGCGAAGCGGTGGCGGCGGCGTCCACCAGGCCCCTGCTGATCGCGGTGACCGTGCTGACCAGCCTCGACCGGCCGCGGCTTGCCGAGGTCGGCCTCGACGTCGAGCCCGCGGAGCAGGTGGCCCGCCTCGCCCGGTTGACCCGCGACTGCGGACTCGACGGCGTGGTGTGCTCGCCCCAGGAAATCGCGGTCGTGAAGCGTGCGGGGTCCGGATTCCTGGCAGTGACGCCGGGGGTGCGACCGGCCGGCAGCGCGCAGGACGACCAGCAACGTGTCGCCACGCCAGCGGCGGCCATCGCGGCTGGCGCGGA
This sequence comes from Hydrogenophaga intermedia, assembly GCA_943370145.1. Taxonomy (GTDB): domain Bacteria; phylum Pseudomonadota; class Gammaproteobacteria. The sequence goes on along the minus strand of CALRPY020000030.1, from coordinate 867 downwards.
TTACCTCGTGATCGGGCGGCCTATCACCCGCGCAGCTTCACCCGCGACCGCCGTCGCCGAGATCGCCGCCAGCCTCGCCGGCGCACGGAGGGTGGATTGACCCGGCGCCCTACCATGCCCCGGCCCTGTTCCCATGACCGATACCCAAACCTTAAGCCCGCTCGCTCCCGTCCTGCCGACCAAGACCGCGAATGCCGCCCGTTGGTGCCGCCTGCACGGCGCATCCCGTGCGCTCGCCATTGCCCGCGCGGCGGAGGCACATCCGGGCTTCTGTCTCGTGCTGTGCACGGATTCTCTGCACGCCTCCCAGCTCGACGTCGAGATCCCGTTCTTCGCGCCGGCGCTGACCAAGTACCACCTGCCTGACTGGGAGACGCTGCCTTACGATCGCTTCAGTCCCTACCAGGACATCATTTCCGAGCGGCTCGCGACGCTCGCCGCACTGCCCGGCCTGAGCCGCGGCATGTTGATCATGTCCGTGACGAGCCTGCTCCACCGGTTGCCGCCCCGGCAGTGGCTGCAGTCGCAGAGCTTCGTGCTCAAGACCGGAGACGAGCTCAACCGCGAGAGTTTCCGCCGCCGTCTGCAGGAGGGCGGGTACCGCAACGTGCCCCAGGTGATGGACCACGGCGATTTCGCAATCCGCGGCTCGCTGATCGACGTGTTTCCGATGGGCGCCGAAATGCCGTTCCGCATCGATCTCTTCGGCGACGAGATCGAGGCGTTGCGCCACTTCGACCCGGAAACGCAACTGTCGACCGCCACGGTCGATTCCCTGCGGATACTGCCGGGCCGCGAAGTGCCGCTGACGGCGGACGCAATCGCCAATTTCCGCCGCAACTGGCGCCTCGCGTTCGAGGGCCGGCC
>CALRPY020000029.1:0-54871 GCA_943370145.1 Hydrogenophaga intermedia | reverse complement strand
CGAGCGTGAGCCGCGTGCCGAGCGTGAGCCGCGCGCCGAGCGTGAGCCGCGTGCCGAGCGTGAGCCGCGCGCCGAGCGTGAGCCGCGTGCCGACCGTGAGCCGCGCGCTGAGCAGGAACGTGAAGCGCCTGCGATGGCGGCCGCGGCATCCGTCGTGGCGTTTGCGCCTGTCGACACCGCAGTGGATGAAGGCCCCAGCGCCGCCGATTTGCAGCGGGCGTATGACGAGCGCAAGTCTCGACAGAATGAGCTCTTCTCGCCAGCGTCCGCCGCGAGCAACTTCGATCCGCTGCCGGTGCCGGTGGTGACGCGCGCCCGCGAGGTCGAACCCGTCCCGGCGCCGCCCGCCGCTGCCGAGCCGGTGCAGCTGGCAGCGGCACCCGTGGTAACTGTCGCGGCGCCGGTGGCCGTGGTCGCAGAGGCCGAACCGAAGGAGACGTCTCCCGCTCCGCAGGCACCCGAGCCGGAAACGCCCCGTCAGCCCTGAGGGGCGGGAAGCCGCGACGCCGCCGCGTCAACCGGCGGTGTCGTCGCGCAGGCTGATTTCCCGCGTGGCGTGGAATTTCACGTCGGGCCAGCGCTCCATCGTCAACTGCAGGTTCACCCGGGTAGGCGCGAGGTAAGCCACCTGCCCGCCACCGTCGATGGCGACGTTGTCCGCGAGCTGGCGACCGAAGCGCTCCACTTCTCCTGTCTTGTCGCTGGAAATCCAGCGCGCGAGCGTCGTGTTTACCGCCTCGAAGATGCAATCCACGCTGTATTCGTTTTTCAGGCGAAACGCGACGACATCGAACTGAAGCGCGCCGATGGCGCCAAGGATGAGGTCGTTGCGCTGGGTGAGGCGGAACACCTGCGCGGCGCCCTCTTCGCAGAGCTGCGTCAGTCCCTTCAGCAGCGCCTTGTTCTTCATCGGGTCCGCGGCGCGCACCCGCCGGAACAATTCGGGCGCGAAGCTGGGGATGCCCTTGAAGGTCAGGTTCTCACCGCTGGTAAAGGTATCCCCGATCTGGATCGTGCCGTGATTGTGCAGGCCGATGATGTCACCGGCCCAGGCGTCCTCCGCCTGCTCCCGCCCGCGCGCCATGAAGGTGAGCGCGTTCGACACCGTGACGTCACGCTTGAGCCGGACGTGACGCAACCGGATGCCCGGCTGGAAGTGGCCTGAGCAGATGCGCAGGAAGGCGATGCGATCACGGTGCTGTGGATCCATGTTCGCCTGGATCTTGAACACAAAGCCGGAGAAAGCGTCCTCGGCGGCGTCGACGGTGCGTTCGTTGGCCTCGCGCAGGCGAGGCGGCGGCGCGACGCGCACGAAGAAGTCGAGCATTTCCCGGATGCCGAAATTGCGCAGCGCCGTGCCGAAGAACACCGGCGTCACCTCCCCCGCGCGGTAGGCATCCAGGTCGAACTCGGCGCCCGCCCCCTCGATCAGTTCGATTTCCTCCCGCAACGCCGGCATCGTGTCCTCGGCCCACGTTTGCGTGGCGGCGTCCTCGAGGTCGAAGGCCTCGGCGTCGACGAGATCCTGGTTCGCGTCGACCTCGCGTGCAAACCGCAGCACCTGTTTGCGATCGAAGTGATAGATGCCCGCAAACAGGTTGCCGGAGCCGAGGGGCCAGGTCACTGGCGCGCATTTGATCGACAGCACGCGCTCGATTTCGTCGAGCAGCTCCAGCGGCGGACGGGCATAGCGGTCCAGCTTGTTGATCAGCGTGATGACCGGTGTGTTTCGAAGGCGGCAGATCTCGAGCAATTTGATGGTCCGCTCTTCCACACCCCTGGCCGCGTCGATCACCATCAGCGCCGAGTCGACCGCGGTCAGCACCCGGTAGGTATCCTCGGAGAAATCCTCATGACCGGGCGTGTCGAGCAGGTTGACGATGCAGTCCCCGTATTCGAATTGCATCACCGACGAGGTCACGCTGATCCCGCGCTGCTTCTCGATTTCCATCCAGTCGGAAGCGGCGTAGCGCGCATTCTTGCGAGCCTTTACCGTGCCGGCGGCGTTGATGGCGCCGCCAAGGAACAGCAACTTTTCCGTCACTGTCGTTTTGCCGGCGTCGGGGTGGGAAATGATGGCGAACGTGCGACGTCTTGCGACTTCGCTGGGCAAGGGCTTGTTCATCTCTCTCTCAGGATTCGAGCACGACGACGGCGGCCGCGTACTCTGCTTCGTCGGTCAGGCTGATGTGGCTGGATGCGACATCGAGGCGCGCGGCGTGTTCGGCTGCCGCGCCATGCAATAACAGCGAGGGTTTGCCGGCGCCATCATGCGTGACCTCGATCAGGCGTGGGCCGACGCCCTGGCGGAATCCCGTGCCCAGCGCTTTCGATGCCGCTTCCTTCGCGGCGAACCGCATCGCGAGAAAACTCACCGGACGCTTCGATGCGTCGAAACGTCCCAGCTCGGTGACCGTCAGGATGCGGCGCGCGAATTTGCGGCCGTAGCGCACGTAGACTTCGCGCACGCGCTCGGTCTTGACGATGTCGATGCCAAGCCCCCTGATCACGGGCGATGGTCCACCATAAGTTGCTTCATCTCGCGCACCGCGCGCTCGAAGCCGACGAAGACCGCATGCGCCACGATCGAATGCCCGATGTTGAGTTCGAACAGCGGCTCGATGCGCGCGATAGCCTGTACGTTGTGGTAGTTCAGGCCATGCCCCGCGTTCACCTGCAGGCCCAGCGAGGCGGCGGTCGTGGCGCCGGCGGCGATGCGGGCCAGCTCGGCGTCGCGAAGGCGGGGGTTCATGGCTTCGGCGTAGGTGCCCGTGTGCAGTTCGATCACCGGCGCGCCGGCTGCCGCGGCCGCTTCGATCTGCAGGGGGTCTGGATCGATGAACAGCGACACCGTGATTCCGGCATCGGCCAGCTGCGCGCAGACATTCTTCAGGCGCGAGGCCTGCCCGACGACGTCGAGGCCGCCTTCGGTCGTCAGCTCCTCGCGCTTTTCCGGCACGAGGCAGCAATTCGAGGGCCGGAAGCGCCGCGCGATGTCGATCATTTCGTCGGTCGCGGCCATCTCGAGGTTCAGGCGCCCCCTCACGGTGCGTACGAGGATTTCGAGATCGCGCTCCTGGATATGGCGCCGATCCTCGCGCAGGTGAATCGTGATCGCGTCCGCGCCGGCCATCTCGGCGATCGCGGCGGCGTGGACCGGGTCGGGAAAGCGCGTGCCGCGAGCCTGTCGCAGCGTGGCAACGTGATCGATGTTGACGCCTAGTTCGAGAGCTTGGAGTTCGGGCATGGCGCGATCAGGACGGTGTGCGGGGCGCCATTTTAGCGGCTAGCCCGGATGCACGATACGGGCGCGCCGCGGTGCTCAGCCGTGACTGCCGTCGTCGTGGCTGAACAGGCTGCGCGAATGCAGCGGCCGGTCGCCGAGGTGATGGTTGAGCACCGCCCGCATGAAGCGCTTGGCGTCCGGCAGCACGGTCTCCTGCAGGGGCAGCCTGCCCGCCAGTGCCAGCAGGGTCGAGCCGCGCACCGGAATACCGCCGGGATGGCCGGGAAAGTCGACGGGGCCCTGGTCCAGCAGGTAGCTGTACTGCCCGTCGGCGTCGACCGCCGCCCCGGTGTCGACCGTCGTTTCAAGTTCCAGGGCATAGCCGCTGATTTCCAGCAGCGCGACTTCGAACGCGCGCAGCACGGGTTCCAGCGCCTCGCCCCTGGCAATCAGGCCGACCGCCGTTGCGTAGCTGTCGAACAGGCGCGAGTCTCCCTCGCCCCGCCCGGCCAGGCGTACCAGCAACTCGTTGAGGTACAGGCCGCTCAGCAGGCAGGCGCCTTGGAGCGGGGGCAGCATGCCGCTCGCCTCCCAGTGCGTGAGGCTCATCAGTTCCCCTCGCCCCTGCCAGACGATCAGGTAGGGCCGAAATGCCTGCAGCGGCTCGCGCCGCCGGCGCCCGCCCCCCCCTGCGGCGCGTGCGACGAGGCCGAGATGGCCATGCTCACGCGTCAGCGCTTCGACCAGCAGGCTGTTCTCGCGGTAGCGACGGGTGTGCAGAACGTAGGCCTGGTCCTGCAGCGAAGGGCCAGCCATCGCAGCTTCAGAGACTGTCCCGCTCGATGCGAGTCAGCACGCGGGGATCGTCGGTCCAGCCTTCCTGCTGCCTGACCTGTGTGCCAAGGAAAACCGGTCGGTCGAGCATGCGCTCCAGCGCGAGGCGCGAGGCCGTTCCGATTTCCTTGAGCCGCGCACCGCCGCGGCCGATGACGATCGCTTTCTGGCCGGGCTTCTCGACCCAGATTTCGGCTTCGATGTGCGTGCGTTCGGGACGGTCCTCGAATTTCGTGATGACGACGTTCACCGCGTACGGCAGTTCATCACCGAGCTGACGCATCATCTGCTCACGAATGAGTTCCGCGGCCAGGAAGCGTTCCGAGCGATTCGTGATCTGGTCATCGGGATACACGCGTTCCCCTTCCGGCAGCTTCGCCGCGATGGCTTCGACGAGCTGGTCGACGCCCGAACCCTTGAGTGCGCTGATCGGCACGATTTCGACGTTCGGCAATTTCGCGCCGAGCTCCGCCAGCAGCGGCAGCAACGCGCTCTTGTCCTTGATCTGGTCGACCTTGTTCAGCGCGAGGAAGCGCGGGCATGGCGCCGCCAGCAGTTGCTCGGCGATCGCGTCGTCCTCGGGCTTCCAGCCGCGCGCGTCGACCACCATCATCACCGCGTCCATCTCCGCGAGCGCGGCGTCGATCTGGCGGTTCATCAGCTTGTCCAGCTGGGTCCGCGGTCGCGCCTGCCAGCCCGGCGTGTCGGCGAAAATGACCTGCGCGCTCCCGGTGTTGACGATGCCGAGCACCTGGTAGCGGGTGGTCTGCGGTTTGCGCGAGGTGATCGAAATCTTCTGGCCGATGATCCTGTTCACGAGTGTCGATTTGCCGACGTTCGGTCGACCGATCACCGCGACGTGGCCACAGCGTGTGACGCTGCCCTGGCTGGATTGGTTCATGGGAGCTTGTTCCCGCGCAGGCGCTCCAGCGCCATTCTCGCCGCATCCTGTTCACCGCCTCGGCGGCTGCTGCTTTCCGCGACCACAGGCGGATACCCCTCTATCTGACATTCGATGATGAAAGTCCGTTGGTGAGGTGGGCCCACCTCCTCCACGGTGCGGTAGCTCGGCAGCGCCCGTTTGCGTGCCTGCAGGTATTCCTGCAACTCGGTCTTGGCGTCCTTCGGGGCGGCTGCCGGGTCCACGGCCGCGAGACGCGGTTCGTACCAGCGCAGCACGGCCGCGCGACAGGCGTCCATTCCGCCATCCAGGTAAATTGCCGCAGTCACAGCTTCCACCGCGTTGGCGAGTATGGAACTGCGTCGCCAGCCACCGCTCTTCAGCTCTCCCTCCCCCAGCTTCAGCAGGTCGCCCACGCCAAACTCGCGGGCGATGTCCGCGAGTGCTTCGCGGTTCACGAGGGCGGCACGGGCACGTGTCAGGCCGCCCTCGTCGGCGGCCGGAAAGCGCTCATACAACACGTCGGCGATGATGAATCCAAGCAAGGCGTCGCCGAGGAACTCGAGACGCTCGTTGTGGCGATGGGAGGCGCTCCGGTGCGTGAGCGCCGTTTGCAGTAGACCCTGGTCGGAGAAGCGGTATTCGACGAAAGTGTTCAAGTCGGCCTGCGAACCCCCTTATTCCGTCGTGCCCCGGGGCAGTTCGAGTGCCCGGTCGTAGTTCAGCACGATATCCAGTTGGCCGAAGAGCGGGCCGCGGATTTCGTAGGTCAGCGACATCAGGCGCCCGCCTGAGGTCGTGCGTTCGACGTCCAACAGCTTGGAGAATTCCGCGAGTGTCCAGCGGTCGACGTCCGACACCTCGAACTGTTTCATCACGGCCTTGGCGATGTCCGGCTTGGTCCAGTTGCCCGCTTCGGGGTCACTCGCGACCTTCTCGAGCGCGAAATCGACCTTCATCTTTTCGTTGTACAGCGGGAAAAGTTTCATCGCGATGAGTGCCGCCCCGCCAAGCAGTGCGCACCAGAAAATCAGTCCGCTCAGGCTCACGCCCCGTTGCGAAAATCGTCGATTGACCATTGCCCCCCCTGTTGCGCGTTATTCGATGCTGGTGCCAATCCGCTCGAGATCCGGCCCCTTGTCCCAGTTCATCCAGATGATAAACGCTCTGCCGATCAAATTCCCGTTCGGGACGAAACCCCAGAACCGCGAATCGCGACTGTTGTCCCGATTATCGCCGAGCACGAAATAGTTGTCCGCCGGCACCTTGCCTTCCCAGTCGAAGGAGTAGGCGCGTGGGGTGACGAGGATGTCGTGGCCCCGGTCGCCGATATGTTCGACGAGCTTTTCGGCACCCGTGTGCATGACGGCCGACTTCACCCCGACGAAGGTTCCCGCCGGGTCGTAGGCGACGGCCTCGCCATTGATGAACAGTCGCTTCCCGCGGTAGGCGATGTGGTCGCCCGGCAACCCCACCACGCGCTTGATGAAGGGGGTGGACGGATTTTCCGGGTAACGGAAAACGACCACGTCGCCACGCGCGGGGTCGCCAATGTCGATGATCTTGCGGTTGATCACCGGCAGGCGGATTCCGTAGTCGAACTTGTTGACGAGGATGAAATCGCCAACGAGCAGGGTCGGGATCATCGAGCCTGACGGGATCCGGAAGGGCTCGACCAGGAAGGCCCGCAGCAGCAGCACGATGAGGAAGATCGGAAAGAAGGACCTTGCGTAGTCGACCAGGACCGGCTCGCCGGCGGTTGTCGCTCGCCTGGGTTTGAGCAGCCACGCGTCCACACCCCAAATCAGACCGCTCGCGGCAACGAGCAGCACCATGATGGTCGAGAAATCCCAGATCACTTCTGCTTGCTCACGCTCAATACCGCCATGAACGCTTCCTGCGGGATCTCCACCGAACCGACCTGTTTCATGCGTTTCTTGCCTTCCTTCTGCTTCTCCAGCAGCTTGCGCTTGCGCGAGATGTCGCCGCCGTAGCACTTCGCCGTGACATTCTTGCGTAGCGCCTTCACGGATTCGCGGGCGACGATTTTGGAACCGATGGCGGCCTGGATCGCGATCTCGAACATCTGGCGCGGAATGATTTCCCGCATCTTCGATACGAGTTCCCTGCCCCGCCGCTCGGCATCCGAGCGGTGGACGATCACCGACAGCGCATCGACCTTCTCACCGTTGATCAGCACGTCCACCTTGACCATGTCCGCCGGCTGGTAGCACAGGAAGCTGTAGTCCATCGACGCATAGCCGCGAGACAGCGATTTCAGGCGGTCGAAGAAATCGAGCACCATTTCGCTCATCGGCATCGCGTAGCTGAGCGATGCCTGACCGCCGAGAAAGCTGAGCTTGCGCTGCACGCCGCGCTTCTCGATGCAGAGCGTCATCACGTTGCCGAGGTATTCCTGCGGCGTGAGGATATCGGCCTGGATAATCGGCTCGCGGATTTCATGGACTTCGTTCGGGCCCGGGAGGCGCGATGGGTTGTCGATCGTGCGCACTTCGCCATTCTTCAGTTCGACCTCGTACACCACGGTTGGCGCGGTGGTGATGAGGTTCATCCCGTATTCGCGTTCCAGGCGCTCCTGGATGATCTCCATGTGCAGCATGCCGAGGAAGCCGCAGCGAAAGCCGAAACCCAGCGCCTCGGAGGTTTCCGGCTCGTATTGCAGCGCGGCGTCGTTGAGGCGAAGCTTGCCCAGCGCGTCGCGGAACGCCTCGTAGTCCGACGACTCCACCGGGTAAAGGCCCGCGAACACGTTGGGCTTGGACTTCTGGAAGCCCGGCAGGGGACCGGCGGCCGGGTTCTGGACCGTCGTGATCGTGTCACCGACCGGCGCGCCGTTGATGTCCTTGATGCCCGCCACGAGGAAGCCGACTTCGCCGGTCTTGAGCCGCTCCCGCTTCATGCGCTTGGGCGTGAAGATGCCAACCTGGTCGGCGTTCGCCTCGCGGTCGTTCGACATGATCCTGATCCGGGTGCCGGTGACGAGTTCACCGTCGAAAATACGTACCAGCGACACCACACCGAGGTAGTTGTCGAACCAGGAGTCGATGATCAGTGCCTTCAGCGGCGCGGCCGGGTCGCCCTGCGGCGGTGGGATGCGGGCGATCAGGGTTTCCAGCAAGTCCGGCACACCCTGCCCTGACTTGGCGCTGACCAGCGATGCATCGGTCGCGTCGACGCCGATGATGTTCTCGATTTCCTGCGCGACGCGGTCCGGGTTTGCCGAGGGCAGGTCTATCTTGTTCAGCACGGGTACGACTTCCAGCCCCTGGTCGACCGCCTTGTGGCAGTTCGCGACCGACTGGGCCTCGACGCCCTGCGCCGCATCGACGACCAGCAGCGCACCTTCACAGGCGGCCAGCGAGCGCGATACCTCATAGCTGAAGTCGACGTGGCCGGGCGTGTCGATCATGTTCAGGTGGTAGATCTGCCCGTCGCGCGCCTTGTATTCGAGGCTGACGCTCTGGGCCTTGATCGTGATGCCGCGCTCGCGCTCGAGGTCCATGGAGTCCAGCACCTGGGCCTCCATCTCGCGCTCGGAGAGGCCGCCGCACAGTTGGATGAAGCGATCGGCCAGCGTGGATTTACCGTGATCAATGTGCGCGATGATGGAAAAGTTGCGAATGTTCTTCATGTGGGGACGCGTTTGGCGCCGAGCGCAAGGCCGGCGATTCTAACCCAGACAGGACGTTGCGGCATGCCGCCGGCTTCAGGCCGGTGGTTCGCCGAGCGCGGCGGTGACTTCAGCGGCGTCGACCCGCCCCCACATCAGTTCCCGGCCGTCCTCGAGCAGCACCGGAATGCGCCACTGATAGCGCTCGAGCACGGCCGGACGGTCTTCAGGCTCCACCATGTCGAGCACGATGGCACCGGTCCGCAGATAGGGTTCGAGCAAGGCCAGGAGCTCCGAGCAGAGCTCGCAGTCCTGGCGGCTCACGAGTTCCAGATGGCGGGTCCGGCTCAACTCTTGGGCACTTCCAGCGCAAGGAACATGGGGCTGCCCTCGCGGTGGATCAGCATCGGCACCTTGGCTCCGCCGGCCAGGCCCGTGATGACCTTGTCCAGCGTCTCGACGCTGTCGATCGCCTTGAAATTGATTTGCACGATGACATCCATCGGCTGCAGGCCTGCGGCGGCCGCCGCGCCCGGCTTCACCCGCTCGACCAGCACACCGCGACCGGGCAGCTCCAGTTCCTTGCGCTCGGCCTTGGTCAGGTCGCGGACCCCGATCTTCAGGCGCGCGATCTGGGCGCTGCCGTCCGGCGCTGCCGGTGCCGCTTCCTCGCTCGCCATTTCCTCGGTTTCGGGCAGCTGGCCGATGGTGATCACCATGGAACGCTTGCTGCCGCCCCGGATGACCTCGACCTCGACCTTCTGGCCAACGCTGGTCGCGCCGACCATGGGTGGCAGGTCGGACGAGGTGGCGATGTCGCGCTTGTTGAAGCGTGTGATCACGTCGCCGGCCTCGATGCCCGCTTTTGCCGCGGGGCTGTCGGGCAGGACCTTCGAGACCAGGGCGCCGTGCGGCGTCTTCATCTTGAACGACTCCGCGAGCTCCCCGGTGACGTCCTGGATCAGCACACCCAGCCAGCCGCGACTCACCGAGCCTGTTTCACGCAGCTGGTCGTAGACGTTCATCACCACGTCGATCGGGATCGCGAAGGACAAGCCCATGAAACCGCCGGTGCGGCTGTAGATCTGAGAGTTGACACCCACCACCTCGCCGTCGAGATTGAACAGCGGGCCGCCCGAGTTGCCGGGATTGATGGCGACGTCGGTCTGGATGAAGGGAACGTAGTTCTCGTTCGGCAGGCTGCGGCCCTTGGCGCTGACGATGCCGGCGGTGACGGAGTGATCGAAGCCGAAGGGCGAGCCGATTGCCAGCACCCACTCGCCCACCTGCAGCGCTTCCGAGCGGCCAAGCTTGACCACCGGGAGGTCCGCGGCCGAGTCGATCTTCAGCACGGCGATGTCGCTGCGGGGGTCCGAGCCGACGACCTTGGCCTTGAACTCCCGCCGGTCGCTGAGGCGCACGACGATTTCGCCGGCACCCTTGATGACGTGGTAGTTCGAGATGACGTAACCATCCTTGGACACGATGAAACCGGATCCGAGCGAAGACTGCGGCGCGAAGCCGTGCGGGCCCTCGGGCATCTGGTCGCCGAAGAACCGCCGGAACAGTTCGTTCAGGGGATGATCTTCCGGGATGTTCGGCATTTCGAACGGCGGCATCTCACCGCGCGTGTCCGCGGCTTCGTTTTCATCCTGCTTCGCGGTGGTGCTGATGTTCACGACCGCGGGGCTGTACTCCCGGACCAGGGCCGTGAAATCCGGCAGGCTTCCGCCGCCCACTGCGCTAGCCGGTGCGGCGATGAGGGTGGCGGCAAGCAGCGCCAGCGTGAGCGCGAGCGAGCGTGCCTGCGCGAACATGCAACGAAACGTCATGTGGCTTACTCTGTTCTCCGGTTGGCGACGGCCATGGCAATCTGGCGCACGGTGGCCTGGGGGACTTCACCCACCACGGTTATCTGGAAATCTTCGGCGACACGACTGAAGGCGTTCACCGCACCCATCGAGGAGTAGCCGTGAACAGGCGCCGTCGTGGTCAGCAGTTTCTCGATAAAAATGGACACCGAGGCAAGGCCGTCAGAATACACGAAATGCCGGACGGGCATTTCGCTGGCAACCATGCGCTGGGTCTGTTCCCTCAGGATCTCGAAACCCGAAGGCAACCAGCCGACCTGCCAGTCACCGGCGACCGCATCGCCCGCGTCTCCAGGCGGGGCCGTTTCGTTCGTGTACCAGGTGAAATCCACGCCGCTGACTTCCGGCTGGAGGAGTTCGTCTACAATCGGGCCGCCGATCGTGACTTGCGCGAACTGCACCTGCTCGAGCGGCCGTCCGTCGTGATCGAGCACCACCGACTTGAGCAGCAGGCCACTGGCCTGGTCCATCCAGAGCGTGTAACCGTAGCGGTCCAGGGTTCTCGGCAGGATTTGCACCACGTGTGTCTGGCGGCCTGCAATGCGGTCGGGATTGGCCTTCCGGAATTCGTATTCATCCGCCAGTGACGCGGCCGAGCGCGACAGGCCGAAGCCCAGCAGGTCCCGCGGCGGGCGTTTCTCGACCATCACTTCCCTGTCGTCGGCGAAGGTGCAGGTGACGCGGCTTCCGTCACGCACGACCTCCCGCGCCGGCCCGGACAGCGATACCAGGCGCTCGCGCTCGCTTGCGCTACCGCCGCTACCGCGATGAATCAGGCGCATGGCGTCCAGCGAGGAGTCCCGCTGGTAGACGAATATCCCGTCGTAATCGAGCGCGCGCCCGGCTTCCACCGCCCGCTGTACCAGGTCTGCTGCACTCTCCTCGGCGATGGCGACACCGGGCAGCAGCAGCCAGTACAGCAACACGGCTTGCGCCAGGCCGCCAGCCGGCGGCGTCAGCATATTCAAGGTTCGGGCTCTGCTTCGAATCCGACTATCCGCACGTACGGATGTACGCCGGGCACGCCGAGATCGGCGCGCTGCTCGTTGAAATTCACGAGGTAGCTGTTGAGTCGGCGATGGAACTCGACGGTCTGGGGATTTGCGGCGGGCGCGCTGCGCGCATCCTCCCACGCGACCTCCTGCGGTCGGGCGGTGTCCTGGATGACCTGCTGCAGGTTCCCGGCGGCGGGCGGGGCCTGCTCAGCCACGCCCGGGGCCACCGGCTGGACCGGCTCGCGGGCGACGAAGCTCGCGCCGAGCAGCGCTACCGCCGCAAATCCCGCCGCGAAGCCCCAGCGGCGCAGGGGGACGGCGCCGGTTGCGCGCACCCGCGCGGGGATCCGGGCCGGTGGGACGAGCAACGCGGGCTCCGAGGCCAGCGCGGCGGCGACACGTGCACCGAGTTCTGGCGCCAGCCGCACCTCGCGATCGCGCAGGACGTCGCCAATCATGTGGTAGCGCGCCCACCGTTCGCGACTTTCCGGATCCTCGACCAGACGCGTCAGCAACGCGCCGGGCGGGGCATCCAGTTCGTCGTCAACGAGCGCCGAAAGCTGTTCCTCTCGATGATCTTGCATAAGCGGACCCTGTCACTGTTCCATCAACGGCTTCAGTTTGGTGTCGATTGCTTCCCGCGCCCGAAAGATCCGCGAGCGGACCGTGCCGATCGGGCAATCCATCGCTTCGGCAATCTCCTCGTAGCTCAGACCGTCGACCTCGCGCAGCATGATTGCCGTACGCAGGTCTTCGGGCAGCGCCTCTATCGTGCTGAGGATCGTGTCCTTGATCTCCTCGACGAGCAGAATCTTCTCCGGCGTCTCGTCGTCCGCCTGCATTTCGTCCAGCGCCATCGGCTCCCCGTCCGGACCTTCGATATCCGCCTCCAGCGGACGCCGGGTCAGCGCGACGAGGTAGTTCTTCGCCGTGTTGATCGCGATTCGGTAGAGCCACGTATAGAACGCACTGTCGCCACGAAAATTCGGCAGCGCACGGTAGGCTTTGATGAAAGCCTCCTGCGCCACGTCGAGCGCGTCGCCCGGTTCACGCACGTAGCGCGAAACGAGCTTGATGATGCGGTGTTGATACCGGGTCACCAGCAGGTCGAAGGCGCGCTTGTCGCCGCGCTGAACCCGGGCAACCAGCTCGATATCGGAGTGGTTTTCGTCCATCAGGGTAGGCACCCTGATATCATGGCCACCAATGTCCGCTGCGCTCGGAAGGCGTAGACCATCGTAGTCATGGTTAGTTCTTGGCGTGGGACGGGAAGGAACTGCACCTGAGTATATCAAGCGAGCCCGCATGCCACACCAACACGACTACGACGTCCTGGTCATCGGAAGTGGCGCCGCTGGCCTCAGCCTGGCCCTTGCCCTGGCCGACTCGATGCGGGTCTGCGTCCTCGCCAAGCGCGACCTCGCCGAGAGCAATACCCTGTATGCCCAGGGCGGCGTCTCCGCCGTCATGGATCGGGCTGACACCGTCGAATCGCATATCGAGGACACCCTGCGAGCGGGCGCCGGCCTGTGTCACCCGGATGTCGTCGAGCACATGGCGCGCCACGGTCGGGACCGCATCGAATGGCTCGTCGCCCAGGGGGTGCCCTTCACGATGGAGCCCGACGAAAGCGGCGAGGTGGCCGTCCACCTGACGCAGGAAGGCGGCCATTCGCGGCGGAGGGTCGTGCACGCCGACGACGCGACCGGCCAGGCGATCGAGACCACGCTGCTTGCCCGTGCCCGCAGTCATCCCGGCATCGACCTGCGCGAGCACCACATTGCCATCGACCTCATCACCCTTGGCAAGCTGGGCGGCACGCCGGACCGCTGCGTCGGCGCCTACGTCCTGAACAAGCAGGAGAATCGCGTCGAAACCTTCCGCGCGCCGTGGTCAGTGCTCGCCACCGGGGGCGCCGGCAAGGTCTACCTCTACACCAGCAATCCGGACGTCGCGACCGGGGACGGCATCGCGATGGCCTGGCGCGCGGGCTGCGCGGTCGCCAACATGGAGTTCGTGCAGTTCCACCCGACCTGCCTCTACCACCCGAAGGCCAAGTCCTTCCTGGTGACAGAGGCACTGCGTGGCGAAGGCGCCCGCCTCAGGCTGCCCAACGGCGAGTTGTTCATGCATCGCTTCGATGAACGCGGCGAACTCGCGCCGCGCGACATCGTGGCCCGCGCCATCGACTACGAGATGAAGCGCCTCGGCGCCGACTGCGTCTACCTCGACATTTCGCACCGGCCCGCGGATTTCATCCGCAGCCACTTTCCGACGATCTACCAGAAGTGCCGCGAGTTCGGCTTCGACCTGACCAGCGAGCCGATTCCCGTGGTGCCTGCCGCGCATTATTTCTGTGGCGGGGTTGTCACCGACGTCAGCGGGCGTACTTCACTGCCAGGCCTCTTCGCGGTCGGCGAGGTCAGCTGCACGGGGCTCCACGGCGCCAATCGCATGGCCAGCAACTCGCTGCTGGAATGCCTGGTGATGGGCCGGTCGGCCGCGGAGTACATCCTCGCCGAGCGCAACGCGGTCCTGCCCGCGCCCGAAATTCCGGCCTGGGACGAGAGCCAGGTCACTGACGCCGACGAGGAAGTCGTGGTCTCCCACAACTGGGACGAGCTGCGCCGCTTCATGTGGGACTATGTCGGCATCGTCCGCACCACCAAGCGCCTCGAGCGGGCGCGCCGCCGCGTGCATCTGCTGCGCAACGAAATCGGCGAGTTCTACGCGAATTTCCGCGTGACGAGCGACCTCATCGAGCTGCGCAACCTGGTCCAGGTCGCGGAGCTCGTCATCCGCTGCGCACTCAAGCGCAAGGAGAGCCGTGGCCTGCACTTCACGCTCGACTATCCCGAGACCGACGACCGGAGCCATCGCCGCGACACGATCCTGCGCGCCGGCGACTTCGGCTGAGGGGAGTACAACGAATTGACCGCAACGAAGCTACTGCTGACTCACCAGGACGGGGTCGACGCCAAACCGCTCAGCGGCAAGGTCATCCTGATTACCGGCGCGTCGCGCGGCCTGGGTCGCGCGATTGCGCTGGCCGTCGCCGCTGCCGGGGCCACCACCCTCCTCCTCGCCCGCGACATGCGCGCGCTGGAACGGCTTGCCGACGAGATCGAGGCGGCGGACGGGCCTGCCCCCAGCCTGGTGCCACTGAACCTGGAAGCCGCGACGGTGGAGCACTACGAGGAGGTCGCCAGGCTTGTCGCCGAGCGCTGGGGGCGGCTCGATGGCCTGGTGCTCAATGCGGGGTCGCTTGGCGAACTGTCGCCGCTGCGCAACTATGACCCGATGGTCTGGGCTCGCGTGTTCCAGGTCAATGTCCACGGCAACTTTCTGCTGCTGCAGGCCTGCCTGCCCTTGCTGGAAATGGCGCCGACCGCCTCGGTCATCTTCACGTCGTCCTCGGTCGGCCGCGAAGGGCGTGCCTATTGGGGCGCGTACGCCGCCTCCAAGTTCGCGCTGGAGGGCATGATGCAGACACTGGCCGACGAAGTGGCGGGAAGCACCCGCATCCGCGTCAACAGCGTGAACCCGGGACGTTGCCGCACCCGCATGCGAGCCCAGGCTTATCCTGCCGAAAACCCCGACACGCTGCCCGACCCGGCCACCCTCGCGCCCGCCTTCGTCTACCTGCTTAGCGATGCCGCCGAAGCCTGTCACGGCCAGCAGTACGATCTCCAGTAAGTGCGTGGCGTGTCGGCAAGCGCCTGCCGCCCAGGGCAAACTTTTGCCGTACCCGGAGCGGGTGACCTGCCGCAGCGCCGCCAGGATTCCGTCACCCGGGTCCTCCGGCGGCCTTTACGGATGGATTTCGCGCCGGGCCGCTGGCGCCTGCCCTGACAGAATGACGGCCTGGCTGACGTCGTTTCGCGACAACTACGATGAGTCAAGGAGTTAGGAAATTGTGGCACGAAACTCGCTTAACTCTGACCGGGGTCATCAGGAGACGGTCATGAGCATCCATGCCGAAGCGGCGAGGGAGCACACAAAGGCGGCGCAACTGCACGCGGTATCAGTGTTTGAACCGGGCCTGCGCTCGAATCCAAAGCTGCCCGACACGGCCGTGCTGCGCATCGCTAATGCGCTTCAGGCAAGCCTGAACGTCCGCGATGTCATTCATGCCTTCACGCTGGAGGCTCGTCGCATCGTGCGGGGGATCTCGCTGCGGTATCGCTACGGCGCTGACAACATCGCATTGCTGGAAGGACGGACGCAACTTCACCGCTGCGCTTACGAACTGAACCTGCTCGGCAAGTCGCTGGGCGAGGTGGTATTCATGCGGGCGCGTCCGATGAGCGAAGACGAGCAGAGCCTCATCGAGGTGATGCTCTGCACGCTGGTCTATCCCCTGCGCAACGCGCTGATGTATGAAAGAGCGCTGAAGACCGCGCTGATCGACCCGCTGACCGGGGTCCACAATCGCTGCAGCATGGATCAGCACCTGGAGCACCAGGTGCTCGTCTCCCGGCGGCACCATACCGCCCTGTCGATGCTGATGATCGACATCGATTTCTTCAAGAACATCAACGACACCTATGGCCACATCATCGGTGACGCCGTGCTGACCAGCGTGGCGAAGCTGATCATCGGCTGCACGCGCAGCTGCGATGTCGTCTTCCGTTATGGTGGCGAAGAGTTCGTGGTGCTGATGGGCAACACGAAACTCGAGGGCGCGCGCCTGCTGGGCCAGCGCGTCTGCAGCGCCGTCTCCGCGCAGGCGCTGATGATCGGAGAACACCGTATACCGGTGTCGGTCAGCGTTGGCGTGGCTGAACTTGGTGAGGGGGACGGAGCCATCGATCTCCTGCACCGGGCCGACAAGCAGCTCTACCGCGCGAAGCTTCGTGGTCGCAATCAGGTGGTGATGGCGGAAGGCTGACCTGCCGGCGGCGGGAGCAGAGCGCCAGCTGCGGCAGCCGGCGCAGCCAGGATCTCGAGCAGGCGGCTTTCGTCGACAATCGGCACCCCCAGCGCTTCCGCCTTGCGCGCCTTGGAGCCTGCGTCCTCGCCAGCGACCACCAGCGTCGTCTTCTTGGATACGCTACCAGCGACCTTGGCGCCCAGCGCCAGCAGCCGTGCGCTGGCCTCTTCCCGCGTCATGCCGGACAGTGCACCGGTCAGCACCACCGTCCAGCCGGTGAGCGGCAATGCGGTCGCGCGCTCGGGTTCGAATTCCGGCCAGTGCACCCCGCATTCGCGCAGCCGCCGAACGAGCGCCTGGTGCTCAGATGATGCGAAGTAGCCGGCGACGTGGCCGCCAACGATCGGCCCAACGTCCGGGACCTCTTCGAGCTCGGCCGCGCTGGCGGCCATCAGGCGTTCGAGGGTGCCGAAGTGGCTGGCCAGCTGCCGCGCAGTGGCCTCCCCGACATCGCGGATGCCCAGGGCATGCAGGAGCCGGGGTAGCGTCGTCGACTTGCTGCGCTCGATCGCCGCGCACAGGTTCTCGGCGGATTTCTCTCCCATCCGTTCCAGGTTCAGCAGATCCGCGACGCGCAGCCCAAAAACGTCGCCCGGATCGTTCACGAGGCCGGCGCGCACCAGTTGCTCGACGAGCTTGTCGCCGAGCCCCTCGATGTCCAGGGCCCGCCGCGACGCGAAATGAATCAGCCGCTGGATGCGCTGGGCGATCAGCTGGTCCGGTACCTCGCTCGGCATGTCGAAGGGTGTGGTGTCTGGCGGACGTTTCTCGAGGACCACGCGCACGACCTCGGGGATCACGTCGCCTGCCCGCCTTACGATCACTGTGTCACCGACGCGCACGTCCTTGCGTGCGAGTTCATCGGCATTGTGCAGCGTCGCGTTCGTCACGGTGACGCCGCCGACATGAACCGGCTGCAATCGCGCTACCGGCGTCAGTGCGCCGGTGCGCCCCACCTGCACGTCGATGGCGAGCACGCGCGTCTCACGCTCCTCCGGCTTGAACTTGAAGGCAACCGCCCAGCGTGGCGCCTTCGCGACCTGCCCCAGCGTCTCCTGCCAGTCGGTGCGGTCGACCTTGAACACGACGCCGTCGATGTCGTAGGCCAGCGTCGAGCGGCGACCTTCCGTGTCGCGGTAATAGTCGAGCGCCTCCGCCAGGTTGCGCACCCGCCTCGATTCGGGGGAGACCCGGCAACCGAGGCTTCGCAGCCAGTCGAGAATCTCGAGCTGGGTGGCTGGCAAAGGCGCGCCATCGACCGCGCCGATGCCATAGCAGTAGATGTTCAGCGGGCGCGAGCGCGTGATTCGCGGATCGAGCTGCCGCAGGCTGCCCGCGGCCGCGTTGCGCGGATTCACGAATGGCTTGTCGCCGCGCGCGAGTTGGGCCTCGTTGAGCCTGCGCAGGCCGGCATGCGTCATGTAGATCTCACCCCGCACCTCGAGCAGCGCTGGCGGCCGGGGTGCGGTGAGGCGCAACGGTACGGCACCAATGGTGCGGACGTTCTCGGTGACATCCTCGCCGACTTCCCCGTCGCCGCGCGTGGCTGCCGACTCGAGCAAGCCGTCGCGATAGGTCAGGTTGATTGCGAGGCCGTCGAGCTTGGTCTCGGCGACATAGGCAACCTCGTCCTGCTGCAGTCGCTCGCGCACCCGCCGGTCGAAGTCAACGAAATCCGCCTCGGTGAAGGCATTGCTGAGCGACAGCATGGGCCGCACGTGCCTGAGCGTCGCGAACGCGGCGAGCGGCGCGCCGCCAACACGCTGGGTGGGTGAATCCGGCGTCAGCAACCCGGGAAAGCCCGCCTCGATCGCGAGCAGTTCGCGCATCAGTTCGTCGTACGCGGCGTCCGAGATTTCGGGGTCGTCCAGCGCGTAGTAGCGGTGGTCGTGATACGCGATCTGGCGCCGCAGTTCCGCGGCGCGCTGCCCTGCCTCAGTTTCGTTCATCGCTGTATCGTGCCGCGACCACGCGCATGTTCTCGATGGTCGCGCTGTCCAGGGGTTTCTTGGGTTCGCTCAGCAGGTCCGCGTCGAGCGCCTCGGCGAGGCGCTGTGCGGTGTTCAGGAACAATTCGAAGGCGACCGGGCCGTCCAGCGCAGCCGGGAACTGGATGAACATCGCCAATCCGGCGGTTTCGAAATCCTCGATGCCGTCGAGATCGAACTGTCCGGGCTCGAA
The DNA here is from genome assembly GCA_943370145.1 of Hydrogenophaga intermedia. Classification (GTDB taxonomy): domain Bacteria; phylum Pseudomonadota; class Gammaproteobacteria. The sequence continues at coordinate 36,299 of CALRPY020000029.1, read as the reverse complement.
CATGTTCGCCAGACTGAACAACGGCTGCTCGGCGCGAAGCTCGCCGGCACCGAAGTGATGGTAGATATTCATGTCGCCAAAGCGCATGCCCACTGCGTTGAGCGCCTTGATGAGCACCGGCCCCATGAAGGTGGGACTGCGCGCCGGGCGCAGGTAGAGCGCAAGCACATCCGGGGGCGGCGGCGCCGGCTTGGCCGCCGTCTGCTGCCGCGCTTCGGCTGCAGGGCGACGTTCGCGCCGGGTGGCGCGTTCGACGCGCGGCGCCGGCGGCGGCGCGTCGTCGAAGCCGAGGTCGAGCTGGTTGGTGCGCCGCCGACGCGTCGAGCGCCCGACCGGCGCCTCCGGCACGATGGGTGCCGCCATCGGCGCCGGTGGTTCGGGATCCGGATCGCGGGTGATCGTCGGCAATTCCTCGACGCGCTCGCGTTCCCGTGGCTTGACCACGATGATTTCGTAGTCGTCCTCCGGCGGCGGGCGCGGCTCGTCCTGTAGCGGGTCGTCGGGAAATTCGTCGACTTCAGGCTCATCCCGATGGCGAGGCATCGGCGGCGTGCGCAGTCCGCGCATGCGACGATCGTGGCCGCGGTTGCGCTCACGTCGTCGCCGCCACGTGGCCCACAGGTAGATGCCGCCCAGGATCGCGAGTCCTATCAGGAACAGCGCGATACGCAGGGTCCAGGAGGTGCTTTCCATCGGCTTTCGTCAATCCAGCGCTTGTGCCGGCTCGTGCGCCGCCGGGATCTGGTTCAGGCGGTTGCCGCCAGTTGGACGGCCTCGTCCATGTTCACCGCGACGAGTCGCGACACGCCCGGTTCGTGCATCGTAACGCCGACGAGCTGCTCTGCAATCTCCATCGTGATCTTGTTGTGGGTCACGAACAGGAACTGCACGCGTTCCGACATCTGCTGGAGCATCTGGGTCAGGCGCACGACATTCGCGTCGTCGAGCGGCGCGTCGACCTCGTCCAGCAGGCAGAACGGCGCGGGGTTCAGTTCGAACAGCGCGAACACGAAGGCCAGTGCCGAGAGCGCCTTTTCGCCACCCGACAACAGGTGGATGGTGCTGTTGCGCTTGCCCGGCGGACGCGCCATGACGGTGACGCCGGTTTCGAGCAGATCCTCGCCAGTCAGTTCGAGATAGGCGTGGCCGCCGCCGATCAGCAACGGGAACAGGCGCTGCAGACCGGCATTCACCTGGTCGAAGGTTTCCTTGAAGCGGGTGCGCGTTTCCTTGTCGATCTTGCGCATCGCGTCGTCGAGGGTCGTCAAGGCTTGCGTCAGATCGTTGAACTGGCTGTCGAGGTAGGTCTTGCGCTCGCTGAGCTGCGCGAACTCGTCGATGGCCGCGAGGTTGATCGGGCCCAGCCGCGAAATCCGCGCGCCGACGGCGGTCAGCTTCTCGCGCCACACCGCTTCGTCGGCGTCCGCCGCCAGCTCGGCGAGGATGCCCTCCAGCCCATGGCCGCCCTGTTGCAGGCGTTCTTCCTGCTCCTGCGCGCGAACCTGCAAGGCGCGGTCGTCCAGTCGCGCCTGCTCGAGTGCGCGCTGGCGTTCGGCGCAGGTCTTTTCGGCGCGCCCGCGGGTGTCCTCCTGCTCCCGACTCTGCTGCTCGAACTGGTCGAGACTCTGGCGCGCCTCCTTCAGCGCCTGCTCGCTTGCGATGCGCGAGGCGAGCGCGGCGTCGAGCGCAGTGCGCAGTTCCGCTTGTGGCTCGAGCGCGGCGGCCGCGCCGCTTTCGAGCTCCACGCAGCGCGCTCCCAGTTCTTCGCCCAGGCGTCGATTGCGACCGATGGCCAGCAGCAGCGAGGAATGGGTGGACTTCAGGCTTTCGAGCTTCAGCGCGAATTCATGACGCTCGTCGCGGGCGCGACGCCAGGCGACGCGTGCGTCCTCGAGCTTGAGTTGCACGTCACGCCGCGCCACGTTGAGCGCTTCGCGGCGGGCTTCGAGTTCGCGCAGGCGTTCGCGCAGCCCGGCGACCTTCTCGTGCAGCGCGGCCAGGGTGGAGGCGTCGGTGGCCGCGCGCCGCGAGAGGTCCTCCACCTGCTGACCGATATTCGTCGCCCGCTGGCGTACCTGTGCGAGTTCGCTCTCCTGTCGCGACGCCCTGCTCTTCAACTCGGCGGTTTCCGACACGCGCGTATTGATGGTCGTCGACAATTCGGCCAGCCTGCGCTCGATGCCCTGCGCCGCTTCCTGCGCAGCGCGCTGCTGTTCCTCGAGCTGGGCGATTCTCGCCGCCGCGGCTTCAACGACGCCCCGCAGCTGTTCGAGCTGCCGCTCGCGGGCCAGCACGCTGTCCTCCGGGCGCTTGCGGCCTGGGACCTGCACCCAGTTCGGGCCGAGCCAGATGCCATCGGCTGTCACGACCGACTCATGTGCCGCCAGCTGGTGGCGCGCCGCCTGCGCCGTCGCAAGGTCCGGGGCGATGTACACGCCCGCCAGCAAGCCGTCCAGCGCGACGGTGCTCTCGATCTTGTCGAGGAGTCGCGGCAGCGCGCCGCTCGACGGTGCGGTGCGCACGCCCGTTTCGGCGTTGATGGCGACGATGCTGGCCGTCGGCGCGGTACCGGCTTCCGTCTCGAGCAGGCGCAGGTCTGCACCCGGCCCGCACAGGGCGGCAACGCGTCCGGACAGCGCGGTTTCGGCCGCCCGTTCCCAGCCGGCTTCGATCGAAATGGTTTCGGCAAGTGCCTGGTTGCTCGCGAGGCCGTTCTTTGTCAGCCAGTCCTTCAGCGCCGCCTGGTCGCGGCCCAGCGCGGCTTCCTGCAGCGCCTTCAGTGAAGCGTACTTGCCGCGCGACTCCTGCCACTCTGCCCGCGCCGCATTGAGCTCCTTGCCGGCGGCCTGGATGCGGGCGCGCGCCTCGTCGAGCGTGGCGCGGGTGGCGGTCTGCTCGGCGCGCAGCGCGGCCAGTTCGGCCTCCCGCGTCTGGAACACGCCGAGGTGCTCCTGCAGCCGGGTTTCGATCGCTGAAGGGTCGAGCTTTGCGCGCTCCGCATTCAGCGCGGCGAGCCGACCTTCCGCCTCCGCCTGTCCGCGGGTCAGCATCTCGACGCGCGCCTGGTCGGCGTGTTCCGCGCGCGACGCCTCGGTGTATTCGTTGTTGAAGGTGTCCCAGGCCTGCTGCCATTCCTCCGCCGCCTGCTCGGCGCGCTTGAGCGCTTCGGCATGCACTTCCTCGGTGCCCGTGCGATCGTCCATCTGAGGTGCGAGCGCGGCGATTTCCGCCTCGATGGCGCTCTGGCGCGCGGTGTCCGCTTCCAGCACCTTGATGGCCTCGTCCCGGCTGTGACGTGCGCGGCCGAGTTCCTGGGTAAGGGACTGGTGGCGTTCCTGGTGACTGGCGAGGCTCTGCTCCAGACGGGAAATCTCGGCGCTGCGCGCGTAGAACTCGCTCTGCCGCTCGTTGAAGATGCCGGTGAGGCGAGCCTGCTCCTCCCGCAAGGCCATCTGCGCGGATTCAATCCTGCGCAGTTCGCCGAGTGCCGCCTCGAGTTCGTTCTCGCGGGTGGCGATCAGCTGCCGCTGCACCTGGCGCGCGGCTTCGATCTCGCGCCAGCGGATGGCCATGGCCTCTGCTTCGAGCTTGCGCTCTTCCTGCTTGAGTTCCTGGTACTTCTCCGCCGCCTTGGCCTGCCGCTGCAGGCGCTCGAGCTGCTTGTGCAGTTCGCCGCGGATGTCGTTCACCCGTTCCAGGTTCTCGTTCGTGTGCCTCATCCGTGTTTCGGTTTCGCGCCGGCGGTCCTTGTAGCGCGAGATGCCGGCCGCTTCCTCGAGGAAATTGCGCAACTCCTCCGGTTTGGCCTCGATCACGCGCGAAATCATGCCCTGCTCGATGATCGAATAGCCGCCACGGGCGCCGAGTCCCGTGCCGAGGAAGACGTCGAGGATGTCCTTGCGCCGGCAGCGTGTGCCGTTCAGGTAGTAGTTCGACGACCCGTCCCGGCCGACGGTGCGCTTGAGCGAGATCTCGGCGAAGCTTGCGTACTGCCCCCCGATGGCGCCATCCGAATTGTCGAATACCAGTTCGACCGATGCCTGGCCGACCGGTTTGCGGGAGTTGGACCCGCTGAAAATGACGTCCGCCATCGAATCGCCGCGCAGTTGCTTGGCCGAGGACTCGCCCATGACCCACTGCAGCGCGTCGATGATGTTGGACTTGCCGCAGCCGTTGGGTCCGACGATGCCGGTCAGATTGCCGGGCAGGTGCAGGGTGGTCGGGTCGACAAATGACTTGAAGCCCGCGAGCTTTATTCTGGCGATTCGCATGGCGGCGAAGCATACCTGACGCGCCATGGAGGCACAATCGAGAGGCGGCCTCGGAGAAAATATAAACGAATGTTTTTAAAAGTCTTTCTGGCCCTTCACCGGTGCGCGGGCCGGGCGCGCGGCATCAGGTGCCGGTATCCGCATAAGCCACCGCCGCCTCGACATGTTCGAGCGGTACGCGTTTGACGTTGCAGAGGAGTTCGTACGGGATCAGGCCGGCGCTGGCCGCCACTTCAGCCACCGGAATCCGTGCGCCCCACAGTTCGACGGGACTGCCGGGGCCCGTGCCCGGCAAGTTCGTCAGGTCAACCGCCATCATGTCCATCGACACCCGACCCAACACCCGCGTGCGCTGTCCGGCGACCGCGACCGGGGTTCCGGTGGGCGCACGGCCGGGGTAGCCGTCGCCGTAGCCCAACGCGACGAGTCCGACGCGCAGCGGTCGGTCCGCGACGAAACTGCCGCCATAACCGAGCGCCTCGCCGGCGGCGAGGTCCCGTTCCGCGAATACTTCGCTGCTCAACTCCATGACGGGGCGCAGGTCATGCGGGCCCTCACCCGTCGGGTCCACGCCATACAGCAGGATGCCCGGTCTCGCCCAGTCCCGGCGCGACTGTGGCCAGGCCAGCACGCCCGCCGAGTTGGCAAGGCTGCGCGGGCCGGGAAGGCCGGCCGTCGCGGCGTCGAAGGTCGCCACCTGCTCCAGCGTGGTCGCGACCGTGGTTTCGTCAGCACGCGCGAAATGGCTCATCAGCGTGATCGCGGCCACTCGCCCCGTCGCGCGCAGGCGTTCGTGGAACGCCCGCGCCTGTGCGGCGGGGACGCCGGCGCGGCGCATGCCGGTATCGATCTTGAGCCACACCTGCAGCCGCGAGCAGTTGATCGGAGCGCGCTCGATCATCCTTACCTGTTCTTCATGATGCACCACCATCCAGATCCCCTGCTGGCTGGCACGTTCGAGTTCCACAGGCGAGAACGCACCCTCCAGCGCGAGGATCGGGGCGCGTATGCCGGCCTCGCGCAGCGCCAGCCCCTCGGCCAGGAACGCCACGGCGAAGGCATCCGCCACCGGCTCGAGAGCCCGGGCGCACTCGACGGCACCGTGCCCATAGGCATTCGCCTTCAACACCGCGGCCGCGCGGCCGCGATGAAGCTCACGGGCAAGAAGGTAATTGTGGCGGAGCGCATCGAGATCGATGCGCGCGCGTGCGGGCCGGCTCATGCCGACGCTCCCGCCGGCTGGACGGCAGGCTCGCGCGAGACGCCCGCCCGCGCATAGCGGTCGAGGGCGAGTCCGCTGGTGTCGATGGCCGGCTTGCGGCCCGTGATCTGGTCTGCGAGCAGCTGCCCGGACCCGCAGGCCATGGTCCAGCCGAGGGTGCCGTGGCCCGTATTCAGGAACAGGTTGCCGTAGCGCGTGCCGCCGATGATCGGCGTGCCGTCCGGCGTCATCGGGCGCAGTCCGGTCCAGAATTCAGCCGCCGGCAGATCGCCGCCTGGGAACAGGTCCGAGGCAACCATCTCGAGTGTCGCGCGCCGGCGTGGATTGAGCCGCAGGTCGAAGCCCGCCAGTTCCGCCATGCCGCCGACGCGGATACGCCGATCAAAGCGTGTCAGGGCGACCTTGTACGTTTCGTCGAGGACGGTGGAGACAGGCGCGAGAGACGGCTCGCGCAGCGGGACCGTCAGCGAATAGCCCTTGACCGGGTAGACCGGGATATCGAGACCAAGCGGTTGCAGCAGCCCACGCGAATAGCTGCCCAAGGCCATCACGTAACGGTCGGCGCGCAGCATCTCGTGCACGGGCCCGTCGAGTTCCACGCCGCTGATGGCGTCGCCGTCGAAGGCCAGGCGACGCACCGTGACGCCGTAGCGGTAGTCGACACCGAGGGCGCGCGCTCTTTCGGCCAGACGCGTCGTGAAGAGATGGCAGTCGCCGGTCTCGTCGCTGGGCAGGCGCAGGCCGCCGACGAGCCGCGCCCGGGCATGTGCGAGCGCGGGTTCCGCAGCGGCAAGGCCTGCACGATCCAGCAGTTCGAACGGCACGCCGCACTCGCGCAGGACCTCGATGTCGCGCGCAACGGCATCGAGCTGGGCCTGGGCGCGGAACAGCTGCAGGGTACCGCCGGTACGGTGCTCGTAGTCCATGCCGGTGTCCGTGCGCAACTGGCGCAGACAGTGACGGCTGTATTCGGCCACCCGCATCATCCGTTCCTTGTTCACCGCATAGCGGCCGGCGGTGCAATTGCGCAGCATCGACGCGATCCAGCGCAGCTGGAACAGGCTGCCGTCCGCACGCAGGGCAAGCGGAGCGTGTTGCTGGAACAGCCATTTGATCGCTTTCAGGGGGATCCCGGGCGCGGCCCACGGCGTGGAGTAGCCCGGCGATACCTGTCCGGCGTTCGCGAAGCTCGTTTCCAGCGCCGCGCCGGGCTGCCGGTCGAGCACCTGCACCTCGACTCCGGCGCGGGCCAGGTAGTAGGCGGTGGTGATGCCCACGACGCCAGCGCCCAGAACGATGACTTTCATGCAATTACCTCCACTCCCAGTTCTTGTATAAAGTTTATTTGAGCTTTGGCAGTTGAAATGACTGAATTTGATTTCTTTGACGGATAAAATGCCCGCGCGAACACCGACCCGACCGGGAGCAACCGCAAAAATGCCTGAACTCGACCGCACCGACCGCAGAATCCTCGATGTCCTCCAGCGCAACGGGCGGATTTCGATGACCGAACTCGGCGAACGGATCGGCCTGTCGACGTCACCCTGCGCCGAGCGTGTGAAGCGCCTGGAGCGCAACGGCGTGATCACTGGCTATCACGCCCGGGTGGCGCCGCAGGCCCTGGGCAAATCTCTGCTGGTGTTCGTCGAGATCACGCTGGCACAGAAGTCCGGGGAGGTGTTCGACCGCGTGCGCAGGGAACTCCTGGGCATGGAGCAGGTGATGGAATGCCATCTCGTGTCGGGCAGTTTCGACTACCTCGTGAAAGCCCGGCTGCACGACATGTCCGAGTATCGGGACCTGCTCGGCGATATCCTCAAGAAAGTGTCGGTGCCGGCCCAGTCCCACAGCTACGTCGTCATGGAAGAGGTCAAGGAAACCAGCTACATCCCGACCCTTGGCGCCTGACGACCGCGCGCCCGGGCGAGCCCGTGCGTTGACTGCCGTACGGCGGCGTGTACCATCGCGGGCCCATCCAGCGCCCCGGAAACCCAGGCCATGTCGACCCAGCCCCAGCGTCATCTAGACACCTTCACGAACCCCGCGCCCCAGCGGGACTACACGATCGAAATCGCGATTCCGGAGTTCACCTGCCTGTGCCCGAAGACGGGCCAACCGGATTTCGCGCATCTCGATCTCACCTACGTACCCGATGCACTGTGCGTGGAACTCAAGTCGCTGAAGCTCTATATCTGGTCGTTTCGCGATGTCGGCGCCTTTCACGAAGCCGTCACCAACTCGATCCTCGACGACATCGTCGCCGCCTGCGCCCCGCGCTACGCCAGACTGTCGGCGCGTTTCAACGTGCGCGGCGGCACCTACCCCACGGTGATCGTCGAGTACCGCAAGCCCGGCTGGGTGGCCCCGCCGCCTGTCGCGCTGCCGTGACGTACTGAGCGCGCGCGTGGCGTCTGGGCTGGCTGGCAGCAACGTTCCGCGTCACGGCGGCCGCCGTCCTCGATGACGGGCCCGGATGCTGCCGGCGGCTACCACGGTCGCTTCGCACCGTCTCCTTCCGGTCCCCTGCATCTCGGTTCCGTGGTCACCGCGCTGGCGAGCTTCCTGGAGGCTCGTCGCCACGGCGGGCGCTGGTCGGTGCGGATCGAAGACATCGACAGTCAGCGCGAACGGCCGGGCGCGGCCGACGCCATCCTTCGCGAACTCGAGCGGCTGGGGCTGTGCTGGGATGGTCCGGTGCTTTACCAGCACACGCGGCTTGCGGCCTATCGCGAAGCGCTCGCGACCCTGCGCAGCGCGGGTCTGGTCTATGCCTGCAGCTGCTCACGGCGCGATACCGGCGGAGGACCTTACCCGGGCACCTGCCGGGCGCGCGGCCTCGACTGGCTGGACGGCCGCGCGCTACGCCTGCGCGTTCCGGAGACCACCATCGCGTTCCAGGATCGGCTGCAAGGGCCCTACCGGCAGGAGATTGCCCGGGACTGCGGTGATTTCGTGCTGTGGCGGGCGGACGGGGACCCGGCCTATCACCTCGCCGCGGTCGTCGACGATGCGTGGCAACAGGTGACGGACATCGTGCGCGGCGCCGATCTGCTCGACTCCACGCCTCGCCAGATCCATCTGCAGTGTCTCCTCGGCTACCCGGCGCCGACTTATTGCCACCTCCCCGTCGTGCTGGATGGTAGCGGGCGCAAGCTCAGCAAGCAGACGCGGGACACCGCGGTTTCGGAGGCGCCGCCCTCCACGGTGCTTTACGCCGCGCTGGACTTCCTCGGGCATCGACCGCCCGCGGCACTGTGGCACGCGACGCCAGCTGCGTTGCTCAGCTGGGCGCTCGGGGAGTGGGATTTGTCGCGCGTCGCGACGATGTCACGACGCTTCAGCCTGCCGCCGCCGGCAGGCTGAAACGCGGCGCGGCACTGGACGCCGCGCGGAGGGAAATCAGCCGAGGTCGGGTTTTGCTGCGGCGAAGCCCGCTTTGAGCTCACTGTAGCTGCGCGCAACCGCAATCGCCGGATAGTCGGCAATCACATTGGCGGGCGGACAGAAGAACCAGCTGCGGTCCGCTTCCTGGAGCATCGGCACGTCGTTGTAGGAGTCACCGGTGGCGGCAACCTTGTACTGCATCGACTTGAAGCCGCGCACCGCGTGGCGCTTGGGATCCGGCTGCCGCAGGCGATAACCTGTCAGCGTGCCGTCGGCGCCCACTGCGAGGCGATGGCACAGCATCATCGGATAGCCGAGCTTGCGCACCAGGGGTAACGCCAGCTCGTAGAAAGTGTCGGACACGATCGCGACCTGGTATTCGGTTCGCAGCCAGTCGAGGAATTCCCGGGCGCCCGGCAAGGGTTCGAGGCTTTCCGCGGCGGCGAGAACGTCGGCAAACTTCAGGCCGCGCTCGGCCATGATCCGCAACCGCATGGTCATCAGTTCGTTGTAATCGGGGATTTCCCGGGTCGTGGCCTTCAATTCCTCCACGCCGGTGCGTTCCGCCAGCCCTACCCAGATTTCCGGGACCAGGACGCCTTCAAAGTCGAGACATGCGATATGCATGAGTAACGCTCCACATCTGCTACGTTACGGCCAAAAAATGAGCGCGCAGTCTAGCAGCACGGCAGGCATGAGCAGAGTCGTATTTGCAATTTGCGTGGTGGCCACGCTCGCGTCCGGTGGCGCCCGCCACGCATTCGCGCAGGCGGCGCCGGGGCGCGTCGTGGCGCGCGCGCTGTTCGAAGGCAAGGCCATGCTCGAGATCGACGGCAGGCAGCGCCTGCTGAGCGTCGGCGAAGCCAGCCCGGAGGGTGTGCGCCTGCTCGCGGCATCGCCGGCGGGCGCGCGGATCCGCATCGATGGCGTCGCGCGTGATTTGCGGCTGGACGAGCGTATCGACGCGAGTTTCGCGCGGGGTTCCGAGCCGCGACGCGCGCTGATCGCCCCGGCCTCGGACGGGCACTATTACGTGGACGGCAGCATCAACGGCACGCCTCTTCGCTTCGTGATCGACACGGGCGCCTCGACAGTCGCCATCAACCGCCAGGACGCAAGGCGCATCGGCCTGCTGTATCGCGTGGACGGCACGCCGATGATGGTCGAGACCGCATCCGGCCCCGCCCGCGCGTACCGCGTCAACCTGCGCAGCGTCAAGGCGCGCGCGATCGAATTGACGGGTGTCGAGGCCGTGGTGATCGACGGCGATTATCCGACGACAGCCCTGCTCGGACAGTCCTTTCTCAACCGCCTCGACATGGCGCGCGAAGGAATGCTGCTTGAACTGAGGGAACGCTGAGCCGCACGCTCAGGCTTCCGGCGCGGTGAAGCGCGAGCGGTCCCACATGACCTCCCGCCCGAGTTCGTCGCGGGCCAGCGTGCGTGACACCACGAACAGCAGGTCCGACAGCCGGTTGACGTACTGGAGCACCGTGTCGCTGACCGCCTCGGTATCCGCCAGTTCGACGATCCGCCGCTCCGCGCGCCGGCATACGGCGCGCGCGAAATGACAGGCCGCCACGCTCCGGCTGCCGCTTGGCAGCACGAACTCCTTCAACGGAGGCAGGCGCTCGTTGAGATCGTCGATCTGCGCCTCGAGGCGGCCGATGGCATTCGCGGGCAGCAGGGTCATGCCCGGGATCGACAACTCGCCGCCGAGGTCGAACAGATCGTGCTGGACCTCGAGCAGCGAACTGGTGAGGGCGGATGCCGTCAGTTCAGCGAGCAGGAGGCCGATGGTCGTGTTGAGTTCGTCAATCTCTCCGAGCGCCTGGATGCGCAGCGAGTGCTTCTTGGTCCGGGCCCCGTCGCCGAGACCGGTGGTGCCGGCGTCACCGGTGCGCGTGTAGATTTTCGACAATCGATGTCCCATGACGTCCCTTTGATGAAGGCGGAGGCGCCTGCAATGTACCGAGCGCCCGCCGAGGGTGTCAAAAACGACGAAATTCATTGCCGGGACTGATAAAATGCCGGCCCTCGAACCGGCAATCCCACGCATGAGCATCCCATCCGCAGCCGAGACCGGTGGCGCCACTCGCTACTCGGTCATCATTCCCTGCTTCAATGAGCAGGACAACATCGTCGCGCTGGTCGAGGAAGTCCGCGCGGCCTGCGGGGATGACGACTTCGAGATCGTCGTCGTGGACGACACGAGCACCGACGACTCGCTGGGCCGCCTGCGCGCTGCCCAGGCCGGATTCGGCGGCCGTCTGCGTGTGGTGCGCCACGGGGTGAACAGCGGCCAGAGCGCCGCCATCTGCACCGGTGTCGATTTCGCGCGCGGCCGCTGGGTCGTCACGATGGATGGCGACGGGCAGAATGACCCCGCCGACATCCCGCGCCTGCTGGCGGTGCTCGAACAGCCGGGTACACCGCCCGGCCCCCTCATCGTCTGCGGCCATCGCCGGCAGCGACGGGACACGCTGGTCAGGCGCTGGTCATCGAAGATCGCCAACGCGGTCCGGTCGTCGGCGCTCCAGGACGCCACGCCGGACACGGGCTGTGGCCTCAAGGCGCTGGATCGCGCGCTGTTCATGCGCCTGCCGCGCTTCAACCACATGCACCGTTTCCTGCCGGCCCTGGTGCAACGCGCCGGCGGCCGGTCGATTTCAGTCGAGGTCCATCATCGTCCGCGCCTGCACGGCCAGTCGAAGTACGGCATAGGCAATCGCCTGTGGGTGGGCATCGTCGATCTGTTTGGCGTGATGTGGCTGATTCGTCGCCGCTTCAAGCCCTCCGTCAACGAGGAAATATGAATGACAGCTGAGCAATTGTGGGTGGGTTTCGGCCTGCTCGGGCAGTTACTTTTTTCAGGCCGCTGGATCGTGCAGTGGTTCATCAGCGAAAAGGAGCGGCGCAGCGTCGTGCCGGTGGTGTTCTGGTACCTGAGCCTCGCGGGCGGCATGGTGCTGCTAAGTTATGCGCTGTACCGGCAGGATCCCGTGTTCATCCTTGGCCAGGCCATGGGCGCCGCGGTCTATCTGCGCAACCTGTTCCTGATCTACCGCGAGCGCTCGGCGCTGCCGGGTTGAAGTTCGGCGTCGCTCCACGCATGGGGGACAGCGCTTGCGGCCAGTCCGGATTCCGTCGACACGGCCCCCTCCTCCTGCTGTTGGCGCTCGCCGGCATCGTGCTGTTCGCGGGCGCCGCCGGCCGGGAACTGCACGGCACCCCGACGTTCTACGCCAGCCTCATCCGCGAGCTCGTCGACAGTGGCGACCTGTTGCACATCTTCCGCGGTCCCGATGCTTATCTGCTCAAGCCGCCGCTGATGCTGTGGGGGGGCGCCGTTGCGAGTTGGGTATTCGGGCTCGGCAACTTCAGCGTCACGCTGCTGCCGCGTCTCGCGGCCGTTGCCTGCGTGGGGCTGACCTGGCTCGTCGTCCGGCAGGTTGCCGGCCCTCGGGCCGGCTTCATCGCGGGCCTCGTACTCCTGACGAACGGCACCTTCATCCAGTTCTCGACCACCCTGCGCATGGACTCGGCACTGCTGTGCGGCCTGCTGATGGTGCTGGCCGGTTGGCTGACGTGGCCTGCTGGCTGGGCAGCGCCGCTCTTCTTCGGCGGAATCACGATTGGCCTGCTCGCAAAGGGGCCGCTCGTGCTGTTCGCGCTGCCGCTGTGCTTGTTGTGGTCGGTCCTGGCGACGCAGCCGCGCACGATGACGCTGGATTGGCGCTGGAGCGCCCTCCTGCTTCCCGCGCTGGCGTGGTTCGGTTTCATATTCTGGGAACACGGCCTGCAGCAGGTTCGCGATCTCAGCGCCGACCTCTACCGACCCGATCCCGACAGCAGTCTCTCCTATTGGGCCGGCTACTACGCGGAGTACATCCGGCGGCCGGCATTTCGCTTCTGGCCGTGGCTGCCGTTCATGCTGCTGGGCCTCGCACTGGCGTGCGTGGGCGGCCGGTACATCGATCCGGCCCGCCGCGCGGCCCTGCGCTGGTTCGCCTGCTGGGCCGTGATCGTGTTCGCGATGTGCGCACTCAAACCCGATCGCGACATCCGTTACCTGTATATCGCGCTCCCGGCCCTGGCGGGTCTGGCCGCGGTGCCGATCGCGGGCTGGCTGCGTGAACGTGGCTTCCGTCGCGTCGTGATTGCCACCGGGGTGTTGACCACCGCGGCCGGTATCGCCGCGCTGCTCGGTGCCGGCACCCGCGACACGCGCCCCGAGGTCGACGCGATGCGCGCCGCACTGGCCGCCGCCGGCCCTTCGCTCGATGGCGGGGCCCCCGTCGTGATCGGTGACTATCCGTTGCGGCCTGGGCTGCCGCGCAGGCAGTTGAGCCAGCGCGACTGGATCCACTTCTACCTGGGGGTCGTACCGCGCATCGTGCCGTGGTCCCGGGTAAAATCAGGCGCATTGGCCGGCGAGCCCCTCGTGTTCACGATCCGGGCCGGGGATTACACCGGTGAACTCGCCGCTGCGGGCTTCGCGCCGCGGCAAGTCTCTAAGGAAATGGTGATGGCGGTGCCAAAGTGATTATTCAAAGATACGTGATGGGCGAGTTCCTGCGCGCATTCGGGATGATCATCGGCGGGCTCCTCGTCATCTATTTCAGCACCCGCTTCGCGTCCTACCTCGGCCAGGCCGCTGACGGCAAGATCGCGCCTGCCCACATCACGCAGATGCTGCTGCTCAAGATGCTGGTCTCGATGAAGGATCTCGTGCCCATGAGCCTGTTTCTCGGCATCTTCGCCGCCATCATCAGGCTGCAGCGGGATTCGGAACTCATCGCCATGCGTGCGGCAGGCGCCGGCCCGGCCGTGCTGGTCATCGCGGCGCTCAAGCTGAGCGCGCTGTCCGCGCTGATCGTCGGCGCGATCACGCTCTACGCGGAGCCGCGCGCCGAGGGTATCCTGCAGGAGATCAAGGACCAGACGGAAAACGAGGCGACCATCGCAGGCGTCAAGGCGGGACGCTTCAAGGAGATCAGCGGCGGCCGCCGCATCCTCTACGCCGAGCAGATCTCGCAGGACGCGGAACAGTTGCAGGAGACCTTCGTTCAGGTCAGGGAAGGCGGAGATGTGGGACTCATGCGTTCCGACCAGGCCTACGTGGAGACCGACGCCGGCACCGGAGACCGTTTCGCGGTGTTCCTCGATGGCATCAGCTACGCCGGCAAGCCTGGCGCGATGGACTATGTGATCACGAACTTCGGCAAGTACGCGCTGCGCATCGAGGCCCATTCGCCGACCGACCTCTCCGACCAATTGAACTACATGAGCACCGCCGATCTCCTGAAGTACGAGGCGCCGGGCTTCACCACCGAATTCCAGTGGCGCATTGCCCAGCCGGTGGCAGCGCTGCTCCTGCCGCTGCTCGCGGTGATGGTCGCGCTCGTCGGCAACAGCCAGAACTGGTACCTGTGGCTGCTGACCGCGGTGTCCGGATACTTCGCGTACAGCAATATTCTGGGCGTTGGCAAGGCGCTCATGCGGAAAGAAGTGCTGTCGCCCGACATCGGGCTGTGGCCCGTGCACCTGGCGCTGCTGGGCGTCATGGCCATGATCTGGCACTTCCAGCGCCGGCGGCGCGCGCGCGGCCGACGCGCGACCTCGCGTCCGGCGAATGGCAAAGGAACCTAGAACGATGCAAGCAAAACACACGACCGAGCAGATCCTGCGCGAGCGGCTGGGCCGCGAAATCCTGCTGCTGGACGGCGCGATGGGCACCATGATCCAGCGTCACCGCCTGACCGAGGAAGATTATCGCGGTGAGCGCTTCGCGCGGCACGACGTCGACCTCAAAGGCAACAACGACCTGCTGACGCTGACGAAGCCGTCGGTGATCCTCGACATCCACGCGGCGTTTGTCGCGGCCGGCGCGGACATCATCGAAACCAATACGTTCAATTCGACGTCGATCGCGCAGGCCGACTACGCGTTGAGCCATCTCGCGCGCGAACTCAATTTCGCCGGCGCCCGGCTCGCCCGGGAGGCCATCGAAGGCGCCGGTGGCGACCGCCAGCGCTTCGTGGCCGGCGTTCTCGGCCCGACCAACCGCACGGCATCGGTGTCGCCGGATGTCCACGACCCGAGCTATCGAAACGTCAGTTTCGATCAGCTGCGCCTTGCCTATCTCGACGCGATCGACGGCCTCGTCGACGGCGGCGCCGACATCCTGCTCGTCGAAACCATTTTCGACACGCTGAACGCAAAGGCGGCGCTGTTCGCGATTGACGAGTATTTCGAAGGTCTCGGTCGTCGCCTGCCGGTGATGATTTCCGGCACGATCACCGATCGCAGCGGTCGCACACTGACGGGGCAGACCACGGAGGCTTTCTGGAATTCCGTCCGTCACGCCAGGCCGCTGTTCATCGGCCTGAACTGCGCGCTGGGCGCGGAGGATCTGCGGCCATACGTCGCGGAATTGTCGCGCATCGCGGATACCCATGTGAGCCTGCATCCGAATGCCGGCCTGCCGAACGAGTTCGGCGAGTACGACGACACCCCTGCGCACATGGCGTCCATCCTGCGCGAGTTCGCCGAAGCCGGCTTCCTCAACATGGCGGGAGGCTGTTGCGGCACCACGCCCGAGCATATCGCCGCCATCGGCGCCGCGCTGCGCGGGCTGCCTCCGCGGCGCCTGCCCGAGGTGCCGCGTTATTGCCGCCTGTCGGGCCTCGAGCCGCTGAACCTCACGCCCGAGACCGGTTTCATCAACGTCGGCGAACGCACCAACGTGACCGGCTCGCCGAAGTTCGCGTTGCTGGTGAAGGAAGGTCAATTGGAAGCCGCGCTCGACATCGCGCGCCAGCAGGTCGAGAACGGCGCCCAGATCATCGACATCAACATGGACGAGGGCCTGCTCGATTCCGAAGCGCTGATGGTCGAGTTCCTGAACCGGATCGCATCGGACCCCGACATCAGCCGCGTGCCGATCATGATCGACTCCTCCAGGTGGAGCGTGCTGGAGGCCGGCCTGCGCTGCCTGCAGGGCAAGGGCATCGTCAACTCGATCAGCCTGAAGGAAGGCGAACAGAAATTCCTCGAGCAGGCGCGGCTGTGCCGTCGCTACGGCGCCGCGGTGGTTGTGATGGCCTTCGACGAAAAGGGCCAGGCCGACACCGCGGAGCGCAAGATGGAGATCTGCGAGCGCAGTTATCGCCTGCTCGTCGACCAGCTCGCGTTCCCGCCCGAAGACATCATCTTCGATCCGAACGTGCTGACCGTCGCGACTGGCATCGAGGAGCACAACAACTACGCAGTAGCTTTCTTCGACGCCACGCGGCTCATCAAGCAGCGCCTGCCCCATGCGCTGGTCAGCGGCGGCGTCAGCAACGTGTCGTTCTCGTTCCGCGGCAACAACCCGGTGCGCGAAGCCATCCACTCTGCATTCCTGTACCACGGCATCAAGGCCGGGCTGGACATGGCTATCGTCAACGCCGGGCAGCTCGGAATCTACGACCAGATCGACCCGACGCTGCTGACGCTGGTCGAGGACGTCCTGTTCAATCGCAGCCCCGACGCGACCGAGCGTCTGATCCAGTTCGCAGGTTCGGTCAAGGGCGAGGTCAAGCAGAAGGCGGAAACGGAGGAGTGGCGGCTGCTGCCGGTCGACCAGCGCCTGTCCCATGCGCTCGTCAAGGGCATCGCGGACCATATCGTGGACGACACGGAAGAAGCGCGGCTTGCGGCGCCCTACCCGCTCGCCGTCATCGAAGGGCCTCTCATGGCGGGCATGAACGTGGTCGGGGATCTGTTCGGCGCCGGCAAGATGTTCCTGCCCCAGGTCGTCAAGAGCGCGCGGGTGATGAAGAAGGCGGTGGCCCACCTGATCCCTTACATCGAGGCGGCCAAGGCCGCTTCAGGCAGCACCGCCAGCGCCGCCGGCAAGATCGTGCTCGCGACGGTCAAGGGCGACGTCCACGACATCGGCAAGAACATCGTCGGCGTCGTGCTCCAGTGCAACAACTTCGAGGTCATCGACCTTGGCGTGATGGTCGCGTGCAACGACATTCTCGACGCCGCCGTGCGCGAAGGCGCGGATATCGTGGGGCTGTCGGGCCTCATCACGCCGTCGCTCGACGAGATGGTGAACGTTGCCGCGGAAATGGAGCGCCGCAAGCTGGAGTTGCCGCTGCTAATCGGCGGCGCGACAACCTCGCGCACCCACACGGCGGTCAGGATAGAGCCTGCTTACCGGGGTGCGGTGGTGCACGTCAAGGACGCGTCCCGCGCGGTCGGTGTCGCCACCAGCCTCATCAGCAACGAACTGCGTCGCGGTTTCGTGGCCAAGGTGCGCGACGAGTACGCGACGATTCGTGAACGCCACCGTCAGAGACAGTCCGGTTTCGAATGGCTCACCCTGGCGCAGGCACGGGAAAACCGCTTCAGTCCCACATGGGACGAGTATCAGCCGCCCGCGCCGCGGGAAGCCGGCATCCGCACCTTCGACGACTGGCCGCTCGAGGATCTGGTGCCCTATATCGACTGGACGCCTTTCTTCTCGGCGTGGGAACTCGCGGGCAAGTATCCGCGCATCCTCAACGACGAGGTCGTCGGCGAGGAAGCGCGCCGCCTCCATCACGATGCGCTTGCACTGCTGGACGAGATCGTCGAGGGCCGGCGGTTGAAGGCGCGCGCGGTCGTCGGCATCTTCGAGGCGAATGCGATCGATGACGATATCGAATTGCGTGCCGCCGACGGCACCCATCGTGAGCTCGCGGTGGTTCACAGCCTGCGCCAGCAGCAGCGCAAACCGAACGGCCAGCCGAATTTCGCCCTTGCCGACTTCGTCGCGCCCAAAGCCTCCGGCATCCGCGACTATTTCGGGGCGTTTGCCGTGTCGGCCGGTTTCGGGCTCGATGAGCTCGTGCAGCGTTTCGAACGTGAACACGACGACTACAACGCAATCATGGCGAAAGCACTCGCCGACCGGCTGGCCGAGGCGCTGGCCGAGCGACTGCATCAGTTCGTGCGTCGCGAGATGTGGGGTTATGCCGAAGAAGAGCAGCTCGCGCCCGAAGGGCTGATCGGCGAGGAGTACCGCGGTATCCGACCGGCGCCGGGCTACCCGGCCTGCCCCGATCACACGGAAAAGCCGCTGCTGTGGTCTCTCCTCGACGTGGAGCGGCGCGTCGGCATCACGCTGAGCAGCAATTTCGCGATGAGCCCCGCGGCGTCGGTATGCGGCTGGTATTTCGCGCATCCGAAGGCGCGCTACTTCGGCGTGGGGCAGATCAACCGCGATCAGGTTGCCGACTATGCCCGGCGCAAGGGCATGGACCTTCGCGAGGCTGAACGCTGGCTGTCGCCCAACCTGGGCTACGAACCGGACTGAAATCGATGCGACAACGCCGCGCCGTCAAGGATCTGCTGAACGCCGA
Source organism: Hydrogenophaga intermedia (assembly GCA_943370145.1). GTDB lineage: Bacteria > Pseudomonadota > Gammaproteobacteria. The sequence continues at coordinate 18,027 of CALRPY020000029.1, read as the reverse complement.
ACATCCGCTCGCCGCGCTCGACGTGCGCGGCTGGGTGCGGACCCGGCGCGACGCCAAGGACTTCTCCTTCATCGAACTCAACGACGGGTCCTGCCTCAAATCGCTGCAGTGCGTGGTGGGGAGTGACTGCGCGGGCTATCCGGAACTGAAATCCGCAAGCACCGGCGCCGCCGTCCGGATCGAGGGCGATCTCGTCACGTCCGCCGGCAAGGGGCAGCGCTGGGAACTGAAAGCCAGCCGCTTCGAGATCGTCGGCGCCTGCCCGGATGACTATCCCCTGCAGAAGAAGCGTCACACCGACGAATTCCTGCGCACCATCGCCCACCTGCGGTCGCGCACCAACAAGTTCGGCGCGATGGCGCGAATCCGCTCGCGGCTGGCATGGCGGCTCCACGATTTCTTCCAGCGGCGCGGCTTCCACTACATCCACACCCCCATCATCACCGGCTCCGACTGCGAAGGCGCCGGCGACATGTTCCGGGTCACGACCCTGCCACTGGACAAGGTTCCGTTGCGCGACGGACAGGTCGACTTCGATGCCGATTTCTTCGGCAAGGAGGCGCACCTGACGGTGTCGGGCCAGCTGGCGGTCGAAACCTACTGCCTGGGACTTGGCAAGGTGTACACCTTCGGGCCGACCTTTCGCGCCGAGAACTCGAATACCAGTCGGCACATGGCCGAATTCTGGATGATCGAACCCGAGATTGCGTTCGCCGATCTCGCCGACGACATGCAACTCGCGGAAGACATGGTCAAGTCGCTGCTCGATTTCCTCCTCGAGGAATGCCGTGACGACCTGGATGTCTTCGCAAGCTTCGTCGACACGACGCTGCTCGAACGTCTCGACGCGGTGCGCCACGCTCAGTTCGCCCGCGTCAGCTATGACGATGCGATCGGGATTCTCCAGGCGTCTGGCGAGGCGTTCGAGTTTCCGCCGCAGTGGGGGGCTGACCTGCAGTCCGAACACGAGCGCTACCTCACGGAGCGGCATTTCCAGGGGCCGGTGTTCGTCCACGACTGGCCGCGTGACATCAAGGCGTTCTATATGCGCCAGAACGATGACGGGCGCACGGTCGCCGCGATGGACCTCCTGATCCCGAAGGTCGGTGAGTTGATTGGCGGCAGCCAGCGCGAGGAGCGGCTGGACCGCCTAGAGGCGCGCATCAAGGAGATGGGACTCGACCCTGCCGACTACTGGTGGTACCTGGAGACGCGCAGGTTCGGTTCGGCGCCGCATGCCGGCTTTGGCCTGGGTTTCGAGCGCTTCCTGATGTTCGCGACCGGCGTCGGCAATATCCGCGACGTGATCCCGTTTCCGCGCACGCCAAGGCACCTGGAATTCTGAACCTGAACCGGCATTCCGAGCCGACGCCCCAACCCGAGGAGGATGAGCATGCCCCGCCAGACCCTGAGCTTCGTGCACGGCGCCGTCGACGAGCCACTGCAATACGTCACGCTCGGCGACCTGATCGACGCCGCGGCCGCGCTGCATGGCGAGCGCGAGGCCCTGGTGGTCAGGCACCAGCAGATTCGCCTGAGCTACCGCGCGCTGAAGGAGATGGTGGACGAGGTCGCCGCCGGCCTGCTCGCGCTGGGCCTCGACCCCGGTGCTCGCATCGGGATCTGGTCACCGAACTGCGCCGAATGGGTCATCGCGCAGTTCGCGACCGCGAAGGCTGGGCTCATCCTCGTCAACATCAATCCCGCCTACCGCCTGTCGGAACTCGAGTATGCACTCAACAAGGTCCAGTGTTCCGCACTGATTACCGCGACGAGGTTCAAGTCCAGCAACTACCTTGAAATGCTCCGCACGCTCGCGCCGGAGTTGAATGAGGCGACACCGGGGGCGCTGCGGTCGGCGACGCTGCCCCACCTGCGCACGGTCATCGCGATCGACGCCCGCGCCCAGCCCGGCATGTTCACCTTCGACCAGCTGCCGCAGATGGCCACCGAGGAGGCGCGGGCGCGCATCGGCGAACTCGCCACCCTTTTGCAGCCGGATGACCCCATCAACATCCAGTTCACCAGTGGCACCACCGGCATGCCGAAGGGTGCGACGCTGACCCACTTCAGCGTCATCAACAACGGTTATTTCGTGGGGCGGGCCATGCGTTTCACTGCCGAGGACCGGCTGTGCATTCCTGTGCCACTCTACCACTGCTTCGGCATGGTCATGAGCGTGCTCACCTGTGTCACGCACGGCGCGACGATGGTGTTCCCGGGCGAAGCCTTCGAGGCAAGGTCAGTGCTGGAGACGGTCGAAGCCGAGCGCTGCACGGCGCTGCACGGCGTGCCGACGATGTTCATCGCGGAACTGGACCACCCCGATTTCACCAGCTTCGACCTGACCAGTCTGCGGACCGGCATCATGGCGGGCGCGCCCTGCCCCATCGAAGTCATGAAGCGGGTGCTCGCCGAGATGCACATGAAGGACGTGACGATAGCCTACGGCATGACCGAGACCAGTCCGGTGAGCTTCCAGAGTGGTGTCGACGATCCGCTCGAGAAACGGGTTTCGACGATCGGCCGCATCCATCCGCATGTCCAGGTCAAGATCGTCGACGCCGAAGGCCGTACCGTGCCGCGCAATACGCGCGGCGAACTGTGCACCCGCGGCTACAGCGTCATGCGTGGGTACTGGGCGGACGAGGAAAAGACCAGCGAAGCAATCGACGGCGCCGGCTGGATGCACACCGGTGACCTCGCGGTGATCGACGAAGAGGGTTACTGCAACATCGTCGGCCGCGTGAAGGACATGATCATTCGCGGCGGAGAGAACGTCTACCCGCGCGAGATAGAGGAATTCCTGTTCCGGCATCCGAAAATCCAGGAGGTCGCCGTGTTCGGGGTCCCGGACCAGCGCTTCGGCGAACAGGTCGGGGCCTGGATCCGGCTGCGCGAGGGCGAAGTGGCCAGCGAGGAGGAAATCCGCAGCTTCTGCCAGGGGCAGATCGCGCACTACAAGATTCCCCACTACGTGCGTTTCGTCGACAGCTTCCCGATGACGGTGACTGGCAAGATCCAGAAGTTCCTCATGCGCGACGCGATGGTCGAGGAACTCGAGATCTCCGTCCAGCAGACGGCCTGAGATCCGGATTCAGGCCGGGACCGCCAGGCGATTGTCGGTCCACATTTCGTCGATATCGGGGAATCGCCACTTGTCGCGAGACTCCCAGCTGGCGATGCGATCATGGACGTAAGGCTTGCTGAGATCGATCAGGCGCGGGATGAAGCGCTGCTTGCGGCGGGTGCAGTAGAAGGCCTTGACCACGGGTTTAAGGAGCGCATCAGGCCTGGTTTCCGTCACCACGCCGAGCAGCCCTGATTCCAGGCGAACCAGCGAACCCAATGGATAGATGCCGACGCACTTGATGAAGGTGTGAAAAATCCCGGTGTCGAAGTGGCCCGTCCACTCGGTCATCTTGCGCAAGGCCTCGCTCGGATCCCAGCCCGCCTTATAGGGGCGGTTCGAGGTGATCGCATCGTAGACGTCGCAGACGGCGCCCATCTTCGCAAACAGCGAAATCTGTTCGCCCTTGAGCTTGTGCGGGTAACCCGAACCGTCGATTTTTTCGTGGTGATGCAGCACGACATCCAGCGCGATGTCACCAGCGCCACCACCCTCGAGCAGCATTGCGTGGCCGGCACCAGGGTGGCCGCGCATGACCCTGAATTCGTCGTCGGTGAGCTTGCCGGGCTTGTTCAGCACGGTCAGCGGCACCACCGCCTTGCCCAGATCGTGAACGAGGCCGGCCAGCCCTGCCTCGCGCGTCGTCGCCTCGTCCAGCCCAAGTCGGCGGGCCAGGGAAATCATCAGGCCGCAGACCGCTACCGAGTGCATGTAGGTGTAATCGTCCTTGGTCTTCAACCGGGCGAGGCTTACCAAGGCCCCGGGATGGCGCAGGACCGACGTTGAAATCTCCTCGACCATGGGCGCAAGCGCCTGGGTGTCGATCGAGCGCCCCATCCGCGCTTCCTTGAACATCGACTCCACCGCCTGCTTGGCGGCCGCACAGATTTTTCGGGCGCGCATCAATTCTTCCGTCGCGGTGACGCGCGCCGCAGGCCCCTGCGCTTCGACCGATGCGGCCAGCACCTCGTTCTCGTTGCGGACCTGGACTTCGGCCGCGCTCATGCCCCCTTCGACGTCCTCGCCCTTGCTGACGTCGATCCACAGTTCGCGGATGCCGCTGTCCCGAATCCGTTCCAGGTCATCACCGTCGTCGAGCACGAACTTCGTGTGCCAGAACGGGTGCTCCATCCACGAGCCGCAGAATTCCGTGATGTACATGCCCAGGCGGAGTTTTTCTATTTCGATCTTCTTCAGCACTACTCAATCTCCGTGACCGGCCACTCGGCCGGGCGTGACCACTTAATCGGCACGGTAACCGCAGCGCTGAACAGGAGTAAATCCTGTTTAATACATGATTTATGGAGTATTTTTGAGTCTAAATAGGGAGTTTGTACTATTTAATAAATGGCTATTTTCCTATTATGCCCGGCGCTTGCAGCGCCGGGCGGAGAGGATGGCGATGCCCGCCGCGAACAGGCCCGCAGCCGGTGGCAGCGGCACGACGTGAATCGCCGTCACGGCCTGGATGCTGGCGGCGGGGCTCAACTCGATACTGCGGCCGGTGAGGTCGAAGAAACCGACGCCGCCGTTGTTCAGCTTGCTGAGTCCCGGACGGTCGCGATCGCAGGGTTCGGTGCTGAGGCAGCCACCCCAGCCGCCGATGGCCTCGACGACGGCGGTATCAAGGACGCTGATCGCGTCGCCGACCAACTGGAAATTGCCGCCACTACCGCCGCCGCCCGGCCCGCCCGCACCCCCGACGTTGGCGAAACCCTCACCACCGTTCGCTCCGTTCGCACGCAATGTACCGCCGAGGATGATCGTGCCGGGGGATCCTATGTAAAGGGCGCCGCCGCCATCGCCGCCACTGCCGCCGCCAAGTTCGACACTAAAGAACATCCAGCCACCGCCACCGCCGCCGCCTGAACCGCCCGCGAAGGGTGCCGGGAGCGCATCGAGGGCCGGCTTTTCCGCGGCGCTGCGCGAAAAGCGGGCCGGATCGGCCGCGAGGCCCGGCGTCGCCATCGCGCCGCCGCTGCCCGCATAACCCGGGGTCGACTTGATCCCGCCCGGTGTCGCGTTCGACCCCGCGTTGCCGCCCGCCACGCCGCCCCCGGTCGTCGCCGGACGGCATTCCGCTGCGACGCAGGCGGTGTCGCCGACACCGCCGACACCACCTTCGCCGCCGCCGGGACCCGCTAGATTGCCGCTGGCCGACACGCTGATCGAACCCAGCACGAGGATGTCCTCCTGGGCCAGCATGAACACCGGCGTATTCGCCGCGTTCCGCTTGAAGGTGATGCTCGCGCCGAACGGGATGTCGATCGACGTGAAGTTCAGGATGCCGTCTTCCCGGCCGGGCAAGGTCAGGTCGATGACATGGGCACCGCCACCCGGCGCGTACGCACCGTCCGAGCCATCCGAGAGCAGCGCCGCCTCTGCTCCCAGGGGGGCGAGCAGGCAAGCCAATGTCGCGAGCCAGCCGCGACCCAACGCTTTGTTCATTCCGAGTCCCTTCCCCGAATTCCGGTTCGCCGTTGAAATCCATCTGACGTGACAGGCAAGCGCCCAGGCTTCTGTCCTCTCACTTCCCACCGGAGTAAATCCTAGACGCCACCCGCGCGGGCGGTTTGACCTGCGTCATCCTTCCAGTCCATTGGTCACCCCGACGGACGATGCCTGGGACGGCGCGAATGGCTTTGGCTTGGGGGAAATCCCGCGCTCGCCGGTGGGAGGCATTGCATGAGCGCTGCCGCGCGGCCGCTCGACCAACGCACAGCGCCTGCGGCTCGCGGATACGTGCGTATCGCGTCGGTTGCGAGCCCCGGCAAATGTCAGGGCGACGTGGGGCGCGTTCGCCGCACGAACGAACCACACCGAGCACCCACGTCCATTCGATGATCCCGATGCACGATTACGGTTCATTCTGGGCGCGAATGACGGCCATGGACGCCCCAAAATGATCTTGTGCCTTCATGCGACCGTACAATTCAGTGCGCATTCAGCGCGCGTGCGCGAGACTTCAAAGTGCGCACAACATCGCAAAAGGTGGCAGGCCCGAACCGGCACCCGCGTGCCGGTGCAGCGTCTCGAGATACTTCGAGCCTGGCCCACATCGGAGTCAAGCGCGACTCCTGTCTGTTACAAAAGTGGAGATGATTATGAAAAAGAGCACCATCATCGCGGCATCGCTCGCAGCCGCAGTCACCGCCCCGGCTTACGCCGAGACGTACCTGCGGGGTTTCGGTGGCTACACCGCCCTTGATGATCTCGAGTTCAACACGGCGCTTGGTCCCGTGACGAGCGATATGGACGACGGCTTCAACGTCGGCGCGGCTGCTGGTCTCGAGACCAGCCTGATGCGTTACCTGACGCCTTCCGAGAACATCGGTTCGCGCGTCGAGGTCGAGTACGGCTACCGCGAAAACGAGGTCGAGACGCATCGCCTGGGCGGCGCGCGTCTCACCCCCAGCACTGGCGACGTGACCGCGCACACGGTGATGACGAACCTGCTGATCGATTTCAACAAGCAGAGTCCGCTGACGTTCTATGCAGGCGGTGGTCTCGGCGTGGCCTTCGTCAACATGGACAACTTCGGTGGCGCGGGCGTCAACGTGTTCGACGATGACGACACCACGTTTGCCTACCAGGGCATCGCGGGCGCCGAGTACAAGATCGACCAGCGCTGGTCGGTGTTCGGCGAATATCGCTACCTCGGCATGACCGATCCGGAAGTCACGCTGTTCCCGGCTGCGGGCGGCGTGAGTCGCGACATCGGCTTCGACAGCCACAACGTCGGCGGCGGTATCCGTTTCCGCTTCTGACCCGTCACGCGACACCGGGCGCAAGACGCCCGGTGTCGTTTCCTGCGTCGCTCCCTTCCCTTCCCCTGGCGTCCCTGGTCTGCCTGCTGGAGCCCGAGTTCCCGCCGCCGAGTCCTACGGTCGCGTCAGCAGTTCGAGTTCGAACAGGTAAGCCAGCGCCTCTTCCGCGCTTTCCCCGCACATCTCCAGCGACGGCTTGAGGCCCGCGCAGCAGGCCGGTCGGCGTGGATCCGCGTAAATCGCGCAGCGGCGGTCGGGCTGAAGGTGCAGGCAGGGCAGCCCGGCGGGCTTGCCGTGAGGCATGCCCGGCAGCGGCGTCGTGATCGAAAGCGCGACGCAGCAAGCGCCGCAGTTCGGGCGACAGTCCATGAGGGATTCCGGAAAGGTGGAAACGCGGGGCCGCGACGCGGCCCCGGTTCCGGGAGAGGCTAGCGCTTGGTGCTGCTCCACTGCGCGAAGGTCTGGCCGCTGGCGGCCAGCCTTGCGAGCAGGGGCGCCGGCTTCCAGTACAGGTCGCCATAGCGCGCGCGGTACTTCTCCATCGCGGTGACGACCTTGTCGAGGCCGATCGTGTCCGCGTACTGCATCGGGCCGCCGCGGTAACGCGGCATGCCATAGCCGTGGCAGTAGACGATGTCGATGTCGCTCGAGCGATAGGCGATGCCCTCTTCGAGGATCAGGGCGCCCTCGTTGATCATCGCGTACATCAGGCGCTCGATGATTTCCTCGTCGCTGGCGTCGAGCTGCGGCACATTGAGCCTGGCCGCCTCGGTCTTCGCGAGCGCCGCCACTTCCGGATCGGGCACCGCATTGCGGCCTTCGTACTTGTAGATGCCGGCGCCGCTCTTCTGGCCGTTGCGGCCCATGCCGACGAGCACCTCGATCATGCGGCAGTAAGCCGGATCGTCCGGCTTTTCCTTCCACTCCTTGTTGACCTTGTCGAGTACATCGAGGCCGGACAGGTCAGAGACGCCGTGCGGGCCCATCGCCATGCCCCACTCGTAGGCCACGCGGTCTATGCGCTCCGGCGCCACGCCTTCCAGCATCATGCGCTGCGCTTCGCGGACATACGGGAAGAACATGCGATTGCCGACGAAGCCGAAGCACACGCGGACCAGCACGCCCATCTTGCGGATGGTTTTCGCGAGCGCCATCGACGTCGCGATGACGTCATTGGCGGTCTTCGCCCCGCGCACGATTTCGAGCAGCGTCATCACGTTCGCCGGCGCGAAGAAGTGCAGGCCGATGACGTCCTGGGGACGGTTGGTGCAGGCCGCGATTTCGTCGATGTTCAGCGTCGACGTGTTGCTGGCCAGGATGGCGCCCGGCTTGCAGACCTTGTCCAGGGTGCCGAAGACGTCCTTCTTGATGGCCATCGTCTCGAACACGGCTTCGATGACGAGGTCGCAGTCCGCGATGTCGTTGTAGTCGAGCGTGGGCGTGATCAGCGCCATGCACTGGTCCATCTGGGCCTGCGACAGCTTGCCTTTCTTGACCGGGCCTTCGTAGTTGCCGCGGATGATTGCCATGCCGCGATCGAGCGCCGGCTGGTTGATTTCCTTCAGCAGCACCGGGATGCCGACGTTCGCGAAATTCATCGCGATGCCGCCGCCCATCGTGCCCCCGCCGATGACCGCGACCTTCTTGATCTGGCGCAAGGGGGTGTCCTTGGGCACGTCGGGGATCTTGGCGACCTCGCGTTCGGCGAAGAACAGGTGGCGCTGCGCCTTCGAGTGGGTCGACTTCATGCACGCCATGAAGAGGTCGTTCTCGAGGGCGACCGCGTCGAGATACGGCAGCGACACCGCTGCCTCGACGCACTTGATGATCTGTTCCGGCGCGAAGAAGCCGCGCGTGTCACGCGCGATGGACTTGCGGTACTCGGCAAAGAAGTCGGCCGGCAGGCTCGAGGCATCGACCTTGATTTCGCGGACCTTGCGCGGGCCCTTGCCGTCCTTGAGCAGCTGCTCGGCGAAGGCGATGGCGCCGGCCTGCAGGTCGCCGTCGGCGATGTGGTCGATGACGCCCTTTTCGAGCCCCGCTTTCGCGTTCATCGGCTTGCCGCTGATCATCGCGTCGAGCGCGTTCTTGACACCGATGAGGCGCGGCAGGCGCTGCGTGCCGGTCGCGCCGGGGAGCAGGCCCAGGCTCACTTCCGGCAATCCGACCTGGGCGGTCGCAACGGCGACGCGGTAGTGGCAGCCCATGGCGGTCTCGAGGCCGCCGCCGAGTGCGGTGCCGTGGATCGCGGCGACAACGGGCTTGGCGCAGTCCTCGATCTGGTGGATGACCTTGGGCAGCCAGGGCTCTTCAATGGGCTTGTCGAATTCGGTGATGTCCGCACCAGCGATGAAGGTCCGGCCGGCGCAGATGAGGACGGCGGCGGCGGCGTCCGCGTCGGCCGCGAACTGCGTGAATGCCTGCGCAAGGCCCGCCCGCACCGGGAGCGAGAGCGCGTTGACCGGAGGGTTGTCGACCGTGATGAGGGCAATCTTCCCTTCACGCCGATAGGAAACGACTTCAGCCATTGTGAGATTCCTGCTTGTTTTGATGGGTCCGGCGGGCCGCGATGACGGGCCGGTCGGGACGCAACGCGAGCCTGCATCCCCCTGCCTTCCGCGGTCGAACGGCAGGGCCGAGTATAGCGATTCAGGCTTTCGCTGGGCCAGCAAATCGCGGCGCGTGCAGGACCTTTCAGTGAGCCGCACGCGCCGGTCCAGGCGGGCGGGCGCCGTCTTGCCGATCGGCGTCAAGGTCGATAAAGTTGACGTTAACGTCAAATGCGGGTGCTAGCGATGGACACGCAGTATTCGATTTCCCAACTCTCGAAGGAATTCGACATCACGCCGAGGACGCTGCGCTTCTACGAGTCGCGCGGCATCCTCGCGCCACGTCGCCATGGCACTACACGTATCTATTCCGAACGGGATCGCGTGCGCCTGGTATTGGCCTTACGCGGTCGGCGCGCAGGCCTGTCGGTCGAGGACATCCGCGAAGTCATCGACATGTATGACCCGACCCAGCCGGATGATGCCCGTCAGACCATGGTGCTACTTGAGAAAATACGTGAGCATAGAAGAGAACTAATAAATAAAATCAATGATATAAATGAAACTCTGAAAGCGATGGACGAAATCGAGGGGCGTACCATGGACGCAATGAATCGCAAGGCTGCGGTGAATACCAACCAGCTTGCTTTCGAGCTCTAGCTTACGTTCACGTCAAAAATTTATTGCCCTGAACGTCAACGTCAAACATCAGTACGAGAATCCGATGAATCAACTGCAATCGAAGGTCGATCGGCGTTCCGAGCAATTCTCGAGCAACGTTCGACAGATGACTGAACTCGTGGATGACCTGCGCGTCAAGACCACGGGGATCCTGAGTGGCGGCGGCGCCGTCGCGCGTGAAAAACACCTGAAACGGGGCAAGCTGCTCCCGCGCCAGCGCATCGACCGGCTGCTTGACCCCGGCAGTCCATTCCTCGAGTTTTCACCGCTGGCCGCGACCGGCATGTACGGCGACGAGGTGCCCTCGGGCGGCGTGATCACGGGCATCGGCACCGTCAGCGGCACCGAGTGCGTGCTGGTCGTCAACGATGCGACGGTCAAGGGCGGTACCTACTATCCACTGACCGTGAAGAAGCACCTGCGGGCGCAGGAGGTCGCACGCGAGAACCGCCTGCCCTGCCTCTACCTGGTCGATTCCGGCGGCGCCTTCCTGCCGCGCCAGGACGAGGTCTTCCCGGACCGCGACCATTTCGGGCGCATCTTCTACAACCAGGCCACGATGTCGGGCCAGGGCATCCCGCAGCTTGCCGTCGTCATGGGGTCCTGTACCGCTGGCGGCGCCTATGTGCCGGCAATGTCGGACGAGTCCGTCATCGTCCGCAACCAGGGCACCATCTTCCTCGGCGGTCCGCCGCTGGTGAAGGCGGCGACCGGTGAAGTCGTCAGCGCCGAGGACCTTGGTGGCGCCGACGTCCATTCGCGGCGCTCCGGCGTGACCGACCATTACGCCCGCAACGACGCACACGCGCTGGCCATCGCGCGCCGTCTCGTCGCGAACCTGAACTGGCGCAAGCTGGGCGAATTGCGCCAGGAACCGGTCGATGAGCCGGCCTATCCGGCCAGCGACCTGTACGGCATCGTGCCCACCGATCTGCGCAAGCCCTACGACGTGCGCGAGGTCATCGCCCGTATCGTCGACGGCAGCCGCTTCGACGAATTCAAGGAACTCTACGGCACCACACTCGTGACGGGCTTCGCCCGCCTGCACGGCTACCCGATCGGGATCATCGCGAACAACGGCATCCTTTTCTCGGAGTCCGCGCTGAAAGGCGCGCATTTCATCGAGCTGTGCTGCCAGCGGGGCATCCCGCTGCTTTTCCTGCAGAACATCACCGGCTTCATGGTTGGCTCCAAATACGAAGCCGGCGGGATCGCCAAGGATGGCGCGAAACTGGTGACTGCGGTCGCGTCGGCCAAGGTTCCCAAATTCACCGTGATCATCGGCGGCAGCTTCGGCGCCGGTAACTACGGCATGTGCGGACGGGCCTACAGCCCGCGCTTCCTGTGGAGCTGGCCGAACGCGCGCATCTCCGTGATGGGTGGTGAGCAGGCCGCCGCAGTGCTCGCCCAGGTGCGGCGCGACAACTTCGACGCCCAGGGCCAGGCCTGGTCCAGCGAGGACGAAAACGCGTTCAAGGACCCGATCAGATCCCAGTACGAGGAACAGGGACATCCCTATTACGCGACCGCGCGACTGTGGGATGACGGGATCATCGACCCCATGGATACGCGGCGCGTGCTGGGCCTCGCGCTCAGCGCGGCGCAGAGCGCGCCGATCGAGCGCACCCCGTTTGGCGTCTTCCGGATGTAAGGACTCGGCACATGTTCAAGAAAATTCTCATTGCGAACCGGGGCGAGATTGCCTGTCGCATCGCCCGCACCGCCCGCCGGATGGGGGTCCTCCCCGTGGCCGTCTATTCCGACGCCGACGCCGAGGCCCTGCATGTCAGATCGGTCGAGCAGGCCCTGCACATCGGCGGCGCGGCGGCGGTCGACAGCTACCTCAACATCGGTCGCCTCATCGAGGCCGCGAAGCGCTGTGGCGCCGAAGCCATCCACCCGGGCTATGGATTCCTGTCCGAAAATGCCGCCTTCGCGGCCGCCTGCGCCGAGCATGGCATCGTCTTCATCGGGCCATCGGTCGATGCGATTCGGGTGATGGGTTCAAAAAGCGAGGCAAAGGCGCTGGTTTCGAAATCCGGCGTACCGCTGGTGCCCGGATACTACGGGGACGAGCAGTCGCCCGCGTTCCTCCGCGAACAGGCAGAAACAATCGGGATGCCGGTGCTGATCAAGGCCATCGCCGGCGGTGGCGGCCGCGGCATGCGGGTGGTGCGCGCCCCCGGCGAATTCGACGATGCCCTGGCTTCCGCGCAGCGCGAGGCCAAATCAGCCTTCGGCGACCCGCGCGTGATGATCGAGAAGTACGTGGAGGGACCGCGCCACATCGAGGTCCAGGTCTTCGGTGACAACTTCGGCAACGTCGTGCACCTGTTCGAGCGCGACTGCTCGCTGCAGCGTCGGCATCAGAAGGTGATCGAGGAAGCGCCGGCGGTCGCCCTGAGCGCGCGGCAGCGCGAGACCCTCTACGAGAGCTCGATCGCCGCAGCCCGTGCGGTCAATTACAGCGGCGCCGGCACCGTCGAGTTTGTTCTCGATCGCCACGGCGGTGTCTATTTCATCGAGATGAATACGCGCCTGCAGGTCGAGCATCCAGTCACCGAGATCATCACCGGCCTCGACCTCGTGGAGTGGCAGCTGCGGATTGCCGCCGGCGAGCCCTTGCCGCTGCGCCAGGAGGACATCCGCCAGCAGGGACACGCCGTCGAGGTGCGCCTGTATGCGGAAGATCCCGCCCAGGATTTCAGGCCCTCGGTTGGCCGCATCTGGCATGCGCACCTGCCGCGCCCGGCGGCAGACGTGCGCGTGGATGCCGGGGTCGAGAGCGGTGACAGCATCACACCGTTTTATGATGCGATGTTCGCGAAGCTGATCACCTTCGGCGCCGATCGCGAAGCCGCGCTGCAGCGCATGGCTGCGGCGCTGGGCGAGACCGCGCTGACCGGCGTGACCACCAACGTCGATTACCTGCAGCGACTGGTCACCCATCCGGCCTACATCGCGGGCGGTTTCAGCACCCATTTTGTCGAAGACCACCGTGAAGCGCTGAATGCGCCGTCCCCGCCGCCGGCGCCTTATGAAGTGCTGTTCGCGGCCTGCGCCGTGCTGTCCGCCAGGGACTCGGCCGCCGCGGGCGCCGGCGCATCACCCTGGGCAACGCGCGACTGCTTCCGGCTGAACCACGATTTCAGCGAGACCCTGATCCTTCGCGCAGACGCTGAGGATTACACGCTCGTGCTGACGAAGGCGCGCACCGCGCTGCGCATCGTGGCCTTCGACCACGAGTACGCGATCACCCGGCACGCCTGGCGTGACGGCCAGTTCGCGATGGTGGTGGACGGCGAACACATCCGCGCCACGGTATTCAGCGATCCCGCCGGGATTCATGTCCTGCACGACGGCCGCTACCGGCAGTTCGTGGTCTTCGACCCGCTGCACGCGGCGGAGGAGGATGCCGCGGCAGCCGGCAGCCTCACGGCGCCGATGCCGGGCGCGATTACCGCGGTGATGGTCGCGGCCGGCGATCGCGTCGCGCGGGGCGCGCCGCTGATGATGCTCGAGGCGATGAAGATCGAGCACACCATCGTTGCACCCTTCGACGGCGTCGTCACCGAAGTGCGCTACGCGAAGGGTGAACAGGTCACGCACGAGGGTGCCGAGTTGATCAAGCTGGAGCCGGCGGCCTGAGCCGCCGGATATTCAACGATGACGCAAGCCGAATCCGCCGCGCGTGAGGCGCGGCGCCTCCTGCTCCGCTGCTACGACGGCGTGCTGGCGACAATTTCGGTCGCCGTGCCCGGCTATCCTTTCGGCTCGGTCGTGCCTTTCTGTCTCGACCGCACGGGCCAGCCCGTGATCCTGATCGCCGACATCGCGCAGCATCGCAAGAACGCGGTTGCCGATCCGCGGGTGTCGCTGACGGTCTTCGACCGCGGCGCCGATGACCTGCAGTCGAACGGTCGGCTCACCCTGCTGGCCGATGCGACACGGATCGAAGCGGACGCCGCCGACGCGGCCGCGCGTTATTACCGCTGCTTTCCCGAGGCGGCGGGCTACCACCTGACCCACAGCTTCGAATTCTGGCGCCTCGCACTCAGGCGCATCCGCTTCATCGGTGGATTCGGGGCCATTCACTGGCTGGAGCCGCAAGCACTGTGCGCGCCGAACCCGTTCACCGAATCCGATGAGTCGTCGATGGTCGAGCACATGAACGCCGATCATGTCGCGGCTATGCGGGACTACCTGCGGCCGCTGATCGGCGATGCAGCCGCGCAGGCGAGTGAACCGGCGCTGGCCGGCGTCGACGCCGAGGGCATCCACGTGAGGAATGGCCAGCGGATTCATCGCGTCGAATTCGCGGCGCCGGTGAAATCAGCGCTGGAAGTGCGTTCGGCCCTGGTGGCGTTGGCGCGCGCGGGCCGACCATCGGCGTGAAAGCGCGGGGCGGCCGCCTTGCGCGACCGCCCCGGGGCCACCTCAGGCGTTGACGTCGATGACGACGCGGCCCTGGACCTTGCCCGCCAGGATGTCCTTGGCCAACGCCGGCACCCGCTCCAGCGGCTCACGGCTCGTCGCCAGGCGCAGCTTGTCGCGGTCGATCAGTGCCGCAAGATCGGCCCATGCCCGGACACGACGCGGCATCGCGGCCTGCACGGAGTCGATACCGCGCAGCGTCACTCCGCGAAGGATGAAAGGCATCACCGTCGACGGCAGCGCCACACCGCCGGCAAGGCCGCAGGCGGCGACGAGGCCTTCGTATTTCGTCTGCGCAATCATGGTCGCGAGCGTCGTCGCCCCCACGCTGTCCACGCCGGCCGCCCAGCGTTCCTTCTCGAGCGGCTTCGCATCGCGCGCGAACTCCGCGCGGTCCAGCACTTCACTGGCGCCCAGGCCCTTCAGGTAATCGGCGAGCTCGGCCCGGCCGGTGATTGCCGCGACCTCGAAACCGAGTTTGGCGAGCAGCATGATCGCGACCGAGCCGACACCGCCGGCAGCGCCCGACACGAGCACCGGGCCGTGGGCCGGCGTGATGCCGTGGTCACGAATCGCATTGACGCACAGCATCGCCGTGTAGCCTGCGGTTCCGATCGCCATCGCTTCGTCGAGGCCGAAGACCTCGGGCACACGCACGAGGAATCCGCCCTTCACGCGCTGCTTCTGCGCATAGCCGCCCCACTGGTCCTCGGACAGGCCATAGCCGTTCACGAGCACGCGGTCGCCCGCCTTCCACGCCGGATCGCGGGATTCGGCCACGGTGCCGGCGAGGTCGATGCCGCACACCATCGGCGTCGAGCGGCAGATGCGGCCGGCGCCGGAGACCGCCAGGCCATCCTTGTAGTTGACCGTGGAGTAAGCCACGTCGACCAGCACGTCGTTGTCGGGCAGGTCGCTGACGTCCAGTGTTTTCAGGCTGCCCCTGATTTTGCCGTCAATCTCTTCGGCAACGATTGCCTTGATTTGCGTGCTCACGCTTACTCCTCCTCGCTTGCGAATGATGATCCGTACGCGCCGTATTGTACGGTATCGATGGCCCGAGCCGACCCCTATAATCGCGTCATGACGCAGACTTGGGATCCCGTCCGCTACGCCAGCGTCGCGGCCTTCGTACCGGCGCTCGGGTCGCCACTCCTCGACCTGCTCGCGCCGCGCGCGGGCGAGCGCATCCTGGACCTCGGCTGCGGCAACGGCACGCTTACGGCGGAAATCGCCGCGCGTGACTGCAGGGTCGTCGGTATCGACAGCAGCCCGGCGCAGGTCGAGGCCGCGCGGGCGCGAGGTCTCGACGCGCGCGTGGTCGACGGACAGCGCCTGGATTTCGAGCGTGAATTCGACGCCGTGTTCACGAACGCCGCCCTGCACTGGATGCCAAGCCAGGATCTGGTCATCGCCGGCGTCTGGCGCGCGTTGCGGCCGCACGGACGCTTCGTCGGCGAATTCGGCGCGGCGGGGAATGTCGGCCGCATCGTCGA
Source organism: Hydrogenophaga intermedia (assembly GCA_943370145.1). GTDB lineage: Bacteria > Pseudomonadota > Gammaproteobacteria. The sequence continues at coordinate 1,970 of CALRPY020000029.1, read as the reverse complement.
GGCGCTGGACGAGGAACTGGCCGTCCTCGGTATCGACGCGTCGCGGCACAACCCCTGGACCTTCCCCGCCGCAGCGGGTTTCCGCGAGCAGCTGACTGCAGGCGGTTTCGACGTGCGCGCGCTCGAGGTGTTCGCGCGGCCCACGCGCTTCGAGCGTGAACTCGCGGACTGGCTCGAACTGATGGCGCAGACCTTCCTCGATGCGGCGCCGCCGGACGCGCGCGCACCGCTGATTGCGCGGGTTACCGAGCGCTTGCGACCGGCGCTGTTCGTGGACGGTGCCTGGCAGCTCGACTACGTGCGCCTGCGTTTCGCGGCACGCAGGCCTGCCTGACGTGGCCGTCAAGGGCGGCTGCCTCTGCGGCGCGGTCAGGTTCAGCATCGATCCGGCGCCGCGCGCGGTCTATTTCTGCCACTGCAGCCAGTGCCGCAAGGCACAGGGCACCGCCTTCGCATCCAGCGTGCCGGTGCCGAGGACTGCCTTCACGCTGCTGACGGGCGCCGAACACATGCACAGCTATCGAGCGACGCCCAACAAGGCCCGCTGGTTCTGCAGCCGCTGCGGTTCACCGCTGTACAGCGAAGTCGACGGCGGCGATGCCCTGCGCGTGAGGGCCGGCGCGCTCGACGATGGGCACACGCTCGTGCCGGTCGCCCACATCTTCGTCGCCGACCAGGCGCCCTGGTACCGCATCGACGACGAGCTTCCGCAGTACCCGGGGCGCGAGCCGGGGCGCTGAAGCGACCGCTTCAGGCCAGCGGCACGCCGTAACTGTCGGCGAACACCATCTCTGTCAGCGGCCGCCGGGTCAGCTTCGAAGGGAAGGGCTGTGCCGGCCAGCCGAGGCTCACCATGGCCGCGACGGAAATGTCGTCGGGGATCGCGAACAGCGTCTTCAGCGTTGGTTCGACCGCACAGTGCAGCGTCGTCAAGGCGGTGCCGAGCCCTGCATCGCGGGCCGCCAGCAGGATGTTCTGCACTGCGGGGTACACCGACGCGCCCCCGACGATACTGAGTCGACCCAGTTGATGGTCGGTCGGGTGGACGTCGGCGAGACGCGCCAGCACCAGCAACAGCACGGGAATGTCGGCCATGTGCCGCGCGAAATGATCGGCGTGGTCGACGAGCCCGGGCTTCGCGCCCAGCCGCACACTGCCCTGGCGGATGCCGGCGATGTAGTCATCCCAGATCGGGAGGTACAGGTCCTGCAGCGCCTGCTTCTTCGCCTGTTCGCGCACGACGATGAAACGCAGCGGTTGGCGGTTGCCACCCGACGGCGCCCAGCGTGCGGCATCGAGCACGTGCGACAGAACCTCTGTCGGCACTGGGTCGGGCTTGTAGTAGCGGCAGGTTCCGGTAGAACGGACGACCTCGTTGAAATCCATGCACCCTCCCCGTGGTGGCCTGACAATTGACGATTCGACGAGTGTGCCGGCTTCGACGAGCGCCGTCACCCGTCGCGCTTCGCGTCAGGGGGGCGTGGCGCCCGGCGGGGCTTTGACCAGCGGCGCGAGGCTCGCCTGCACGTCGCGGGCATCGAAGGCCTTCATCTCGGTCGGCGGTTTCTCGCCCCTGAACATCACGACGTAGGCCTGCGCCTTGTAGTTCGTGATCGGGGTCGTCGTCGACACCGCGAAGCCGCTGCGCGGCCATACGCAGCCGTAGAAGGGATCGAGCGGGCCGTACTCGGACATGCTCTGCAGGTAATAGGTCTGCGATTCGGTGTCCTGGTTGTCGAGCACGAAGTAGTCGTAACCCTGGTTCAGCGTCAGCTCCGCGGTGCGCAGGAGCATGAAATTCTCCACCGCCTCGCGGCTCGTGACGCTGTTGCCGGTGAAGCTGACGCGGAACCGGTTGGCCTCGATACGCTGCTCCTGGTAGCCCTGGTCGTTCGCGTCCAGCGCGGGACGATACGGCGTGGTTGCCGGGGCGGCACAGCCGCACAGCGCGCAGACCAGCGCGGCGCAGG
>CALRPY020000028.1:0-57156 GCA_943370145.1 Hydrogenophaga intermedia | reverse complement strand
GGTGTCAGATTTCAAATCTGACACCTTTTCTTTCTGAGGCACGCGGGCGCGGGTCTTCGCCGCTCCCGTCGCGGGCTGTCTCGTGGCCACATCTGAGCGCAGGTACCGCGGGCCGTGATGATGGGCCACCAAGAACACCGAGAACACCGAGGGTAGAGAATAGGATTGGATGGGACGCGACTGCCGGGTTCTGCCGCAGCGGCGATACCCGCTTTCAATTCATCTTTCTTCTCCGTGTTCTCCGTGGTGCAAGCTGACTCTTATGCGAAACGACACCCCGGGTTATCACCACGGAGGACACGGAGAGCACGGAAAAAGTGAGTGACTTGAGCGACGCGGTCTCCGCGCCGGCAAAGTCCTGCAGGCAGCACCTGACCCTTAATCCTTCTCGGTGTTCTCGGTGTTCTCGGTGGCTAACCCATGCGCTCAATGCGCAACGCCGACGCCTGTCGCGCTTCAATCCGGCACGTAGGCGTTGACCTGGATCTCCACAATCTGGCCGGGGAAGGTCAGCGCGGTGACGCCGACGCCGGTCCACGCCGGCGGCGGGTTGCTGCGCAGGATGTAGCGGTCCTTGACCTGGCAGAACAGTTCCAGCTGTTCCTGGATGCCGACGTGGTAGGTGGTCATCGCGTAGACGTGCTCGAAGCCCGCCCCCGCTTCCGCGAGCACCATCCTCACGTTTTCCCAGGCCTGCACCATCTGTGCCTCCATGCCATCGACGACGCGCATGTTCGCGTCGCGGCCGACCTGGCCCGCGCAACTGATCCACGGCCCGATCCGCACGGCGGGCGCGTAGTGGAAACGTTCGAAGATGTTCTGCATGGTCGGCGGCACGACGGTGGTCCTGATCATGGGAGATCTCCTCTGTTGTAGTGGACAACGGCGCCCGCACGGCGCCGGCGGCTCATCCAGGCGGCAAACGCGCCGCGATATCCCGGGCAAGGCCGAGGACGGCGGCGGAAGCGGCAGTCACCAGCGCGTCGTAGTCATCCGCCGCGCCCGCGACCGGCACGCTCAGTGATGTCGTGTGCAACACGGGCGCGCCGTCCGCCGCGCCCCGCTGCACGGCCCAGCGCGCATCGAGCACGAGCGCACCGTCGGCGGTGCGTTCGAAGCGCTGCACGTCGACCGTCACCTGCAGCGCCGGCTGCTGCGTGGCCCGCCACGGCCAGGCCACGAGCTGCGTGTCCGGCAGCGCCTGGGCGAGGTTCGCGAGCAGCGTGCGCGCGAAGGACTTGCCCAGCGGTTCCGCCCAGCGGTGCGTGTTCGACAGGTGGAGCCGCGTCGGGCTTGCCCAGCTGACGATCTGTGGCCGGTCCAGGTATTCAGGCAGTCGCACCGGCCCGAGCCCGACGCGGCGGGCCGCAACCGGCGCCTCGGCGGCAACGCCGGCCGGACTGCTCAACAGGTAGTACTGCGCCGGCTGCGTGCGTGCGCAGCCGGCGAGCAGGGCAAAACCGACGCACAACATGGCGGGCAGCAACGCGTGGCGCGGACGCAGCGGGGCAGTGTTCATGGAGCTTCCTCGTGGCTGCGGCCGGTGAGCACGGACTGCGGATCGGATTCGAGCGCCTCCGCCAGCAGCCGCAGGGCGCGGGCGGCAGCGGTGGTTTCCGCGAGCATCTCGTTCAGCTGGTAGTGCGTCGCGGAGTTCTCGCCGGCCGCTTCGCGCAGCATCCTCGCCGTGGCCGCCAGCTCCTCGCCCGCCTGCGTGACGGCGCGCAGCGGGCCGGCATCCGGCCGCGTCAGCGCGGCTAGGTTCGCGGCGCCCTCGTCGATGCGTGACAGGGTCGCGCGCCCGGCGCGCATCGTCGCCGCGCTCTCGTCGAGCGCCGCGCGCGTGACGCGCAGGGTGTTCGTCGCCTCGTTCATCACGGTCTGCGTGTCCCGGGTGAGCCGGCCGGCGCTCTTGTCCAGCCGCTCCGTCAGCGACGCGAGGTTCTGCAGCGTGCTGTCGAGGCTCGTCAGCGTGCGCGCCGCTTCCGGCGACGTCACGAGCTTGCGCACCGCTTCGGAAATCAGCGAAACGTCCTCGACGAGCTTTTCGACGTTCAGCTTGTCGAGCTTGTTGGTCAGTTCCTCGACCTCGGTCGGCAGGGTCGGGATTTCGCCGAGGCCCTTGCCGTCGCTGTAGAGCTTCAGGGGACGGTCCGGGTAGAAGTCGAGATCGATGTAGAGCTGGCCGGTCAGGAAGCTCCACGTCTTGAGGCGCGCGCGCAGCCCGCGCTGCAGCAGTTCGGAATTCTCGGCCAGCTTGCCAAGCTCGACCGACTTGCCGTTCGGGTTCGTCATCGCGAACTCGTCGGTGCGGACCACCACCGGCACCAGGAAGTTGAGCGTCCCTTCGTCGACCGACAGGCCGATGCTCTGCACGCTGCCGATCTTGACCCCGCGGAACACCACCGGGGAACCGACCTGCAGCCCTGTCGCCGAACCTTCGAAGTACATGATGTATTCCGGCCTGTCCTTCCAGAACCCGCCGTCGGACAGCAGCAGCACCGCCGCGACCACCACGGCACACGCGCCGAGGACGAAGCCGCCGATGACCTTGGGATTCGCTTTCCTGCTCATGTCTCACCCCGGCGCAGGAAGCTGCGCACCTTGTCGGGCCCGCTGGCGGCGAGCTGTTGCGGATGGCCGGTCGCAATCATCGTCCTGCTGTCCGCGTCGAGGAATACCGAATTGTTGGCGATGGCGAAGATGCTGGCCAGTTCATGGGTCACCAGCACCACCGTCGCGCCGAGGCTGTCGCGAAGCTCGAGGATCAGGTCGTCGAGTCGCCGCGAGCTGATGGGGTCCAGTCCCGCCGATGGCTCGTCGAAGAACAGGATCGCAGGGTCCAGCGCCATCGCCCGGGCCAGCCCGGCACGCTTCTTCATGCCGCCGCTGATTTCCGACGGATAGAAGTTCTCGAAGCCGGCGAGCCCCACCAGCGACAGCTTGAGCGAGACGATTTCGTCGATCAGATCGCCGGACAGGCCGGTGAATTCCTGCAAGGGCAAGGCCACGTTCTCCGCGAGTGTCAGTGAGCTCCAGAGCGCGCCGGCCTGGAACAGGACACCGAAATTGCGCTGGCGTTCGACCCGGGCCTCCTCGCTTGCGGCCCAGTAGTCCTCGCCATCGTACAGCACGGTGCCGCGCGCCGGTTGCGCGAGCCCGATCATCTGCTTCAGCAGCGTGCTCTTGCCGCAGCCGCTCCCGCCCATGATCACGAAGATGTCACCGCGGTTCACCGTGAAGTTGAGGTCGCGCTGGATCACGTAGTCGCCGTAGGCCATCGTCAGATCGCGGACCTCGATGTGCGCGTCGCCGCCCATGTCAGATGCCCAGCTCCTGGAAGACGATCGTGATGATCGACGCCGAAATCGTGATGAGGAGGATGCCGAGCACGACCGCCGAGGTCGTCGCTTCACCAACCGCCTGCGCGCTGCGTCCGCACTGCATGCCGCGCAGGCAGCCGGCGAAGGCGACGAGGCCGCCGTACACGGTGCCCTTGACGGTGCCGACGGCGAAGTGCGTGAGGTTCAGCGCGGAGAGGGTCTCGTTCCAGTACTCGTGGACGCCGACGCCGAACACCGTCACGGCGATCAGCATGCCGGCGAGGATGCCGACGATGCCGGCGTAGAGCGTCAGCAGCGGCACCATCATCAGCAGCGCCAGCATGCGCGGGAGCACGAGGTAGTCGATGGGCGACACGCCCAGCGTGCGGAAGGCGTCGATTTCCTCGTTGACCTGCATCGTCCCGAGCTGTGCGGCGTAGGCCGCGCCGGTGCGGCCGGCGAGGATGATCCCGGTCATCAGCGCCGCGACCTCGCGCACCATGCCGATGCCGACGAGATCGGCGATGTAGATCTCCGCGCCGAACAGCGCGAGCTGCACCGCGCCCATGTACGCGAGGATGGTGCCGACCAGGAAGCTGATCAGCGAGACGATCGGCAGCGCGCGCGGCCCGACTTCCTCGACCAGCCACGCAATGTCACCGTGGCGGTAACGGGCGCGGCCGGTGCAGAAGCGCGCGAGCGACAGGCAGATTTCACCGGCGAATTCGATCATGGCCGGCAGGTTGCGCCAGGCGTCCATGAAGCCCTGGCCGATCGAGGCGAGAAGGCCGGGGGCGCTTGCCGTCGCGCGCGACTCGGCCGGCGGCGGCACCGCGAAGGCCAGCGCCAGCAGGCGACGCAGGCCTTCGGGCAGCGCGTCCTGGTCGACGGCGACGCTGCGCGCGCGGCAGTCACGGATCAGGGCGGCGAGGAAAGTGACGGCGCTCGAATCCCAGGCCTCGAGTCCCATGGCTTCGAGCCGTACGCGCCGCGCATCGGCGAGGCGCGGCGCCACCGTCGCGTAGCGCGGTACTGCGCCCTTCAGTGACCAGCGGCCGCGCAGCTCGACGCGGGCCTCGCAGGCCGCGTGCTCGATGGCCAGCAGCGCCGGCCAGGCTTCAGCGGAGTCGTCGTCTGCCATGCGTGCTTGCGGCGCCCGTCACGCGTCCCCGGTGCGAAGCGCGCAGTGCGTTCGTCGCCGTCCGGGGCGCGTCTTCATTCCGCGGCTCCAGCGAGACCCATCCGTTCGATCCGGACCAGACAGGGTTCATCGTCTTCGCGCCAATCGAACAAGGGGATCACCCGCGCGGGCCGGTCCAGCACGCGCTGGCGCGCATCGAGCGGAATGATCAACGTCCTCCCGTACGTGACGGCCTTCCCCGCAATCGTCAGTCCCTGCTGGCGGATATCCTCCACCATGCCCCGCGCGTCCTCGAGGTGGTCCTGCGGAAGCGTGAGGGTGATCTGGTTCGAGCCGGCCGGCGTGCCGGTGTCCAGGCCGCCCGGACAGGTGCACAGGCGCAGGTAGGCCTGAACGTTGCCGACGCGCAAGGCCTCGAAGGCCTGCACTGCGATCTCTTCCATGCGCGCCTGGATGCGCGCTTCCGCCGCGTCGCCCCCTGTCGCTGCGTCCGAGACGACGCCCGGCTCGCCCGGCGAACCCGGTGCGGCGTCCGTCGTGGTCGGTGCCGGGGAGGAGTCGGGTCCGGCGGCGCCTCCTTCCGCACCCGGGCCGGAATCCGGGGCGGCGAGGCCGTCGCAGGACTTGTCCTGGAACACAAGCTGGCCGTCGACTTCGCACTGGAACACGCGAGCGCCTGCCAGCGATGGCAGGGCCAGCGACGCAGCGAGGTAGAGGACGAGGCGTCGGATCCCGGTGCCGGCGTCGCTCGGGGCAGGGGGAGGGACAGGCAGCGTGCGGTTCAAGAAGGGCTCCCTCAGTGTGACAGTCGCTGAACAGTGCAGTGCAACGATACGTGCCCGATCTCGTGAGAGCAAACGCGTGGGACCGCTCGAACGCCGTCGGTGCAACTGGATCCGGATCGCCGCTTGCGCCCTGGCGTCAGCGAAGCGCCCCGGCCGCCGCGGCGATGACAAGCGCCGGCCTCGTCACTATCCTGCGTCTTCCCGCCATGCACGAGTCCCGCACGATGCCCGTCAGATACATCCAGGCCATCACCGAGCGCTACCAGCGCCTCGGTTATCAACCCTATCGATGGCTCGTCGCCGACGGCGCGCCGCCCTGGCAGCCGCTGGCGAAGCCGCTGCGCGCAGCCCGCCTCGGCCTGTTGTCGAGCTCGGGCGCCTATGCGCTCGGCCAGGTGGCCTACCACTACAAGGACGACTGCTCGATCCGCGAAATCCCGTCGGCGACGCCGGATGCGGAACTCCGCTTCTCGCACATCACGGAGAACTATCTCGTCGCCGCGCGCCGCGATCCCGGCTGCATGATGCCACTGCGCGCGCTGCGCAAGCTCGCGCGGGACGGTGTCATCGGCAGCCTGGCCGACAAGGTGCTGTCCTGCATGGGCGGCGTGTACTCGCAGCGCCGCGTCCGCGAGGAAGTGGCGCCCGCTGTGCTCGACGCGATGCGCCGCCAGGAGGTCGATGCCGCCTTGCTCATTGCGATGTGACCCGTGTGTCACCAGACCGTGAGTCTGGTCGCACGGCACCTCGAAGCCAACGGCATCCCCACGCTGTGCCTGGGCAGCGCCATCGACATCCTCGAGGCGGGCCGTCCGCCGCGTGCGGTCTTCGTCGACTATCCGCTGGGCCATACCGCCGGCAAGGCCTTCGACGAGGCGGACCAGGACGGCATCGTCCTCGCCGCGCTGCGTGGCCTCGAAACGTTCACGCAGCCGGGCCAGCTCGAGACCCTGCCGAACCGCTGGGACGACGAGGGCGCCTGGCAGCGGGCGGCCGCATCGAGCGAAGGGGGCGACACGCGCCAGGCGCGCGACGAAACGCCGCAGTTCCAGCACCCCGCCGACCGGGACGCCGCGATCGCGAGCGGCGCGCTGACGCCCTGACGCGAGGACTCGCCGGTCCGGCGCCGTCGTCACGCCCTGAATCCCGGCGCGGCGACGGCGTCGGGCGGTGACCCGTCTACGCTGTCCGCCAGTCGCTTGCACAGGGCGTAGATGCGCCTGATGCATTCGACGTATTCCATTTCCAGCCGGAAGTTTGCGAGCCGCTGCTCGCCCGGCGCACCGAGTTCCCGCGCCTGCAGCGCGACCACCGACGCCACTTCCTCCTTGAACCCCGGTTTCAGGGCGCGCACCGCGGCGGCCGCGTCGGGCTCGTCTCCGCTCACCGCGCGCGCCGCCAGCCCGATGGCTTCCAGCGCGGTCCTGAAGAGTCCGGCATAGGCGTCCAGCGCGTCGGACTCCCGCCGCGGCCCGAGCGCGAGACCCTGGCGCGTGATGGGCAGCAGCCGCGCGGCGACTTCCGCGGCGATTGCCTCCAGGTAGACCTGCGCATTGAGAATGCTGCCGAGTTCCCGGCTGTCGTCCGACGTCAGCGCGGTGCCACCGACGCTGCCGAGATACGCCAGGGTTTCGCTCCCGAGTTGCTGGAACACGTGCCGGCGCGCCGTAACGACAGCCAGCGCCCCCGCATCGCGACTGTGCGCGGCCGAGCCCAGCGCCCGCAGCATGTCGCAGACGAGTTCACCCATATGACCGAGTTCCATGCGCGCGCGCTGCACAGGGCCAGCGCCGGTGTGTCGAGCAGCGCAGCGTCGAGATAGCGCGCCGTGGGGCCATCCGCGGCCGGCGCGCGATCCGGCAGGCAGCGCCGCACCAGCCGTGCAAACAAGCCGCAGAACGGCAGGAAGAGCAGGGTGTTGATGAGGTTGAACGCGGTGTTCGCATTCGCGATCTGGCGTGGCGTCTCCGCCGCGAGGCGCGCGGCGCCCTGGAGGTTCGCATGCACCGGGCTCAGCCACGTTGCGATCGTCACCAGCAGATCGAGCAGCCCGAGCCAGAGCAGCGCGCCACCGAGGTTGAACAGCACGTGCACCGCCGCCGCGCGCTGTGCCTCGCGCGGTTTGCCCAGCGCGGCCAGCATGGCCGTGACACAGGTGCCGATGTTCGCGCCCAGCGCGAGCGCGATGCCGGCCGACAGGCTGATGAAGCCCTGTGAGGCGAGCACGATCACGATGCCGGTGGTCGCGGACGAGGACTGCACCAGCGCGGTGAAGACCGCGCCGACCAGCATCCCGGCGAGCGGGTGTCGCATCTCCCGCATCAGTTCGATGAACGGCGCGTGCGCCCGCAGCGGGCTCATGCCCTCGCTCATGACGTGCATGCCGTAGAAGACGAGGCCGATGCCCATCACCATCGCGCCGTACTGGCGCAGGCTGTCGCGCCTGCCGCCGAACCAGGCGGCGAAGCCGACGGCGATCATCATCAGCGCGGCATCGCCAACCTTGAAGGCGACGATTTGCGCCGTGATCGTCGTACCCACGTTCGCGCCCATGATGACGCCGACGGACTGCGTGAGGCCCATCAACCCGGCGGATACGAACCCGACGACCAGCACCGTGGTGACGGACGAGGACTGGATCACCGCGGTGATGAGCGCGCCCGTCACGGCCGCGAGCGCGGGGGCGGCGGCGACGAGGCCCGGCAGGGCGAGCATGAGCGCAGCGCCGCGCATCCCGGACAAACGCGGCCGCTTCGGCCGGGACGACCCGCAAGCGCCCATTACAGCAACCAGTCGATTGGCAGCAGGGACACCAGGCGCACGCCGACGCGCACCGCGAGACCGGTGCGCGGTTCGACGCGCAGCACCCGCTCGGCGCCGCCGCCGCGCTCCACCCACTGCAGGCCGCCGTCATCACGCGCCTGCACTTCCCACGCGACATCCGCGAAGTTCCGGTCGAAGGCGGCGGCCACCGCGCCCGCCATCTGCGGATCGTCCAGGATCAGGCCCATCTCGGAATTAAGATGCGCGGAGCGGGGATCGACGTTGTACGAGCCCACGAACAGCCAGCGGCGATCGACGGCGAAAATCTTCGCGTGCAGCACGGCGCCCGAACTCGCCGCGAAGCCGCGCTGGTGCGAGGTGTACTCGGGATGTTCTGCCTGCATCTCGAAGAGGTGGACGCCCGCGCGGAGCAGCGCGCGGCGGCGCTTCAGGTAGCCGGCATGCACCACCGCGTGGTTGGTGGCGGCGAGCGAGTTCGTCAGCACGCGCACCTCGACCCCCCGCTGCGCGAGTTCGACGAGGCCCTGCGTGCCGCGTTTCCCCGGTACGAAGTACGGGGAGATGATGTCGACGCGCTCCTTCGCCGGTCCGATCCTGTCGGCCATCTCGCGCAGGATGCGGCTGTCCCTGCCCGGGCGCGGGTGCGTGACTTTCGAGGCATCGTCGGTCACGAGGCTGGCGGGCACCCAGCGCAGGAGCGTGAGGTCGCCGGCCAGCGCCCGCGCGAGGCGGGCGGTATCGATGTCCGCGAGGAAGCGCGCGGTGTCCGGCTGCGCGCGCAGGGCGTCGGCCAGTTCGGGCAGCGGCCGCGGCAGCGCGTCGGCGCCGCGTGCGAAGCCACTGACCGGGTACGCCGCGGGGCTGTTCCAGTAGTCGTCGAACTGGCGCGAAACGGCCGTCGCAACCGGGCCGACCGCCAGCACGTCGAAGTCGCCGAACAGTTCACCGTCACCGCTGCCGAAATACTCGTCGCCGATGTTGCGGCCCCCCACGATTGTCGCGCGATTGTCCGCCGTGAAGGACTTGTTGTGCATGCGGCGGTTCAGGCGGCCGAATTCGGTGAGGTAGCCGAGGAAGCGCGCGCCGCGCTGGTGAAATGCGTTGAACACCCGCACCTCGATGTGCGGATGCGCGTCCAGCGCCGCGAGCATGCCGTCGAGGCCGAGGCTGTTGGCGTCGTCGAGCAGCAGGCGCACGCGCACGCCGCGGTCGCCCGCCGCCCGCAGCGCGTCGAACAGCAGCGTGCCGGCGCGATCGTCATGCCAGATGAAGTACTGCGCGTCGAGCGTGCGTTCGGCCGCCGCTGCCAGTTGCAGCCGCATGCCGAATGCATCGCGTCCGTCCGCCAGGGGCAGCACGCCGTTCAGCCCGGGCCGCGCGCGCAGCAGCGGGTCCAGGGTCCGGGCGAGCGTGGTGTCGCCCGTCTCCGCCACGTAGTGACTTGGCGTCGGCGCCACCTTGGGCAGCGTCGAGCAGGCGCCCAGGGTGGCAAGCGCCAGGGCGGCAAGCAGCGTCTTGATCAGGCGGCAGGTACTCACGCGCAGTGCTCCCGGATTGTCGGCGGTCGTGCCTCGTCGGCGACCTCAGCGCTGTTGTAGATTGATGCCATGTCCAGACACGAACTGCGCGCAGCCGCACTGGCCAAATGGCTGGATCCGGCGACCACCCTGGCCGAAATCCTGTTCGGGCTCATCATGACCCTGACCTTCACGCTCGGCGCCGGCATCCTGCTGCACGACGCGGGGCGCGAAGGCGCGCGCGAACTGCTGATTGCGACGATCGGCTGCAATCTCGCGTGGGGCATCATCGACGGCGTGCTGTACATCGTGGGGCAACTCTACGAGCGCAACCGCAAGCGGCGCCTGGCGCTTGACGCGATCGCCGCGCGCGACGACGACACCGCCATCGCGCTGATCGGCCGGGAGCTCGACGACATCATGCTGCCGGTGCTGGACGACGCGGAGCGGCGCGCGCTGTACCTGCGAATTGTCACGCGCATTCGCGGCATGCGCATCGGTCTCAGCGGTGTCACGCGGCAGGATTTGTTCGGCGCGGTCGCGAGCTTCGCGCTGGTGTTCGGTTGCAGCGTCCCTGCTGCGCTGCCGTTCGTGCTGATGGATGACCCCGTGCACGCGCTGCGCGTGTCCAATGCGCTGCTCATCGCATTCATGTTCGTGCTGGGCTTCCGCCTGGCCAGGCACACCGTGGGCAATCCGTGGTACGTCGGGCTTGCGCTGGCCCTGCTCGGCACCCTGCTGACCCTGGTCGCCATCGCGCTCGGGGGCTGAACCCGGGATACGCGCCGTTCCGGCGGCACCAGGGCGGCGCGGTTCACGAACCCTGCGCCGGCGCAGCCTCACCGGCCGGCGGGGTCGCCGACGGGGCGGGCAGATCGCGGGTGGCGCGCGGGCGCAGGTGGGTCCGCAAGGTCATATGGTCGAGCCGCCGCTCGTCGATCACGCGACGTGACGCGAGATAGGCAAGGTAGTACTTGTTGACCTTCGCCACGTAGCGCACGGGTTCCAGTCCCACCTTGCGCATGACCACGTACTCCATGTTGCCGAACCAGCGGTTGGGATCCACGTTCATCTGCGGCGCGATTGCGCGCAGGCGCTTGATGCGGTTGGGGCCGGCATTGTAGGCCGCGAGCGAGAACAGCGCCTGTTCGCGGGCATCGAGCGCCGGGTCATCGAAATAGGTTTCGCGCAGGTAATCCATGTAGCGGACCCCGGCGTGGATGTTGCCAGGGGCCTTGTCGATGTGGATTACGCCGACCTGTTTTGCCGTTGACGGCTTGATCTGCATGATACCGATCGCACCGCTCCTGCTGCGCGCGGATTGGTTCAGGCCGGATTCGGCGAAACCCTGCGCCACCAGCATCAGCCAGTCCTGCTCGTACTGCTGCGCGTAGGATTTGAAATAGGTCCGCACCGCGGCGAGCCGGTCGCGCCTGCTCTGCTCCAGCGGGTCGACCAGCCAGTCGACGCCGCGGTAGCCGCGGCTTATCACGTAGCGGGCCGTTTCCGCCACTTTCGAGCGCGTGTCCCGGACGTAGGCGTTGAGCGCACCGAGCAACTCGGGGCTTCCGGGACGGACCGCGAACGCAATCCGGCCGCCGGTCCGCAGCGGGGCCTGGCCGTGGACATGTAGTTCACTGAACTGCTTGCGCCACAGCCTGGCCACGAAGCTGTCGCAGACGGTGGCATCGATGAGGCCCGCATGCGTCATTTCCAGCAGGTCTTCCTGCACGAGGCTGTCGTCCGCTTCGACGATGCCCACGCCGGGAAGACCGCGCTCGCGCAGGGTCTCGTTCAGATCCTCGAGCATGCCCACCTTGTTGCTGCCGCGCACGACGTGGATGCGCATGCCCGAGACCTCCAACGGGTCCGTGAGCGGCGGGACGTCCTTGCGGGTGACCAGGACCTGGGCGACGTCCTTGATGTACGGCTCGCTGAAGTCCACCCGCAGCGCGCGCTTCGGCGTGACCGTCAGGCGCGCCGCGGCGACGTCGCCGTAACCGGCCTCCAGCGCAGGGATGATCCGGTGCAATGGCATCGGCACGTAAATCAGCCGCAGCGGCACCGAACCGCGTGGGCGTGCGGCATTCACCCGCCGCCTGAACGCCTGCATCAAGGTCGGCACCAGGCCGTGCAGCTCGCCGTCCCGGATGAAGAAACTGGTGCTGTTGTAGGTCACCAGCACGCGCAGGACCCCGCGCTCGCGGATCGCGGACAGGTCGCCCAGTTGGGGCTGGAGTTGCAGCGCGATGCCGTTTTCACCCTCGCGAAACGGCGTGATCGGGGTGGAGGGGTCCTCGGCGGGGGGCGCGCCTTCGGCCCCCGCGCGCGGCGTGAACCCGAGGCACAGGAGGGCGCAGAGGAGCCCCAGGCAGGCGGTCGGCGCTGCCTCGCGCAGTAGGGTTCTGGTCATCGCGGCAGCCGTGTTTCAGGTTGAAGTGGGCGATCCGGCGATTGTCGCGCAGCCTGCATAATGGAAGACAGGGTTGGCGCCGGCTTTTTGCCCAGAATGAGCATCTGCCGTTTGCCCGGGCCGCGAGCAGGGTGTCAGACTCGGCCGTCAAAAATGCCTGCATGCAAGGGTGCCGGCTGGCCTGGTCGTCACGACGATTCGGCCGCCAGCGGCGTCGGCGGCGGGAAATTCGAAGCGTGGGCTGGGGGGGACATGTGTTGAAGCACTACGGGCGAAGCATCGTGATCGGCGTGATCGTCCTTGCACTGTCCGCCTGCGACCAGCCACCCCCGGCGTCCAGCGCGCCCTCGCTGAAGTCGGTGAAGGTACTGGCCGTGGCGCCTGCCGGCGAAGCGGGGGCTCGCAGCTTCTCCGGGGTGCTGGCGCCCGCCGAGACCACCCGGCTCGCCTTCTCGATCAGCGGCAGGCTCGTGGACGTGCCGCTACGCGAGGGCGAGAGCTTTGCCGCGGGGGCGGTGGTCGCGCGGCTCGACGACCTCGATATCTCACGTGAAATCACCAGCGCACGCGCCCGTTTGTCCGCCGCGCGCAGCCGCCTCGCCGAGGCCGACAACAATTACGCGCGCCAGAAGACGCTCGCCGACCGGGGCCTCGTCGCCCGCGCCACGCTCGACCAGATCGTCCGCGAGCGCGACACGGCCAGCGCGGACCTCAAGGTCGCACAGACCGAACTCCAGATCGCCCAGGACCGCCTGATCAAGACCCGGCTGGTCGCCGCGCGGGCGGGCGTCGTCACGCGGCTGGTCGCGAAGCAGTACGAGGAGGTCGCGGCGGGCGCCGCGGTCTACGAGGTCGGGTCGGGTGAAAACCTGGAGGCCGAAGTCCTCGTGCCCGAACAGATCGTGACCCTGTTGAAACTTGGTGCGCCGGTGAATGTGCGCGTCCCCGGCCTCGGCGACGCGACGGTCGCGGCCACCATCGCCGAAATCGGCGCCGGGGCGGACAGCGGCAATGCCTTTCGGGTCAAGGCGCGTCTCGCCGCGACGCCGCCGGCGGCGCGCAGCGGGATGACCGCCGTGCTGGCGCTCGACCTGGGCGCCGAGGCGCAGCCCTCCTTTGACATCCCGACCTCGGCGCTCGCGTTCGAGAACATCCTGACCGCGCCGGGGGTCGGCGCCGAGGCGCGGGTCTACGTGCTCGACGAGCAGGTGCAGCGCGTCGACAAGCGGACGGTGCGCATCGCCGGCCTTCATGGCAGCCGCGTGCTGGTCGACGACGGCCTGAGGCCCGGCGATCTCGTCGTGGTCGCCGGGGTCGCGTTCCTCGACGACGGCATGCCCGCGCGTCGCTGGTCGCCGCCGGAGTAAGCCGGTGCGCAACCTGACCCGCGCCGCGATCGAACGGTCGCGCCTGACGGTGAGCCTGATCCTGCTCACCGTCTTCGGCGGCGCCTTCACCTACCTGTTCCATCCGAGCCAGGAAGATCCCGAGATCACCATTCGCTCGGCGCTGGTCACCGCCCGCTTCGCGGGCATGTCGGCCCTGCGGGTGGAGCAGTTGATCGTCAAGCCGCTGGAAGAGGCCATCAAGCAGATCCCCGAGGTCAAGACCATCGAAAGCGTCGCCGAGACCGGCGTCGCCCGGATCAAGGTCGAGATGGGGCCGCAGTACGCGGACGTGAAGCCGCTGTGGATGAAGCTGCGCAACAAGATGGACGACGTCGCGCCGCGCCTGCCCGAAGGCACGGTGGGGCCGTTCGTCAACGACGATTACGGCCGCGTCGCGGTGACGACGCTGGCGCTGCGGGGCGCCGGTTTCTCGATGGCCGACCTGCGCGCCGAGGCGCGCTGGCTGCGCG
This sequence comes from Hydrogenophaga intermedia, assembly GCA_943370145.1. Taxonomy (GTDB): domain Bacteria; phylum Pseudomonadota; class Gammaproteobacteria. Next base: position 43,335 of record CALRPY020000028.1, on the reverse strand, counting down.
ATCGCATCGCGGCGCTGCCGCTGGTGAGCCAGGTGGACCTCCACGGCGTGCAGAACGAGCGTGTCTGGCTCGAGTTCGATCGCGCGCGACTCGATCAGCTGGGCCTGTCGCCCGCCGTCGTGCTGCAGACGATTGCCGACCAGAACAGGATCCTGCCCTCGGGCGCGCTGGAGACCGAGGATGGCATGCGTTATACCCTGACGCCGAGCGGCACCTTCGTCGACGAGCGCGACATCGGCGAGGTGCCGATCGCGATTCCCGACGGCGGCATCGTCTACGCGCGCGATCTGCTCGCGATCCGCCGCGGCTACGATGAACCGGCGCGCAACCCCGTCTACTTCAACGGTGAGCCGGCCGTGATCATCGCGGTGTCGATGGTCGAGAACGTCAACGTGAAGGCCTTCGGCGCGGAACTGGGTGCGCGGCTCGCGACGCTGCGCGACGCGCTGCCGGTCGGCATGACGCTGGACACCGTCACCGACCAGGTGCCGATCGTCGCCGCGTCGATCCGCGAGGCCACCGACAACCTCGTGCAGACCCTGCTGACGGTGCTCGCCGTCGTGCTGCTGTTCCTCGGCCTGCGCGCAGGGCTCATCGTCGGCACCATCGTGCCGCTGACCATCCTCGCTTCGCTGGTCGGCATGCTGCTGTGGGACATCCCGCTGCACCGGGTGTCCATCGCCGCCATCATCATCGCGCTGGGCCTGCTGGTCGACAACGGCGTCGTCATCGCGGAAGACATCAAGCGGCGCATGGACGGCGGCGCCGCGCGGCTGCAGGCCGCGCTGGACGCGAGCGCCTCGCTCGCGATTCCGCTGCTGACCTCGTCACTGACGACCATCCTTGCCTTCCTGCCGCTGATGCTCGCGCAGGATTCCACCGGCGAATTCCTGCGCGCGCTGAGCCAGGTGATCGTGCTGACCCTGCTGTCGAGCTGGCTGCTGTCGATCACGGTGACCCCGCTGCTGTGCTACTGGTTCATGCCGGACGCGAAGCCCGGCATGGCCGATGCACCGGTCGGCCCGTTCGCACGAGGCTACGCGCGCATCCTCCGCGGCGTGCTGCGTGTCCGGTGGCTGTTCCTCGCGGCGATGGCCGGCTTGTTCGCGCTGGCGCTCGCCGGCATGGCGCGCGTGCCTACGGGCCTGCTGCCGCCGTCGGCGCGCGCGCAGTTCGTCCTGAACCTGGAACTGCCGGCGGGCTCGAGCGAGGAGGAAACCGCGCGCGTCGCCGCGCGCCTCGCGCGCTTCCTCGCGGACGGCGCGGCGAATCCGGAGGTGACCGGCAGCGTGCTCTACATCGGCAACGGCGGGCCGCGCTTCTTCCTCGCGCTGGCGCCGCTGGACCCCGCGCCGCACGTCGCCTTCGGCGTCGTCAACACGCGCAGCAGCGAGGACGTCGCGACGCTGCGGGCGCGCGTCGAAGGCTTCATCGCCGACCAGCTGCCGGAGGCCAATGGCTGGACGGAGTTGCTGTTTCTCGGCTCGGAGCCGCCAGGCACCCTGCAGGTTCGCCTCAAGGGCAGCGATATCCAGGTCCTGCACCGCCTCGGGCGTGAAGTCGCGCAAGCCCTGCGGGCGATTCCAGGCACGCGCGACATCCGCACCGACTGGGCCAATCCGGTGCTCGGTCTGAGCGTGCAGATCGACCAGGAACGCGCGCGCCATGCGGGCGTCGCGCCGACGCAGGTCGCCCAGACGCTGGAGGCGACCTTCGAGGGCGCCGACATCACGGGCCTGCGCGAAGGGGACAAGACCATCCCCGTCACCCTGCGCGCGCGGCTCGCCGACCGCGACGCCATCGACAAGCTGTCCGAGGTCACCGTGATGTCCGACGCCGGCGCGCCAGTGCCGCTCGTCCAGGTGTCGACGCTCGCCGGCGAGCTGCAGCCTTCGGTGATCCGCCGGCACGACCAGGAGCGCGCCATCACGATTTCCGGCGTCAATCCGGGCATGACCGCGCAGGCGCTGCTCGACGCGATGCGCGCGAAGCTTGACGGCCTCGACCTGCCGCCCGGCTACGCCTGGGCGCCGGACGGCGAGGTCAGGGCCGCGGCGGACGCGAACGGCGCGCTGTTCCAGTACATGCCGCAATGCCTCGTCGGCATCGTGCTGATCCTGATCTGGCAGTTCAACTCGCTGCGTCGCACAGCCATCATCCTGCTGACCATCCCGCTGATCATGATCGGCACCTCGCTGGGCCTGAACCTCATGCGCGGCACGCTCGATTTCAACGCGATGCTGGGGCTGTTTTCCCTGGCAGGCATCATCATCAACAACGGCATCGTGCTGATCGACAAGATCGATGAGGAACGGCGCGCGCGTGGCGATATCGTCGAGGCCATCGTCGCCGCCGCGACCACCCGGCTGCGGCCCATCGTCATGACGACGCTGACGACGATCCTCGGGCTGCTGCCGCTGCACCTGTTCGGGGGCGAGCTCTGGTACGCGATGACCATCGTGATGATGTTCGGCCTCGGTGTCGGCACGGTGCTGACCCTGGGCGTGGTGCCTGCGTTCTACGCGGTGCTGTTCAGGGACGGGACCGCACGGCTGGCGCCGCCACCGGCGACGACCTGAACAACCGGCTGTTCGACGCGCGGACCGGGTGCTGGACTACGAACACTGGACTACGAACACTGGATCGTGCGCGCTGCCCACGTGGTGGAGGTGATCGGCGTGCTTGCGCTGCTGGCCGGCGCGGCGCTCGCGTTCGCGGCCTTCTGCCGGCGCGCCACCGGTGACTTCGACCCGGCCAACCAGGTCCTGCGCGCCGATCTCGGGCGTGCCATCCTGCTGGGGCTCGAACTGCTGGTGATCGCGGATATCATCGGCACGGTCGCGATCGAGCCGACCCTCGGCAATCCCGGCGTGCTTGCCGCGATTGTCGGCATCCGGACCTTCCTGGGCTTCGTGCTCGAACTCGACGTCAGCGGCAGCTGGCCGTGGCGACGGGCGCGGCACCGGCGAGGCGCAGGACGCCCCGGGTAAACCAGAGCCTGCGCGCCGGCAGGCCGCAGGCGGCACGCGCCTTCATCGAGTTCACGGCAGGGGCCAGCCTGGACACCCTTGCCAGATCCTGGTCAGCGGCCCAGTGGCACCACGATGCGTGGCCTGACGAGGCGTTCGAATTCCTGCTGCTGGCGCATGCGTTCGAGGTCGCGGCGGACGCGTTCGTGGGCCTGGGCGGTCGCGATCGACTCGTTGACCTCTTCGCTCAGCTTGATGTTGCGCACGTGGTCCTCGAGGCGCTGTCGGCGCTCCAGGCGGGTCAGCGTTCCCTGCTCCACCGCATCGGTCATCCGGCGGTCGGCGTCGATCAGTTGCTGGTACATCTCGGGCGCCTCTGAACGCTTCATCAGCGTCCCCCCGATGGCCTCGTACACGCACTCGCGCCAGGCGCGTTCGCCGGCGCCGAGTTCGTGCTGCGGGATGCCCGCCGCGGCGGCCGGATCGTAGCCGTGGCGGCGGGTGCAGTCGCCCATCTTCGCTTCCAGCGCCTGCCAGTCCGCTGCCGACGGCGAGACCGTCTGCGCCGCGCCGCCGGTTCCCGCGACCAGCAGGCCGACCACGAGCATCGCGCGCATGCGGCCGCGCGCCTGACGGCGGGCGCTGGCGGCGGGGCAACTGCCGATATTCCCGGATGGAGTTTCCACTGCGATGTCCTCGTGCCTAGACTGTGTATGCGGCCAGTTCACCGCATTCCGATGGAGTTGAACAGGGCATGAGCTATGAAGGTCTGGTGTTGAGCGCCGCCCATGGGGTCGAGATCGTTGGCGTCGTCGTGCTGCTGGCGGGTGCCGGGCTCGCCAGCATCGTGTTCGTCCATCGACTGATCGGCGGCGCCGGATTCCCGGCCGCCTACCAGTTCCTGCGCATGGACCTCGGCCGCGCGATCCTGCTCGGGCTCGAGTTGCTGGTGATCGGCGACATCATCGGCACGGTGGCCGTCGAGCCCAGCCTGCAGAACCTTGGTGTGCTCGCGCTCATCGTCGCCATCCGCACCTTCCTCAGCATGGTGCTCGAGCTCGAAGTGAGCGGCCATTGGCCCTGGCAGCGGGCCCGCTTCGAGACGCTGCGGGGTGCGCGCGACGAACCGTGAGCGCGCTGCTCACACCGCGCTGCGCATCAACTCGCCGACCACGCGCTCGAGATGGCGCAGGCTGCGGCAGGTCTCCACCCGGTCGCAGGCTGTCGCGAGCCGCGGCATCTCCGAATCGCCGACGGTCCAGAACGCGCGCGATTCCGGGTTCAGCCAGATCACGCGCCGGGCGCGTTCGTGCACCTGTCGTAGCTCACGCAGCCCCGGGTAGCCGTAATTGGAGCGGCCGTCGCCGAGGATCAGCACCGTCGTGCGATGGTCGATGTCCGGCAGCGCCTGCTCGACGAGTTGCGCGAACGCGCGGCCATAGTCGGTCGAGCCCCAGCCGTGGCGCTGCAGCGCGAGCGCCGTGGCCTCCTCCACGTCGTGGGTGGCGAACAGTTCGGTGACCTCGGCAAGCTGTGACGAAAACACGAAGGAACGCACTTTCGGCAGCACCTCGGCGACGCTGTAGAGGAACAGCAGCAGGAAGCGCGCGACGTTCGCCACCGAGCCGGAGACGTCGCAGACGGCGACGACCTTCGGGCGCTCGATCTTCCTGCGCCGCCAGACGACGTCGAACAGCAGGCCGTCGAACTCGATGTTGCGGCGGATCGTGTGCCGCACGTCGAGCACGCCGCGCTGCGCGACCTTGCGTCGCCGCGAGTGCATCGACACCAGTCGTTTCGCGAGCTTGCGGACCAGCGCCTGCATCAGGCGGAAGTCGCCGAACTCGGCGCGCGCGAGCGGCATTTTCTGCAGGATTTCCTCGCGCAGACGGGTGCCGGCGTTGGCCGTCAGCAACAGCAGCTGGCGGTCCACCAGCGCCAGCACCTCTTCGCGCAGCACCGTGAGGCGCGCGCGCAGGCGTTCGGCCTCGTCCTCATCACCGGCCTCGCGCAGGGCGTAGAGCCTGCGTTCCAGCTTTTCCACGCCCATCGACTCCAGCATGCGCCGCGAGTACATGCCACGCTGGGTGAAGAGCTGGATCTCGTTGACGCCGACGGCCCGCGCCGCGCCCGCGAGTGCGAGCTGGAGCTCGGCGCGCGCGCCGGATTCCAGCAGCGACTGGAGGTCCTGCGCCTGTTCCGCCTCGGCTGCCGCGGGTGGCGTGGCCGGCTGCGCGTCGGGCCCCACGTCGTCGGCCGGTGCCGCGTCGTTCGCCGCGTCGTCGGCCGGTGGCAGGCCGTGCAGGTCTTCGGCGCGGAAGAACTGCTCGAAGCATTCGTCGAAGCTCGCCTTGTCGACGGTCGACTTCGCGAGCACCTGGGACAGCGCGGTCTTCAGCAGCAGGCGATCGTCGAAGCCGATGGCCCCGAACACCAGTGCGGCGTCCATGCCCTCGGCGGTCGACACGCGCACGTCGGCCGCGCGCAGCGCCTGCAGGAAATGGCCGAGGACTTCGCTCACTGCGACGGGCTCAGGCCTTGCGCGCCGAGCTCACGAGCCGGTAGAGCTCGCCGTCGACCTGCGTGATGTCGTCCTCGAACTTCAGCAGCAGGTTGAGTGTCGTGCGCACGAGTTCGACGTCCAGCTCCTGCGCGTGCAGCAGCAGCAGCGCGCGGGCCCAGTCGATCGTTTCACTGATCGCCGGCGTCTTCTTCAGGTCCATCGCGCGCAGGCCCTGCACGAAGGCGACGAGCTGGTGGCGCATGCTGTCGGCGAGGTCCGGCACGCGGCTCGCAATGATGCGGCGTTCGAGGAGTGCGTCGGGGTAGGGGATGTGCAGGTGGATGCAGCGGCGTTTCAGCGCATCGCCCAGCTCGCGCGTGTTGTTCGAGGTCAGGAACACGACCGGCGGCACCGTCGCCTTGACGGTGCCGAGCTCGGGAATCGAGATCTGGTAGTCCTGCAGCATCTCGAGCAGGAAGGCCTCGAACTCCTGGTCGGACTTGTCGATCTCGTCGATCAGCAGCACCGCGCCGGCCGGCTCCCACAAGGCTTTGAGCAGTGGACGCGGCTCGAGGAATTCGGTGTTGAAAAAGGTGTCGTCGAACTCGTGCAGGCGGGCGATCGACTCGGCGAGCCCGCGCGCGCCCGCCATCAGGTCGCCCAGCTTGTCTTTCAGCACCTGCGTGTACAGCAGCTGCTTGCCGTATTTCCACTCGTACAAGGCCTTCGATTCGTCGAGCCCTTCGTAGCACTGCAGCCGGATCAGCGGCTTGCCCAGCCAGGTCGCGGTGGCGCGCGCGAGTTCGGTCTTGCCGACACCCGGGGGGCCTTCGATCAGCACCGGCTTCTCGAGGCGGGTTGCGAGGAAGATGGCGGTCGCGATGGGGTCGCTGCAGAGATAGCCGGTCGCCTCGAAGCCGGCATGGATTTCAGCGAGCGTCGCGCGGACGTCCGCAGTGGTGGTCGGGGCAGTGGACAGGCTCACGCAGGGGTCTCCGGAAATGAGCCCGGAGGCTACCATGCGCGCCGCCCCCGGCGAAGCCGAGTGGCTCGTGGCCGCAACGACCTTCCACCCGTGTGCGATGGACGGACCGTGCCCGTTTCGGGCGGCAGGACCTCGGACCCGGCGAGCCCTGTCGTTACGCTGTGCGCACCTTCCACTTCACCCCGAGGAGTTTCCATGCCTGTGCCGATGCGCGTGGCCTTGTGGCTGTCGTTTGCGTGCCTGCTGAATGTCGCGTGGACGCGCACCGCGCCGGCGTCCGACCTCGAGATGCGGAGGCAGGAAATCCGTCAGCTGGCCGTGCAGACCCTGGAGCAGCTCTACTGGCTGCAGCCGCGCGCCCGTGCCGCGCTCGAGGGGGCCGAGGGCTACGCGGTGTTCAGTCATTTCGGCATGAAGCTTGGACTGGCAGGTGGCGGTTCGGGGCACGGTGTCGCAATCGAACGTGAGAGCCGGCACGTGACCTACATGAAGGTTGCCGAAGTCCAGGCCGGGCTCGGCATCGGCGTCAGGAAGTATCGCCAGGTGTGGGTCTTCGAGCGGCGCGAGGATCTCGCGAAATTCGTCGATTCCGGCTGGGAACTTGGCGGACAGTCGAGCGCCTCGGCGCAGCTTGGTGGCCGCGGGGTCGAGGCTTTCGCGGGTGCCGTGTCGCTGCGGCCGGGCGTCTGGCTGTATCAGCTGACGGACGACGGGCTGGTGCTGGACCTCACGGTCAAGGGCGCCCGCTATTACCGGGACCGGAAGTTGAACTGAGCCAGCTCAGAGCCGGCTCGCGGCATGGCGCAGCTGGTGGACTACCTGCTCGGCCGTGGCCAGCAGGCGCCAGGTGGTTTCCCGCGTGAACTCGCGCAGCTCGGGCTCGACCCGCGTCGTGCCAACCACCCAACCCTGCGCCGTCTTCTCGACGAACTGCCGTGATTCCAGCCATGCGAGCTTGCGCCGCGCCGTCTCCCGCGGAATGCCGGTGATGGCGGCAACGTCGCGCAGCCGCAGCGGACGCATGCGTGCCGGACCGTCCGGAAGACGTCCCTGCTCGTTCAGCACCGCCGTCGGCAGGCTGCCCGGCGGCATGAGATGGGCGACATTCTGGTGCGCGATGACGCCCAGGATGACCATCGCCTCGTAGTCGCTGCCGGTCAGGAGGCGCGAGATGCGCAGCATGTGGTCGATCAGGTGCCGGTTCATGGTAAACGCCACCAGGCTGAACGCGGCGTCGAAGGCCGCGTCGGGATCGTCCAGTCCGGCCAGGGCGTCCACGTTTGCGTGCAGCGCTTTGGTCATGGGGATGTGTTGATTCGATGAGGTGAAAACAACGCGAGTCTACACGGCGGACAGCAGCGCGAACGACGGGCAGAAGGTCGTCGTACGGCAGGGCCTCGCTTGTTATTGTGCCCCGCGCCTGGTGACCCATATCGGGCACGCCGGTCTGGTCGCGTGTCGGCGCGTCGATATACTCGGGCGCCGATCATGAAGCCGAGGAACCAGCCGCCATGACTCGCCACCTGCACCTGTACGCCCTGTTCACGCTCGGTCTCGCAATGACCTTCCCGGCGCCCCGCGTCAACGCCCAGACCCTCTCCGACGCCAGCCGGCTCGGTGCGTTCTCCGGCGCCATGCAGTATTGCGCCGACAAGCACGGCGGCGCCGACCGCCGCTACCAGCGCGCCCGCCGCCGCGCTGCGTCCGAAGTGAGCGACATGGGCAAGTCCGACCGGCGCAAGGCCATCGCGGCGCGCGACCGCGGCCAGTTCCTCGGCAAGCAGCTCGACGAGAAGCAATGCGGCGAACTGTTGCGGATGAGCGAGTGGAAGCGCTACCGGTGAGCTGACGAAAGAAGCTGCCTCGAAAGGAATGCCCGGCGCCCGGTGAAGCCGTGGATGGGGCCATGGCTGGCAAGCCGGGCAAGCCCGCCGACGAACGCCTCTCGCCGCAGGAAATCGAGACGTTCCCGCAGATGTTCCGGCCGGCCCGTTGCGGGCATTGAGGTCCGGCGGCTGCCGGGGCGCTGCGCCGCGCGACTGGCGCACGCCGTCGCGCATGTCCACCCGCGAAGCCGTTGCGGCGCGTGACCGAGGGAAGGGCCGCGCATGCCCGGTCCGTTCCGCTCGGGCAGCTCGGACCCGGTGCGGAAATCCGGGCGGAAGCTGTTGCGTGGTGAAGCAGCAGACGCCGGGTTGCGACCGAGCGCCCGCACGGACAGGTTGATGGGCTCCGGCCGGAACGACGCGACGCCGGTCCTGTATTGCCGCTGTCCCGGCCGCCGGGCTACCATCCGACCTCTCCAAGCGTTTCAAGCGAAATTACACCATGCGCGCCCGCGTGCTACTTCTGGCGTCCTTGCTCGGCGGTTGCGACAAGCACGCGCCTGCGCCTCCTCCTGCGCCGCCACCCCCCGTGGTGAGGACCCTCGCGGCGCGGGTCGAGACGATCCCGGTGACCAATGAATATGTCGGGCGGGTAGCGGCCTACCGCTCGCTCGAGATCCGTGCCCGTGTCGAGGGTATCGTCGCCAGAAGGCACTTCGTCGAGGGGAGCAAGGTTGCCGAGGGCGAACTCCTGTTCACGCTCGACGCGGCGCCCTTCGAGGCGGCCCTCGCCGATGCCAAGGCTGAACTGGCCCGGGTCGAGGCGGTGGTCGTCAATGCCCGGTCGCGCGAATCGCGCTACCGCCCGCTGGTGGAAGAAACGGCCATCAGCCAGCAGGACTACGACGATGCGGTCGCGGCGCTGGCCCAGGCCGAGGCGCAGCGGTCGGCCGCCCTGGCCCGCCTCGAGCGGGCCCGTATCGACCTCGGCTACACACGCATCCACACGACGCAGGCCGGCCGCATCGGCGCCGCCCTCGTGCCGGAGGGCCGGCTCGTCGGCAAGGGCGAGGCCACCCACCTCGCGACGGTGGACCGCATCGACCGCGTGTACGTGACTTTCACGGTTGCCGACAGCGAGGCGATGGCCCTCAGGAATGCGCTTGATTCCGGCACTATCCGTGCGCAGACCGGCGGCTCGACGGCCCGCATCCTGCTGCCGGACGGTACGGTCCACGAGCAGCCGGGCCTGCTCGATTTCACCGACCTCCGGGTCGACAGCGGCACCGGCACGATGTCACTCCGCGCGGTCATGGAGAACCCGCGGGAAATCCTGCTGCCGGGGCTGTTCGTGCGCGTGCTGCTGACCGTCGGACAACGACCGGACGCCGTGCTCGTGCCGCAGAAGGCCGTCATGAAGATGCCGAGCGGACACTCGGTGTTCGTCGTCGACGAGCATGGCGAGGCGGAACGGCGCGACCTCGTGCTCGGCGCCTGGCACGGCGAGGACTGGGTCGTCGAAGGCGGCCTCGCGGCCGGCGAGCAGGTGATCGTCGACGGCATGCAGAAGGTTCGCCCCGGCCAGCCCGTGACGGTCGTCCCCGAGCCGCCAGCGGCACCGCCCGGCGCGACCACGAACTGACCGCGCCGTGGGCATCTTCGTCGACCGGCCGGTCCTCGCAACCGTCATCGCGCTCCTGATCTCGCTGCTCGGCGCGCTGGCGGGCCGGCAGCTCGCGATCGAGCAGTATCCGACCGTCGCGCCGCCACAGGTGCAAATCACCGCGACCTATCCCGGGGCGAGCCCGGAAACCCTGGAGACCACCGTCGCGGCCCCGCTCGAGCGCGAGATGACCGGCATCGAAGGCCTGCTTTACATGCAGTCCACGAGTTCCGCCAGCGGGCTGATGCAGCTGTCGGTGTTCTTCGAGCCCGGCACGGATCTCGATATCGCCGCAGTGGAGGTCAACAACCGCGCGAAGCGGGTCGAGGCACTGCTGCCGCAGGAGGTCACGCGCCAGGGCCTGCGCATCGACAAGGCAAACCCGCAGATCCTGATGATCGTTGCGCTGCAGTCGGATGATCCCCGCTTCGACCGCACCTATATCGCGAACCTCGCCAACAGCCGGATCGTCAACGAACTGAAGCGTCTCGAGGGCGCCGGCGACATCACGCTCTTCGCATCGCCCTACGCGATGCGGCTGTGGATCGACCCGGACCAGCTTACGAAATACAGGCTCACCATCACCGACATCGGCAACGCGGTGCGTGAGCAGAACCAGAACTTCGCGACCGGCGAAATCGGCCAGTCGCCGAGCGGGAACGAGCAGGTGCTGACCTTCCCGGTGCAAACCACCGGCGGCCTGACCGAGGTCGATGAATTCCGCGACATCATCGTCAAGTCCCTGGGCGATGGCGCGGTCGTGCGCGTGCGCGACGTCGCGCGCGTCGAACTCGGCGCCGACGATTACCAGGTCGAATCGCGCAAGAACGGCCGCCCGGCGGTCGCGCTCGGCGTGTACCTGCGGCCGGGCGGCAACGCACTGGACCTCGCGGCGGCGGTTAAGGCGCGCATGGCCGAGCTTGCGACGAGTTTCCCGGACGAGATCGAGTGGTCGATCTCCTACGACACCACCCGTTTCGTCACCGCCTCCATCGAACTCGTGCTGCACACTTTCGTCGAGGCCTTCCTGCTGGTCATGGTGGTCGTCTACGTGTTCCTCGGCAGCGCGCGCGCGACGCTGATCCCGATGATCGCGATCCCGGTGTCGATCGTCGGCACGCTCGCCGGCATGCTGGTCGCCGGCTTCTCGATCAACATGCTGACGCTGTTCGGCATGGTGCTCGCGATCGGTATCGTGGTCGATGACGCGATCGTCGTCGTCGAGGCGGTCGAGAAGATCATGCATGACGAAGGGCTCGATGCCCGCGCCGCCACGCGCAAGGCGATGCGAAGCATCGGCGGCGCGATCGTCGGCGTGACCGCCGTGATCTGCGCGGTGTTCGTGCCAATCAGCCTCCTTGGCGGCGTGGTCGGCACGCTTTACAAGCAGTTCGCGATCACGATCACGATTTCGACGCTGCTGTCCGCGATCACCGCGTTGACGCTGACCCCCGCGCTGTGCGCGCTGATTCTGAAGGGCGGCGTCCACAAGCCCGCGCCGATCCGGTGGTTCGACGCCGGCTTCGAGCGCCTGGTCGGCGCCTACGCGCGCGGCGTCCGCGGACTGCTGCGCCGTCTCGTGCGGACGATGCTGATCTACGCCGTGCTGATCGCCGGCCTCGTCTGGTTGTTCGAGACCATCCCCACGGGCTTCGTGCCGGAGGAGGACAAGGGTTCCATCTTCGTTGCGGTGGACCTGCCGTCCGGCGCCTCCCCGGAGCGTACGCTCGCCGTGCTCGGGCAGGTGGAGCGCATCCTCGACGGCGAACCGACCCTGCAGGAATACGTTTCCGTCACCGGTTTCTCGATCTTCTACCGCTACGCGAACCAGGCCTTCGTCTTCGCGACGCTCAAGCCCTGGCACGAGAGGGAGAACCCCGAGCACCGTGTCGGCGCGGTGCTCGGGCGGCTCAACCAGCAGTTCTTCGGCATCGCCGAGGCGCGGGTGTTCGCCCTGAACGAACCGCCCATCTCGGGCATGGGCAACGTCGCCGGCTTCGACTACCGGCTGGTGTCGCTGGATGGTGATCGCCGGAAAATGAACCAGGCCCTCGCGGCGGTGCTGGAAGCCGCGGCGGCCAGCCCGGCGCTCCGGGGCACGCGCAGTGTCGGTGCGCCCGACGTGCAGACACTGTTCCTCGACGTCGACCGCAACAAGGCGAAAGCGATGGGGGTGCCGCTGCAGGAACTCTACGCGACCGTCGGCGGGCTGCTTGGTTCGAGCTTCATCAACCAGTTCACGAAGTTCGGGACCAACCTGAAAGTGAAGATGCAGGCGGAGGAGGGCTTCCGCTCCGACCCGGCGGCACTCAATCGCTACTACGCGCGCAGCGTGACCAACGAGCTGGTCCCGCTCGGCGCTCTCGCGAACACCGAGTGGCGCTCGGCCCCGATCGCGCTGACGCGCTACAACGGTTATCCATCCGTTCAGCTGAACGGCATACCGGCGCCCGGCCACAGCTCGGGCGACGCGCTGTCGGCGATGGAGGCCATTTCGGGCGAAGTGCTGCCCGACGGCGTGGGCTTCCAGTGGTCTGGTCAGTCACTGCAGGAGCGCGCGGCGGGGTCGCAGGCTGGCGGCATCTTCGTCCTGTCGCTGGTCTTCGTGTTCCTCTTCCTCGCCGCGCTCTACGAGAGCTTCTCGCTGCCGGTCGCGGTGTTCCTGATCGTGCCCATCGCCATCCTGGGCGCGCTGCTCGCGTTGCTGGCCCGACAGAGCCCGAACGACGTGTTCTTCCAGGTGAGCCTGATCACGCTGGTGGGTCTCGCGGGCAAGAACGGCATCCTGATTGTCGAGTTCGCGAAGCAGCGTCACGAGGCCGGTGCGAGCGTGATGGTGGCCGCCATCGACGCGGCCCGCGCGCGCCTGCGGCCGATCGTCATGACCTCGCTGGCGTTCATCCTCGGTGTGCTGCCGCTGGTCCGGGCCTCGGGCGCCGGCGCGGCGACCCAGCACTCGGTCGGCACGGGCATCATGGGCGGCATGCTCGCGGCGACGCTGATCGGCGTGTTCTTCACGCCGGTGTTCTACTACCTCGTGATGCGCCTGGGAGGCGCGCGCGCGGGCGAGGGCGAAGGCGATCCGGCTCCCGTGCCGCATGATGCCGGGCAGGGTGCTGCGAAGGAGCCCGCGTGAAGCATTGCGCGGCGCTCGCGGGCCTCGTCGCCTGCCTCCTTGCAGGCTGCGAGGCCAACCCGTGGCGCGAGACACCCGTGGACGTGCCGCCGACGCCCGCGGCCACCCACTGGCGCACGCCCGCCGTCACCACGCGCAGCCTCGCCGAGCGGGACTGGCGCGATACCTTCGGCGGTGAGGAACTGGCGGCGCTGGTTGAAGAGGCGCTCATTCACAACAGCGATCTGCTGATAGCCACTGCGCGCATCGACGAGGCGCGAGCGCGCCAAGGCCTGCAGCGGGCGCAGCGCTTTCCCCAGTTGGCCGGCGATGCCAGCTATACGCGCCAGCGCCTGCCCGCCGGGCAGGCATCGGAAAACGTCGACGCCGAAGCGATGAGCCTCGGTCTCGCGGTGCCGGCCTGGGAAATCGACCTGTGGGGCCGGCTCGCCAACCTGGACGCCGCCGCCCGCGCAAACCTGCTCGCGACCGCCCACGCCCAGCAGGCTGTGCGCCTGAGCCTGATCGCCGAGGTGGCGCTCGCTTATATCCAGCTGCTGTCACTGGACGCGGAACTGCGTGTTGCCGACGCCACCGCGCAATCGCGGCGTGAATCGCTGCGCATGGTCGAACTGCGGTTCACCGCGGGGGTCGCCGCCGGTGTCGACCTGCAGCAGGCGAAGACCTCGCTCGCCGCCGCCGAGCGGGCGCAGGCAAGCCTGGGCCGTCAGCGCGCGCTGGTCGAGAATTCGCTCGCCGTGCTGGTGGGCCGCAATCCTGGCGTGGTGGCGCGCGAGGACCAGTTGCGCCAGTTCCGCCTGCCGCCCGAACTCGCGGCTGGCCTGCCGTCGACGCTGATCGGCCGCCGTCCCGACATCCTCGCCGCCGAGCAGTCCTTGCGCGCGACGAGCGCGAACGTGGACGCCGCGCGCAAGGCCTGGTTTCCGACCATCTCGATCACCGGCTTCCTCGGACTGGTGAGCCCGCAGCTCTCGGGACTGTTCGATGACGGGCGTGACGCATGGACGGTGAGCCCGGCGGTGACGCTGCCGATATTCACGGCCGGGCGTCTGGCTTCGAACCTCGAGCTGGCGCGTGCGGAGCAGGCGATCGCCGCCGAGCAATACCGCCTGACGGTGCGCACGGCGTTCCTCGAAGTGGAGAATGCGCTGGTTGCCTACCAGCGGCTGCGCGAGGAGCGGCTTGCGCTGGACCGCGCCGTCGCCGCGGATCGCGAGCGCCTGCGGCTCGTCGACCTGCGTTACGGCAACGGCGTGTCGAGCTACTTCGAGGTCCTGGATTCACAACGGCAGCTGTTCGATTCGGAACTGGAGCAGATCCGCGCCACCAGCGCGGCGTACGCGGCGGTGGTCCAGCTCTATCGCGCCCTGGGCGGTGGCTGGCAGGGCGAGCGCGCTGCCGAGGAACTTGCGCAGGGCAGCCGTTGAACCCGTTCCCGAACCTCGAACCCCGGCACACCGTTTCCACCCGGCAATGCCGTCCGCCTGACACGACGATGGCTGGCCGGCCAGGGCCGGGACCGGGAACCTCGGGCCGTGGTAACGGCTGACCGCGTTCTTCATGGAGCACCTTCGATGAGCACACGCACTCTCGTTTCGATCGCCTTGTGCGCAGGTCTCGCCGGCCCCGCGCAGGCGGTGGAGGAAACGCGTCCCGAAGCGCACGCCGCCTTCGAGGACGGCATTGCCCGCTGCACGCGCCTGTACGGCTACGCGCCGTCGACGGCGAAGAGCCTGGGGCCCCATGAACTCGGCAAGGGGGAGCTCGACTGGCGCGAATGCGCCTACCACGTCGTGCGCAAGACCCTGGTGCCGGGTTCCCGCGTGCCAATGGTCTATGAGCAGGCAATCAGGGAAGACAAGGCCATGACCGCCGCCATCCAGCGGCGGGAACTGACCCGCGCGGAGCGCCGGCGCAAGCTGGACGACCTGTTCGACAGCCTGCGCGCCACCGAGGCCCTGAACACGCCGACCAGCAAGCCGGGCAAGCCCGCCGGCGAACGCCTGTCGCCGCAGGAAATCGAGACGTTCTCGCAGATGTTCCTGCCTGACCGCTTCGGTCATTGAGGCCCGGCGGCTGCCGGGGCGCGTCGCCGCGTCACTGGAGCACCCCGCCGCGCACGTCTTCCCGGGTCAGCAGGCGGATAGGCACCGGCTTCACGCGCCAGATGTCGTTCGCGTATTCCCGGATGCTGCGGTCGGACGAGAACATGCCGGCGCGGGCGACGTTCAGGATCGACATCCGCGTCCACCGTTCCGTGTCGCGATAGGCGGCGTCCACCCGCTGCTGGCAGTCGACATAGGACTGGAAGTCCGCGCACAGCAGGTAGGGATCGTGGTGGATGAGGCCGTCGAGCAGGGGCCGGAACAGATCCCGATCGCCCCCGCTGAAATGACCGCTCGCGATGAGGTCGATCACCCCGTGCAGGCGCGGGTTGTCGTCGACCCAGGCTTGCGGCCGGTAGCCGCCGGCCTGCAGGCGCTCGACCGCATCGACGTCCATGCCGAACAGGAAGAAGTGCTGGTCGCCGACGGCGTCGCGTATCTCGATGTTCGCACCGTCGAGGGTGCCGACGGTCAGCGCGCCGTTCATCGTGAACTTCATGTTGCCGGTGCCCGAGGCCTCCTTGCCGGCCGTGGAGATCTGCTCGGAGACGTCGGCCGCGGGGTACACGTCGTGGCCGGCGCTGACGTTGAAGTTCGGCAGGAACACGACCTTGACCAGTTCCCGCACGTCGGGGTCCTGGTTGACCACGGCGGCCACGGCATTGATCAGCTTGATGATGAGCTTGGCCGCGCGGTAGCCGGGCGCCGCCTTGCCGCCGAAGATGAAGGTGCGCGGCGCGACTTCCAGCGCCGGGTCCCGCCGGATGCGCGCGTAGAGGTCGACGATGTTCAGCACGGCCAGGTGCTGGCGCTTGTACTCGTGGATGCGCTTGACCTGGATGTCGAACAGCGAGCGCGGGTCCGTGTGGATGCCGGTGCGTCGCGCAATGCGGGCCGCGAGCACGCGCTTGTTGTCGAGCTTCACCTCGCGCCAGTCCTCGCGGAAGCCGGCGTCCTCGGCCATCGGCTCCAGCCACTGCAGCTGCTCGAGTTCCTTCATCCAGCCATCGCCGATCGCGTCGTTGATCAGCGCGGTCAGGCGCGGGTTGCTCAAGCCGACGAAGCGCCGCGGCGTGACGCCGTTGGTCTTGTTGCTGAACTTCCGCGGCCAGAGCCGGTGGAAATCCCGCAGCACGTCGCGCTTGAGCAGTTCCGAGTGCAGCGCCGCGACGCCGTTGATGGCATGGCTGCCGACGCAGGCGAGATGCGCCATGCGCACGTAGCGCTCGCCGTGCTCGTCGATCAGCGACAGGCGTGACAGCAGGTCGTCCTCGCCGGGAAAGCGTTCGCGAAGTTCCGTCATGAACGCGGCGTTGATCTCGTAGATGATCTCGAGATGGCGCGGCAGCACCCGCCCGAACAGCGGCAGCGGCCAGCGCTCCAGGGCCTCCGGCAGCAGCGTGTGGTTCGTGTAGGCGAAGCTCTGCCGCGTGATCGCCCAGGCTTCGTCCCACCCCATGTCGTGCACGTCGACGAGCAGGCGCATCAGCTCGGCGACCGCAATGGCCGGGTGCGTGTCGTTGAGTTGAACGGCGAACTTCTCGTGGAAGGCCGACAGCGGCAGGCGCTGGGTCCGCATGATGCGGAGCATGTCCTGCAGCGAGCAGGACACGAAAAAAAACTGCTGCTCGAGCCGCAGTTGCTTGCCCTGCTGCGTCTCGTCGTTGGGGTAGAGGATCTTCGTGATGTTTTCCGACACCGTCTTGCGGTTCACCGCGCCGAAGTAGTCGCCGCGGTTGAAGCTGTCGAGGTCGAAGGCTTCGGGCGCTTCCGCCCGCCACAGCCGCAGCGTGTTGGCGGTGTTCGTGCGGTAGCCGAGGATCGGGGTGTCATACGGAATGCCGTTGACGATCTGCGCGGGCACCCAGCGCACGCGTTCGCGGCCGTCGATGTCGTGCAAGCGCTCGGTGTGCCCGCCGAACTGGACTTCGACCGCCCACTCCGGCCGCGCCAGCTCCCACGGGTTGCCGTGGCGCAACCAGCGGTCCGTTTTCTCGACCTGCCAGCCGTCGTGGATTTCCTGCTGGAAGATGCCGTGCTCGTAGCGGATGCCGTAACCCAGCGACGGGATCTCGAGCGTCGCCATCGAGTCGATGAAGCATGCGGCGAGGCGGCCGAGGCCGCCGTTGCCGAGACCCGGCTCCTCTTCCGCGTCGAGCAGGGCGTCGAGATCGAGCCCCAGTTCAGCCATCGCCTGCCGTGCGGCCGGCAGGATCCCGAGGTTCAGCAGGTTGTTGCCGAGGTGCGGCCCGATCAGGAATTCGGCGGAGAGGTAGGCGACCGTGCGCACGCCCTGCGCAGTGTAGGCGGCGGCGGTGCTGATCCAACGCTGCAGCAGCCGATCCCGCACGACGTGCGCCAGCGCGAGATGGTAGTCGGCCCGCGTCGCCAGCGCGGGAAACTTTCCCTGCACGTAGAGCAGGTTGTCGAGGAAGGACTGCCTCAGCGCATCCTTGTCGAGACCGGTGCGGGTGTCGTCCACCGGCGCGGGTGGGCTTGCGGATTCCGGACGCTGTTCGAAGGTGTTCACGTTGCGCGGGTCCAATGCGGGTCGCGCGTGGACCTGCAATAAGCGTTCCCTGGGCGGCGGTGCGGCGGCGCGCGCGCAATTCGTGCCGTCGGTGCCCCCGGTTTCGCCGGCGCGTGCGCCTGGATGATGCAGCCTGGCGAGCGCGTGCCCCATCTTGCGGCATCAGGCGCGCGAGCCCGCAGCTGCCGGCGGCGGTCGCGCTTCGACGTCCGGCTGGCGCACCGGGGTGCGCGCAGCCTCCGTGCCGGACGCCGCCGGCAGTCGGGCGCGGCTCTCAGGGCAGGCTGGCGCTGACGATCAGGTCCCGCGCCGCCGTGAAATCCTTCGCGTAATAGTGCATGCGCGCCGCCTGGTAGATGACCGCCTGCAGGCGGCCGTCCTTGACGGTGCCCCCGATGAAGGCCCGGCGGATGACCTCGTCGCCGGTGACGAATTCGAAGTCGAGTTCAAAGCCCGGCTGTCCGGCGATGATCAGTGGCTTGAGTTCACCGGTGCGGGTGATCGTCGCGCGGAACAGCTTCGCGCAGGTCGACTGCATCAGTTCGGCGGTTTCGTCCGGCAGCATGTTGGCGTGGAAGACCGGATAATTCTCCAGCTTACCGGCGTCCACCAGGGGCTCGCCGTCGCTGATGCCCGATACGAACGACAGCGAGTTCAGCGTGACGCCGTCTACCGTCCAGGTCGGCAGTCCGCCCGGGGCGAACGCCGTGGGCACCTCGTTCCAGATCGGCGCCTGCGCGGTGACCGTCATGCCGCCGACCTTGCGCGTGCCGCGTTCCACCGCCGCGTACTGGCTGCAGGCCACCAGCGTCAGCAGCAGGGCGACGAGCAGTGGCTTCACGGCGCGCGCTCCGTGAGTGCCAGGTAGTACGCGATCATCTGTCTATCCTGCGCGTCGGGTACGAGTGCCAGGTAGTTCGTCAGGTGGGTGCGCGCCTCGGCCATGCGCTTCGCCTTGAGCATCCACAGGCCGAGGGCGCGATGGGTTTCCGGTGGCGCGTCCGCGTGCTTCAGGGCTTCCTCGTAGTGTGCCAGCGCCGCGTCCGACAGCTTGCCGCTGCTGCTGCGGCGTTCGACTTCGCCGAGGTAGTAATGCACCGTGCCGGGCGCGAAGCCGGCGGTGAGCAGGCGTTGCAGGAGTTGGCCGCTCTGCGCCGGCTGGTTCAGCCGCATCTCGTCGTCGAAGTATTCTTGAAGATGCGGGCCGACCGCCGCGAAGTAGCGGGCGCGTGCGTCAACCTGCGACATCCTGTCGCCGGCCACCTGCTGGCCGCTGGCCTCGCGCAGCGCGTCGAGCCGGCTCTCCGGGCTGGGATGGGTCGCGAAGAATACGCTGCGCGACGCCGACTGCTCCCCGGCCTTTTCCTCGTCGATGAGGTTCCGCCACACCGCGACGGACGCCGCCGGATCATAGCCGGCCTGTGTCATCAGCCGCAGGCCGAAGCTGTCGGCCTCGCGCTCGTGCTCGCGACTGAACGCATACACCGAACCCAGTGCACCGATCTGCGCAGCCGTCGAGGCGCCCTGCGCGACCGAAGGCGTCAGGCCGCCCGCCGCGA
Organism: Hydrogenophaga intermedia; assembly: GCA_943370145.1. GTDB lineage: Bacteria > Pseudomonadota > Gammaproteobacteria. The sequence goes on along the minus strand of CALRPY020000028.1, from coordinate 24,059 downwards.
CGGCGCCGCTCAGGCCCAGCGTGAACAGAGTCAGCAGCGTGCTCTTGGCCTGGACGTCCTCGAACTGCTGCAGGCTGTGCCGGCGCAGGTAGTGACCGAGTTCGTGGCCGAGGATGGCCGCGAGTTGCGCTTCGTCGTGCACGCGAAGCAGGAGGCCCGTCCACACCTGCAGCCCGCCGTTCGGCAGCATGCTCGCGTTGAAGTACGGCATGCGCACGAGATAGACGCGGATGTCGCCGCAGTACTCGCCGGCGAGCCGGCAGGTGACGTCCCGCAGGTAGGCTTCAAGTGCCGGGTCCCGCACGCGTCGCGGCGAGTGCGCGATGATCTCTTCCGCCTCGCGCGACGCCATCCACAGCCCGCCCTCCTCCTCGTGCGCCGCCGGCGCGTACCGCGAGGGCAGGTCCGGGGCCGAACCCTCGCGCTCCGCGGCCGCGGCCGCGGCCGCGACGAGCGACGCCAGCATCGCAGCGACCAGCAGCCCGCGCAGGGCTCGCGCAATCACCGCGGCATCCCCGTCAGCAGGTTCTCGACGGTGCCGGCGGCGCCGGCGGCATCGCGCAGATCACCGGTCGGGCTGGCCAGGAAGTTGAACCACACGACGTCGCCACTCGTGAGGTCCACGAGGCTCGCAAAGCCGATCTGTTGCCCGCCTGCGACGAGCACGCCGAGCGCCGCGGCGGCGAGTTGGGTCAGGATCCGGCCGGTGCTGCTGTAGCTGTCGCGCACGTAGATGAAAAGCGCGTAATCGGCCTGCGCATGCCGGCCGAGCACGGCGGTGTCGGTGCCGAGGGACCAGTCGAAGCGGTTCTGCTTGGTGGGCAGCGGCACGTTCAGCTTGTGCATCATGATTGCGCTGCCGACCGCGCGGTGCAGATGCACGATTTCATCTATCGTCGCGCCGGCCGGATCGCCTTCCGCCGGCCCGGTGTAGGCCTGCATGCGTTTGCCCCGCAGCGCCGGGGCCGCGCGCAGCGCATCGACCAGGTGAGACTTTGCAGCTTCTGTCCAAGCGGCGTTCGGCTGGGTCACGCCGCCCGCCGTGAGCACGGACAGTTCGATGTCGAGCGGCATCAGTACCAGTCCGATGGGGCCGGCCGGCGCGGCCTGCACCGCAGCCACCGGTTGCCGGAGGGTGCCGACGGACGAGAAATCCTGCGTGGTGGCGCAGCCGGCGAACAGCAGGATCAACGCGAGGCAGGCGACAGCGCCCGCGCGCTGCGCGTTTGCCGCCGCACGTCCACACCCGAGTGCAATAGCTGTCATTTCATTCACTGCGCCCTGCCCGATGTCACGCCGGCTGGCGTCGCGGGGTGCCGCCGGCCAAGGTACGACACGGCGTCCCGGTCTCGACTCTAGGTAGCAGCACGCCTGCCCGTCAATCGAGCACAGACGGCGCGTAGCGGCCACGCACGGGGACGCGCGGTGCTCGACACCGCGTCGGCGCCGGGGTGGCCACCGCAGTGCGCATGCGCTCGATCAATTCCAGCGCCGATCCGCTTGGCCGATGCGACCAAAGGCCAATTGTCGCGCCACGGGCATGTCCCGATGCTCTCGGAAACAAGCGGCATGGCGCCCCGCCGACGACACCCGCAACCGGCGCACCTACCTGGATGAGGACACCCGCGATGTGGAAAAAAGCTTTCTTTACCTTGCTGGTGCTGCTCGCGGCAGGCGGCGGAACCGCGGCCTGGTGGTATTTCTCAAAGCCGGATCTTCCGCCCGGCTTCGCTGCCAGCAACGGCCGGCTCGAGGCCAACCAGCTGTTCATCGCCGCCAAGCGGCCAGGCCGGATCAGGGAGGTGCTGTTCAACGAGGGCGATACGGTCGAGGGGGGGCAGGTTGTCGCGCGCATGGACACCGAGAGCCTCGAAGCCGAGCTGCGCTCCGCGGAAGCGAAGATCAAGGAAGCCGAGGACAGCCGGACCGTTGCGCTCGCCGAGGTCGCGGTGAAAAAGGCCGCGCTCGACTACGCCGACAAGCAGTACCGGCGGTCGAAGGACCTGGTCACCAAGGGCGCCGTCAGCGAGCAGGAAGCCGAGATCGACTATGCGCGACTGCTCGCCAGCCGGGCCGAGCTCGTCGGCGCCAACGCCAAGGCGGTGCAGACGCTGTCGGCGATCGCGGCGGCCAGGGCGGAGGCCGACCGCCTGAAATCCGAGATCTCGGACAGCGTGCTGGTGGCGCCCATCCGCGCACGCATCGACACCCGGCTTGCCGAGCCGGGCGAGGTGATCGGACCGGGCGGCCGAGTGTTTTCCGCCCTCGATCTGAGCGACGTCTACATGTACGTGTTCCTGCCGGAGCAGACGACCGGCAAGGTCGCGCTGGGTTCCGAGGCGCGCATCCTGCTCGACGCTGCGCCCGATTTCCCGATTCGCGCGAACGTCGCCTACGTTTCACCGCTGGCGCAGTTCACGCCGAAGGCGGTGGAGACCGCCGAGGAACGCCACAACCTGACCTTCCGCGTGAAGCTGCAGGTCGACCGTACGCGCCTGCGCGAGTTCGAGCGCTACGTGAAGGCGGGTATTCCGGGCGTGGGCTACGTCCGCTTCGACAATTCGGCGCAGTGGCCGGCCAAATTCGAGACCAGGCAGGCCGACCCGGATGCGCTGTGGAGCCCGACCGGCGCGCCGGCGGCCCCGACTGCGACGCCGCCGACCGCGACGCCACCGGCCCTGCCCGCGGGTGGCTCGGCGTCGCCTGCCGCGGCGGGAGCCGGGAGCAGGCCGTAATGGTGCCGACGCCGCCGACGGGGGCGCCCCTGCAGGTGCACGACGGCGCCGAACCGGTCGTCAGCGTATCCGGCGTCGGCCACCGCTACGGCAAGGCGATCGCGCTCGACGACGTCAGCCTCGACGTCCCGGCGCGGAAGATGATCGGCCTCATCGGGCCGGACGGGGTCGGCAAGTCGACGCTGCTCGCGATAGTCGCCGGTGTGCGACGCCTGCAGACCGGTACGGCGCGCGTGCTGGGCGGCAATATCGACGATGCGGCCTTCCGCAACGCGGCGGCCGCCCGTATCGCCTACCTGCCGCAGGGTCTCGGCAAGAACCTCTACCCGACGCTCTCCGTGTTCGAGAACATCGATTTCTTCGGCCGCCTGTTCGGCCAGTCACAGGCCGAGCGCGCATGGCGCATCGACGACCTGCTGGCGAGCACCGACCTCACGGCATTCCGGGACCGGCCGGCTGGCAAGCTCTCCGGCGGCATGAAGCAGAAGCTCGGTCTGTGCTGTTCGCTCATCCACGACCCCGATCTGCTCATCCTCGACGAGCCGACGACTGGCGTCGACCCGCTCGCGCGCCGACAGTTCTGGGAACTGATCGAACGCATCCGTCTGCGGCGGCCGACGATGAGCGTGCTCGTCGCCACCGCCTACATGGACGAGGCGGAACGTTTCGAGTGGCTCGTCGCGATGAATGCCGGCAAGGTACTTGCGACCGGTACGTCGCAGGAACTCAGGGAACGAGCCGGGCAGCCCACGCTTGAAAAGGCGTTCATCAGCCTGCTGCCCGAAGAGGCGCGGCGTGGTCACAAGGAACCGGTGATCACGCCCTACCAGGCCAGCGAGGGGCCGCCGGCCATCGAGTCGCACGGGTTGACGCAGCGCTTCGGCGACTTCACGGCGGTCGACCACGTGAACTTCCGGATCGAGCGCGGCGAGATATTCGGCTTCCTCGGCTCGAACGGCTGCGGCAAGACGACCACGATGAAGATGCTCACCGGCCTGCTGCCGCCGACCGAGGGCACGGCCCTGCTGTTCGGCCAGCCGGTGAAGGGCGGCGACGTCGAGTCGCGGCGGCGCGTGGGCTTCATGTCGCAGGCCTTTTCCCTGTACACGGAGCTGACGACCCGACAGAACCTGATGCTCCACGCGCGCCTGTTCGACCTGCCGCCGGACCGGCAGCGCAAGCGTGTCGAGGAGACCATCGAATACTTCGGCCTCGAGGGCGTCGCCGACACGCTTGCCCTCAGTCTGCCGCTGGGGATCCGGCAGCGCCTGTCGCTGGCGGTCGCAGTGCTGCACGAACCCGAGGTGCTGATCCTCGACGAGCCGACGTCGGGCGTCGATCCGGTCGCGCGTGACGGTTTCTGGGAGCTCCTGATCCGCCTGTCGCGTGAACAGGGCGTGACGATCTTCCTGTCGACCCATTTCATGAACGAGGCCGAGCGCTGCGACCGCATGTCGATGATGCACGCCGGGCGGGTGCTGGCGCAGGGCGTGCCCGCCGAACTGGTGCGCGAGCGCAAGGCCGTCACCCTCGAGGAAGCGTTCATCGGCTACCTCGAGGAGGCCGGCGGCAAGACCGCGGAACAAGCCGGTGTAGCGTCGCTGGCGGCTCCCGTGGAGGCTGTCGCCCCCACCCACGAGGGCGCGGCGCCGGGACGCTTCAGCATCGGTCGCGTGTGGGCCTTTGCCCGCCGCGAGGCCATCGAGCTCGGCCACGATTCGGTGCGCCTCGCCTTTGCCGTGATCGGGCCCATCCTGTTGATGCTGGTGTTCGGCTACGGCATTTCGCTGGACGTTGACCATCTGCCTTTCGCGCTGCTGGATCACGACGGCACCCAGACCAGCCGGCTCTATGCCGATGCGTATCGCGGCTCCGCGTATTTCGACGAGCAGTCACCGGTCCACGGCTACGAGGAGCTCGACCGACGCCTGCGCAACGGTGAGCTGCGCTTCGTGATCGAGATCCCGCCCGGCTTCCAGTCCGATGTGCTGCGCGGATACCCGCCGACCGTCGGCGCCCATTTCGACGCCGCCGTGCCGTTCCGCGCGGAGACCGCCCGTGGCTACGTCGAGGGCGCCCACGCGCAGCAGGAGACCCTGCTGCGGGAGTCCCTGGGCCTGCCGCCGGCGGCGAAACCCATGGCCCTGCAGTCCCGCACGCTCTACAACCAGTCGTTCCTGAGCGTCTACGCGATGGTGCCGGGCGACATCATGCTGTTGCTGATCCTCATTCCCAGCATGCTGACCGCGCTCAGCGTGGTGCGCGAAAAGGAGCTTGGCTCGATTGCCAACTTCTACGCTGCGCCGGCGACGCGCGCCGAATTTCTCCTTGGCAAGCAGTTGCCTTATGTCGGGGTGTCGCTGATCCAGTTCGTCACGCTGGTGCTGCTCGCGGTGTTCGTCTTCCAGGTGCCAATCAAGGGCAGCGTGGCCACGCTCGCGCTCGGTGGCGTGGTGTACGTGCTCGCAAGCACCGGCTTCGGCCTGCTGATCTCGGTGTTCGCGACGACGCAGACGGCGGCGATCTTCGCCGCCGCGATCATCACCATCCTGCCCGCCGTGCAGTTCTCCGGCATGTTCGTCCCGGTTTCCTCGCTGACCGGCCAGGCCTGGATCGCGGCGCAACTCTTCCCGAGCACCTACTTCCAGGCGATCAGCGTCGGCACCTTCACGAAGGCCATCGGCATGGCGGCCTTGTGGCCGAAGATTGTCGCGCTCGCGGTGCTCGCCCTGGTCTATTTCGCCGTCTCGTCGGCGCTCCTGAAGAAGCAGGAGGCCTGACCCGTGCGCAACCTGAAGCACATCTTCCAACTCGGCATCAAGGAAATGCTGAGCCTGTGGCGGGACCCGATCCTGTTGTTCCTGATCGCCTACAGCTTCACATTCTCCGTCTACACGCCGTCAAAGAGCGCGGTGATGGACGTCGTCAATGCGTCGGTGGCCATCGTCAACGAGGATGACTCGGAGGTCGCGCGCGCGATTGGCGACGCGATGCTGCCGCCGCTCTTCCTGCCGTCGGCGGAGATACCGTTCGCCGACATCAACGACGTCATGGACCAGGGGCGATACACCTTCGTCGTCGACGTGCCGCCCCGCTTCCAGGCCGATCTCGCGCGCGACGCGGTGCCCAACCTCGAGATCATCACGGATGCGACCGCGATGTCGCAGGCGGGGCGTGGGCCGTCGTACCTCAACAACATCATTACCAAGGCGGTCCAGCCGTTCTGGGTCGGCCACGGCAAGCCGGAGAACGACCCGGTCATCAAGCTCGACACGCGCGCCCGCTTCAATCCGAACATGCTTCAGGGCTGGTTCGTCGCCATCAACCAGATCATCAACAACATCTCGGTGCTCGCGATCTTCCTGACCGGCGCGGCGGTGCTGCGCGAGCGCGAGCACGGCAACATCGAGCACCTGCTGGTGATGCCCTTGCGTCCCTTTGAACTGATGTTCGCGAAGATCTGGGCGAACGGGCTGGTCGTCGTGTTCGCGGCGATGGCTTCGCTGTTCCTCGTCGTGAAAGGGCTGATCGGCGTGCCGATCGCGGGCTCGATACCGCTGTTCGTCGGTGGGCTCTGCGTGTACCTCTTCTCGGTGACCGCCCTGGGCATCATGCTCGCCACGCTCGTGCGCTCGATGCCGCAGTTCGGCCTGCTCGCCTTTCCCGTTTTCCTCGTGATGAGCCTGCTGTCGGGCGGACAGACGCCCCTCGAAAGCATGCCGATGTGGCTGCAGAACGCGATGCAGTTCGTGCCCTCGACGCATTTCGTCAGCTTCTCGCAGGCCGTCCTGTTCCGTGATGCGACGCCGGCGATGGTATGGCCGGATCTGGCGAAGATGTTCGTGATCGGGTGGGTGTACACGCTCTACACGCTCACGAGGTTCAGAAAAATGCTGGCGGCAGTCCAGTAAAGGGGCGACCGTGAACACGAATTCATCGAAGCGAAGACTCGCCGTCCCGTTGCTGGCGGTGCTGGTGTCGACGGGCGGCCTCGGGGCCTGCGTCCTGGGACCGGATTACCGGCAACCGGAGGTCGCGCAACCGGCCGAATTCCGCGCGCAGGTCAGTTCCGCGGATGCAGCCTCGCTCGCCGATCAGCCCTGGTGGGAGGTGTTCGACGACGAGGTCCTGCAGCGCTTGATCGGCGAGTCGCTGGCCAGCAACTACGACCTGCAGATTGCCATTGCCCGCATCGAACAGGTGCGTGCGCTGGTGGGTGTCGTGCGCTCGCAGTACTACCCGCAGGTCGGTTACGAGGGTTTCGTCCAGGGTGACCGGGCCATTCTGCCCGGCGTGAACGGCGGCAACACCTCGAATACCTACGGCACACTGGGCGGCCTGCTCAGTTTTGGCTGGGAATTCGACGTCTGGGGTCGAATCAAGCGTTCGGAGGAGTCCGCGCGGGCGCGGTTGCTGGCGCAGGAGAGCGTCCGGCGGGCCGTGATGCTGAGCCTCGTGAGCGACGTCGCGGCCAACTATTTCAGCCTGATCGAACTCGACCGCGAACTCGCGATCGCGCAGGAGAGCGCGCGCGTCTTCAGGCAGACGCTGGACCTGTTCACCTACCGCTTCGAGGCCGGCAAGGACAGCCACCTGCCGGTGGAGCGCGCGCAGGCGAATTTCGACGCCAGCCAGGCGAGGATCGCGGACCTGACGCGTGAAATCGCCCAGCAGGAGAACGCGTTGAGCGTGCTGCTTGGCGCCTACCCGCGGGCGGTCGAGCGCGGCCGTCCGCTCGTCGCGCAGTCGATGCCCGCAACGCCGGTTGGACTGACGACCGATCTGCTGCGTCGGCGGCCCGACATCCTGGAAGCCGAGCAGAACATGGTGAGCGCAAACGCCGAGATTGGGGTTGCGGTCGCGAATTTCTATCCGCGCATCGGCCTGTCGGCTCTTGCGGGTGGGGGCGGGCTCGCGAACGACGACTTCAGCAGCTTCAGCACCTGGAACGCGATCGGCAATTTCGCCGGCCCCCTGTTCACCGGGGGTCGGCTCGAAGCGGTCTACCAGGAGCGTCAGGCCTACTGGGATGAGACGGTTGCGGCTTACAAGAAGACCGTGCTGACCGCCTTCCGTGAGACCTCCGATGCGCTGGTCGCGCAACAGACCCTGGCGGACAGGCTCGAGGCCCTTCAGGCACAGGTGAAATCCCTCCGCCAGTCCGTCCAAACATCGCTGCTGCGCTATGACGCGGGCCGCGCGAGTTATTTCGAGGTCCTTGAAACCCAGCAGAGACTGTTCCCCGCGGAGGACGACGTGGCGCGCACCCAGCAGGCACGGCTGGTCGCGGTGGTGAATCTCTACAAGGCGCTGGGGGGCGGCTGGAACCTGCAGGACGAAGAGTGGACGCAGGCGCGTTGACCGCGCGGGCGGATTCCGACAACTGAGCGGGGAGGCGAAATGGTCAAAGTGAAGCGTGACGCGAAGACGGCGCAGGAGAAGCTGCGGCGCAAGGACTACGAGAAGGAACTCGAGAAGCTGCAGGTCGAGCTGTGCTACGTCCAGGACTGGGTCAAGGAGACCGGCGCCCGGATCATCCTGGTGTTCGAGGGGCGCGACGCTGCGGGCAAGGGCGGCATCATCAAGGCGCTCACGCAGCGGGTGAGCCCCCGTGTATTCCGGGTCGTCGCACTGCCGGCGCCGACGGAACGCCAGCAATCCCAGCTTTTCATGCAGCGGTACATCGAGCAGTTCCCGGCGGGTGGCGAAATCGTCATCTTCGACCGCAGCTGGTACAACCGGGCCGGGGTCGAGTTCGTCGAGGGCTATTGCTCGCCCGAGGAGCACGCGCGTTTCCTGACGCTCTGCCCGGTGGTCGAGAAGTGGCTCATGGAATCCGGCGTCCTGCTCATCAAGATGTGGCTGGAAGTCGGCATGGAGGAGCAGGAGCGGCGCTTCATGGCCCGCATCACCGATCCGCTGCGGCAGTGGAAGCTGAGCCCGATGGATCTGCACTCCTACGAGCGCTGGTACGACTATTCGAAGGCCCGCGACCTGATGCTCGACGCCACCGACACCGACGAAAATCCGTGGCACATCCTGCACTCGGACGACAAGCGGCGGGCGCGGCTGAACGGCATCCGGCACATCCTGTCGCTGATTCCCTACGAGAAAGTGAAACACGAACAGGTCAAACTGCCCAAGCGCTCGAAGAAGGGGCGCTACGACGATCACGAAAGCCTGCGGGGCCGCCGGATGGTGCCCGGCATTTTCTGAACCGGATACCCGACCCGCCAGCAAGGAGACGTATGCGAATGGCTGAGCAACTGGAACCGATGAGCGACGAGGAATTGCGCCTGATCGACGCCTGGTGGCGTGCCTGCAATTACCTGTCGGTCGGCATGATCTACCTGCGCGACAATCCACTGCTGAAAAGCCCCATCGAGATCGCGCACGTCAAGCACCGCCTGCTCGGCCACTGGGGCGCAAGCCCGGCGCTGTCCTTCGTGTGGGCGCACCTCAATCGCCTGATCAAGCGCGACGACCTGGACGTGATCTTCATGGCCGGCCCCGGCCACGGCGCGCCCGGCGTGCTCGGACCCGCCTACCTCGAGGGCACCTACTCGGAGGTCTATCCGGACAAGAGCGAGGACGCGGAGGGGCTGCAGAAGTTCTTCAAGCAGTTTTCGTTTCCGGGCCACATCGGTTCTCACGTGACGCCCGAAACCCCGGGCTCCATCCACGAGGGCGGTGAACTCGGCTACAGCCTGTCGCACGCCTACGGGGCCTGTCTCGATAACCCGGATCTCATCGTCGCCTGCGTCGTCGGCGACGGCGAGGCCGAGACCGGCCCGCTCGCGACCGCCTGGCATTCGAACAAGTTCATCAACCCCTGCCGCGACGGCGCGGTGCTGCCGATCCTGAACCTGAATGGCTACAAGATCGCCAATCCGACGATTCTCGCCCGCATCAGCCACGAGGAACTCGAGGCCCTGTTCCGTGGCTACGGCTACACGCCGTATTTCGTCGAGGGCAGCGATCCGGCCGACATGCATCGCGAGATGGCGGCGACGCTGGAGATCGCGATTGCGGAGATTCGCGCCGTGCAGGCCACCGCCAGGGCCAGCGGCAAGCCCGAGCGTCCGCGCTGGCCGATGATCGTGCTGCGCAGCCCCAAGGGCTGGACGGGACCCAAGGAGATCAACGGACACAAGGCCGAGGGCTCCTGGCGTTCACACCAGGTGCCGTTCTCGGACGTGCGCGAGAATCCGGCGCATCTCCAGTTGCTCGAAGACTGGATGCGCAGCTATCGTCCCGAGGAGCTGTTCGATGCCGACGGGCGCCTGGTGTCCGAGTTGCGCGAACTCGCGCCCAAGGGGCATCGGCGCATGAGCGCGAATCTCCACGCGAACGGCGGCCTCCTGCGCCGCGATCTGAAGCTGCCGGATTTCCGCGACTACGCGGTGGACGTCGCCCACGCGGGGAAGGTGCTGCACGAGAACACGCGCCCGCTCGGCGAATTCCTGCGCGACGTGATGCGCCGGAACATGACGAATTTCCGCTTGTTCGGTCCCGACGAGACCGCCTCCAACCGGCTGCAGGCGGTGTACGAGGTCAGCAAGAAGGCCTGGATGGCCGACCTGCTGCCCGAGGACGAGGATGGCGGCGAACTGTCGCGCGACGGGCGCGTGATGGAGATGCTGTCGGAGCACACGCTGATCGGCTGGCTGGAAGGCTACCTGCTGTCCGGTCGCCATGGTTTCTTCCACACCTACGAAGCCTTCGCGCACGTGATCGACTCGATGTTCAACCAGCACGCGAAGTGGCTGGACGTCAGCAAGAACCACGTGCCCTGGCGCGCGTCGGTTTCGGCGCAGAACATCCTGCTTTCGTCGACCGTCTGGCGGCAGGACCACAACGGCTTCTCGCACCAGGATCCGGGCTTCATCGACCTCGTGACGAACAAGAGCCCGAGCGTGACCCGCATCTACCTCCCGCCCGACGCCAACACGCTGCTGGTGGTGGCTGACCAGTGCCTGCGCTCGACCGACGTCATCAACGTCATCGTCGCCGACAAGCAGAAGCACCTGCAGTTCACGACCATCGACGAGGCCATCGTCCATTGCACCAAGGGCGCCGGGATCTGGCCGCGGGCGAGCAACGATCGCGGCGTGGTGCCGGACGTGGTGATGGCCTCCTGCGGCGACGTAGCGACGCAGGAGGCGCTGGCCGCGACGGCCATTCTGCGCCAGCACCTGCCGGATCTGAAGGTGCGTTTCGTCAATGTGGTCGATCTGTTCAAGATGCAGCCGGCGAGCGAGCATCCGCACGGCATGAGTGACCGCGAGTTCGACAGCCTGTTCACGACCGACCGCCCGGTGATCTTCAATTTCCACGGGTACCCCTGGCTCATCCACAAGCTCGCCTATCGCTTCAGGAACCACGAGAACATCCATGTGCGCGGCTACAAGGAGGAGGGCAACATCAACACGCCGCTCGAGCTCGCGATCCTCAACCAGACCGACCGCTACACGCTGGTGATCGACGTCGTCGACCGCGTGCCGGGCCTGGCCGACCGTGCCGCCTACCTGAAGGAAGAAATGAAGAACGAAATCATCATGAACCTCTCGTATGCGCACGAGCATGGCACCGACCGCGATGAAATCACCAACTGGGTGTGGCCGTTCTGAACCGCGGCCGGCCGCCGAGGCAGGCCTGACGCCGGCATCACACGGCTCATGCCGGCTGGCGTGACCGCCTACGAAATCCGTCCCGGTTCACGCTTTCCACCGGGCGCGACGGTGTTGCGCGACGGGGTCAATTTCTGCGTGTTCAGCCGCCACGCCACGCGGGTCGAACTCCTGCTGTACCCCTCGCCCGACAGCGTGAAGCCCTGCCAGGTGATCGGTCTCGATCCCGCGGCGCATCGCTCGTTCTTCTTCTGGCACGTGTTCGTGGTCGGCCTCGAGCCGGGCGCCTGCTACACGTGGCGGGCGGACGGCCCGGCCGACACGCGCGAGACGGGACGCCGCTTCAATCCACGCAGGCAACTGGTCGACCCGTGGGCGCGCGCGGTGACCGACGCGGGCTGGGACCGGGCACGCGCAGCCGACGAACGCGATGCGTCGGCGGTGCCGATACGCGGGATCGTCACCGCGCCGCTGCCCGCGCGGCGTGCACAGCTGCCGCCCGCCGGGCTCGACGGCGCGATCATCTACGAGCTGCACGTCGGCGGCTTCACGCGCCATCCCTCGAGCGGCGTGCGTCAGCCCGGCACCTTCGCGGGACTCATCGAGAAGATTCCCTACCTGCGGGAACTCGGCGTCACCCACGTGCAGCTGATGCCGGTGATGGCCTTCGACGAGCAGGACCTGCCGGCGGGCGCCCGCGCGCAGGGCCTTCGCAATTACTGGGGCTACAGCACCCACAGCTTCTACAGTCCCCACCCGCGCTACTGCGTCGATCCCACGCGCGCACCGCGCGAATTCCGCCAGCTCACCGATGCCCTGCACCGCGCCGGGATCCGGGTGCTGCTCGACGTGGTGTTCAACCACACCGCCGAGGGCGGCGATGGCGGGCCGACGATCAATTTCAAGGGCCTTGCGAACGAACTGTTCTACCACCTCGATCCGGCCGACCGCCGGCGCTATCTTGACTACACGGGCTGTGGCAACACGGTGAACTGCAATCACCCGATGGTCAGCACCTTTCTCGTCAACTGCCTCGAATACTGGGTGGAGCAGCTCGGCGTGGACGGCTTCCGCTTCGATCTCGCGAGCGTGTTCGCGCGCGACCTGCGCGGCGAGCCGGTGCCCGATCCGCTGCTGCCCTGGGCCATCGAATCCTCGCGCAGCCTCGCGCGCGTGCCGGTGATCGCGGAAGCCTGGGACGCCGCCGGCCTCTACCAGGTCGGCGCGTTTCCCGCGATGTCGTGGGTCGAGTGGAACGGGCGCTATCGCGATGTCCTGCGCCGATTCGTGCGCGGCGACCCTGGCCTCGTCGGCGAGGTCGCGACGCGCATCGCGGGTAGCGCGGATCTGTATGCCGACGACGGACGCCTGCCGGCGAACGGCGTCAATTTCATCACCTGCCACGATGGGTTCACGCTGCTCGACCTCGTGAGCCACGAGCACAGGTGCAACGCGGCCAATGGCGAGGACAATCGCGACGGCGCGACCGACAACGCGAGCTGGAACTGCGGGGTCGAGGGGCCGACCGGCGACCCGGTGGTGCGCGCGCGGCGCGTGCGTCAGGCGAAGAACTTCATGGCCGTCCTCATGCTGTCGCGCGGGGTGCCGATGCTGCTCGCCGGCGACGAAGTCTTGCGCAGCCAGCGTGGCAACAACAATGCGTACTGCCAGGACAATGATCTGTCGTGGTTCGATTGGTCGCTGGTCGACACCAACCGTGAGATGCTTCGCTTCACGTCCGGCATGATCGCGCTGCGCCGCCGGCATCCCGGCCTCGAGGCGAACCGCTTCTTCGACGGCCGGCCGCTGCCCGGTCGCGAGCTCGCGGACATCACCTGGCACGGGCCTGGGCTCGCTGCACCGCCGTGGTCCGATGCGCGTGGCCGGCTGCTACGCTACACGATCGCCGGGCGCGCGGAAGAAGAGGACGACCTGCACGTGATACTGAACATGGCGGATGAAGTCATGGCGCTGGAGTTGCCCCGGGTTGCCGGCCGCGCGTGGCGCCTGGCCGTGGATACCGCACGCAGCGCGCCGGAAGACATCGTCGACCCCACCCGGCAGGTCCCGCTGGCGAGTCGACTGTTCACCGCCGCCGCGCGCAGCGTCGTGGTTCTGGAGGCCCACGCCCAACACATGCCGCCTGCGGCTGGTGATACCCCATGACGGACGCGATTGCCGTCTTCAATGCCGGTTCCTCCAGCATCAAGTTCTCACTGTTCCTGACCGACGGCCACGAACTCACCGTCGATCTGCGCGGGCAAATCGAGGGCATCCAGGGGGCGGCGCACTTCCTCGCGCAGGATCGCGACGGCGGCGTGCTGGCCGAGCGGCGCTGGGAAGGGACCGCGCTGGACCATGCCGCGGCACTGGCCCACGTCATGGCGTTCCTGGACGCGCGCTGCACGGGCATGCGCCTGGTGGGGGTGGGGCATCGCGTGGTGCACGGCGGGCCCGATTACGGCCAGCCCGTGCGCGTGGACCAGGCGGTGCTGGACGACCTCGAAACACTGATTCCACTCGCGCCGCTGCACCAGCGGCACAATCTCGCACCCATCGGCGCGCTCCTCGCGCGCCTGCCGGCGCTGCCGCAGGTCGCGTGTTTCGACACGGCTTTCCACCGTGGCAATCCCGATGTGGCCCAACGCTATGCGCTGCCGGCCGAACTGCACGCCGCGGGTATCCGCCGCTATGGTTTCCACGGCCTGTCGTGCGAGTACATCGCGTCGGTGTTGCCGGGGGTCGACGCGCGGGCCGCGCAGGGTCGCTGCGTCGTGCTCCATCTCGGCAACGGCGCGAGCATGTGCGCGCTGCGGGCCGGCCGCAGCGTCGCGAGCACCATGGGTTTCAGCACCCTGGACGGGCTGCCGATGGGCACGCGCAGCGGCGCGATCGACCCCGGTGTGCTGCTCTACCTGATGGACGAGCGGGGCTTCGATGCCCGTGCGCTGGAGGACCTGCTCTATCACCGCGCTGGCCTGCTGGGCCTGTCGGGCATCGCCGGCGACGTGCGCACGCTGCTCGCGAGCGGCGACCCGGCGGCCGCGGCCGCGCTGGACGTCTTCATCTACCGTATCGGTCGCGAACTCGGTTCGCTCGCCGCCGCGCTGGGCGGCCTCGACGCGGTGGTCTTCACTGCCGGTATCGGCGAGAACGCGCCCTCGATCAGGCAGCGCGTGTGTCGCGATGCCGCGTGGCTGGGCCTGGCGCTGGACGAGGCTGCGAACGCGACCGGCGGGCCGCGCATCAGCACGCCGTCGAGCCCGGTCTCGGCATGGGTGCTGCCGACGAACGAGGAACTGATGATCGCGCGGCATACCTTGCGACTGCTGGCTGCCTGATCAACGTCGGCAGCGTCGCCAGGTCTGGGCCCGGCGCGGCGGGGTCACGCAGGGACGCGGGAAAATTCACCAGGCATCCGGGGAATCCGCTCGCGCGCGCCGAGGTATCGGCGACTGGGCGCCGGTGCTCGCCGCGCTGCATAGTAATCGGCGATTACAGGCCTTCCTCCTGAATCACACACATCGGGTCTGCGCCTGGTGCCGATGGCTCCGGACATCGGCACCTTTCTTCGAGGGCGAGTCGCGCCGCTCCTGCACGGGATGAGGTGCCACGCATGAAGCCTGCCGTTGTCGATGTTCGCTGTCGCTGCGGCGCGCCCGGGCAAGGCGCGCCATGAGCAGCCCCCATGCCTGGGTCACGAACGCGATCGGCGTCTACCTCATCGTCGTGTGGCTGACGGCGGCCCTCGCCGCGCTCCTCGCTGCACTGCTGCTGCCGTGGGGGGCGCGCCTGTGCCGGCGGCTCGGCGCCGGCGCGAAGGCCCCCACGATTCACTGCGGCGCCGAGGCCGGGCCAGGGGCCGCCGGCCCGGCTGGCAGCTCGATGTGGACCCGCGTGCCGCCGGCGCCGGAATCGAAGCGGATCCGGCCGCCGAGGCGCCTCACCCGCTCCCGCATGCCGAGGATGCCGTAGCCGCGCGGTGCGTCCGCCGTGAAGCCATGTCCATCGTCTTCCACCGTCACCCGCAGCGTTGCGGCGCCCTCGGCTTCGACCGGGCGCAGGGCGACCAGCGTCACGCGCGCATGCCGGGCGCCGGCGTGCCGCGCGATGTTCGTCAGGCATTCCTGGATCACCCGGTACAGATCCGTGGCGATGTGGTCCGGCAGTTCCTCGTCGAGTTCGTCCATCCGCAGCGACCACTCGACGGCTGGCGCGCGCTGCCGCCACGAGGCGACCAGGTCGCCGAGCGCGCCTTCCAGCCCGAATGACTCGAGCGCGTGCGGCCGCAGGCGCGTCAGCATCTGGCGTACCTGCGTCTGCAGATGGACGACGTCGCGATCGATCTCGTCGAGCTGGTCGCGCACCGGTGGCGAGGGTTCGGCGTCCCGCGCCGCGCCCAGCGCGACGCGGATGCAGAAGAGATGCGGCGCCATTTCGTCGTGCAGGTCGTGGGCCAGCATCTTGCGTTCGTCCTCCTGGACCGACATCAGGGTCTCGGTGAGGTGACGATTGTCGTCGACCATGCGTTCGAGCACGGCCGCGACCTGGTTGAAGCCCTGGTGGATCCTGCGCAATTCCGGCGCCGCACTTTCGTTGACGCGACTGGAAAAGCGGCCCTGGCCAAGTGCCTCGAACGCGACGAGCAGGCGCGACAGGGGACGCAGGCCCAGATGGATTGCCACGAAGAGAAGGCCCAGCAGCACGCTCGCGCCGGCCACGATGAATACTGCCGCGATGCGGACGTCGTTCCAGATTTCCCGCAGCTCATCATGCGGGTCGCCGATGATGGCTATCGCGTGCTCGCCGGCGCCGACCCGCACCACCAGCTGCTCGAGTCCGGGGTCGTCCGGCGCCATCAGCCGCTCGAACCAGCCCGGTACCTCGCCGCGACCGGCGACCGCCGACGCCAGCGCACTGGCGGCGCCATTGCCCTGCGCCGTCACCACCCGCACGTGACGCATGTCGCCGAGGGCGCGCGCAATCGCGGTGACGTCGAGTTCACCGGCTTGCGCGCTGACCGAGATGGCCGCGGCCAGCAGGGTCCTGGCGAGGTGCATCGACGACTGTACCTCGGATGCGATGGCGTCACGCGCGTTGTGCACCAGGAACACGGTGCCGCCGCCCAGCGCGGCCAGCATGATGGCCGCCGCCATCAGCAGGATGCGCAGCTTGAGGGAAGCCGCTTCGAGCAGGCGTTCCGGTATCATGAGCATGCCCGATGCGGCGCTGCCGCGCGGCGTGGGCTTGGTTGACCGGTTGTTTCATTCATGGACAAATTCCCCAATATTTCGGTGCTGCTGGTCGACGACCACGCGATGATTCGCAAGGCCTGTCGCGATCTCCTGCAGCGGGCTGGCGTCAGTCGCATCTGGGAAGCAGCCGATGGCGAGGAAGCCTACCGCAGTTACCTCGAACATGATCCCGACATGGTCGTGCTGGACCTGTCGATGGCGAAGAGCAGCGGCTTCGATACCCTGCGCCGCATCGGCGCCCGCAATCCGTCCGCCCGCACGGTGGTGTTCTCGATGCACGATGATCCGCTGTTCGCGTCCCGTGCGCTGCGCGCCGGCGCCTGCGGCTACGTCACCAAGACCAGCCCGCCGGAAGAACTGGTCACGGCCATCCGTACCGCCCTGGGCGGTGGCCGGCACATCAGCCACGACGTCGCGATTGCCCTTGTCAATGCCGGCCTCATGAACGAGAAGAATCCACTGGAGGCCCTGTCCCCGCGCGAATTCGAGATCTTCCGCCTGACGGTGCAGGGCCGGAGCACCGGTGAAATCGGCGACGCGCTGTCGATCACCGCGAAGTCGGTGTCGAACGCGATTGGCCGGCTGCGTGACAAGCTGGGCGTGCGCAGCAGCGCGGAACTCGTGCGGTTGGCGATTGCGCACGGCATCCTCGAAGCGGGTACCGGCAGCAGCGGCGCGACGCCACCGGACTGAGCCTGCCGCCCGCCCGAACCTGGCGCACCGGCCGGCGCGTGATCCCTCGGCCGGCCTGACGTGAGATGATCGCGCACGGGCCGATGACACCCGCACGCTTCCGCCCGTTGCCGCTCCCCACCCGTTCAATCCCCCCAATCCGCGCGCGAGGCGCCCCCCACACGATGCTGTTTTCCGAACTGAATCTGCCTGCCCCCCTGATCGAGGGCCTGGCCGACGTCGAATACGTCGAAATGACGCCGGTGCAGGCCGCGAGCCTGCCGACCATCCTGGCCGGCGGGGACGTCGTCGCGCAGGCGCATACCGGCAGTGGCAAGACCGCCGCTTTTGCGCTAGGCCTGCTGGCGGCGCTCGATCCCACGGTGACCACGCTGCAGGGCCTCGTGCTGTGCCCGACGCGGGAGCTGGCGGACCAGGTCAGCCGCGAAATCCGTCGCCTGGCGCGCGCGCTCCCCAACGTGAAGGTGCTGACGCTCTGCGGCGGCATTCCGCTGCGCCCGCAGCTGGCGTCGCTCGCGCATGAGCCGCACGTGGTCGTCGGCACGCCGGGGCGGGTGCAGGAGCTGATGGAAAAGGGT
This sequence comes from Hydrogenophaga intermedia, assembly GCA_943370145.1. Taxonomy (GTDB): domain Bacteria; phylum Pseudomonadota; class Gammaproteobacteria. The sequence continues at coordinate 6,168 of CALRPY020000028.1, read as the reverse complement.
GCGCTGCCCCTGAAGGCCGTGAAGGTGCTGGTGCTCGACGAGGCCGATCGCATGCTCGACATGGGCTTCTTCGAGGTCATCGACACGATCGTCAGGGCCTTGCCGGGAAGCCGCCAGACCCTGCTGTTCTCGGCGACGATTCCCGAGGGCGTGCGCAGCATCAGTCGCCGCCTGCAGCGCAGGCCGCTCGCGGTCACGATCGACGATGCGCAGGCGCAGCCGCAGATTGCCCAGTTCTTCTTCGAGGTGGAGCCCACGCGGAAGACCGCGGCACTGTGCGCGCTGCTGCTCGAACACCGGCCGGCCTCGGCCGTCGTGTTCTGCAACACGCGACAGCAGGTGCGCGCGGTGGCGGCCGAGCTGGCGGCGCGCGGCTTTCCCGTGCTGGCCGTGCACGGCGAACTGGAGCAACGCGAGCGGGAGGAGATGCTGGTCCGCTTCACCAACCACAGTGCCACGGTGCTGGTCGCGTCCGACGTCGCAGCGCGCGGGCTCGACATCGCGGAGCTCGCGATGGTCGTCAACTACGAACTCGCCACCGACACCGACAGCCACCTGCACCGGATCGGCCGCACCGGCCGTGCCGGCCGCAGCGGACTGGCGCTCAATCTCTGCGCGGCGAGCGAAGTCCCGCGTGCACTGGCGATTGCCAACAGCCAGTCCGAGGCCGTGCGCTGGGCGCCCGTGCCCGCCCCGTCTGGGCGCCCGCAACCGGCGCCCTTCATCACGCTGGTGGTCGACGCCGGGCGCCAGGACAAGCTCAGGCCGGGCGATCTGCTCGGCGCACTGACCGGCAGCGCAGGCCTGGCCGCCGACGCGGTCGGCAGGATTGATGTCTTCCCGACGCGCACCTATGTCGCCATCGGGCAGGGTTCGCGGGCGCAGGCGCTGGCGGGACTGCGCGCCGGGAAAATCAAGGGCCGCACTTTCCGCGTGCGCGAACTGGTGGACTGATGGCGGATTTCGCGTCGCTGGGCCTGGGCCCGGCCGGTCAGCACGCGGCGACGGCCCGCGGCTACGTGACGCCGACCCCGGTGCAGCGGGCGGCCATTCCGGCCGTGCTGCGCGGGCAGGACGTGTGGGCCTGCGCGCAGACCGGCTCGGGCAAGACCGCGGCATTCGCGTTGCCGCTGGTCGAGCGCTGCGAGGCGGCGGACGCGCCGGCCTCCCTGCGCGTGCTGGTGCTGGTGCCGACGCGCGAACTCGCCGCCCAGGTGGGCGCCGCCTTCGTCGCGTACGCGCGCTTCGCGAGCCGTCGGCTCAGGATCGTGACGGCCTGCGGCGGGGTGTCGATCAATCCCCAGATGATGGCCTTGCGCGGCGGCGCGGATGTCGTCGTCGCGACCCCGGGTCGCCTGCTCGATCTCGTCGATCACAACGCGGTGAAGCTGAACGCGGTGACGACCCTCGTGCTCGACGAGGCGGACCGCCTGCTCGATCTCGGCTTCGCCGACGAGCTTGCGGGCATCCTCGGGCTGTTGCCGGCACGGCGGCAGAACCTGCTGTTCTCTGCGACCTTTCCGCCCGGGGTGCAGTCGCTCGCGGCAGCACTGCTCCATGAACCCGTGCGCATCGACGTTCCTGCAAGCGAGGTCACCACGCCGCGCATCGAGCAGCGGGCCATCCTGGTCGATCGCGCGCAGCGCACGCGGCTGCTGCGCCATCTCCTCACCGTGCACGGCTGGTCGCGCGTGCTGGTCTTCGTGGCGACCCGGTATGCCACCGAGCATGTCGCCGAGAAGTTGCGACGCCAGGGCATCCCCGCGGCGGCGCTGCACGGCGAACTCGCCCAGGCCGCGCGGACGCAGGCGCTGGAGGACTTCAAGGCGGAGCGGCTGCGGGTGCTGCTGGCAACCGATCTCATCGCGCGCGGCATCGACATCTCGGGCCTGCCCGCGGTGGTCAACTACGATCTACCCCGCTCGACGGACGACTACCTCCATCGCATCGGGCGCACCGGACGCGCCGGCGCCGCCGGCGTCGCCGTGAGTTTCGTGACCGCCGACAGCGCGGCGCATTTCCGGCTGATCGAGAAGCGCCATGCGCTCGACCTGCCGCGCGAGACCCTCGAAGGATTCGAGCCGACGGAAACCGCCACGCCTGCGCCGGGCAACGGCGGTATCAAGGGCAAGCGCAAGAGCAGGAAGGACAAGCTGCGCGAAGCGGCGGCCGGTGCCGGGCAGGACGCGCGGGCCCCTGGTTTCATCTGGCCGAAACGGCCGCGCAGCCCGTGACGGCCGCGTGTTCGTGCATGTAAGGTTCAGGCACGAACAACAACCTCCGGGAGGACAGCATGGCCAAGGCCTATTGGGTGAGCGCGTATCACGCGATCCATGATGAAGAAAAGCTCGCCGCCTATGCGAAGCTGGCGGGGCCGGCCATTCTCGAGGCCGGCGGCAGGTTCCTGGCGCGCGGCATGGCGGTAAAAGCCTACGAGGCGGGCATCCTGCAGCGCACGGTGATCATCGAATTCGACTCGATCGAAGCGGCCGTGGCCTGCCACGACGGCGCACCTTACCAGGCCGCGCTGCAGGCGCTGGATGGCGGCGTGACGCGGGACCTGCGGGTCGTCGAGGGGGTCTGAACGCCGAAGGGGGCGCAGCCTGATATGCAAGGCGAGCGTGCCGCCCAGGGCCAGCGGGCAAAAAAAAGGCCGCCTGAAACAGGCGGCCCTTTCGGCGCTCCGGGGAGCGCAGGCGTCAGTACGAATCGCGACGCGCCGGCCGTGCTTCGCGCGGCTTGGCTTCGTTGACACGCATGTTGCGCCCCTGCAGCGGGTGCTCGTTCAGCGCCTTGATGGCGGCGAGGCCCTGTGCATTGTTCGGCATTTCGACGAACGCGAAACCCTTCGACTCACCGGAGAACTTGTCCATGATCACGGACGCGGTCGAAACTTCACCGGAAGCGGAGAACAGGCCGCGCAGGTCGGCGTCGGTGACGCCATAGGCAAGATTGCCAACATATATATTCATTCAAATCTCACAACGATAATTTTGTGCTTTGTCAGTCGTCTCGACGCGCGGAGTCAATGACACAAGTCTGCCGCGTACCGACTTGCCGTGTTACGGCAAATTCTTGATCGCTAATGAAGTGGCCGAAGAGGGGAAGAGTCGACGGGGACTTTATTACGAGCGTCTGCGCCGCTTTTTATCGCCACGCAGGTATGTAGTGACCTGCATACTACGCCCTGTATTCCGATAAGGACAGCAAATGTTTCGAATCGGTGCCGTGCAGTTGAAATCAAGCGCCCCGAATTCGTCGTGCGGCCACTGGGCGCGCGTGACTGTGTTCTTCGGAGCGCTTGGTCCCTGGACGCTTCAGCCCGCGCTCGCGACTGCCTGCCGTTGTTGCCTGTCCGTGCTCCATTGGCGGAGCACCGGCATCACCTCCTGCGCGAACAGCGTCATGCTGTTCATCGCGACGTCCAGCGGCGCGCCGCCATAGCGGAACACGCACAGGATGCCGTACTCACCCATGAAGTCGAAACGCTCCTCGAACTTGCGGAGTATCTGATCGGGCGTGCCCCACACCTGCTGCTCGACGTAGCCCTTGATGATTGCTTCCTTGCCGACGCTGCGCATGGCCGCTGCCGCATCGGCATAGGTGTCGTAGCCGCCGCTTGCCTTGAACTGCTCGCCCAGCATCTCGTAATGATCCAGCACCGAGATACCGTAGTTGGCGATGTACTTCTCCGCGTGTTCACGGGCGCGGGACGCGTCCCGGTCGCAGATCATCATTTCGGTCAGCACCATGGGGCGCGGCTCGCGGCCCTGGTAACGACGGAATGCGGCCTTGTAGTCCTCGTACTCCTGCTTCATCTGCGCCGGTGGCTTGTAGTTGAACGCCATCATCTGCGCGCCCAGCCTTGCGGCTTCTTCGGCCGAATCGGGACTCATGGCGACCTGCGTGAAGCGCGTCTCGCGCCATGCGTTCGACAGCGGGGCGGGTCGCAGCGGGGCGCGGGGTTGCGAGAAGTACTTCCCGTGGTGCTCCGGGAACCAGCCGGTCTCGAGCGCTTCGAGGATCAGCGGCGCAGCCTCGTCGTAGCGTTCACGCGACTCGCTCATCGGGATTCCGAACTGGTCGAACTCGCGCCGCGCGAGGCCGCGGCCCATGCCGAGGATCGCGCGACCGTTCGACAGTTGATCCAGCAGCGCCATCTTCTCCGCCACCCGCAGCGGCTGCAGGTTCCACGGCAGGATGACCGCGCCGGTCGCGAGCTTGATGCGCTTCGTCAGTGCGGCCATGTGCGCCAGGTAGACGAAGTTGTCCGGGCACAGCGAATAGTCCTCGAAGTGGTGCTCGACGACCCAGAGGTGGTCGTAGCCGAGTTCGTCCGCCGCTACGCCGAGCGCGATCTCGTCGGCGTACATCTGCGCTTCCGAGAGATTCTCGTAAGCGAACATGGGCATGAGTTGGGCGACGCCGATTTCCATGACGGGCTCCTCGTCTGCGTCCGGTGGCACTGGTTCGCGTCGGTTCGGATGGCCCCGATGCGGTCCGTGCGCCGGATGGTGGTGTATGGAGTGGCGCGCCCAGAAGGATTCGAACCTCCGACCACCTGGTTCGAAGCCAGGTACTCTATCCAGCTGAGCTATGGGCGCGTGCGGTACGAAACTATTGTGCCTGCGGCGACAGTCATGGCAAAGCGGTATTGCCGGCTACAAGGCGGCCTGTGGCCGCCTCGCCCAGAAGGATTGATTCGCAAACGCCGCCGCGTTTGCTCTCCCCTGCGGGGCGCACTGCGTGCGTCCGGACTCGCTGCGCGAGTCCGTCGAACCGCCGACCACCTGGTTCGAAGCCAGGTACTCTATCCAGCTGAGCTATGGGCGCGTGAAGGGCTTGGATATTGTGCCCGCTGTCGCAGGCTTGGCAAACCGGAATAGCAGTAGACGAGACGTGCTGGGCATGCCTCGACCTGCCGGATTGATTTGTCGGCCCCGTGCGAATATCGAACCCAGGCGGGCGCACGCGCTGAGCCGGTGCGCCAGATCGCGCCATTGGCCTACAGAAGCACGGCGCGCTGGACCAAGGTTGGGTGTTTTCCAGACCTAGACTGTCTTGGCGCATTTCAATCCGCTCTCACGACCTCGGGAGGACCGCCGTGGACACGACCATTGATGAAGTGGCGTCAGACATTTACCGGGTTTCGACCTACGTTCCCCAGGCGAATCTTGCGTTCAATCAATATCTCGTCGACGCGGATGAACCATTGCTGTTCCATTGCGGCATGCGGACCTTGTTCCCGGCGGTCTCCGCGGCCGTGGCCAGCGTGATGCCGTTGTCGCGGCTGTGCTGGATTTCGTTCGGGCACTGGGAAGCGGATGAATCCGGTGCAATGAACGAGTGGCTTGGCGCTTGCCCTGGGGCCCGGATCGCAGTCGGCGCAATTGGCTGCATGCTGTCGGTCAACGACAGCGCGATTCGGCCGCCGCGTGCGCTCGAGGACGGCGCAGCGCTGGATCTCGGTGGCAAGCGTGTCCGTTACCTCGCGACGCCGCACGTGCCGCACTGCTGGGACGCGGGCCTCATGCTTGAGGAATCCACGGGACTGCTACTCTGTGGTGACCTGTTCACCCGCATCGGCGACTGCGCGGCGCTGTCGACAGCCGACCCCCTGGGGCCGGCGATCGCCGCCGAGGAAATCTTCGGTGCGACCGCGCTGACGCCACAGACCGCGCCGACGATTCAGCGACTGGCCGATCTCGCGCCGCGGTCACTGGGCCTGATGCACGGGCCGGTATTCAACGGCGATTGTCCGCGCGCACTGCGTGAGCTGGCTGACTATTACGCGGCGCGCGCGAGACAGTAGCTTGGTGGCAGGCTAAGAGCACGCGCCGGGAAGAGCACGCGCCGGGACACCCATCACACGTGCCGGGACACCCACGCGCCGAGGACACGCGCCGGGACACCCATCACACACGCCGCACGCGCCGGGACACCCATCACACACGCCGCGGGAGTTACGCGGGAGTTACGGGACACCCGTCGTATCCCGCGCCGGGACACCCATCGGGAGTTACGGGACACCTGTCGTATTGCACATCAACGCTCCGCCCCGTTAGCGTGGATAGGCCGGCAAGGAAGCCGGTCATTTGCCGGAGGTTCCAAGGATGACGCGTCCCCGTTCACTGCTCGTAAGCACGAGCGATACACCGTATTACCACT
>CALRPY020000027.1:0-57618 GCA_943370145.1 Hydrogenophaga intermedia | reverse complement strand
GGGGCGTCTGGCCGCGGCGCGGTGGGGGCAACGGCCGCCTCCTGCATGCCGCGCAGCCGCGCCAGCACGCCATCGACCTTGACCTCCGTGCCGACCTCGACGACGAGCTCCTCGACCACGCAGTCCTCGAAGACCTCGATTTCGATCGCGCCCTTTTCCGTCTCGACCACGCCGATGATGTCACCCCGCCTGAGCGTGGCGCCGGGTTTGACCGACCACTCGACGAGAATCGCGGACTCCATGTCAGCCCCCAGCGAGGGCATCAGGAAATCGCTCACTGCGGCTTCACCAGGCCTCGCGCGGTCGCCGCGATCGTGGCCGCCTGCGGCAGCGCCGCCTGTTCCATGTGGGCCGCGTAGGGAATCGGCACCTCGGCACTGCACACGCGCGCGAGCGGCGCATCGAGTTCAAAGAACACCGGACCTTCGGCAAGCCGCATGCCGATTTCGGCGGCGAGCGAGCCGCTGCGCCAGCCCTCGTCGACGATCACGCAGCGACGGGTTCGCGCGACCGAAGCCGCCACGGTCGCCATGTCGAGCGGCCGCAACACCCGGAGGTCGACGACCTCCGCCTCGATGCCCTCAGCGGCGAGCGTCTCGGCCGCCTGCAAGGTCTTGCCGAGGCTGCCGCCATAGGTCACGAGCGTGACGTCGTTGCCGGCGCGGCGCACCTTTGCCTGCGTGATGTCGACGGCAGTCACCGCCGGGTTGAGCTCGCCTTCCATGTTGTAGAGCATCACGTGCTCGAAGATCAGCACGGGGTTCGGATCGGCCAGCGCCGCGGCCAGCATGTGCCGCGCGTCCTCGATCGTCGCCGGCGCGAGGATGCGCAGGCCGGGAACGTGCGCGTACCAGCCCTCGAGTGAATGGGAGTGCTGCGCGGCCAGCTGCTTGCCGGCGCCGGTCGCCATGCGGATCACCACGGGCACGGCGAACTGGCCGCCCGACATGTGCGGGATGGTCGCGGCGTTGTTCACGATCTGGTCGAGCGCGAGCAGGCTGAAGTTCACCGTCATCACTTCGACGATCGGGCGCATGCCGGCAATCGCCGCGCCGATGCCGGCGCCGACGAAGGCGCTTTCCGACAGCGGCGTGTCGCGGATGCGGTCCTCGCCGAGTTCCTGCATCAGGCCCTTGGTGACCGCGTAGCAGCCGCCGTAGCGGCCGACGTCCTCGCCCATCAGGAACACGCGTGGGTCGCGCTGGATCGCCTCGCGGATTGCGCGCCGGATCGCTTCGCGGTAGGTGACCACTTCCGCGCTCATGCCGGCACCTCGTCCATCGTCACGAAGCGCTCCAGATCGTCGACCGACTCCCAGCTGCCGGCTTCGGCGAATTCGACCGCCGCGGCCACTTCGGCGTCGGCCGCCTGCTCGAGCCGGGCGACCTCGTCCTCGAACGCGAGCCCGCTCTGCTCGAGCCAGCCGCGGAAACGCACGATCGGACCCCGCGACTTCCACTGCTCGATTTCATCCTTGTCGCGGTAGAGCTGGGCGTCGAACATGGAGTGCGCACGGAAGCGATAGGTGCGGCATTCGAGGAAGCGTGGCCCCTCGCCGGCGCGAATCGCATCCAGCGCGCGCAGCGCCGCGACCTCGACCGCGATCACGTCCATGCCGTCGACCACTTCGCTCGGGATGCCATAGCTCGCGGCCTTGGTGCGGATGTCGGTCTGGGCTTCCGCGACCGCGAGCGGCGTGCCCATCGAGTACAGGTTGTTCTCGCAGACGAACAGCAGCGGCAGCTTCCACAGCGCGGCGAGGTTCAGGGTCTCGTGGAATTCCCCTTCGTCGACCGCGCCTTCGCCGAAGAAGCAGGCGGTGGCGGCCGTCTTGCCCCGCATGCGGTCGGCCAGCGCGACACCGAGCGCGAGCGGCAGGCCGCCGCCGACGATCGCGTTGCCCCCGAGGAAGCGCCGGGAGCGATCGAACACGTGCATCGAGCCGCCGCGTCCGCGGCAGCAGCCCTCGAGCTTGCCGTAGAGTTCGGCCATCAGCAGGGTCATCGGGATTCCGCGCGCGATGGCCTGGCCGTGTTCGCGGTAGGTCGCGACTACGGCGTCGTCGGGACCCAGCGTCGTCATCACGCCGGTCGAGATTGCTTCCTCGCCGTCGTAGAGATGCAGGAAGCCGCGGATTTTCTGGCGCTGGTAGAGCTCGGCGCATTTCGCTTCGAAGGCCCGGATGCGGATCATCGTGCCGAGGAGCGCCAGCAGGTGCGCGTGGTCCAGATGGGGCTTGTGGCTCATCGCTTTTCGTCACTCTCGAGCGTGGACAGATCGCCTTCGGGCAGACCCAGTTCGCGGGCCTTCAGCAGGCGCCGCATGATCTTGCCGCTGCGCGTCTTCGGCAGGTTCGAGCGGAAATCGATTTCCTTCGGCGCGACCGCCGCGCCGAGGCGCTTGCGCGCATGGCCCAGCAGTTCACGCCGCAGGGCCTCGCTGCCTTCGAAGCCCGGCTTGAGGGCGACGAAGGCCTTCACGATCTCGCCGGCCACCGGATCCGGCTTTCCGATCACGCCGGCCTCGGCGACGGCCGGGTGTTCCATCAGCGCACTCTCGACCTCGAAGGGGCCGATGAGATGGCCGGACGACTTGATGACGTCGTCCGCGCGGCCGACGAACCAGTAGTAGCCGTCCTCGTCGCGCACCGCGAGGTCCCCGGTCAGGTACCAGTCGCCGACGAAGCACTTCTCGTAGCGCGCGTGCTCGTTGAGATAGTCACGCATCATCGACGGCCAGCCGCGCCGGAGCGCGAGTTCACCCTCGGTCAGCGGCGTGTCGACGAGCGTTATCGCACCGTCGGCGGCGCGCTCGACGAGCGCGGCGTCGATGCCCGGCAGCGGCAGGCCCATCGAGCCGGGCTTCACCGTCACGCCCGCGTAGTTGGAAATCATGATGCCGCCGGTTTCCGTCTGCCACCAGTTGTCGTGGAAGGGCCGGCCGAAGGCCTGCGTCGACCACACGACCGCTTCGGGATTCAGCGGTTCGCCGACGCTTGCCATGAAGCGCAGCCGCGAGAGGTCGTAGTCGCGCAGCGCTTCGCTGCCGAGCTTCATCATCATGCGGATGGCGGTCGGCGCGGTGTACCAGACGGAGATTTTTTCGTCCTGCAGCACGCGGTACCAGGTCTGGGCGTCGAACTCCGCCTCGACGACCACGTTCGTCACGCCGTTCGTCAGCGGCGCGATGATGCCGTAGCTCGTGCCGGTGACCCAGCCGGGGTCGGCGGTGCACCAGAAGATGTCGTCGTCGTGGAGGTCGAGCGCGTAGATGCCCGTGACGTGATGCGTGACGACCGCCTCGTGCACGTGCACGGCGCCCTTCGGCCGGCCGGTCGTACCGCTCGTGAAGTGCAGCAGCGCCATATCGCCCGGCGCGGTCGGCGGGATGTCGAAGTCGGCCGCTTGCGCGCGCACGGTAGCCTGCCAGTCGAGCGTATCGACGACGCTGGTCGGCGCGCCGTTGTCGCCCACCAGGATGACGTGGCGCAGGCCGGGCAGTTGCGCGCGCAGGCCCTCGATCTTCCGCCGGTAGAGCGCCTCGGTCGTCACCAGCACGCGGCCGTCGCCGAGCGACAGGCGCGTGGCCAGCGGCTCCGGTCCAAACTGCGAGAAGAGCGGCGACACCACGCAGCGCGCCTTCAGCGCACCGAGCACGGTGACATAGAGTTCCGGAATGCGCCCGGCGAGCACGAACACCCGCTCACCGGCCGCGACTCCGAGGGCCTGCAAGGCATTCGCGAAGCGGTTGGTCTCGGCGCGGAGTTCGCGGTAGGTGAGGTCGCGGCGCGCCCCTGTGCGCCCGATCCAGCGCAGGGCGACGCGCCCGGCGCGCGGCCCTGCGGCGTGCCTGTCCACGGCCTCGTGCGCGATGTTCAGGCCACGGTCGCCGGGCAGGTGGTCGAGCAGCCGGCGCGCGGCGTCCCAGGAGAATGTGGCGCGGGTCGTCGCATAGTCGGCGAGGTTCGGCGGCTGCGACGCGGCCGAGGGGTCTTTCGCGATGGGCGCATAGCGCGCCACGAGCGTGTGGGTCGGTGCCTGGTCTGTCACGCAGCCGTTCCTCCGCATATGCATTCCATGGCTGGAGCTTACGGATCGGCTGCTGCAGCAAAAATGACTCTGATCATTTTTCGGGAAGCCCGCCAAGGGCGGCACGCGCGCATCTTCGACTCTCCCGCCCCTCACCCGCCGTCTCCGGCGTCGACCTCTCCCGGGGTGGGAGCGGTGAAGCGCTTTGCCCCGCCCGCCGCGTCACTAGGGAACCAGGGCGAGGATACGGTCGACCGCCGCTGGTTTGACGAGGTGGTGATCGAAGCCGGCGCGGCGCGAATTCTCGAGGTCTTCAGCCTGGCCGTAGCCGGTCAGCGCGACCAGCACCATGTGCGCCGTGCGTGGATCGGCGCGCAGCCGGCGCGCGATCTCGAAGCCGTCGACATCGGGAAGGCCGATGTCGAGCAGCACGACGGAAGGCTTCTCGCGCGCGGCCAGGTCGAGCACGGCGCGGCCTTCGTAGGCCGAGATTACATCGTGCCCGTGCATCTCGAGCAGCAGCGCGAGGCTGTCGGTGGCGTCGCGGTTGTCGTCGACCACCAGGATGCGCGTGGCCTTCGCCCGCCCGGACGGGCGTTCGTCGCGTGGGCGGGCGACCTCGCCCCGGGTGGCGTCGACACAGGGCAGGCGCACCACGAACTCGCTGCCGAGTCCGCGGCCCGCGCTGTGGCCCGTGACGCGGCCACCGTGCTTCTCGACGAGGCGCCTGACCAGCGACAGGCCGATGCCGAGTCCGCCCTCGGCGCGGTCGAGGCTGTTGTCCGCCTGGTAGAAAAGGTCGAAGACATTGCCGAGCACGTGGGGGTCGATGCCGCGCCCGTTGTCGCGCACGCGGATCTCCGCGAGCGGCTCGCCGGCGTTCTCGCGGCGCGCCACTGCAATCTCGATACGGCCGCCGTGGTCGGTGTATTTGACGGCGTTGTTCAGCAGGTTGCTGACGACCTGCGCCAGGCGGATGAAGTCGCCATCGACGACCACCTCGTCGCTGTTCGCGGGCAGGTCAAGGTGCAGGCTGTGGCCGCGTGAGTCGATCAGCGTGTGGGTCGTCTCCACCGCCTGCCGCACCACGTCCACGAGCGGGACCGGCGCTTTCTTCAGCACGATGCGGCCGCGCGACACGCGCGACACATCCAGCAGGTCATCGACGAGGTGGACCAGTTGCCGGACCTGGCGCTCGATCATCGCATGCGCACCCGCCAGCGCCGTGTCGGCCGGGAGCGACTCGCGCAGGAGCTCCATCGCATTGATGATCGGGGCCAGCGGGTTGCGCAGTTCGTGCGCGAGCATCGCGAGGAATTCGTCCTTGCGGCGCGCCGAATCCTGCAGCACCGCCTCGGCCTGCTTGCGCTCGGTGATGTCGACGCACACGCCGACGAAGCGCTCGGCGCGGCCGGTCTGGTCGAAGAAGAAACGCCCGGCGGTGTCCACCCACAGCAGACGGCCGTCATCGATGCGGCGCATGCGGTGCTCGCAGCGGAAGACGTCGCGCTCGCGCGCTGCACGCTCCCACTCGGCGCCGACGATCTCGAAGTCCTCGCGCGGCAGGAGTTCGCGCCACAGGGCGAGCGGCGACGGTCCGACTGCCGCCGGTTCGTAACCGAGCATCGAGCACAGGCTGCGGGACCAGTGCGTCTCTTCGTGGATGAGATCGGTGTCCCAGCTCGCGACCGACGCGATTTCCATCGCGAGCTGCGTGCGTCCCTCGGCGAGCAGCAGCGCGAGCTCGGCCTCCTTGCGCGTGGTGATGTCGGCATGCGTGCCCAGCGCGCGCAGGGGGCGGCCGTCGGGCGTGCGCTCGACGACGCGTCCGCGATCCAGCACCCAGCGCCAGCTGCCATCGCGATGGCGCAGCCGGTGTTCCGACTCGTAATACCCGGTGCGGCCTTCGAGGTGGTCGTGCAGCAGCGCCCGCACGCCGGGTTCGTCCTGCGGATGGATGAACTGTTCCCAGGTGCCGAGGTTGGGTGCGAGCTCGTCCAGGCCGTAGCCGAGGATGCTTCCCCAGTGGCCGGCGAAAACGACTTCGTTGGTGACGATGTTCCAGTCCCAGAAGCCGAGCTGTCCCGCGTCCAGCGCCATCATGAAGCGGTCCTGGTTCATCCGCACCTGGGCCTCGGCCAGCTTGCGCTGCTCCACGTCGATGCCGATGCCGACCCAGTACAGCACGCGCCCGTCGTCGGCCCTGACCGGCTGGGCCCGCAGATGCAGCGTCCGGTAGCAGCCGTCCGCACGACGCACCGGGTACTCCATGCCGCCGGCCTGGCCGGATGCGCGAATGCGCTGCCAGTCGGCGAGCGCGGCATCCCGGTACTGCGCGCCCACGCACTCGAGCCAGCCCAGACCGCAGAGCTCGGCGAGCGGCCGGCCGGTGAACGTTTCCGTGTAGCGGTTCACATACAGGAGGTTGCCGTCGGCGCCGGCCTGGAACGCGACCAGCGGTGCGTCTTCGGTGATCGCCCGGTAGCGGACTTCACGTTCCTCCAGCATCAGCGCCGACAGTTCGGCGTGCCTCAGCAGCTCGATCCATTTGCCGGTGGTCTCGGCGAGTTCGTTCAGCGTGTCGACCTCTCCTGCCAGCCAGTCACGGGGCGTATCGTCGAGCACGCAGACGGCGCCGACCGGACGCCCGCGCACCATCAGCGGCACCCCGAGATAGGAGAAGAGCCCCGGCGACGCTTCCTCGGCATGCTTGGCGAAGCGGGGGTCGAGCCGCATGTCGCGGATGGCAAGGGGACGACCGCTCAGCGCGACATAGGCGCAGGTCACGTCCGGGGCCACCACTTCCAGCCGCCTCGTCTCGGCACCGGGGGCCGCTTCCGCGGCGCACTTGACGAATACATGCCGGTGGTCGGTGATGGAGATGTAACACGCGGTCGTGCCCAGCAGCTGGCGGGCGAGTCGCGCATAGCGCTCGAGGTCGGGATCGGCGCCCGGCGCGTCGAGCCCTGTCGCGTGCACGACAGCCAGGCGCGACGCCTCGACCAGCGATTCCTGGAAGCCTTGGAGATCCAGCTCGGAGGGGCTTTGGGGCATCAACGGCTCCAGGTTGGTCGGTCCCGTCGGCGACACCGGCGCGATACGCATGATGTCGGCTGCGGGCGTGATTGTCTGTCGGCAGTCCGCCGACGTGGCGCGGCCCCTGCGCCCGCCGGCGGGCGCGTCGATCAGCCGAAATCGCTGGCGTCGTGCCGTTCGGCGAGCTGCTCTTCCTCCGGTCCCCAGGTCCGGTTGACGCGACGGCCACGCTTCACCGCCGGCCGCGCGGCGATTTCGGCGGCCCAGCGATTCACGTTGCGATAGGAGGGCGCGTCGAGGAATTCAGCGGCGTTGCCGTACAGGCCGCCTTCCAGCAGCACCCCGTACCATGGGTAGATCGCGATATCGGCGATCGTGTACTCGTCGCCTGCCATGTAGCGGCGGTCCGCGAGGTTGCGATCGAGCACGTCCAGCTGACGCTTGACCTCCATCGTGAAGCGGTTGATGCAGTATTCCATCTTCGTCGGCGCATAGGCGAAGAAATGCCCGAAGCCACCGCCCAGGTAGGGCGCGCTGCCCATCTGCCAGAACACCCAGGACATGCATTCCGCGCGCGCGGCGGGCGCGGTCGGGAGAAACGCGCCGAATTTCTCCGCGAGGTAGCACAGGATCGCCGCTGATTCGAACACGCGGACCGGCGGCGACATCGAATGATCCATCAGGGCCGGGATCTTCGAATTCGGGTTCACTTCGACGAAGCCGCTGCCGAACTGGTCGCCTTTCAGGATTTCGATGAGCCACGCGTCGTACTCGGCGCCGGTGTGGCCGAGCGCGAGCAGTTCCTCGAGCATCACGGTGACCTTCACCCCGTTCGGCGTGCCGAGCGAGTAGAGCTGCAGCGGGTGTTTGCCGACCGGCAGTTCCTTCTCGTGCGTCGGGCCCGCGATCGGGCGGTTGATGCTCGCGAAGGCGCCGCCGGAGGGCGCTTCCCAGGTCCAGACGCGGGGCGGGGTGTAGGTAGGGGTGTCGCTCATCGTTGTTATTCCTTGGTAATCGTGGAGGCGGCGGCACGCGCTCCACGCGCGCACCGGCCGCTGTCACTCTAGCAGGCCTCGGTGGCGCCCGAACCCCGTCGTCGGCAACGCGGCCTCCGCGCCGGGGAGATCCGAAGCGCTGCCGCGCATCGACGGCCGCCCGCGCGTGGCGCAGACTGGCGGCAAGCACTTCGGCGTCCGCGAAGCCCCATGCCATCCATTGAACCCTTGCTGTTGTGCGTGACCCGGGTCAACACGTTTGCCGGGAGCGCCGCGCTGACCAACGCGAGCGGATTCTTCTTCGCGCGCGATGGGCGACTGTTCCTCGTCACCAGTCGCCACGTGCTGCACGACAAGGCTTCCGCCCACTGGCCTGACCGGATCGAAATCGAGCTCCACCTCGACGAGGAGAACGTCGCCCGGTCGACCGGCTTTTCGATCCCCCTCTACCAGCAGCGGCGCAGCGTCTGGCGGCAGGGCGAGGACGCCGCGGGCGGGGTGGACATCGCGGCCATCGAAATCGAACGCGACGCGCTGCCGGCCACCGCCCTCTATCGCGCGTTCACGCCCGCGCACCTCGTCGGCGGTGAGGAGACGGTCGAAATCGGCACGCCGCTCCTCGTCGTCGGCTTCCCGCTCGGCTTCCACGACACCCTGCACCACATGCCGGTGGCGCGGCACGCGATCGTCGCCTCTTCGTTCGGCCTGCGCTTCCAGGGGCTCGGCTATTTCCTGACCGACGCGCGCACGCACCGCGGGACCAGCGGGGCGCCCGTGGTGATGCGGGTGCGCGACGATGCGGGCCGGCTCGGCGACCTGCACTGGCGGCTGCTCGGCATCCATTCCTCCCGGCTCGACATGGGGGACCGCGATCTGGCGCTGGACGAGGCGCTGGGCCTCAACTGCGCGTGGTATGCGGACATCGTGATGAAGCTCACCGCGCCCTGAGCGCAGCGCGCCGGGGAGACGCCGCATCGACCCCGGGCGCTGCAGGCCTGCAGCGCCCATGCAGATTTGAATCAGCACGAGCGGAACGACCGCGCGCCGTGTCCGGGCCCGGCGCGGCTTTGGCATGTCCGATGGCTTGGTATGGATTCTGCACCGGGTTGCCACGCGACCAGCTTCGAAAGGAACCCGCGTGACGCAGACAGTGACCGGAAATGATGTCGATTCCCTCCACCGCGCGATTGCCGCACGCGGCGCCCAGGTCGTGCACGTTGCCATCCCCGACGTCGATGGCGGCCTGCGCGAGCGACGCCTCCCGCTCGCGTCGCTGCCCGAAGCGCTGGGTGCGGCAGGCAGCTTCTGCAACGTGCTGCACGAATGGGACGTCACGGACACCGTGCATGGCCCCGGCCCGTTCGTCGGTGAACGCATACAGGCCGATGCGAACAGCGTGCGCGCCTATCCGTTCGAGGCGGACGCAGTGTGGGTGCTCGCCGATTTCGCGGGCCCGCACCGCGCGACCAGTCCCCGCGAGCTGCTGAAGGCGCAGCTGGCCCGGGCCGCGGCGCGCGGCCTCGACGTGCGGGCCGCCTTTGAATTCGAGTGGCTGGTGTTCGACGAGGACGCGCAGTCCCTGCGCGCGAAGCGCTACGCGAATCTCGCGCCCTGGGCGCCTGACAACCGTTGCTGGGACGCGCAGAGCGCGGCGATCAACGCCGACGTCGTCGCCGCCCAGCAGGCGATGCTCGCGGCGGCCGACATCGCGGTGTTCGGCCTCGGCATGGAACTCGGCGCGGGCTGCATGGAGGCGACGCTCGCCGCGACCGGGGGCCTGCGCGCCGCGGACGACGCGGTGTTCTTCAAGCTCGCCAGTCGCGCCTTCTTCCGCCGCCGCGGCCAGACCGCCTGCTTCATGGCGCAGTCGGACGCCGCGGCGCCGGGCCTCTCGGGCCACATCCACCTGTCGCTGGACGATGCGTCCGGCCGCAACCTGTTCCGTGGGCCGGCGGGCGAACTGACCGGGGCCGCGCGCCACTTCACCGGCGGCGTGCTCGCGCTGCTGCCGGAGATGATCGCGCTGCCGCTGCACACGGTGAACGCGTATCGACGGCTGTCGCCGGGCAACTGGGCGCCGCGCACGCCGACCTGGAGCTTCGGGGGCTACACCACCGCGGTGCGCGCGGTCGCCGGCGACTTCCCGTCGGCGCGGCTCGAGTTCCGGATTCCGGGCGCCGACGTCAATCCCTACCTGGGCCTCGCGATGTACCTGGCCGCAGGTCTGTGGGGCATGGAAAACGCCGTCGAACCACCACCGCCCGCGACCGGTGACGGCCGGCTGCATGCCTATCCCGGCATGCGCGCGCTGCCGCGTGACCTGATGAGCGCGGCCGACGCGCTGGCCGACAGCGCCACCGCGCGTGCGCTGCTCGGCGACGCCTTCGTCGACGCTTACGTCGCCAGCCGGCGGCACGAGTTCGACAGCCTGCGCCGCGCCGTGAGCGCCGAGGAAAAAGCGCGCTATTTCGAAATCGCCTGACAGGCCCGCGCCGGCCTGTCCAGAACAAACAAACCAGAGGGGTCATCCATGTCTTCCGATACCGCCGTGCCCGCCAGTCTCCATCCCGCGTCGACCGCGAGCGGCACGGATCTGAACCGCTACGTCACCAACGAGGCGCGCCGCGCCGCCATTGCCAGGGTCACGGAGAAGATTCGCGCCCTCGGCGTCAAGCACGTGCTCTACCAGTTCGTGTCGGTCACCGGCCGCGTGATGGGCAAGGCCGCGCCATCGGCGCACTGGCCGACGGTTGCCGAAAAGGGCGTGCAGTTGTGGTACGGGGCGGTCGCCGACGTCTGCGCGGACCGCCAGGGCAACTACATCGGCTACGGCGCGAACGCGTCCGAGCTGGTCGCGCTGCCGGATCCGGAAACCTTCTGCCAGCTGCCGTGGAACCCACGCGTCGCGCGCGTGTTCTGCACCCTGTTCAGGAACCGCGAGGACGTCGAGGATGCCGGCGCCTTCCTCACCTCCGACTGCCGCGGGAACCTGCGTCGCATCCACGCCGCGTTCGAGAAAAAGCACGGCATGCACCTGCGCGTCGGCTGCGAACCGGAGATGATGTGGTTGAAGCGCGGGCCGGACGGCAAGTTCGCCGGCGGCACCACGCGCCCGTTCGCCTACCACATCGACCAGTTCGAGCAGCTGTTCCCGGTGATCGAGAAAGTCACCGAGTACGCGCAGGCGATGGGCCTCGACATGATCCAGGGCGACCACGAGGACGCGCCGGGACAGCTCGAGCTGAACATCTGGTTCGACGAGGCCTTGCGCAACGCCGATCGGCTCACCACCTATCGCCAGATCTGCGCGCAGGTCGCGCGCGAGTTCAATCTCATCGCGACCTTCATGACCAAGCCCTTCATGGGCATGTCGGCGAACGGCTGCCATCACAACGTGTCGCTGTGGCGCGGCGGCGAGGAAATCCTGAACACGCTCGGCCATGACGGCGAGCTGCCGGGCAGCGAACACGTCTTCAGCTACCGCAAGGGCGGCACCAACGAGTTCGTGAAGCCCAGCGGCGAATGGATGCCGGCGGACATCGGCCGCCACTGCATAGGCGGCATGATGGAGCACCTGCGCGCGCTCACGGCGCTGGGCGCGTCCACCGTGAACTCCTATCGCCGCCTCGCCGATCTCGGCTTCTGGGCGCCGGTCTACCGGGACTGGGGCTTGCAGAACCGGACCTGCGCGGTGCGCGTGTCCGCGCCGGGCCGCCTCGAATACCGCGCGGTCGATTCGCTGGTCAATCCCTACCTGATGGCCTCGGGCCTGCTCGCCGCCTTCGACGACGGGCTGGACCGGCAGTGCGATCCGGGTGAACCCGAGCATCGCAACATCTACGACGCGATCGAGGCCGGCAAGCAGGTCAGCCGCATTCCGAGCGACCTGCGCGAGGCGCTCGACGCCCTGGAGGCCGACCCGGTCGTCATGGGCGCCCTGCCCGGGGAAATGGCGCGCGTGTTCTTCCACCTGAAGCGCGACGAGTGGGCGCGCTTCATGGCCACCGTCACCGAGTGGGACTACGAACGCTTCCTCGAGTACCTCCCGTGAGCGCGCCGGCCCCGTTCCTCGACGTCGAGGCGCCCGGTTTCTCGATGCATTCCGAGGAGGTGGCGCGTGCCCGCGAGCAGAGCTGGTACGCCCGCACGCCCTACGGGCTCGCGATCCTGCGCTACGCGGAGATCGCGAAGCTCGTGAAGGACCCCCGCCTCAACCAGGGCAGCGCGCGCTGGCCGGCCCACAACGGCGTGACGATGGGGCCGTTCGCGGACTGGTGGTCGCGCATCCTGCTGTGCCGCGAGGGCATGGACCATGCGCGCCTGAAGCGGCTCGTGACGCCGGCGTTCTCCCAGCGCACGCTGGCGCCGCTGACGCCGGCCTTCGAGCGCCTCGCGCACGAGGTCATCGACAGCTTCGCCGCGCGCGGACGCTGCGAGTTCATGGCCGATTTCTCCGAGCCCTACGCGACGCGCGTCGTGACCCTGCTGCTCGGCATCCCGGACGGGGACTGGCGTTTCATCGCGGACATCGCCGCCGTGATGGGCATTGCGCTCGGCGTCAACTTCCGCCAGGAGGTCGCGCGCATCGATGCGGCCGTCGGCCAGCTGTTCGAATACTCGGACCGCTTGATCGCCGCGCGCCGCGCGCACCTCACCGACGATTTTCTGTCGCAACTGGTCGCCGCCAGCCAGGACGGCGACCGCCTGTCGGACGAGGAGTTGCGCGACATGGTGGTGCTGCTGATCTTCGGCGGCATCGACACCACGCGTAACCAGTTGAGCCTCGGCCTGAAGCTCTTCATGGACCACCCGGAGCAGTGGGCGTTGCTGGCGGCGCGGCCCGAACTCGCGCCGCTGGCGGTGGAGGAGGTGATGCGCCTCGCGCCGACGACGACCTGGGTCAGCCGCGAGGCCGCCGAGGATTTCAGCTTCCAGGGCCTCGACATCGCGAAGGGCACCACGGTGCACCTGTTCGCGGCGGCGGCGGGCGGCGACCGGGAGGCTTACGGGGAGGCCGCCTTCGACATCACCGCGAAACGGCCGCCGCACTACGGTTTCGGTGGTGGCATTCACTATTGCCTCGGGCACGCGGTCGCGCGCAGCGACATGGCCGTCGCGTTCAGGGCGATGTCGTCGCGGCTCACGGACCTCGCGCTGGACGGGCCGGCGACCTGGCTGCCGGACAGCGGCAACACCGGTGCCGAAGTGCTGCCGCTGCGCTTCAGCTTGCGACCCGCGGCGGCGACGCGCCAGAATTGAGCTTCATTCCCCCGAGCCCGAGGGCGCCGCCTTGAACCTGCCCTATCCGCCCCTGCTGTCCGGCGCGCGCGGCGCGCCGCCGGACGTGGACCTGACGCCGCCGATCGTGGATCTCGTCGACGTGATCGGCGCCGACGGCTGCATCGCGTGGAGCAACGAGGCGCAGGCCGCAGCCCTGGGGTTCACCGACGGGGCGCTGGAGGGCCTCGGCATCGACACCGTCTACGAGCGCGCGGCAGTGGACTGGATCCGTGCCGCGTCGATTCTTGCGCAGCCGACGGGCGCCGCGGCGTCCGAGCTCGTGATGCTGCGCAGGAACGGTGCCCGCCTGCGCACGCTGGGCCGCGTGCTCGCGCCGCCCGCAGCGGACGGCAGCATCACGCTGGTGAAGACCCCGCTTGGCGCGCTGGCCGCGCGGCTCGACCGCCTCGAAGCCGAAAACCGGCTGCTGCGCCAGATCGCGGACACCGGCAACGAGGCCCACTGGTGCATCGAGTTCGCCGACCCCGTCGACATCAGCCTGCCGGAGGACGAGATCGTCTTCCGCATCTTCACGCACCCCTCGTACTGGCGGCTCTGCAACCAGGCCATGTCGCGGCTCTACGGGCTGCCGCACCACGTCGACCTCAGTGAACAGAGCGTGCGGCTGTACTGGCCGCGCAGCGCGCCGAACGAAGCCTTCGTGCGCCAGATCATCGCGAGCGGCTACTGCATCGACGGCGCGGTGTCCGTGGACCACCGCCACGACGGCACCCTGCTGAAGGTCGAAAACGACGTGCGCGCCGACATCGAGCACGGCTGTCTGGTGCGCCTGTGGGGCAATTGCCGGGCGATCGGCCCGCTCCGCGGGGACGCCGCGCCATGAGCGGCACGTCCATGCCGCCGCTCGCCTTCGGTTTCGCGGCGGCCCTGCCGGTCACCCCCGAGGGCCTCTCGGCGCTGCTCGCGGCGCCCGGGCTCGCGGGCCTGCTCGATCTCCTGCCGCTCGCGGTGTTCATCACCGGGCCCGACGACACGGTGCTCGAGTTCAACCAGGGGGCGGAAACCCTGTTCGGCCTGCGCCGCGCGCAGGCGATCGGGGCCCGGCTCGAACAGCTGCGGCGGGATTCGCTGCTCGACCTCGAGGACTTCCTTGCCGCCTGCGCGGACGGGCGGGAGGCCGGCACCGTCCGTGCCCGCAACGGCGGTGGACGTTACGCCGCGACCTGCCGGCGCATCCCCCTGCGCGATGCGCCCGGCAGCTATGCCCTGTTCTGCCTGAGCCCTGACTACGCGAGCGAGGCCGCCCAGCGTGCGCGTCCCGCCGTGCGCCGCCAGTCGCTGCCCGGCCTGCTGCTCAGTGCGCGCATGGAGGGCCTGGTCGACAAGGCGGCGCTCGCGACGGCGCGCAGGGCCAGCGTGCTGTTGCTCGGCGAGACCGGCGCCGGCAAGACGGTGCTGGCGCGGCAGATCCACGCCCGGTCGACGCGCAGCGCGCGGCCCTTCGTGCACGTGAACTGCGGCAGCATCCCGGAATCCCTGTTCGAGTCCGAACTCTTCGGCTACGAGCGCGGCGCGTTCACCGGCGCGCTGGCGACCGGCAAGCGCGGCCACATCGAGCGCGCCGCCGGCGGCACGCTGTTCCTCGACGAAATCGGCGAAATCCCGCTGGCCTGCCAGGCGAAGCTGCTGCATTTCCTGGAAGACGGCAGCGTGCAGGCAGTCGGCGCCGCGAGCGGCAAGCAGGTCGACACCGCGGTGGTGTCGGCAACCAACCGCGACCTGCGCGCCCTGGTCGCCGCCGGACAGTTCAGACGCGATCTCTACTTCCGCATCTCGACCTTCACCGTCGAGGTCCCGTCGCTGAAGGCCGGCGACGCGCTGGAGGCGATGCTCGATCTGCAGCTCGCCCGCATCAATGCCACGCGCGACACGCCGCTCGGGCTGTCCGCCGCCGCGCGACGCCTGCTGCTGGCCCACGACTATGAAGGCAACGTGCGCGAACTGAAGAACATCCTCGAGTGTGCATCGATCATGGCGCAGGACATCGTCGAGCCCGAACACCTGCCGGTGTATGTACAGGCGGGCGGAGTGGTGGCGCCGACGCCCGGTGGCCGCGCGGGCGCCCCGCTGCGCGCGCGGGTGCGCGAGTTCGAGCGTGCCGCGATCGCCGAGGCGATCGGGTGCAGTGGGAGCAAGCGTGAGGCGGCGCGCCGGCTCGGCATCGACGTCGCAACGCTGATCCGCAAGGCGAGGGAGGACTGATCCCGGCATGGCGACGAACCCGCGACCGCTGGTCGGCTTTCCGGCCGACACCCGCCTCGACGGCGGACACCTGTACCACTCGGTCGGCGACAAGTACCTGCGCGCCGTCGCCGAGGTGGCGGGCTGCATCCCGGTCGTGATTCCGGCGATGGCGGACACCGTCGACATCGACGCGGTGCTCGATCACCTCGACGGCATCCTGATGACGGGCGCCGTGTCGAACGTGCATCCGCCCCACTACGGAGAAGCGCCCAGCGCCGAGCACGAACCCTATGATCTCGTGCGCGACGACCTGACGCTGCGCCTGATCCGCGCCTGCATCGCGCGCGAACTGCCGATGTTCTGCATCTGCCGCGGCTTCCAGGAACTGAACGTCGCGCTCGGCGGCACGCTCGAGGCCGAGCTGCAGCGCAAGCCCGGCCGACTCGATCACCGCGTGCGCGAAGTCGACGACATCGACGTGCGCTACGGTCCGGTGCACGCCATCCGCGTGACCGCAGGCGGCATGCTCTCGCGCGTGCTCGGCAAGGCCGAGACCATGGTCAACTCGCTGCATCGCCAGGGGATCGCGCGGCTGGCCGACGGACTCGAGGTCGAAGCGGTCGCGCCGGACGGCATCATCGAGGCGGTGTCGGTGCGTGGTGCGATGACCTTCGCGCTCGGCACGCAGTGGCACCCCGAATGGAAGGCGTCGGCGAACGAGGATTCGGTGAAACTCTTCACGGCCTTCGGCGACGCGGTGCGCGCCCACCGCGCGCGGCGCCTGCCCTTCGATTGACGCGACGGAACGACAAAAGGTGTCAGATTTGAAATCTGACACCTTTTCTCGACGGACGTATCCGCGCCTGCCGCGTAAGGGCCACGGCGCACTTTCGTTCACGGACTAGCGGTGCCACCGGCGAAGCTGCAGCGGCCGCTGCAGATTTGCAGCAAGGCCAAGGGTCCTTCCGCGCCAAACCACTGATTCCGCTACGGCGCCAGCTGGCACGTCGCTTGCGCGTGTTCGCGCATCCGCCGTGACTACAGAGGGAAATGCGCGTGCCTGTCAGAAACCCGAACGACTACCGCGACAAGACCGCGGACTTCATGGACTTCTTCGCCCGCACCCGGCAGCGGCAACTTGCGCCGCTGGTCGACGCGGCGCTGATCGCCGAGCACCGCGAAGACCCGCGCGGCGGCGATACCCCGCACAGCCATGCGCTGCAGGACGTGCTGAACCACCTGCACTACATGC
Source organism: Hydrogenophaga intermedia (assembly GCA_943370145.1). Classification (GTDB taxonomy): domain Bacteria; phylum Pseudomonadota; class Gammaproteobacteria. The sequence continues at coordinate 40,822 of CALRPY020000027.1, read as the reverse complement.
CGACCGACGGCAAGTCCTTCGCCTACGCGGAACAGCCCTACCGCCAGTATCGCCTGGGCGTCATGCGCGCGCGCGGCACGCCGCCCACCATCTTCGAGGACCGCAGCTACGCGAGCGAGCGCGAGGCCGTGCACGCCGTGTTCATGGAGCGGCTCGCGAAGCTCGGCCTCATCGCGGCTGGCGACCAGGGAGAGCAGGCATGAAGCTCGCCCAGATCCGCGCGTACTGCGACCGTCCCAACGTACGCCCCGGCGAGACACTCGATTTCTTCGTCAGCAGCCCGCAGGCCGGCGCCTGGCGCGCGAGCCTCGTGCGCCTGATTCACGGCGACCCGAATCCGGCCGGCCCGGGCTACAGGGAAGAACCGGTCCCCTGCGCGCTCGACGGCGAATACCGGGCGACGAAGCAGTTCACCCAGCTCGGCGGCCATGTCGTCGTGCCGGACCCGAGCGGCCTGCTCGGCGGTCGTCAGGGCATGACGCTGCATCTCCATCTGTGGGCGACGACGCCGGCGAAGCGCCAGGGCGTGATCAGCCGCTGGTCGGAGGCCGACGGGGCCGGCTGGGCGCTGATGATCGAGGACGGGTATCTCGTCTTCGTGGCCGGTGACGGCGACGAGCGCACCCGCATCGTGTCGTCGAAGCCGCTGTTTCCCGAGGTCTGGTACTCGGTGGCCGTCACGCTCGACGCGCAGGCCAGGAGCGTTTCGCTGTCGCAGGTCGTCACGCTGAACAGCGTCAACAGCCGCTTCGGCCGCATGGTGGACCTCGACTCCGACGTCACCGTCCACGCCCCGCTGGCCACGCTGCCGGGGGTGGCGAGGATCAATGGATCGCCGGTGATCATCGCCGGGCTCGGTGAGCGCGCGGCCTCCAATCCGCGCGTCGTCGCCCTGTACAACGGCAAGATCGACGATCCCGCGTTCTGGGATTGCGCGCTCACCGACACCGAGGTCTGCGCGCTGCACGCCGGCGGCGGGGTGGCCGGGGCCCGGGCGCGCTGGGACTTCGCTGCCGGCACCACCCGGCGTGGCATCGGCACCGATGCCGTCGTCGACGTCAGCGGCAACGGTTTCGACGGCCGCTGCGTGAACCAGCCGGATCGCGGCATGACCGGCTGGAACTGGGATGGCGTCGAAGAACACTTCGTGCACTGTCCCGAACAGTACGGCGCGATGTGGTTCCACGAGGACAGCCTCGACGACTGTCGCTGGGAGAAGTCGCTGACGCTGGCCATTCCGGAGAATCTGGCCAGCGGCGCGTACGCGCTGAAGCTGGAGCAGGGCGGCGCTACAGACCGCGTGCCGTTCTTCGTCGTGCCGCCGAAGGGCGTGGCGACCGCGCGGATCGCGCTCGTCATCCCGACCTTCAGCTACATGGCCTACGCGAACTCGCAGGTGCTGCAGAATGCGGCGACCGGCCAGTCGGTGATGGGCGTGCTGACGACGCTGGACGACATCGATCTCGAACTCGACGCCACGCCGGAATTCGGCATGTCGACCTACGACTACCACCGCGACGGCCGCGGTTGCGCCTACAGCAGCTGGCGCCGGCCGATACTCAACCTGCGGCCGGACTATCGGCACGAGTTCGGCTCGGTGTGGCAGTTCCCGGCAGACCTGCACCTCGTCGACTGGCTGACGGCCAAGGGCTTCGCCTTCGACATCATCACCGACCACGACGTCCATGCCGAAGGTGCGGCGCTGCTGCGACGTTACGCGGTCGTCATCTCGCCTTCGCACGCCGAGTACAGTTCCTCGCAGATGCTGGACGCCTACGAACAGTACTTCGCGTCCGGTGGTCGCGGCATGTATCTCGGCGCGAACGGCTTCTACTGGATCACGAGCCAGCACCCGCAGAAGCCGTGGCTCATCGAAGTGCGCAAGGGCGAGAGCGGCGACCAGGCCTGGCGCGCGCGACCCGGCGAGCTCTATCACAGCACCACCGGGGAGCGCGGCGGCATCTGGCGCCATCGCGCGCGCGCGCCGCAGAAGATCTGGGGCACGGGCTACACTTCGCACGGACTGGACGTGTCCGCCGGTTACCACCAGCTGCCCGACGCGCGCGACCCGCGCGTCGCGTGGATCATGGACGGTGTCGGACCGGACGAGGTGATCGGCGACTTCGGGCTCGTCAATGGCGGCGCCGCCGGTCTCGAGATGGATCGCGTGGACTACAGCCTGGGATCACCGCCGAACACGATGCTGCTCGCGGCGTCGCACGGGCACACCGCGAGCGCGATGCTCGTCCCCGAGGACCAGTACTTCGCCTACCCCGGCATCACCGGTCGCGACAATCCGCTGGTGCGCGCCGACATCGCCTACGCCACCACGAGGAACGGCGGCGCGGTGTTCAGTGCGTCGTCGATGGCCTGGTGCGGGAGCCTGTCGTGGAACGGCTATGCGAACAATGTCTCGCGCATCACCGAGAACGTGCTGCGTCGCTTCGCGTCGGAAGGCCCGCTGGAAGAGGTGGTCTGATCGGCGAAGTGGTCACCTCTCCCGGAGCGGGCTGTCTCTTGGTCACATTTGAATGCGGGTACCAGGGTACAGACCTTGATGGGCCACCGAGAACACCGAGAACACCGAGAGGGTCGGGTGGGCAGGTGCCGCCCGGCCGGCATCGCCACGGCCGAGGCGCATTCCGCCATTCACCGTTCTTCTCCGTGTCCTCCGTGCTCTCCGTGGTGAAACCCGGCGTTGCCGCGGCAACCGGCGCCGAATGTTGACCACGGAGAGCACGGAGGACACGGAGAAGTCGCTTGTTTGAGCGTGGTCCGGGCAATGGCCACGCCGTCGATCGCTGGCTCAGCGCCACTTGAAAAATCCCGGTGTTATCGGTGTTCTCGGTGGCCCAACAGCACGTGAACACCGGCACCCGCGTTCAAATGTGACCAAGAGTCAGCCCTGGGCGGGAGAGGCGAAGAAGTCTCCCCGCGCGCGGGGAATGCGCAATGTCATTGCGGCACGGTCATCGCCGTCGCCGGTCCAAGCTTTTCGCGCACGTGCGCCGGCATCGGGCTTTTCACGAGCGTCACCGGCGTCACGCTGACGCAGGTCGTGCGCGCGGTGAAGACCGGCCGCCCCGCCACCGTGCCGACGAAACCGAGGTCGAAGGAGGTGTTGCCGTAGCGCACGACGCCGACTTCCACCGTGAGTATCTCGCCGAAGTGGGCCGGCCCCTGCCATTCCAGCACCGAGCGCACGACCATCCAGTCCCAGTCCAGTGACTTGAAGTTGCCGTCCGGTGCGAGGCTGCTGATCCACTGCTCGCCCGCGTCGTCCATGTAGACCATGTAGTTCGCATTGAACACGACGCCCTGCTGATCGCATTCGCCGTAGCGCACGCGTGTGTGGTAACGGTAGCTCATCTCGTCCTCTTCAAAAGTGTGCCCTTGAGCCGGCGTGCGGCCCCCCGACCCGGCCCAGGCACCGCCCGGATACGCGCGCCCGGACCCGCCCGTAACGTACCATTGCCGGAAGAGCAGAAGCATCCATCGAGGAGGATCCCCTTGTCATCGCAGTCCGGGAAATCGCTGGCCGCGGCATTCGTTGCCGTGGTGCTTGCCGGCCTCGTGTTCCTCGCGTGGCAGCGCGGCCTGCTGCGCGAGCAGGACGACGGGCTCGCCAGCGGCAATGGCCGGATCGAGGCCGTGGAGATCGACGTCGCGGCGCGCACCGCGGGCCGGATCAGCGAGGTGCTGGTGGACGAGGGTGATTTCGTGCAGGCCGGACAGGTCGTCGCGATGCTGGATCCCGACCAGCTCGAGGCACAGCGACGGCAGGCCGAGGCCGAACTCCAGCAGGCCGGCAGCGCGGTCGCCACTGCGCGCAGCCTGCTGGCGCAGCGCGAGAGTGAGCGGATTGCCGCGCAGGCGACTGTCGCCCAGCGCGCGGCCGAACTCAGGTCGGCCCAGACGCAGCTGTCGCGTTCGCTCGGCCTGCAGGAGAAGAAATTCATCTCGCCGCAAGCGGTCGACGATGATCGCACGCGCGTCGAGACCGCGCAGGCCGCGCTCGATGCGGCGCGGGCCCAGGTGGAGGCGAGCGCGGCCGGGGTCGTCAACGCCGCGTCGCAGGTGCGCGGCGCGCAGGCCTCGGAAGCGGCTGCGCGCGCGCACCTCGAACGCGTGCTCGAGGACCTCGACGACATGTCGCTCAAGGCGCCCGCCGACGGCCGCGTGCAGTTCCGCATCGCAGAACCCGGCGAGGTCGTCGCGATCGGCGGCAAGGTGCTCAACCTGATCGATCTCAGCGATGTCTACATGACCTTCTTCCTGCCGACCGCCGCCGCCGGTCGCCTGACGCTCGGCGACGAGGTGCGGCTGATCCTCGACGCGGCCCCCCAGTGGGTGATTCCGGCCAAGATTTCCTTCGTCGCCAGTGAAGCGCAGTTCACGCCGAAGACCGTGGAGACGGCGAGTGAACGCGAGAAGCTGATGTTTCGCGTGAAGGCGCAGATCCCGGCGGATCTCCTGCGCAAGCACATCCGCAAGGTGAAGACCGGTCTGCCCGGCATGGCCTACGTGCGGCTGGACCCGGCGACGGCCTGGCCGGCGCGACTGCAGGTCAAGCTGCCGCAATGATCCCGGACCCGGCCGGCCCGCGGCCCGCGCCGCCCGTCGCGCGTCTGCGCGAGGTCAGCCTGCGCTATGGCGCGACGCTCGCCCTCGATCGCGTGAGCCTCGACATTCCGGCGGCGGTGATGGTCGGGGTGATCGGGCCGGACGGCGTCGGCAAGTCGAGCCTGCTGGCACTGGTGGCCGGCGCGCGCGCGCGGCAGGCGGGCGAGGTCGAGGTGCTGGGCGCGGACATGGCCACCGCGCGCCAGCGGCAGCGTGTATGCCCGCGCATCGCGTACATGCCGCAGGGCCTCGGGCGCAATCTCTACCCGACGCTGTCGGTGCGCGAGAACATCGATTTCTTCGGGCGACTCTTCGGGCAGGCGCGCGCCGAGCGCGAGGAGCGCATTGCCGAACTGCTGGACGCGACCGCGCTCGCGCCCTTCGCTGACCGGCCGGCGGGCAAGCTGTCCGGCGGCATGAAGCAGAAACTGGGCCTGTGCTGCGCGCTGATCCATGACCCCGACCTGCTCGTGCTCGACGAACCGACGACCGGCGTAGACCCGCTGTCGCGCCGGCACTTCTGGGAACTGGTCGCGCATATCCGCGGTGGACGGCCCGGCATGAGCGTCCTGATCGCGACGGCCTACATGGAGGAAGCCGCACGCTTCGATCTGCTGATCGCGATGAACGAGGGACGTGTCCTGGCGAGCGCCGCGCCCGACACGCTGCGGCGGGATACCGGCACGGACTCGCTCGAGGCGGCCTTCGTCGCGCTGCTGCCGCCGGCGCAGCGCGCCGGGCACCGGCCGGTGGTGATTCCGCCGCACGTCAATCACGACGGCGGCGCGCCGGCGATCGAGGCCCGCGGGCTCACGATGCGCTTCGGTGACTTCACCGCGGTGGACAAGGTCAGCTTCCGCATCGAGCGCGGCGAGATCTTCGGCTTCCTCGGGTCGAACGGCTGCGGCAAGACGACCACGATGAAGATGCTGACGGGGCTCCTGCCGGCGACCGAGGGCAGCGCCGAACTGTTCGGTCACCCGGTGGACCCGCGCGACCTCGCGACCCGCCGCCGCGTTGGCTACATGTCGCAGTCCTTCTCGCTCTACCGTGAACTCAGCGTGCGCCAGAATCTCGTGCTGCACGCGAAGATCTTCGCGTTGCCGGACGCTGCGATCCCCGGCCGCGTCGCCGACATGGCCGAGCGCTTCGAACTCGCGGGCGTGCTGGACGAATTGCCGGATGAACTCCCCCTGGGCCAGCGGCAGCGACTGTCCCTCGCGGTCGCGATGATCCATGCGCCCGAGATGCTGATCCTCGACGAGCCGACCTCGGGCGTGGACCCGGTCGCGCGCGACGGCTTCTGGCGCATCATGCTCGATCTCTCGCGCCGCGACGGCGTGACGATCTTCGTGTCCACGCACTTCATGAACGAGGCCGAGCGCTGCGACCGCGTGTCCCTGATGCATGCGGGGCGGGTGCTCGTCAGCGGTGCGCCGGACGCGATCGCGAGCGCCAGGGGTGCGGCTTCGCTGGAGGAAGCGTTCATCGCCCATCTGGAGGCGGCGATCGTCGCCGAGGATGGGACGCCGCGGGCAGCGGAAGCGCCGACCGTTCCCACGCCGCGGACCCGCGCCGGGCGCCGCCCGCGCACGCACTTCGATCCGTGGCGCCTGCTGAGCTATGCGTGGCGCGAGACGCTGGAGCTGCGTCGTGATCCCGTGCGCCAGGCGCTCGCGGTGCTGGGCACGGCGCTGCTGATGATCGTGCTCGGCTACGGCTTCAATTTCGACGTCGACGAACTGAGCTTTGCGGTGCTCGACCGCGACGGCACGGCGCTGAGCCGGGACTACGTGGCGAATCTTGCCGGCTCACGCTATTTCGTGCAGCGGCCGCCGCTGCGCAATCACGAGGAACTCGACCGGCGGATGCGCGCCGGAGAGATCGGCCTCGCGCTCGAGATCCCGCCCGGTTTCGCGCGTGACGTCGCGCGCGGCACGCCGGTCGGGATCGCGGCGTGGATCGACGGCGCCATGCCGACGCGCGCCGAGACGCTGCGCGCCTACACCATGGGGATGCACACCCAGTGGCAGCGGGCGCGCACGCTGGAGTCGACCGGCGCGCCCCCGCGCGAGGCCTTCCGCATCGAGACCCGCTATCGCTACAACCCCGAGATCGAGAGCATCCCGGCGATGGTGCCGGCTATCATGCCGCTGCTGCTGATGTTCATCCCGTCGATTCTCGCCGCGCTCTCGGTGGTGCGCGAGAAGGAGCTCGGGTCCATCGTCAATCTCTACGTGACGCCGGTGACGCGCTTCGAGTTCCTGCTCGGCAAGCAGCTGCCGTATGTCGTGCTCGGCATGGCGAACTTCGTGCTGATGACGCTGCTTGCCGTGTTCCTGTTCGGCGTGCCGGTGCGCGGCAGTCTCGCGGCGCTGGTCGCGGCGGCGCTGATCTACGTGATGGCGTCGACGGCCTTCGGCCTCCTGATGTCCGCGTTCGTGCGCAGCCAGATCGCCGCGGTGTTCGGCACCGCGATCCTGAGCGTGCTGCCCTGCGTGCAGTTCTCGGGCCTGCTCGATCCGGTTTCCTCACTGGAGGGGCTCGGCGCGCTGATCGGCAGGATCTATCCCGCGACCTACTTCCTGAACGTCGCGCGCGGCACCTTCTCCAAGGAACTGGGCTTCGCCGATCTCGCCTACGCCTATCCGCCGATCCTGGCTGCCGCGGCGGTACTGCTGTGCACGGCGGCCGCGCTGCTGAAGAAGCAGGAGCGCTGACGGTGCGCCTGGTGAACGTCATCCAGCTGGGCTTCAAGGAATTGCGCAGCCTCGCGCGCGACCCGGTGATGCTGCTGCTGATGCTCCACGCGTTCACCGTTGCGGTGTACTCGTCGGCGACGGCGATGCCGGAGCCCCTGCACAAGGCGCCGATCGCGATCGTCGACGAGGACCGGTCGCCGCTGTCCTCGCGCATCTTTGACGCTTTCTACCTGCCGTATTTCCTGCCGCCGGCGCGCATCGTCCAGGCTGAGATGGACCGGCGCATGGACGCCGGGCTCGACACCTTCGCGCTCGACATCCCGCCCGACTTCCAGCGCGACGTGCTGGCCGGGCGCAGTCCCGCCGTGCAACTCAACGTCGACGCGACGCGCGTCAGCCAGGCGCTGTCCGGCAGCGGCTACGTGCAGGCCATCGTCAGCGGCGAGGTCAACGCCTTCCTGGCCGGCAAGCGTGACCCGGGGCCGGCGCCGATCGCGCTCGAATATCGCATGCGCTTCAATCCGACGCTCGACAAGACCTGGTTCGGCGGCGTCATGGAGGTCGTCAACAGCATCACGATGCTGTCCTTCGTGCTCACCGGTGCGGCCCTGATCCGCGAACGCGAGCACGGTACCGTGGAGCACCTGTTGGTGATGCCCGTGACGCCGTTCGAGATCATGGCAGCCAAGGTGTGGTCGATGGCGCTCGTCGTGCTGGTCGCGGCCGGCCTGTCGCTCGCCTTCGTGATCCGCGGTGCGCTCGCGGTGCCGCTGGCGGGATCGATCCCGCTGTTCCTCGCCGGTACCGCGCTGCACCTGTTCGCGACGACCTCGATGGGGATCTTCCTCGCGACCATCGCCCGCTCGATGCCACAGTTCGGCCTGTTGCTGCTGCTGGTGCTGATTCCGCTGCACATGCTGTCCGGCGGTGTCACGCCGCGCGAGGCGATGCCGGACGCCGTGCAGTTCGTCATGCTCGCCGCGCCGACCACCCACTACACGTCGCTGGCCCAGGGCATCCTGTTCCGCGGCGCCGGTCTCGAGGTCGTCTGGCCGCAGTTCCTGGCGCTTGCCGCGATCGGCGCCGCGCTGGTCGCGCTGTCGCTGCTGCGCTTCCGTCGTACGCTGGCGACGATGGCGTGACGTCCGTGGTGCCGGCACCACCGAGACGCGAACACGCCGGCATTCCTTGACCCGGCTGGAACTTCGCTGCACCCGGGATGCCCGGCGTGCGCACGAGCGACGATCTTCGCCTCTCCCGCCCCGGGCTGTCTTTTGGCCACATTTTTCCAGCCGTGCGATATGAACTCGCACTTCGGCGGGTGATGCATGCCCGTCATGACGGCCGGAATTCGGGATGGCAACCGGGGGTAGAAAAGGTGTCGGATTTCAAATCTGACACCGTTTCTACCCCGCGCGCGGGGGATGGGGCAGGATGGCGCGTGGCCATGCCGGCTTTTCGGGCCTTTCGTCAGCTGCTCGTGGCGGCGCTCAGTTTCGCGACGCGTAGAGACCCTGCTCATAACCGACCAGCGTGCGCAGCACCTGCGGGTCGTTGGCCGGCAGCAACTGCATCATTAGTATGGCGCACAGCGCGCGGCCCGGGTCGATCCAGAAGAAGGTGTTGTGCACGCCAGCCCAGGCGAGGCTGTTCGCCGCGCGGCAGCCGGGGATGTCCTCGGTATTGATCACGAAGGACAGCCCCCAGCGCGCGATCTGGCCGGGGAAGAGTTCGGCGGACAGGGCCATCGCCGGGTTGTCGCTGACGAAGGGAGGCACCGCGATGTCGCCGATCGCGTTCCGCCCCATCAGCTTGACGGTTTCTTCCTTCAGCACCCGCGTGCCATCGAGCGCGCCGCCGGCGAGGATCATGCGCGTGAAGCGCAGGTAATCCGGGCCGGTGGCATAGAGGCCGCCGCCACCCATGTGGAAGTCCGCATCGCCCGGGAATTCGAAGTCGATGCGGGTGAGCGCGCCGTCGGCCCCGCGCGCCGCCGCGCCCACGAGGCGCGCCTGCATGTCCGGCCGCAGCACGAAGCTCGTGTCGCGCATGCCCAGCGGGCCCAGGATGTTGGCCTGGAGATAGGCTTCGAGCGGCATGCCGCTGACGAGCTCGACGATGCGGCCGACCCAGTCGATGCCGATGCCGTACTCCCAGCGCTCGCCCGGGTCGAACACCAATGGCGCCTTCAGCGCGTCGTAGCGGCAGGTCGCAATCGAAGGCAGGCCCATCTGCGCCATGTAGCGGCCAACGTCCTTGTTGAAGAGGTCGTAGGAGTAGCCCGAGGTATGGGTGAGCAGGTGGCGCAAGGTGACGTCGCGTGCCGGCGCCCGCGTCCGCGGCATACCGGCGGCGTCGAAGCCGAGCAGCACGCGCGCGTCGCCGATTTCCGGCGCTATTTCGCGCATCGGCTGCTCGAGGCCGATGCGGCCCTGCTCGACCAGTTGCATCGCGGCTGCCGCGGTGATTGCCTTCGTCATCGATGCGATGCGGAACACGCTGTCGAGGCGCATCGGGGTGTCGGCATCCGGCGCCGTCCTGCCGAACGCGCCGCTGTAGATGACGCCGTCGAGGTCGGCGGCGAGGGCGACGATTCCGGGCGCTGCGCCGCCGGCGATCGCCTGCGACAGGAACTGGTCTAGCTTGGCATTCACGAAGGGCTCTCCGGCGTGGGGGATGGCTTTTGATTATACGGACGGCGCTGGCTTCGCACCGCGCCAGGGAACGCGGCCGGTTCTTCGCCTCCTCCGCCCCGGCCTGTCTCTTGGTCACATTTGAACGCGGGTACCGCGGTGCAGACCTTGACTGGCCGCCGAGCAACTGTGTCCCGCGCTGCGTTCAGACGGCCTCTGCAGGGTCCAGAGCCGAGAAAAGGTGTCAGATTTCAAATCTGACACCTTTTCTTTCTGAGGCACGCGGGCGCGGGTCTTCGCCGCTCCCGTCGCGGACTGTCTCGTGGCCACATCTGAGCGCAGGTACCGGGGGCCGTGATGATGGGCCACCAAGAACACCAAGAACACCAAGAACACCGAGAACACCGAGAACACCGAGAACACCGAGAACACCGAGAACACCGAGAACACCGAGAACACCGAGAACACCGAGAACACCGAGAACACAGAGGGGGATTGAGTGGGCTTACGGCGACTGCAGGGCACTGCCGCATCGGCGGCGCAAGCTTCATGTCTTTCCTGCTCCGTGCCCTCCGTGGCCTCCGTGATAAAAAAGGCGGCGCCTCGTCGCGCGGGCGTGTTCGGTTTCACCACGGAGGCCACGGAGGGCACTGAGAAAGACCATTCCTGCAGACACTCGTGCCGTGTTGGCACATGGATTCGCGCGCTCGCGCGACAAGAAGCTCGGTGTTCTCGATGGCGATCAACAGCTTGGGCCCGGCGTATGCGCCCAGGCGAAATAGGGGACACACGAAATAGGGGACAGACCACGATTCCCGCGAAAATCGGAGAAATAGGGGAAACCGTGGTCTGTCCCCTATTTCGCGATTCCTTCCGGTGTTCCCGGTGGCGAATCCACCGCCCGCTACTTGGCCAACGGCGCAGTGAGCGCGTAGGCTGACGGCGCGATGAACGAGTTCGAAATCAGCTACCGCACGGCCGAGGGGGTCGTCACGCGCATCGTCATCGCGCGTGACGCCGAGGCGGCCGAGCTGATGGCGCCGCCCGAGGCCGACGACATCGAGGTCCGGCCCATTCGCCGGCGAGGGCCGGCATGCCAGCGCAACTCGCCAGCCGGCTGGCCGATCCGGCGCTGAGCGGGATGATGGGCGAACCGGCGGTGCTGCGGCTCGGCGCGGCGGACACGGCGCTGGCCCGGGCGCTCCGCTCGTTGCTTGGGGCTTACGGGCTCGAACTGCACTTCGTGGGCGCCGACCGCGACATCCCGGGCAGCTACTGGGGTGAATGCGAAGCAGGTCTCCTCGGCTCGCGCGTCATCGTGCGCCCCGACACGCCGCTCCACTCGGCGCTGCACGAAGCCTGTCACTACATCTGCGCGGACGAGGCGCGCCGCGCGACCCTCGACACCGATGCCGGAGGCGAGGTGCTCGAGGAGTGCGGGGTGTGCTTCCTGTCGATCCTCCTCGCGGCGGACCTGCCCGGTGGCAGCCGCGAGCAGATGTTCGCCGACATGGATGCCTGGGGTTACAGCTTCCGCCTGGGCTCGGCCCGCGCCTGGTTCGAACGGGACGCGGACGACGCCCGCGACTGGCTGCTGGCCCACGGCGTGATCGATGCCGGGCTGCGGCCTACCGGCCGCTGCGCGTGTACCGGCGCCACTGACGGGCACGGCGGGCGAGAGTGACCGCGGCCTGGCGCCCGCGGCATGCGCAGCACCCGCGATGCGCCGCACCGAGGCGCAGAACCCGCGCGTTTTCCGGCCACCCTGCCGGTTTTCCGCGGCGAGTCCCGGATTCTGGCGAGTCAGGACGGCCGGCAGTACACTCAGGCCATCTCCGTTCCTTGCAGGGCAGTCATGGGCTACCGTCTCGGCGTCGACGTGGGTGGAACATTCACGGATGTGCTGCTCGTGCACGAGACGAGCGGCGAGATGCACACCGCCAAGGTGCCTTCCACGCCGGGTGATTCGTCGCTCGGTGTGCTCAATGGCATCGCGCGCGCTTGCGCGCAGGCCGGCATCGACGCCCGGGACATCAGCTGCGTGATGCACGGCACCACGGTCGCGACCAACACCGTGCTGACCGGCAGCGGCGCGCGGGTCGGCCTGGTGACGACCCAGGGTTACCGGCAGCTTCTGCAGATCGCGCGCTCCTTCGTGCCGGGTGGCCTCGGGGGCTGGGTCGTCTACCAGAAATCCGAACCGATGGCGTCGCTCGATCTGACGGTCGAGGCCGATGAACGCATCGGTGCGCGCGGCGAGGTGGTGCGTCCCCTGGATGAAGCCGCACTGCGCGAGTCCCTGCTCCAGCTGCGCGCCCGCGGTATCGAAGCCCTGACCGTCTCGCTGATCAACGCCTTCGCCAACGACGCCCACGAGCGGCGCATTCTCGAGCTGGCGGCCGAGGTGCTCCCCGGGATCCCGGTATCGCTGTCCTCGGCGGTGATTCCCGAGATGCAGGAGTACGAGCGCACGGTAACCACCGTCGCGAACTCCTATGTCCGACCCCGGGTCGAGCGGTACATCCGCAATCTCGAGGCGGAACTCGCGCGGCGCATGCCGGCGGCGAGCCTGCGCATCCTGCGTTCCGACGGCGGACTCGCGGCCAGCGAGGCGGCGGCCAACTATCCGGTGAAGCTCCTGATGAGCGGGCCGGCCGGCGGTGTGGCGGGCGCAACCTGGGTCGGCGTCAATGCGGGTTTCCCCAACCTGCTGACCTTCGACATGGGGGGCACCTCCACCGACGTCGCGCTCATCGAGCGGGGGCGTGCGCGGCTGCGGCGCGAGACCACCGTCGGCGACGTCACCGTGCGTGCATCCTCGGTGGACGTCCGCACCGTCGGCGCGGGCGGTGGCTCGATTGCGCACGTGCCGAGCCTCACGCGCGCGCTGCGCGTCGGGCCGCAGAGCGCTGGCGCCGAGCCGGGGCCCGCGGCCTACCGCAAGGGTGGCAGCCTGCCGACGGTGACGGACGCCAATGTCGTCCTCGGCTACCTGCCGCAGGGCGCGCGCCTCGGGGGTGACCTCGAGCTTGACCTCGGCCTCGCCGAGGCCGCCGTGCAGCAGATCGCCGATGCCCTCGGCGTCTCCCTGCACGCCGCCGCGGAGGGCATCTGCAACATCGTCAACGAGAACATGTACGGCGCACTGCGCCTCGTGTCGGTGGAGCAGGGCTACGATCCGCGCGACTTCGCGCTGATGGCCTTTGGCGGCGCGGGCCCGCTGCACGCGAACGCGCTCGGTCGCCTGCTCGGCGCCTGGCCCGTGATCATCCCGCCCGCGCCGGGGGTGCTGTGCGCCTATGGGGACGCCACGACGTCCGTGCGCGAGGAGCGCTCGCGGACCTGGGTGCGGCGCTTCCGCGATGCCGATCCGGAGGCCTTCGCCCGCGCGCTCGAGGAACTCGCCGGCGCGGCCACCGCGGCGCTGGACGCGGAGGGCGTGCCGCACGCCGAACAGCGCACGAGTTTCGAGGTCGACGTCCGCTACCACGGGCAGGGCCTGCTGCTGCCGGTGCCCACTGGCCCCGCGGACGGCGTCGATCTGTTCCGGGATCTCGGCGCGCGCTTCGATGCGCTGCACGAACAGCTCTTCGCCTTCACGCTCGACGTCGAGCACGAGTTCGTGAACCTGCGCGCGGTGGTCGAGGGCTTGCCGCCGCGCGTCGCCGCGAGCCGCCTGCCGGCGGGGGACGCGGACGCATCGGCGGCCGCGATCGGCACGCAGCGCGTGCGCATCGACGGCGGGGAACACGCGGCGCGCATCTACGAGCGCGCGCGGCTGCGCGCGGGCAACCGGGTGCAGGGACCCGCGATCGTCGTACAGATGGACACGACGACGCTGATCCTGCCGGGGCATGCGGGCGTCGTCGACGATTTCGGCAACATCCTGATTCGCCCGGAGGCCTGAGGCCATGCCCGCACGCATCGTCGAAACGCACCCCACGCCGCTTGCCCGCGTCGGCGTCGACCCGATAACGCTCGATATCATCGAGAACGCGCTGAAGAACGCGCGTTTCGAGATGGACGCCGTGCTGTTTCGCACCGCGATGTCCCCGGGCATCCGCGAGCAGCACGACGAGTTCCCCCTGATTGCGAATCGTGACGGGAAGATGATCGTCGGCCAGTTCGGCTCCTTCATCCACGGTTTCACCGAGGCCTACGCGGGCGACATCGAGGATGGCGACGTCTTCCTCACGACCGACCCTTACAGCTGTCGCGGCGCGATCAGCCACGCCAACGACTGGCTGGTGCTGCTGCCCATCTTCAAGGAGGGACGGCTCATCGCCTGGGCCGCCATGTTCGGCCACATGACGGACATCGGCGGCAAGGTGCCCGGCAGCCTGCCGACCGACGCGCGGCAGATCTACGAGGAGGGCATCGTGGTGCCGCCGGTGAAGATCTACCGCCAGGGCGTGCTGCAGGATGAACTGCTGAAGGTGATCCTGCATAACTGCCGCCTCCCGCATTGGAACCGCTCGGACTTCAATGCGATTGTCGCCGCGTGCCGCACCGCGGCGCGCCGCTGTGTCGAACTGTCCGGACGCTTCGGCGACGACGTCTTCTACTCCGCGATGGAGGAACTGCTCGAGCGCAACCGCCGCGCGATGCGTGAACTCATCCGGCAGTCGATCCCGGAACACCGGCAGCGTTTCGAGGATTACATCTGCGACGATGGCATGGGCATGGGGCCCTATCGCATCGCGTGCACGATGTGGCGTGAAGGCGAGCGCGTGATCTTCGACTTCGAGGGCACCGCGCCGCAGTCCGTCGGCTCGATCAACTTCTATCTCAACGAAGAGATGTTCAAGATGTTCTGCGGCGTGTTCATGATCATGGTCTTCGACCCGCAGATCATGTTCAACGACGGCTTCTACGACCTGATGGAAGTCCGTATTCCCGAGGGCTCGCTGCTGAAGCCGCGACATCCGGCCGCGCTGTCCTGCCGCACGCATGCGCTCGGCCGCATCTTCGACGTGATCAGCGGGCTGCTCGGCCAGGGCAACCCGGAGTTTCTCTGCGCCGCGGGTTTCTCCGACAGCCCGCACCTCATGTATTCGGGCTACGACAGTCACGGCGAGTGGTTTCAGTTGTTCCAGATCGGGTTCGGCGGCATTCCGGGCAAGCCCTTCGGCGACGGCGCCGACGGCCACTCGCTGTGGCCCAATTTCACCAACGTGCCTAACGAGTTCCTCGAAGCCTACTTCCCGCTGCGCATCGAGACCTACGAAACGATTCCGGATTCCGGCGGGGCCGGCCTGCACCGGGGCGGCAATGCCCTGCGTGTCGGCTATCGTTTCCTCGAGCCCGGCGAGATCTCGCTGCACGACGACCGCTGGCTGACCTACCCCTGGGGCGTCAACGGCGGCGCGCCGGGCCGGCGCAGCCGCAAGATCCTCCAGCGCGTCGACGGCGGCAGCGAAATACTCCCGTCCAAGTGCGACCGCGTCAGGGTCGACGTCAACGACCTGCTGCTGTTCGAGACCTGGGGCGGCGGTGGCTGGGGCGACCCGCTCGCGCGCGACCCGGCGCTGGTCGCGCGGGACGTGCGCCGCGGCCTGCTGACGCCGGACGGCGCGCTGGCCTACGGCGTGCAACTGGATGCGGCGCTCGAGGTCGACGAACCCGGCACCCGGGATCTGCGCGACACCCTCGTCCGCACCCGCCCCGAGCCGACCGTCTTCTCGCGCGGCGGCAGCATCGAGGAACTGAAGGCGCGCTGCCTGGAGGAGACTGGGCTGCCGCCGCCGCGTCCGCCGGAGGAGGGCTTCGGGGCGCGGCGGCGACACGGCTGAGCGAGAGCTTCCATGGGCGGGCGACGCGCGCCGTTTGCGCGCCGCGATCGGCGCCTCGACAATGCGACGGGCAACCAGCAGGAGCGCAGCATGAACACCGCAATCGAAACGCAGGCCGCGAATTCCCTGGCGAGTCGAATCGCCGCCACCGTCGGCGCCGAGCACTGCAGCGTGGACCTCGAGGAGCGACGCCTCTACTCGACCGACCTCAGCTTCCTGCCCGGCGAGATTGCGGCGATCGTCGCGCGCCCCGCGAGCACCGACGAACTGGCCGCCGTGGTCGGCGCCGCGGCGGCTTCGGGTGTCGCGGTCGTTGCCCGGGGTGGCGGCATGTCGTACACGCGCGGCTACCAGCCGGAGCGCGCCGATACCGTGCTCGTCGATCTGCGTCGCATGAACCGCGTGCTGGAGATCAACACCGAGGACATGTACGTGCGGGTCGAAGCCGGCTGCACGTGGAAGCAACTCTACGAGGCGCTGCTCGAACGCAATGTGCGCACGCCCTACTTCGGGCCGCTGTCCGGCATGTATGCGACCGTCGGTGGCGCGCTGTCGCAGAACAGCCTGTTCCTGGGCTCGGGTCTCTACAACACCGTTGCGGAGAGCGCGCTCGGCCTGAAGGTCGTGCTCGCCGATGGCAGCGTGCTGCAGACCGGCTCCGCCGCGCATCGCCACAGCAACGGTTTCTGGCGTCATTTCGGCCCCGACATGACGGGCCTGTTCACCGCCGACACCGGCGCCTTCGGCATCAAGGCCGAGGCAACGCTGCGCTTGATCGAAGCACCGGCCGTCACGCTGTTCATGTCCTTCGCCTTCGACGATCTCGCGCCGATGCTGAAGACACAGACCGTCCTTGCCCGCAAACGCCTGTGCGCCGAGTGCTACGGCTTCGACCCCTATTACAACCGCGGTTTCGAAGGCCAGGGCTTCACGTTCCGCGAAGGCCTGGCCGTGCTTGCCGACGTCGCGCGCAGCGAGGGCGGCATCAGGGGCCTGTGGAGTTCCTTCAAGGTCGCGGCCAGCGGCAAGGGCTTCCTGCGCGAGTGCAACTACTCGCTGCACATGACCTTCGACAGCTACGACAAGGAGGTCGCCCATCGCGCGCTCGCCACGGCGCGCGAGATCTGCATCGCCCACGGCGGGCGCGAAATCGACAACACGCTGCCGACGGTGTTTCGCGCGCATCCCTTCGCCGGCGTGCGCACCGTGCTGCTCGGCGCGGCGGGCGAGGTGTGGATCCCGGTGCACGGCTTCATGCCGTTGTCGAAGGCGGTGGAGGTCGGCAACGCGACCGAGGCCTTCTTCGCCGAGCATCGCGCGCTGATGGAAAAGCACGGCATCAAGAGCTCCTATCTCACCTGTTTCGCCGGCACCGAGTTCGTGATCGAGCCGTCCCTGTACTGGCACGATGAACTTGGAGCCTTCCGGCTGTCGCTGATCGAAGCCGAATTCCAGGACAAGTGGCGCGACATCCCGCCGGACGCCGCGACCCGCGAGGTGGCGCTGCGGCTGCGCGACGGCCTGCGCGATCTCTACGACCGCCACGGCTGCTGCCACCTGCAGCTCGGCAAGTACTACCCCTACCAGGAAATGATGGCGAACGACGCGCTGATCAAGCTGCTGCAGGGGGTGAAGGACGTCGTCGATCCGGAACGCCGCATGAACCCGGGGTCACTGGGCCTGCGATGAGCTTTCCGGATGCGGCATGACCGGATGGCGCCGGTCGGCGTCTTCGACTCGGGGATCGGCGGCTGGTCGGTGCTGCGCGAGATCCGCCGCGAGCTGCCGGGCGAGGCGCTGCTCTACGTCGCGGACTCGGGCCATGCGCCCTACGGCGGCCACTCGCGGGACTACATCGCGGCGCGGGCGCATGCGGTGGCCGGTTTCCTGGTCGATGCCGGCGCGAAGGCCCTGGTCGTTGCCTGCAATACCGCGACCTCGGCGGCGGTGACGTCGCTGCGCGCGCGCTTCGACCTGCCAATCGTGGCGATGGAGCCGGCGGTGAAGCCGGCCGCGGCACAGACGCAGACCGGCGTGGTCGGCGTGCTCGCGACGGAGCGCACGATCGACGGTGAACAGCTCGCGCGGCTGCGGGATCGTTACGGCCGCGACGTCAGGATTCTCAGCCAGGCCTGCCCCGGCCTCGTCGAGCACGTCGAGGCCGGCGACTTCCACGGCCCCGACGCGCGCCGGCTGGTCGACCGCTATGTGCGACCGCTGCTCGCCGAGGGCGCCGACGTGCTGGTGCTGGGATGCACGCACTACCCGCTGTTGCGAGCCCTTATCGAGGAGGCGGCCGGCGGGGCTGTGATCATCGACCCCGCACCGGCCGTGGCGCGGGAACTGCGCCGGCGTCTCGATGCCGCAGGCTTGCTGTCCACCGCGAGCGCCGCGCCGGCGCCGCGGGTCTATACGACCGGCGCAGCCCCGCAGTGCGCACGCTTGCTCACGCTGCTGGACGGTGTCGCTGTCGAGGTGGAGGCGGTGACGCTGGAAAGCAGCGCAGTCCCGGTGGCTTGACGCGCGGCGCGTCGAGTACTGACCGCCAGTCGAGCGGAGAAAAGGTGTGGGAGAAAAGGTGTCAGATTTAAAATCTGACACCTTTTCCCTCGCTTGCTCACGCTGCTGGATGGTGTCGCTGTCGAGGTGGAGGCGGTGACGCTGGAAAGCAGCGCAATCCCGGTGGCTTGACGCGCGGCTTTTCGTCACGGGCAGGCCTCGGGATAGCCGCCGGGAAACCGAGGGTGCTGGAGTGAGCCGGTGCCGCATGGAGCGCACTATCGTGGCTGAGCGGCTTCCCTGGATTCGCCGTTCTTCTCCGTGTCCTCCGCGCTCTCCGTGGTAAAAATTCGGCTTCCTGTGTCGCGGAAACGCCTTCATTGACCACGCAGCAGCCCGGGCAAGGCCAAGCGCAGCGCGGCTGAGGGCCGGCTTCAGCTTGTTGCCGCGCCGGTGATCTCCCGCAGTGCCGCAACCAGGGTGTCGCATTCCTCGTCGGTGCCCACCGTGATGCGCAGGAACTGCTCGATACGGGGCTGCGTGAAGTGCCGCACGATGATGCGGCGCGCGCGCAGCGACTGCTGGAGCCCGGCCGCGTCGTGCGCCGGATGCCGCGCGAACACGAAGTTCGCGCCGGACGGCAGCACGTCGAAACCGATCGCGACGAGCGCCTGCGCAAGTCGCTCGCGGCTCGTGACGATGCGGCGGCAGGTGTCGCGGAAATAAGCATCGTCCTCGAAGGCCGCCACCGCGCCCGCGATCGCGAGGCGATCGAGCGGATAGGAGTTGAAGCTGTTCTTCACGCGTTCCAGGCCGTCGATGAGTCCGGCATCGCCGAGCGCATAGCCGACACGCAGGCCGGCGAGGGAGCGCGATTTCGAGAGCGTCTGCGTGACGAGCAGGTTCGGGTAGCGGTCGATGAGGCAGACCGCGCTCTCGGTGCCGAAGTCGACGTAAGCCTCGTCGATCAAGACGACCACGTCAGGCTGCAGCCGCAGCAGCGTCTCGATGCTGGCCAGTGGCAAGGCGCGTCCAGTCGGCGCGTTCGGGTTCGGCAGGATCACGCCGCCACAACGGCCGGCATAGCCCGCAATGTCGACCGCGAAATCCGCGTCGAGCGGCACCTTCACGAAATCGATGCCGTAGAGGCGGCAATACACCGGATAGAAACTGTAGGTGATGTCCGGGAAGAGAATCGGCGCCTGCTGCTTCAGCAGCCCGAGGAAGGCGTGCGCTAGCACCTCGTCCGAGCCGTTGCCGACGAAGACCTGGGCCGGCACGAGGCCGAAGTGGCCCGCGATCGCGGCTTTCAGGCGTTCCGCGTCCGGATCGGGATAGCGCCGCAGCGCTTCGGTGGTTTCGCGACGGATCGCGTCGAGCACGCCGGGCGCCGGCGGGTACGGGTTCTCGTTGGTGTTGAGCTTGACGAGGTTGTCGATTTTCGGCTGCTCGCCGGGCACGTACGGTGACAGTCCGCGGACGGTCTCGCTCCAGTAGCGGTTCATCGATTTTCTCCCGGTCCCTCGCGCACCACCTGCATGCGGCCGGCTTCGACGCGCCACATCCGGAGGTCGTTGCCGACGACGAACAGCGGTAAATCCTGGGTGAGGCTCAGGAACACATGGGTCTCCAGTGGGGTGTTGGACAGCGTGGTGCGCAGCGCGAGGCCCTCGTTGCCGTCGGTGCGGGCCGCGCGCTCGAGGTCGGCCAGCGGCGCGACCGCACAGGACGTCGCGAGCGGCTCGGTGTGTTCGATCGTCTTGCCGTCGGCGCTGACACTGTAGCGGACGTGGCCGCCGACCATCACCGCGGCCGGGTCGTTGCTCGCCGCGAGCGCGTACACCAGCAGGCCGTCGCCATCGGGATCGGGCAGCGCGACCGTATTGTAGCGACCGTTGCAACGAGTCGCCGCGTCGCGCGCGACGGCGAGGCGCGCGGCGACCTGTGCGAGTTCCGCGGCGTCCAGCGCCGGTCGCGCGGCCCGCTCCAGCGAAGGCAGCAGGAGTTCGTCGAACACGGCGTCGATCGCGGCCTGGTGACCCCGGTCGGTCTCGCGCACGAAGCGCACCCGCAGGTGCCGCGCGTCGCCGGTGGTGATGAAGCCGACCAGGCGTTCCGCCCGGGGGTCGAAATTGTCACCGACCAGCTCGGCGGCGATGGCAGCGCGCCGATCCTGCTCGTAGATGTCGCGACCGAGCCGTTCGATCGTCGCGGTGTCGAAACCGCGTTCCAATTCGACGGCGGCGGCGCCCTGGGCCAGCGCGCAGGCCAGGATGGCGGGCAGCGGCAGCTTCACGTCAGTCGCTCGAGTAGGTCTTGCCGGTCGCCATGAACACGCCGCTCGCGCGGACGATGCGGGTGTCGCCGCGCCAGATGTAGCAGTTCGCGAAGGCGAGGGTGCGGCCGCGGCGCTGGATGTCGGTCGAAGTTTCGAGCCAGTCACCTTCGGCCGCGTTGCCGGCGTAATCCAGATTCAGCGACACCGTGACGAAGCCGGACGCCGGGTCGGTCAGGTAGCCCAGCGTGAAGCCGAGCGCGATGTCGGCGAGGGTCGCCAGGAAGCCACCGTGCACGTTCGAGCGCACGTTGCAGTGCTTGCGCAGCACGAACATGCCGAAGCGGCGCCCGGCGCCGTCGCCGTGCATGTAGACCGGGCCGAAGGTCTCGAGCGCGGGGCTGACCAGCGGCATCGGTGCGAAGCCCGCCGGGGCTTCCCTGGGTTCAGAGATATCCATAGGCGGTCCATCCACCGTCGACCGTCACGACCTGGCCGGTCATGAACCCGGCGTCGTCGCTGGCGACGTAGAGCACGGCACGGGCGACATCCTCGCCGCTGCCGAGCCGGCGTTGCGGGGTGCGCCGTTCAATCGCGTCCAGGCTCAGCTTGCCATCGTTGACCAGGCCATCGATGAGTTCGGTGCGGATGTAGCCCGGCGCCACGCAGTTCACGCGGATGCGGTGCCGTGCGAGTTCGATCGCGAGCACGCGCGTCATGTGGTCGACCGCGGCCTTCGACGCGCAGTAGCCGAGCGTCTGCGGGATCGCGTTCTGGCCGACGATCGATCCGATGTTCACGATGCTGCCGCCACGGCCGGCGTCGCGCATCTGGCGCACCGCCGCCTGGCTGCAGAGGAACACCGATTTGGCGTTGACGTCCATGTGCTGGTCCCAATTCTCCTCGGTCATCTCGAGCAGCGGCACGGGCGCCGAGATGCCGGCGTTGTTCACCAGTACGTCGACCGGGCCCAGCGTGTTCAGTATCGCGGCGAAGGTCGCGGTGACGTCGACGGCCTGCTCGACGCGGCAGGGCAGGGCAAGCGCGCGCCGCCCGAGCGCCCGGATGGCGGCTGCCGTGGACTCGGCCCCGCCGGTGCTGGTCGCGGTGACGGCGACATCGGCGCCCTCGCGGGCGAGTGCCAGTGCGATGTCGCGGCCGATGCCGCGGCTCGCTCCGGTGACGAGCGCGATCTTGTCGAGAAAACGCATAGGGATTTCGTGCCGGGGAACGCAGGCCCGGACTATATCGCCGACGGGCCGCCGCGCACCAGCGAGTCGGGCCGGGCCGACGCCCGCCCGGCGTCACCGCCGCACCGCAATTCGGGCTAGGATGCCTGCCCCACAGTTCCCTTGCGCTGGAGAGCCCCGCATGTCCGCTGAACTTGAAACCTCCCTCGTCGACGGCATCCTGACGATCCGCATGAACCGGCCGGCAAAGAAGAACGCACTGACCGGCGACATGTACGCGCGCTTCACGCGCGCGCTGACCGCGGCGGAGACCGATCCGGCGGTGCGCGTCGCCGTGATCTGCGGTGTGCCCGGCGCGTTCTCCGCCGGTAACGATCTCGAGGCCTTCCTGGCGGCGCAGGACCAGCCGGGGCCGCGCCCGGCGCACGCCCTGATCCACGCGCTGGCCGCCTCGACTGTGCCCCTGGTCGCCGCAGTCGACGGCGTCGCCGTCGGCATCGGCACGACGATGCTCCTGCACTGCGATTTCGTCCACGCGACGCCGGCCGCGAAATTCTCGCTGCCGTTCATCAATCTCGGCCTGTGTCCGGAGGCGGGTTCGTCGCTGCTGCTGCCGCGACTTGCGGGCTATCACCGCGCCGCGCAACTGCTGATGCTGGGCGAGCCCTTTGACGCCGCGCTGGCGCAGTCGATCGGCCTCGTCCACGCGGTCTGCGCGTCGGACGAGGTCGAGGCGCAGGCGCAGGCGACGGCGCGCAAGCTGGCGGCGAAGCCGCGCCAGGCCCTGCGCGCCACCAAGGCCCTGCTGAAGCGCGCGGAGGAACCGGTGGCGGCGCGCGTCGACGCCGAGATTGCCGATTTCAGCGCGCTGCTGGCGACGCCGGCGGCGCGTGAAATCATGGGCGCCTTCCTCGACAAGCGCGCACCGGACCGCAAGCTCATCGATTGACGGCCGCGAACGGCCACCGCTACGCTCGCCCACACCCGCGCCACCGGGCTTCAGGGCGCGCGGGTAATCGGATCGGATCACGCACGACAATTCGCGCCGCGTCGCGGCGCCACCCGGGAGGAGTCGATGAGCAATGTCTACAGCGAGGGCCACCGTGCCCTGCAGGACCAGTTCGCAACGCGCAGGCTGGCCGATCGCCTGGAGGAGATGATCGTCAAGCCGGTGCTCGGTGACATGGACAAGGCCTTCATCGAAAGCCGCGACATGTTCTTCCTGTCCACGGTCGACCACGAGGGCTTCCCGACCACCTCCTACAAGGGTGGCGACCCCGGTTTCGTGCGCGTCGTCGACGACCGCACGATCGCATTCCCGAGCTACGACGGTAACGGCATGTTCTTCTCGATGGGCAACATCGCCGCGCACCGCAAGGTCGGCATCCTGTTCATCGACTTCGAGAACCCGCACCGCCTGCGCCTGCACGGCGAGGCCACCATCAGCGCCGACGACCCGCTGCTCCCGAGCTTCACCGGTGCCGAACTCGTCGTGCGCGTGAGCGTGTCGAAGCTCTGGATCAACTGCCCGCGCTACATCCATCGCTACCAGCGCCTCGATTCTTCCCGCTACGTCCCGCGCGAGTCCTGCGACACGCCACTGGCCGAGTGGAAGCGGCTCGACGTCGTGCAGGACGTGCTGCCGCCCAAGGATGTCGGCCGGCCGGCGCAGGCCGGCGGCCCGATCACCATGGACGAATACATGGAGAAGCTCATGAAAGGCGAGGCCTGACGCGATGCCGGGGCGCGGGTCGTCCCGCGCGACGGCAGGCTTCCTGGTCGCCGTATGGATGCTGGCCGCTGCGGCCGTGCAGGCGGCGCCGACGGCCGGTGAGCTCGCCGCGACCTGCGAGCAGGCGCTGGCCGCCGGCTATCGCGGTGAAGCGGCCGTGATGTGCGACTGGTACGTCGCGCCCTGCGACGTGTGCGGCCCGCAGGGTCCGCCGCCGAAGGAATGGTGCGTGCCTGCCGGCATGAGCGAGGCGCAGCTTGCGGCGCTGGTGCTCACGGAGCTGCGGGCGGTTGATCGGGCGGCGCCGGCGCCTGCCGCGGTGAAAGAGATCCTCCGCAGGCGGCTTCCCTGCCGCACGGAGGACTGAGATCTCGCGCGCCAGTGCGGGCGCCTTCCTGGTAGCACATGGCGCGCGGGACACGGGCCGGCAGGGCCCGCGTCCCCATCCGCCGTTGCGGTTCGCGTCTTTGCTGATCGCGCCGGCGAACCGGCACATCCCTGTGCCGACGGCCACGCCCTCATCCCGGGCGTGACCTCATCCTGGATTCTGCGCGAGCGGGCGGCCTAGGCTCTGGATGTGGCCGGCCAGTTCCGGTGTCGCTCGCCCGTCGATAAGCAGGTTGTGGTCCCGCTGGTACTGCCTGATCGCGTTCGTGGTCCGCGGGCCGATCAGGCCATCAGCCGTTCCCGCGTCGTAGCCGAGGCGGTTCAGCTGCTGCTGGATCGCGACGACCGTGACGTTGTTGACGGCGTGGGGCGGCGTCGCGCCCGCGGGACTGGCCGCCGGTGCGGCGGCCGTCGCGCTGGTCGCACCCTGCTTCCACGCCGGCTTGCCGAGATTGACCTGGCTCTGGTCGGTCAGCACGCCGGTAAGTGCGCCGGCGGCCGTGCCAATCAGCGCGCCCGTCATCACCGACATGCCGGTCACCGCGCCGAGCGCCGCGCCGGCGCCCGCACCGATGCCGGCGCCGCTGATGGCCCGTTCCTCGGGCATGCTGCCGCAGCCGCCGAGCGCGATCGCGCAGGCGCTGATGAAAGCGAGCCTTCGTGTCGATCGATTGCTGCTGGTCATGATGTTTCTCCTCGGATTATGGAAATGGGACTCCCGTTGGGCTGAATGGTGCCTGTGCGAGCCACTTTCGTGATGTGAGTGGGTTCACAAAATGTAACAATTGCGCATGCTGCGTAGGTCATACGCTCACCGCGCATGCGTGCGAAGCTCACTCAACTGAACGGGAGATGAACGGATGAACGAGCAAGTCATGGCGCTACCCGGCGTACCGCAGGCGCTGCATCGCGGCTACGAGGACCTGCCGTGGGTGTCACTGGTCGATGGCGTGAGCTTCCAGCTGCTGCAGGTCAATGTCGAAAGCGCGCTGTGGGTGTTGCGCACGCGCTTCGCACCCGGCGTGACGGTGCAGCGTCACAAGCACACCGGCGAAGTCTACGCCTTCACGCTGAGCGGCGCGTGGCGCTACCTCGAATATCCGGAAATCAATCGCGCGGGTTCCTACCTGTTCGAGCCTGCGGGTTCCGTTCACACCCTGCACGCGCTCGCCGACAACGACGGCGACACCGAAGTCTGGTTCGCGATCCGCGGCGCGAATCTCAACCTGACGCCCGAAGGCAAGGTCGAGAGCGTCACCGACGCCGCCAAGATCCTGCAGGTGTACGAGCGCGAATGCGCCGCGCGCGGCTTGCCCAAGCCGAACGTCATCCGCGCCTGAGGCCCCTGGCGGCCAGGCGCACCCCGGGGAGGGCTCCATGAATTTCGAGAAAGTCGTGTTCGCGTTCTTCGTGCTGCTGGCCGCGGCGCTGAACGTCAGTTTCGTGTGGGGCGACGCTGACAACTGGGTCCACCATCCGGCCTATGAACTGTTCGCGGCGCTCGTGATCAACCTGATCGCGACGGTGCTCAAGCTCGGCGACCGCACGCACATGGGCGCGGTGCTGCTTGCCACCAGCCTCGTCGCCGACCTGCTGCTGATCAGCGCCGCGGTGACCTGGGGCTACTACAGCCAGGTGCTGAACGACACGACCTCGCAGGAAGCGGTGATCGCCGTGGTCTCGCCGGCGGCCGGCGCGCTGCTCGCGAACGTCGCGTCGGTGATCCTGCTGATTGCTGAAACGGTGAACCTCAGGCGCTGACCCGGCGCCGGGGGCCGCCCTTGAACACCGTATTCTTCATCTTCCTGCGGCGGATGCGCACGCCGTTGGTGGTGCTCATCATCGCCTACGCGATCGCAATCGGCGGTCTCGTGCTGGTCCCTGGCGTCGACGCTGACGGCCGGCCGTGGCGCTTCGATTTCTTCCACGCGTTCTATTTCATCAGCTACACGGCGTCGACGATTGGTTTCGGCGAGATTCCCTATGCGTTCTCGCCCGCGCAACGCATGTGGGTGACGCTGTCGATCTATCTGACCGTGCTCGGCTGGCTGTATGCCTTTGGCTCGATACTCGCACTGCTGCAGGACCCCGCGTTCAGGCGAGCCATCGCAGAGCAGCGTTTCGCGGGCGAGATCCGGCGGCTCACCGAACCGTTCTATATCGTCTGCGGTTTTGGCGAGACCGCTGAAATGACGACCAGGATGCTGTTGCGCCAGAAGTTCCGTGTCGTCGCCATCGACCGGGATCCCGAACGGGTCGCCGCGCTCGACCTGATGGAATGGGGGGTGGACCTCCCCGCGCTCTGCGCGGACTACCGCGACCCGGGGCGCCTGATGCTGGCCGGCCTCCGGCATCATTACTGCCGCGGGCTCGTGGCGATCTCCAGCGACGACGAGGCGAACGTCGAGGCCGCGCTTGCCGCACGTCTACTGAACCCGGGCCTGCGCGTCGTCTGCCGTACGCAGTCCGACAGCGCTCGCGCCAAGCTGCCTTCGCTGTCGGCCGAGGAGGTCGTCGACGCGTTCCATACCTTTGCCGTGCAGTTGGCGCTCGCGCTGAACAAGCCCAGCGCACATGCGCTTTACGAGGCCCTGGGCAGCCTGCCGGGCGAACCGATGCCGGCGCTGCTCGAGCCGCCACGTGGACTGTGGCTGATCTGCGGATACGGCCGCTTCGGGTCCACCGTCGCGCGCTATCTCGAGGCCGAGGGCATTACCGTGCGCATCATCGAGCCCAACGAGAAGGTCGCGCCGCCGGGTGCGATCGTCGGCGTCGGCACCAGCCGGAAATCCCTGGAGTCCGCCGGCTGTCGCGAGGCGGTCGGCATCATTGCGGGCAGCGACTCCGATACCAGCAACCTCGCCATTTCAATGACCGCGCGCACAACCAACGAGCGCATCTTCATCGTGGGCCGGCAGAACAACGACCACAACCAGCTGCTGTTCAAGGCGGCGCCCGTCGACCTGGTGGTGCAGACCAGCCGCATGCTGGTCAACCGTATCTTCGCCGACCTCACGAACCCCTTGTTGCGCCGTTTCCTCGAACACGTCTGCGGGCAGAGCGAGGAATGGTCGTCGGACCTGCACGAGCGGCTCAAACGGATGTGTGGCGGGCGCACGCCGGAGACCTGGGAGGTCGCGCTGGGCAGCGCGCAGGCGCCCGCGGTCGTCGATGCACTGTCGACGGGCCGCGTCATCGAGCTGCATCACCTGATGCGCGAACCGCAGAATCGCGAGGCGCGCCTGCCGTGCATGGCCCTCGCCCTGCTGCGCGCCGGCCAGATGTGGTTCCTGCCCCCGGACGACGCGACGCTCGCCAGCGGTGACAGCGTGCTGTTCGCGGGCCGTCCCGGCAGCGCGTCGACGATGGAATGGGTGCTGGGGGCCGCGAACGTGCTCGAGTACGTGGAGTCCGGGGCCGAATTCCCCGACGCCTACCTTTTCCGCTGGCTGGATTCGCGGCGCCGTCGGGCGGCGCCGCGCGCAAGGTCCTGACAGCGGATCGCCACTCAGTCGAGGCGCGGCGCCCGCCGGTGCCGGGTCGCCTGCTCGAAGGCGTAAGCGAGGCGGAAGACGGTAGGTTCGTCGTAGGGCTTGCCCATCAGTTCGAGGCCGACCGGCAGCGCGTCACCGGCGAAACCCGCCGGTACCGTGATCGCCGGCAGCCACGCCTGGGAGGCGATCAGCGTGTTGGTCGGATAGGTCAGCGTGGTCCATACGCGTGCATTCAGCTGCTCGCGGGTCGGGGGCACGATCTGCACGTCCGGGAACACCAGCGCATCCAGCCGCAGCGCCGCCATCTGGTTCACGATCTGGCGCTGGAAGGCCTCGCGCGCCGCCAGCCGGCGGAAGTACAGGGGGTCGTATTCCGGCATTTCGGGACCCGCCAGGCAGGCCTCGAAGAGGTCCAGCATCGGGTGATACTGGCGTGCCTCGTGGATCTGCCGCAGCGAGCGCATTGGCGCATCGCGCTGCGCGCCGAGGAACGCATTCAGGTCGTGCCGTGAGCAGTTCACGTACATCGATGTTTCGCGCAGGTGCAGCGCCAGATCGGCAATCTGGACGTCCAGCACGCGCGCGCCGCAGGCCGTCATCGACTGCACCGCCGCGCGCACCAGCGCGTTGACCGGCGCGGCGTGGACGTCGCTGTCGGCGCCGAGCGCGTTGGTGACGAGGCCCAGCCTCGCGCCCTTGAGCCCGTCGCGGTCGAGCGCGTCGGTGTAACGCTTCGGTGCGCGCGCAATCGCGTAGTTCACGGAGAGGCTGTCGTGCGGGTCGTAGCCCGCGATCGCATCGAACACCGTGACGGCGTCGCGCACCGTGCGCGCCATCGGGCCGACGGTATCCTGCCAGGACACGAGCGGCGAGCTGCCGGCGCGACTGACGACACCGGGCGTCGAGCGGATGCCGACCAGGTTGCAGTGCGATGCCGGTACCCGCACCGAACCGCCGCAATCGGTGCCAAGGCCGACGCAGGCCAGGTTCGCCGCGATGGCGGCGCCGGTGCCGGCGCTCGAGCCGCCGGGGTCGCGTGCGAGGTCGTAGGGATTCCTGGTTTCGCCGCTGCGCGAGGAATAGGCCCACCACGAGGTCGCGAAATCGGGCAGCGTCGTCTTGCCGAGCACAATCGCACCAGCCTCGCGCAGGCGCGCCACGACACTCGCGTCGCGTGCCGGCCGGTGTGCCGCGAAGGCGGCGCTGCCATAGCTGGTCGGCATGTCGCTGGTGTCGATGTTGTCCTTCAGCAGGATCGGGATGCCGTGCAGCGGGCCCCGCAGGCGGCCGGTGTTTGCATAGTCCTCGTCGAGCGCAGCGGCCTGCGCGAGCGCCTTGCTGTTGGTCGTGACGACCGAGTTCAGGTGCGGTCCGGACTGGTCGAGGTGTTTAATCCGTTTGAGGTAAGCGCCGACCAGTGCTCGCGCGCTCAGGCTGCCCGCGCGGTACGCGCGCTGGATGCCGCCGATGGTCGCTTCCTCGATGACGAAGTCGCTGCCCTTGCGTGTCGTCGTCACATCCACCTCCGCGTTGCGGTGCCCTTGCGCGGGCGCATCGATTGCGTTTCCATGACCGACCGTAGCGACCGCATCACAACCGTGTCAATCCCTGGTCGCGGGCACCTGACACCCAGGGGAGGTTTCGAATGGACATGCCCGGCAATCTGGTCAGTACCGAGTGGCTCGCAGCGCAATTGGGGGCGTCCGACCTCCGGGTCCTCGACGCCACGGTCTTCCTGCACATGAATCCGGACGGGCCCGGCTACACGCCGGAAAGCGGCCGCGCCAGGTTCGACGCGGCGCACGTGCCGGGCGCGCAGTTCGTGGACCTCATCGATGCGTTCTCGGATCCGGCGACCGACGTGCGTTTCATGATGCCGCCGGCCGCGCGCTTCTGCGAACTCGCGGGCGCCCTGGGCGTCGGTGACGACACGCGCGTCGTGGTCTACAGCAGTGGCAGCCCGATGTGGGCGACGAGGCTGTGGTGGATGTTCCGTTCGGTCGGTTTCGACCACTGCGCGGTGCTCGATGGCGGCTTCGCGAAGTGGCAGAAGGAAGGCCGTCCCACGAGCAGCGATTCGACGGCGCCGGCGCCGGCCGTGCTGACGCCGCGTGCGCGACCGGCGCTGTGGGCGGGCAAGGACGACGTGCTGCGCGCAATGAACGATCCGGGCGTGTGCACGATCAACGCACTGGCCCCGGCGGTCTACACCGGCGAACGGAACACCTACGGCCGCGCGGGCCACATTCCGGGCAGCGTCAACGTGTTCTACGACACGCTGCTCAACCCCGAGGACGGCACCTTCCTGCCGCCGGACCGGCTGCGACCGCTGTTCGACCGGGTCGGCGCATTCGACCGTCCACGCGTCATCTGCTATTGCGGCGGCGGCATCTCCGCGACGATGGACGCCCTGGCCCTGCTGCAGGCGGGACATCGCGATATCGCCGTCTATGACGGCTCGATGTGGGAGTGGGTCAGCGACCCCGGGCTGCCGCTGAAGCTCGGGGCCGATGCATGATGCCCTTGCTGCGTCGCGCGACGCTGGGCGCCGCGCTCGTTGCCCAGGGTGTTCTGCCCATCGCGGTGGAGGCGGGCGACGACACGATCGGGTTGTGCGTCAGCGCCGAGACGCGGGCACTCCTGCAACGCGAGATGCGCCAGCTGCTCGGTGCGGTCCATGGCGTTCACGCGGCGCTGGCCGAACGTGATTTCGAGGCCTTGACCGAACATGCCTCGGCGGTCGGTGGTGCGATGAAGGGCCAGGTCGAGCATCATGGGCGTGGTCATCCGCCCGGGCTGCCGCATGAATTCGTGAAGCTCGGTCGGGCCACGCACGCCGCCTTCGACAATCTCGCGACGATCAGTCGCGAGGGCGGCCGGCCGCGCGAGTTGTTACCTGCGCTGAGCGCGGTGACTGCGAATTGCGTCAGCTGCCATGCGCGCTATCGCCTGACCGGGGAGGCCGACTGCGCCATCGACGAGTGAGTCGCGCGGGCGCAGGGCGCGAAGCGCTTCAGGTCACCAGCAGGTAGATTGATTCCACGAACTGCCGGTCGACCTCGTCCATCAGCGCATCGGCATCGAAGTTGTCGGGCAGCCCCAGTCCCTTGAACACGACCGGATCGAATTCGGCGTTTGCCGCGACGAATTCGCTGAAGCTGCCGGTGCCCGAGAAGTTCGCGAGGACGTCGGCGACGTTCAGGATTGCCGCATCGACCGGCGTCAGCTCGGCGCGGCGGGGCTCGTGATGCCAGGCGATGGCGTCGACGATCGTCGCCGGCAGACGCCAGTTGGCCAGCATCAGGCCGCCCAGTTGCGCGTGATCGAAGCCGAGCTCCTGGATTTCCAGCTGGCGCAGCAACTGCTCGTCGCCGCGCGCCCCGCGGATGGTTTCCTCCGCGATCTCCGGGTAACGGTGGTTCACCAGCAGGGTCCCGATGTCGTGCATCACGCCGGCGACGAACAGTCGCTCCGGGTGCAGCACGTGCAGCCGTTTCGCCAGCGCCTGCGCCATCAGGCCCGTGTAGACACCATGTCGCCAGAATGCGTTCATGTTCGTCACCGCGCTCGAGAGGCGCGAGAACTTCTCGATGGCGCTGACCGCGCACACCAGCTTCTGCAGTTCCCGCATGCCGAGCAGGGCGACCGCCCGCGATACGGTGTCGACGCGCGAGCGCAGGCCGTAGAACGAGCTGTTGACGAGTCGCAACAGGCGCGCGGTCAGCGCCGGGTCGCGCATCACCACGGCCGCGAAATCGTCGAGCGAGGCGCGTTCGTCGCCCAGCAGTTCGTTGATCTTCAGGCAGACGTCCGGCGGCGAGACGATCGGCGACATGTCATCGACGAGGGTCTGCGCGATGCGGGTCGCGGGGGAGAACTGCGGAAGGGCTTGCGCGGGTGTACTCACGGCGTTTCTGTCCGACCTGACCATATGCCTGGAGTTGTCGGCCTTGCGCGAGTCCGACTTTAGCC
This sequence comes from Hydrogenophaga intermedia, assembly GCA_943370145.1. Taxonomy (GTDB): domain Bacteria; phylum Pseudomonadota; class Gammaproteobacteria. Next base: position 9,523 of record CALRPY020000027.1, on the reverse strand, counting down.
GTGCCGCCTGGTCACATCCGGACGCGGGTGCCGACAGTCGGAGAAAAGGAGTCAGATTTCAAATCTGACACCTTTTCTCCCCTCAGGCTGAGGGGGCGAGTCTCGTGCCCGCTCGGGTCGGTGTTCCTGTGTCAGCCCAATGATCGTGACGCGCGCGCATCACCCACCCTCGTGAACGAAGATCCCCGGGAGCGCGGGTGCCGGAGAAAAGGTGTCAGATTTCAAATCTGACACCTTTTCTCCCCTCAGGCTGAGGGGGGCGAGTCTCGTGCCCGCTCGGGTCGGTGTTCCTGTGTCAGCCCAATGATCGTGACGCGTGCGCATCACCCACCCTCATGAACGAAGATCCCCGGGAGGCGCGGGTGCCGGCGTTCCTGGTGGTTATCCCGAATCCCTGCCGTCAAGACGGCCATTCAACACACGACGGACTACGGCTTCATGTGGCACGGCTGGTAAAAATGTGACCGAGAGACAGGCTTCCGCCTGTGCGCCTCGGCGCAGGGTGTCCGCGGGAGAGGGAACGCGGGTGAACGGGCGGGTCGTGACCCGCGGAATCGCATCGGCGCAAAGCGTGACTGGGGCTCGCGTGCAGCCCATCGCCAGCGTGTCCTCGCCGGCGCGTGCTAGGAGGCCCGCACCAGGCGGAAACGTTCCCGCCGCAGTCGGTGATGCGTCGCGAGATCGAGGAGGGCGCTCGCGCCGGCGAGCGCGCAGAGCTCCTCGATGGCCGCGCGTTCCGCCGCGGGCGCGCCGGCGTGGACGTCGAGCGCGCGTTGCAGCATCCAGCTGTCGTAGCTGAACAGCGCGCGCTCGGTCTCGGCTTCGTGCGCCGTCCCGCGCCCGAGGATGACCCGGTGCGTGCCGATGTGCCGCGGAATCTCGTCCACGCGCGACCGAGCGAGCCAGCGCTGCAGCGCGCGGTGCTGGGCGGCGAGGATGGGCACGTAGTCGCGCGACAGCAGCCGGAGCACCGGCCACAAGCTCGCAGGTACGGCCCGGGTGTCGAATGGCAGCTCGGCTGCCGGCGGCGGCACCGCGCGCAGTCCTTCCAGGTAGCGCACGACGCGCGGCGCCCGCGCGCGCATGACACGCCCGGAGGCAGGGTCGCGCAGCAGGTGTGCATGGAAGGGACCGTAGAGCGCGAAATCGCACAGGCTGGGGGCCTCGCCCAGGAGGAAGCGGTGCTGCGCGAAGTGCGTGTCGAGGAGGGTGAGCAGGGCGAGGTAATCGGCCTCCACCGCGGCCATGCTCGCGGCCGTGATCCCCAACGGCTCGAGCCAACCCGCGAAGCGGCTCGCGATTTTCGCCCCAATGGCGCGCTGCTCCCCGGCAGGTCGCCCCGGGTCGTTGTTGCGTCCGAACTCCAGCGCGGCGAAATCGGCGTCGTAGCGCCAGCGATAGTGCAGCGCCGGCATTTTGATCCACTCGTCGCAGTACAGCTCGAAGAGATCGCACAGGAACCTGCCGGCAGGCGTCACGGGCACGGTGGGTGGTGACGGATGGCGGGCTTCCAGCACGTCGACCATCTCGGTCGTGTCCTGCAGCGTCTCGCCGTCGGGTGCCAGGAGGACCGGAATGACCGGGTAGCCTACACGCGGCATGATTTCCCGCTCGAAGACTTCGCGCGTCGCGAGTTCGCGCCGGCACGGGATCCGCTTGTAGGCGAGCCAGGCGTCGATCTTCGCCGTGTAATAAGAGACGTCCGCGCCCAGCAGGCGATAGGCGCCCGCGGGCGGCGGTGCGTCGGCAACCGCGAAGCTCGTGTAAGGCGTCGCAGTCACCGACGAGGTGCTTCAGGCAGCCGCGGCTTTCCGGTCGCTCGCGTGCTTGTCCTGCAGCCGCCGCAACTCTTCCCAGCCCAGGTAGCCGCAGAAGCCGTTGTCGTCGTAGAACAGCACCGGGCCGTTGCAGATGAACAGGTACTCGGTGTCCTCCAGCGCGGTGGTCGCACCGTGGATCATGCCGTTGGGCTCGTAAATGTAGTCTCCGGCATCGAGGGTGCCGTCACGCACCTGCAGCTTGCCCTTCAGGATGAACGTGTGGGATGCGCTGAGGTGCTTGTGCTGGGGCGCGGTGAATCCTTTCAGCCAGCGGAACATGACGGCCCAGGCGCCGCTCTCGGCGCCGGTGTAGAGCACCTTGATGAACGCACGCTCCGGGTCCATCGGTTGTGGAATCCAGTCCTGTTCGCCGGTGCGGACCAGGGTGTCCAGCAACTCCGGATTGATCGGTGAAATGTTCTGCGGTAAGGCCATGTCGCTCACTCCCGTTTTTTTACATTCGAGGCAGTGGCCGATTGTTCGTGGCAGCGCGCTGCGGGATCAAGCGGCCAGGATGGAAAGGGGTGCGCCCGGCGGCGTTCGCCGGGCGCGGGCGGCACTGCGACGCGCCGCGTGGAGCGTCAGCCGACGGCGCGCAGGAACGCGGGCGCCTTGTCTTCCTCGACGTCGAAGGCGGGGCGCGCGCCGAGCTTCTTCAGCTCAGGCAGCACCTCGCGCGCGAACAGGCTCTGGTTCGAGCGCCCGATTTCGAGCGGCATGCCGGCATAGCTGAACACGCCGTTGAACCCGCAGCAGTCGGTGCGCGAGTGGATGTCCCTGATCTTCTCGAAGCACTGCTCGGGAGTGCCCCAGACCTGCAGGTTCATGAAGAAGTCGGCCATGCCGTCGATGCCCATCTGCTCGATCGTCTCGTTCAGGCGCGAGTAGTACTCGTAGCCCTTGGTCGACGAGAAGTGATCGCTGTTCATCTCGTAATGCTTGACGACCGAGCGCCAGTAGCCGGAGATGTACTGGCGGGCGAGGGCCTCGGCCTTCGCGCCGTCCTTATCGCACATCACCCAGCCGGCGACCAGCGGCCGCGGCGCGGCAACGCCGTGCATCTGCATGAAGAGGTCGTTGTAGTCCTTCAGTTCCTGCGCGTGCACTTCCCACGGCTTCTGCGGAATGACGAGGATGCCGATGCCGAGCTTGGCCATGATCTGGGACGATTCGGCCGACACCGCCGCTGCATAGGTGCGGTTCCTGAACGACTTGAAGGGCTCCGGGCGGATGCGCGCGCGCGGCTGCTTGATGTGCTTGCCGTCGTATTCGCAGTAACCCTGCTCGAGGCCCTGCAGGATCATCTCGGCGCTCTCCACGAAGCGCTCGCGCGAGTCGCCCATGTTCAGGCGGAAGCCTTCGAACTCGACGCGGGCGAGTCCGCGGCCGATCCCGAAAAGTGCCCGGCCATCGCTCATGCAGTCGAGCATCGACATCTTCTCGGCGACCCGCATCGGGTCGTTCCACGGCAGCACGACGACCATCGTGCCGAGCTTCACCTTGCGGCAGGCGCCGCCGACGAAGGACAGGAAGTCGACGACGTCCGGCATCATCGTGTAGTCGGTGAAGTGGTGCTCGATGCCCCACACGGAGTCGAAGCCCTGCGACTCCGCCATCAGCGCGAGTTTCATGTCTTTCTGGTAGACGCTGTAGTCGCTGTGCCCGGCCTCGCGGTCGGGGTTCTGGAAGATTGCGGCCATTCCCACGTGCATAGTCTTCTGCTCCTCTTGCTTGGCGCCGACGGTGCATGCCATCGGCTGCTCGATGTTTGACCGGTCAATTCTACGAAGCGGGTCCCGGTTGACCCTGCCCGGCGGTGTCAATTATTTTGCCTTTCATGCCATTCGGGTCCGGTTGATGTCAGCAATAGAGGATTTACCGATGCCCAGCGCCTACGTCCGCCTGATGGCGCTCGCGGCGCGCGAACCGGCGCAACTGCTGCGGGGTACCGGCCTGTCGGTGGCCGACGTGCTGCAGGGGGATGCGCCAATCACGGTCCGGCAGGCGCTCGCCTGCATGCGCAACGGGCCGGCGCAGGACGGGCGCCCCGACGGGCACCACCGTTGGGCCGAGGCCTTCGCCGAGCATTTCCACGGGCCCCTGACCGCCGCCTGGCTGACCGCGCCGACGCTCGGCGACGGCATCGACATCTTCGTGCGCTTCATCCCCGACCGCGCGCCCTATCTCGCGTGGGATGCCGGCGGCGCGGATGGGCGCAGCCGCGTCGGCGTGCGCCCGCTGATTGACCTCGCCGACCTGACGACGCAGCTCATCGAGGTGCCGCTCCTGGTGCTGCTGCGCTACGTTCGCACCATGCGCGCCGGCGTGACGCCGGGCCTGCGCGTGCAGTTCATGCACGCGCCCGTGATCGCGCCCGACGACTACCGCCAGCGCTTCCGCGCCGAGTTCCGCTTCGACGCCGCCGTCAACGAGGTGAGCTTCCCGCGCGAGTGGCGCGCGATGCCGAACCCCGGTTTCGACCCGGTGATCTGGAAGGCCGCGGTGCGGCGTTGCGAGGAGACGTCGATCGTCGCGGGCGGGCTCGAAATCGTCACCCGCGTGATGCGCGAACTGCGCGATGCGCTCGAGCACGCGTGGGGCAGCCGCACGCCGCCGACCCTGCCGGACATGGCGCAGCGCCTGAACCTGTCGGTGCGGACGCTGAACCGGCGGTTGCGGGCGGCGCAGGTCAGCTACCAGCAACTGGTGGACGACGCCCGCAAGGCCCGCGCGGCGCATATGCTCGCCGCGGGCAGGCAGGGTATCGAATACATCGCGACCGCGCTGGGCTTCGGCAATCCGGCGAGCTTCGTGCGCGCCTATCGCCGCTGGTACGGCACGACGCCCGGCGCCGGGAGACGGCGCCAGGCGGAACGCGCACGGGAACCCTGAGGCCTCAGAGTTTCAGCGGCCCGTCCTGCATGAAGCGCTCGAGCACGTTCGACGTGATGCGCGCGATGTCGTTGTCCGCCTCGTTGCACGGCAGGGCCTGACCCCAGGCGATGCTGCCGGTCGAGAAGACGGCACCGCCGTTCGTCGTCGCCGCGAGCGTGAGGTCCGCGCGGACCTGGAAGTCCTGCGTGCCGCCGAGGCCCGGGTAGTTGAACATCACTTCCTCGACGACGTGCGGATAGGCGTCCGAGAAGCCGGTCGAACAGGCGAGCAGCCAGGTGCCGGGAGGGGTGCCGAGCGAGAGGTCGTAGCGGTCGAGCTCGATGCCGGCCGCGCCGTTGCCGGCGAGGCCGAAGTCGCCGAAGGTCTCGGCCGTGACACCGTCGAACACCCAGGACACCGCCGGATCGTGGCTGTCAGGTAGGCGGTGGTAGGGCATCGACTCGTCCATGCCCTCACTGGTGAAGCCGACGCCGGTCAGCTTCTGCGGGGTGCGGCCGCGGTTGCGCCAGATGCCCCCCTTGTCGCCGTTGGTCGCCATGTAGTGCTCGCCCGGTGCCGCCTGCCACGCGCGTGAGCCCGCGTCCAGCTTGCGGATCTCCATGCACCACGGTTCGTCGTCGCGGAAGGCGACGTTCCAGTAGTAGCCGTTCGCACCGAGGTACATCACGCGGCCGCCGGCGGCCAGGTATTCCTCGGTCGCGTCCATCATGACTTCCGAGTAGTACTCGGAGTGCGTGCCGTTCAGCACCACGTTGTAGGGCTTCAGGCAGGCCAGGCCTTCGCGGTGCAGGTCCTCGTCGGTGATGACGTCGTACGCGTAGCCCTTCTTCTCCAGCCAGTAGATGATCGACATGTCGGCCGGGAACTGCCACGGGATGTTCGTCGACGCCATGCGGTGCCTTGGCCGCAGGCCCATCACCGGACGCAGGTAGGACGAATAGCAGACCCCGCCGCCATCGCTGTGGTGATCGTAGGAGGACTTGCCCCACTCGGGATGCGCGGCGAGCGCGTAGTCCCAGTCGTAGAGCACGAGCGTGTGGCCGGTGATGAGTTCGACGGCCGGCGTCTCGATCACGAAGCGTTCGTTCGCGTAGGCGAGGTAGCTCGCGGTCGGCATCAGCATCGCGATCTTCGCCTGCGGCGTGCGCGGGCGGACGAAGAAGGTGATGTAGTCCTCCGCGCCGCCACCCCGCAGCCGGGCGGCATAGACACCGCTCTTGAGGTCGTCCGGGATGCGCCACTCGAAGGTCGGGCACCACGCGCAGTCGATGATGGCGTCGTCGTGGAAGGCGACGCCGCCGTACTGCGCTGGCGCGAGACGGAAGCAGTCGTCGCGGCCGCGCCAGTTGTAGCCGGTCATCGCGCGCACCGGCCGGTTGCGGCCGATGCCGTGCAGGCCGTGCGGGCCGACGTCGACGACGCGGTCGCCGATGCCGTGGTCCGTGTAGCCCGCGCTCGTGTCCCAGCGTGCGACCAGCCCGTCCTGCGGCGGCTCGCCGCCGGCGCGGAGTTCGTCGAGCTCGCGGCGTGACAGCACCCGCGCCTGGATGCCGGCGCGGTCGATCTTGCCGTTGTACAGTCCACTGACGAAATCGCCGCGCGGCTGCTCGCGATCGTGGAAGCCGGCGAACAGCGCCGGGCGCGCGAGCCGCGACGGCGCGACGCCGACGACGGCGCTGGCGTGGCTGCTGTCGTCGCGCGGCGCGATCGGCGACAGGCGGCTGTTGTACGCGTTGAGCACCGGCTCCTGGTACAGGGTGACCGTGCGCGTCGCCGCATCGAAGCTCGCGGCGACGAAATACCAGTCGTGCGCGAGCAGTGGCCTGTCGGCTGCGGCCTCGGCCACCGTCGTGCCGTCGCCGAGCCACAGGGCGAGCAGGCCGGCCTCGTTCAGGCCCAGCGCGAACCCGCGCCTGTCGGGGGCGGACCATTGCGTGACGATGCCCTGGCGCCCCTTGCCCGGGGTCGTCGGGCAGATGAACGCATGCACGGTGAAGCTGCCGGCCGGCAGGCAGCGACCGTCGGGGTCGGGAATCTCGACGAAGCTGCCGGGCTGGGTGTACTGGCGCATCACCCTGACCGGGCCCGGTAGCGGGTTCGCGACCTCGCGCTCGATGAAGCCCGGGCCCAGCGGGTTCTCGTCGCCGTGGATCAGGCGCACGATGCGCACATCGGCTTCGCTGACGCCTTCGGCGCTGACCATGAAGCGCAGCGTGTCGCCGGGTTGGACGCTGATGCGGTCGCAGTAGCCTGCAAGCAGTGCGGAACTCATGGGATCTCCTCAGCTGGCCATCAAATCGTTGACGTTGCGCATGAACACGGCGTGCATCGCCTCCGCCTCGCTGTGATAGACGGTCTCCTCGATCGGTGTCGGGGGCGCCGTCGGATCGATCGGCAGCCTGATCAGCTGCCACTCGCGCATCGGGACCCGCGAGTACAGCGCGTAGGCGGGCGGGCGGCGGAAGAAATTGAGTACGCGCTCGAGCGGGTCACTGTGGCGGCCGAGCGGCTTGCGCCGGTGCTCCTCGATCAGGGTCGGCGTGATCAGACCCTTGATCTCGGTCTTCAGGCGCGCATTGAACAGGGCGTAGGTCTGGTGCTGCTTGTCGGTGGTGGCCGAAGCCATGCGTGCTCCCCCCTGGATATCGGTTCGGGTCGAGTATATCGGCCACATCCCACGACGTCAGGGCGGAAATCGGCAATGTTGCGCCGCGGGCGGCGGACGTCGAAGATGGAGCCCCGCATCTGCCGGCGCGCTTCGCGTCCGGCACCGCGCCGTATCCCCTGACCACGGGTCCAGACGAGGAACAGCATGCCGACCGCGATTACCACGACCGGATTCCTGCTCGCGATGGCGGTGGCCTCCGGGCTCGTGCTGCTCACCGTGCTCATCCACTACGAAGCGATGCGGTTGATCACCCTGCTGCTGCCGCACATCAGGATCCAGCCACGACTGCGCATCCTCGTCGTGATCCTCGGCGTCTTCGCCGCACATACGATCGAGGTCTGGGTGTTCGGCCTCGCCTACTGGCTGATGAGCGGGCCGCTCGCGCTGGGCGCGGTCAGCGGCTACATGTCGGGACACCTGTTCGACTACGTGTACTTCTCGGTCGTCGTGTACACCTCGCTCGGCTTCGGCGACATCCAGCCCTACGAACTCGTGCGCGTCATCGCCGGGGTCGAGGCGCTGATCGGGCTGCTGATGATCGGCTGGTCGGCGTCCTTCACCTACATCATGATGGAAAAATTCTGGGGCGAGCATCACCTGCGGCACAGCGCCAAGTCGCCGCCCCACCGGCCTCACGACTGAGCCGGTTCCAACGCAAGCGGTGACGGTCACCGCCAGGCGGGTGCCGGACGTCGCTGCGCTGTGCCGGCACGATGCCCCCCGAGGCCGCCACCCCCGCACCGCTCGATGCGGATGTCGTCATCCGCAGCGCAGGCGGAGCCCCGTCAGGCGTACGCACGCTCCAGGTCCAGCACGCGCACGATGGGCGGGTTCGGGAACATCGCCCGAAAGCGCGCGGAGAAGCCCGTTTCGGCGCGGAACGCGCGGTAAGCGGTGTAATGCGCGCGGGACGCCCAGCGCTCATAGACGACGATGTTCGCTGGATCGTCCTGGTTGACCAGCAGTTCGAGCCCTTCGCAGCCGTCGAAGGCGCGCGTGGTCGGCAATGCATCGTGCAGTGCGGCAAGCACCGCGTCGCGCGTGTCTGCGGTGGCCGGGATGTCCAGAATCACGAGTATGCTCAAGATGCTTCCTCCAGTTGCGGGGTGGCTGCACGAAGGGCCGCGGAATCCGTGCTGACAGGCGTGGCGCCGCTGTGGCATAAGGGTGCGACGCCTGCATCCGGATTCGACCACGCCATGAGCATCCAGGCCCGCCGCGAACGCCTGCTCGACGAACTCGACGCCGCATCGATGCTCGAGAGCGGCATGATGATCGCCATCGGCGAGCCGACGCCGATGGCCCTCGTGCGACACATCGTACGCCGCCGGCTGCGCAATCTCACCGTCATAGGCAGTGGACTCGCGCTCGATCTCCTGATCGCCGCCGGCTGCGTGCGCAAGACCATCAGTTACTACGCGGGCGGCGGTTTCGGCGTGCCGGTCGCACCCTCGTTCCGGCGCGCGGCCGAGCGGGGCGACATCGAAGTCTGGGAATGCGAGGAGGGCATCCTGACCAGCGGCCTCGAAGCCGCCGGCAAGGGCCTGCCCTTCCTGCCGTGGCGCGGTGGGGTGGGGACCTCGCTGCCCGAGGTGAATCCGGACCTCAAGGTGATCAGCGATCCGATCCGGGGCGAGACGCTCATCGCCGTGCCCGCGATCAGGCCCGACGTCGCGCTGCTGCACGCGTCGCAATCCGATGCCTACGGCAACGTGCAGCACCACGGCGGGCCAGGCTGGATCGATCTTTTCCTGCAGCGTGCCGCGACGCGCTGCATCGTGCAGGTCGAGCGCATCGTGTCCAACGAGGTGATACGCGCCAACCCGTGGGCGACCACGATCGGCCGCGCCGACGCCGTGGTGCGCCTGCCGTGGGGCGCGCATCCCTGGTACAGCCGGGGCTGGTACGTGCAGGACAGTGCCTTTCTCGCGGACTACGTCGCCGCCGCCACGGCGGCGGCCGAGCGCGACGAGCGCGCTGCGCTGGAGCACTTCCTCGCGCACTGGTGCCGGGAACCGGCGACCCACGCCGATTATCTCGAGCGGGTGGGCATCAAGCGCCTGCTCGCGCTGCACGAGTACTGAGGACCCGATGACACCGGACTGCTCGATCCCCGAACTGCTCGCCTGCTTCCTCGCCC
>CALRPY020000026.1:0-58480 GCA_943370145.1 Hydrogenophaga intermedia | reverse complement strand
TGGCGGGCGAACGGATTTCGATATCGCGGGTGTGTTCGCGCGTGACGACGCGAAGGAGTGACGATGCCGAAGGTGGAACTGTCATGGGAGCAGCTCGGCGTCGAACTCGGCGAGTGGGAGCGCAAGCTTGCCAGCGGGCATGCCACGCTGCGTGAAGCCGCGGACGTGCGTCCGGGCTGCAGCGCGCGTCGCCTGCTGCACACGGCGGGCCGGGCGCGGCTGTACCGCTACGAGGCGATCAATCCGGATCCGCTGGCGGTGCCGACGCTCGTGGTCTACGCGCTGGTCAATCGCCCGGCCATGGCGGACCTGGAGCCCGAGCGTTCACTCGTGCGGTGTCTGCTGGCCCGCGGCGTCGACGTCCATCTGATCGAGTGGGAGGACCCGACGGGCCTCGACTGCTCGAGCAGCCTGTCCGACTACATCGAACGCGACCTCGGCGCCTGCGTCGATTTCCTCGCCGCGGCGGGCCGTGGCGTGAATCTCGTCGGGATCTGCCAGGGGGGTACTTTCGCGCTGTGCTATGCGGCGCTCCATCCCGACAAGGTGCGCAACCTGGTCGTCACGGTCACGCCCGTCGACTTCCACACGCCGCGCGACACGCTGAGCCATTGGCTGCGTCACGTCGACCTCGACCTGCTGGGCAGCGGCAATGTGCCGGGTGACCTGCTGAACGCGCTGTTTCTTGCGCTGAAGCCCATGCGCCTGACCCAGCAGAAATACGTCGGGTTGGTCGACCAGCTCGGCGAGCGCCGCGCCGTCGAGACCTTCATGCGCATGGAACACTGGATTTTCGACAGTCCCGATCTGGCCGGCGGGGCGCTGCGCGAATTCGCGCAGCGCTTCTATCGCGACAACCAGCTGGTCGGTGGCGGGCTCGAAATAAGCGGCAAGCCGGTGTCGCTGGCGGCGCTGACGATGCCGGTGCTGAATATTTACGCCGCCGAGGACCATCTGGTGCCCCCGGCCGCGTCGCGCGCCCTGGGAGAGAAGGTCGGCAGCCGTGATTACACCGAGCTGGAAGTCGCCGGCGGGCACATCGGGATTTACGTCGGAGGGCGTTCCCGCGAGCAGGTCGCGGGCACTATCGCTGACTGGCTGGCAGCGCGTCGGTGAGGGGGGCGGCTCGGTCGATGTTCAAAAAGCCCCCCCGAAGACCGACCCATGGGATCGGTCGACGGGGGCAGAGGGGAGGTCAAACATCAACTGAGAAGAGAACTCTGGATCAGGCGGCCTTGCGCACCGGGACGGGCTTGACGGTCGCCGCTGCGGTCTGTTCAGACAGCAGTTTCACATTTTTTTCGAACCAGCCCTTGTAGCCCTCGCGGGAGGCGCTCAGCAGGTCGGTTGCTTCCTTGGAAACGGACATCAGTTTGTTGCTGTACTCGCTGGCCAGCTTGCCCTGCGCGGCGAGCATCTCCGGCAGCGCCTGGAACTCGCTGAAGCTGGTGAACCATTTGTTGCCGACTTCCATCGTGCTGGTCAGCAAGTCCATCTGCTTCTGGGACAGCTGTTCCACGAGTCGCAGGTTCAGTGCCTCGAGTTCCTTGCCGCTGTCGATGGCCGACTTGGTGAAGGATTCCCACTGGGCGAAGAAATTGTTGTCCATGTGCTGCTCCATTTCGTCGTTCGGCTCGATTCGCGCATCTGCTGCAAAGCAGCAATGTTGCGACGCACCATATCCCTTCCGTCCAAAGGTGTCAACACCTCCCGGGCAAGCAGGGCGGGAACGCAGGCCAGCGCGACGTGGCTTCGAGGAAATGGACAGGAATGTCGATAATTGTCGCATTGCCGCTGTTGCTTCCTTCATTTCGACTAAGGCTTTCGCTAGAGTGGCCGCTCTTTTTTGCAGGCTGCCAGCGGCCTCGCGTCATACCCCATCGGAACAACGGTGTGCCGACCCCTCGAGGAGACATTTTCAATGACGAAGAATCAGGCATTAGCGCGGTGGATAGAGGAAGTTGCGGCGCTAACCCAGCCAGACAGCATTCACTGGTGCGACGGGTCGGAGGCGGAAAACGATCGCCTCGTCGAGCAGATGCTCGATGACGGGACACTGCTCCGGCTGAACGAGCAGACTCACCCGAACTGCTTCCTGCACCGCTCCGCGCCCAGCGACGTCGCGCGCGTCGAACACCTGACCTTTGTCTGCACCCGGGACCAGACGGACGCCGGGCAGAACAACAACTGGATGGACCCGGTGGAGGCCCGGCGCCTGATGGAAGGCCTGTACGCGGGCTGCATGCGTGGCCGCACGATGTATGTCATTCCCTACCTGATGGGACCCTATGGTTCGCCGTTCTCGCGCGCCGGCGTCGAGGTCACCGACAGTGCGTATGTCGTTGCCAACATGCGCATCATGGCGCGCATCGGCGCGCGCGCCCTGGCGCACATCGAAGCAGGCAATTCCTTCGTCAAGGGTTTGCATTCGATCGGCCAGCTGGATCCGGAAAATCGCTACATCATGCACTTCCCCGAGGAACTGCTGATCCAGAGCTTCGGCTCCGGCTACGGTGGCAACGCGCTGCTCGGCAAGAAATGCCACGCACTGCGCATTGCGAGCTGGCAGGCGCGCACCGAGGGCTGGCTGGCCGAGCACATGCTCATTCTTGGCATCGAGGATCCCGCCGGCAACACGAGTTATGTCGCCGCGGCCTTCCCGTCCGCCTGCGGCAAGACCAATCTCGCCATGCTGGTGCCGCCCGAGCCACTCAACGGCTGGAAAGTCTGGACCGTCGGCGACGACATTGCCTGGCTGCATCTCGGCGAGGATGGCCGCCTCTACGCAATCAATCCCGAGGCCGGCTTCTTTGGCGTCGCGCCGGGCACGAGCCTGAAGACCAACCCGAACTGCATGCGCACGCTCGGGCGCAATGCGATTTACACGAACGTCGCGCTCACGCCCGACATGGAGCCGTGGTGGGAAGGCATTGACGGCGACAAGCCGGCTTCCTTGATCGACTGGCAGGGACGTCCCCATGACCCGGCCAACGGCCCGGCCGCGCATCCGAACTCGCGTTTCACCGTGGCCGCCGCGCAGTGCCCGAGCTACACCCCGGCAGCCGATTCGCCGCAGGGCGTGCCGATTTCGGCCATCATCTTCGGCGGCCGCCGCTCGACCGTGGCGCCCCTGGTGTTCGAGTCACTCGACTGGGCGCACGGCGTGTTCACCGGTGCCGCCGTCGCTTCCGAAACCACGGCTGCCGCCGTCGGCGCGGTGGGGCAGGTACGTCGGGATCCGATGGCGATGAAGCCTTTCTGTGGCTACAACTTCGGCGATTACTGGGCGCACTGGCTGAGCTTCTCGAAGCGCTCGGATCGCCTGCCCAAGGTGTTCCACGTCAACTGGTTCCGCAAGGACGCTGACGGCAAGTTCATGTGGCCGGGTTACGGCGACAACATGCGTGTGCTCAAGTGGATCGTCGATCGCTGCGAGGGGCGCGCGCACGCGCATCCGACGCCCGTCGGTATGCTGCCTGACGTCGACGACCTCGACGTGACGGGTCTTTCTCTGCCGCGCCACACGCTGGACGCGCTGCTCGCGATAGACGCGGAAGTGTGGCAGCGGGAGGTTGGTGAAATCGCCGAGTTCTTCGCGGGCTTCGGCGATCGCCTGCCTGCTGAACTGGGCGCCCAGGTCGAACGCATCAAGCGCGAACTGGAACGGCAACGCGCGGCCTGAGCGCGAACGATCCGGGCGTCTGCCTGTCGGCCGGCGCCCGGATCGCTATGCTCACTCGTCTTCGGGTTTGGTTTCCTTCGCGTTGTAGAAACCGCCCGACTTGATGAAGCTCTCCTGCATCTTCTGCCACAGCTCCATGTTCCGCTTCGCAGCGTCCGCGAAGAGGCTGGACACGGGATTGAGCTGCATCGCGCTGGTCACCTGTTCCTGCAGCCGCTTCTGCTGCTCATAGAACTGCTGCACGCTCGTACGCAGGAAATCCCCGGCCAGTGAACGCGCCGAGTTGCCGTAGAACCCGATCATCTGCTGCAGGGCATCGGTGGAGAACATCGGTTCGCCACCTTCCTCCTGCTCGATGATGATCTGGAGCAGGATATTGCGGGTGATGTCCTCACCCGTCTTCTTGTCTATGACGCAGAAAGGAGTCTCCTCCAGCACCAGCTTGCGCACGTCGCTCAGCGTGACGTACTTGCTCTCGTTGGTATCGTAGAGGCGACGGTTCGGATACTTCTTGATCACCCGCTTTGCGCTAGTCTCATTCATCTATACAGGCTCCCCGTTTTACTTTGCGGACCGGAAGTGCGTGCTCCTGGTCCGGTCTCTTCCTCACACGCGCTCGACAGCCAGGGCAATGCCCTGACCGCCGCCGATACACAGCGCCGCGATGCCTTGGCCGGCGGCACGACGCTTCATTTCATGCAATTGCACGCAATCGCGCCACCGGCGCCCGGGCGCCCGATGCATGACCGGTTACGTGGGCGCTGGCTGGGATGCGCCCCGGCGCGCGCACGATGCCCGGCCTCGAAGCCGGGGCCGCCTGCGCTGTAGACCATCGATGAAAGGGCCGAGTGCGGGGTGCCGGCGGCCATGGGCGCCGCCGGGGCAGGACTCAGATCAAGAAGGGGAGGCCGTGCCTCGATGAGCACGGCGCCCGGCCGGCCGGCCCGGACTTCGGACCAGACACCGCCAGACGAGCCGATTGCGGTGCGCTGCGCAGCAAGAATGACGGCGTTTTCCACGAGGCCCTTCCTTCGCAATCCGCCAAAACCACGGGCGAATCAGGACCTACCATAAGTTGCACCGCACACCATTGCAAGCCGGCTGCAGCATGCCGGCTCGCCTCCAGTTACAGGTGGATCATCCTGCCGTCGACACCCAGCGCCGCCTCGTGCATGCCTTCGGCGAGGGTCGGGTGCGCGTGCACCGTGCGCGCGATGTCCTCGGACGACGCGCCGAATTCCATCGCGATGACCGCCTCGCCTATCAGTTCCGATGCAGTGGGGCCGATGATGTGCACACCGAGCACCGCGTCGGTCGTCGCGTCACTGATCACCTTGATGAAACCGTCCGTCTCGCCCATTGCCCGCGCGCGGCCGCTTGCCATGAACGGGAAGCGCCCCGTCTTGATCGCCCGGCCCTCGGCCTTCAACGTCTGCTCGGTGGCGCCAGCCCACGCGATCTCCGGCCAGGTGTAGATGACCCAGGGGATATGCGCATGGTCGATGTGCGGCATTTGGCCAGCGATCAGTTCGGCGACCGCGATACCTTCCTCCGAGGCCTTGTGCGCGAGCATCGGGCCCTTGACCACGTCACCCACCGCATGGATGCCGGGCACGTTCGTACGACACTGCGCGTCGACCACGATGAACCCGCGATCATCGAGCACGAGCCCGGCCTCCACGGCGCCGAGGCCGGCGGTGTTCGGGCTGCGGCCGACGGCGACGATGAGCTTGTCGAAGCGGTGCTGCTGCGGTTCGCCACCGATTTCGACTTCGACGCTGACGCCATCCGCGTCCGGGGTCACCTTGGTCACCCGGGTGTTGAGGCGGATGTCCAGGCCCTGCTTGGTCAGCAGTTTCTGGGCCTCCTTCGCCACATCCTGGTCCGCACCGGCCAGGAACGTCGGCAGCGCCTCGAAAATCGTCACCGCCGCGCCGAGGCGACGCCAGACGCTGCCAAGTTCGAGTCCGATGACGCCGGCGCCGATGACCCCGAGTTTCGCGGGCACCGTGTCGAAGGCCAGCGCGCCGGTCGAGTCGACGATGCGTTGCTGGTCGACCGGGGCGGGCGGAATGCGCGCCGGCACGGAGCCGGTCGCGACGATGATGTGCCGCGCCTGCAGGCGTTCGGACTCCGTGCCCCCGGCATCGAGGACAGAGACCTGCAAGCCGGGCTGAAGGCGTCCGTGGCCCTGAACCCAGCGCACGCCATTCTTCTTGAACAGCGCGCCGATGCCCTGCGTCAGCGTCTGGACAATCTTGTCCTTGCGCTTCTGCATCACGGCGATATCGATACCGACCTCTCCCGTCGAGATACCGTGATCCTTCGCGTGCTTGCGCATGTGCTCGAAGTGGTGCGAGGAATCGAGCAGCGCCTTGGAGGGGATGCAGCCCACGTTCAGGCAGGTGCCGCCGAGCGCGGCATCACCCTTGCCGTTACGCCAGGACTCCACGCATGCGGTTTTCAGGCCGAGCTGGGCGCAGCGGATGGCGGCCACATAACCGCCCGGGCCCGCGCCGATGACGACGACGTCGAAATTTTCCATGATGCGTCCTCAGACCTGCAGCAGCATTCTGCTCGGATCCTCGAGCAGCTGGCGGATGGTATCGAGGCACTGCACCGCTTCGCGGCCGTCGATGATGCGGTGATCGTATGAGAGTGCCAGGTACATCATCGGACGGATGACGACCTGGCCCTTCTCCGCAACGGGTCGGTCCTGGATCTTGTGCATGCCGAGAATGGCGCTCTGCGGCGGGTTGATGATGGGCGTCGACACGAGCGACCCGAAAATGCCGCCATTGCTGATCGTGAAGGTGCCGCCCGTCAGTTCCTCGATGCCAAGCTTGCCGTCGCGGGCCCGTTCGCCGAAATCGCGAACCTGCTGCTCGATGGCGCCGAACGACAGGGTTTCGGCATTGCGCAGGATCGGAACCACCAGACCGCGCTCGGAGCCCACCGCGACGCCGATGTCGAAATAGTCGTGGTAGACGATGTCATCGCCGTCGACATAGGCGTTGACCACCGGAAATTTCTTCAGCGCTTCGACTGCGGCCTTGACGAAGAAGCCCATGAAGCCGAGCCGGACGCCGTGGCGTTTCTCGAAGTCGTCCTTGTAGCGCGCGCGGAGATCCATCACCGGCTGCATGTTGACCTCGTTGAAGGTCGTGAGCAGCGCGGCCTGGGCCTGGGCCTGCAGCAGGCGCTCGGCGGTGCGTTTGCGCAGCCGGGTCATCGGCACGCGCTCCTCGGCGCGCGCACCGGCGGGCATCGCGACCGGGGCTGCCGCAGCCGTGGCTGGCCTGGCGGCGGGGGCGGCGACGGGCGCGCTGCCCGCGGCGAGGAGGTCGCCCTTCGTCACCCGGCCATCCTTGCCGGTGCCCGCGACGCTGGCCGGGTCGATACCCGTTTCCGCGGCAATCTTGCGCGCGGCGGGCCCCATCTTCGCGGCGGCGGGCCGGGCCTCGGCGACCGGGGCGGCGGGCGTGGCGGCGGCGGCAGTCTCCACGGCGCCGGCGGCGGCGGTGTCGATGACGGCCAGGATGTCCTGGCTCAGCACGACGTCGCCGGTGTTCTTGCGGACTTCGACCAGCACGCCCGAGTCGGGCGCGGGGACTTCCAGCGTGACCTTGTCGGTTTCGAGGTCGATCAGGTTTTCACCGCGCTCGACGCGCTCACCCGTTTTCTTGTACCACTCGAGCAGCGTCGCATCGGGAACGGATTCCGCGAGCACCGGCACTTTGACTTCGACTAACACTGTTATTCCTTTTCAGATTCAGATTGGGCCGCCGCGCTTGCCGCAGGCGGACTTTCAGGCCGTTTTCTTCTGCTTGCCGGGGGTGGCCGCCGCCAGACGGCTGCCGTTCAGCGCTTCGTCGACCACTTCCTGCTGCTGCTTGACGTGCAGCGCGTAGTAGCCGACCGCGGGGGACGCCGAATAGGGGCGCGCCACGCAGCGCAGCGGGATTTCCATCGGGAAGCAGCCGCCGAGGTGGCGGCGTGAGCGCATGACGCTCCACGCACCCTGGTTGCGCGGCTCCTCCTGTACCCACAGCACTTCCTGCGTGTTCGGGTAGGTCGCTGCGAGGGCCTGGATTTCCTCGCGCGGGAAGGGATAGAGCTGTTCAATCCGGATGATCGCGCAGTCCGTGAGCTCGCGTTCGCGTCGCGCCTCGAGCAGGTCGTAGTACACCTTGCCCGTGCAGAACAGCAGGCGGGTGACCTGCTTGCGGTTCAGGTCATCGACCTCGTCGATCACCGTGTGGAAGCTGCCGTGCTGGATTTCCTGCAGCGAGGACGTGGACAGCTTGTGCCGCAGCAGGCTCTTCGGGCTCATGACGACCAGTGGCTTGCGATAGGGACGCAGCGCCTGGCGGCGAATCATGTGAAACATCTGCGCCGGCGTCGTCGGGTAGACGACCTGCATGTTGTCCTCCGCGCACAGCTGCAGGTAGCGCTCGAGACGCGCCGACGAGTGCTCGGGACCCTGTCCCTCGTAGCCGTGCGGCAGGAACATCGCGAGGCCGCAGAAGCGGCCCCATTTCTCCTCGCACGAAGCGATGAACTGGTCGATGACCACCTGGGCGCCGTTGGCGAAATCACCGAACTGGGCTTCCCAGATCACGAGCGCGCGCGGTTCGGAACTCGCGAATCCATACTCGAAACCGAGCACGGCCTCTTCCGACAGCGTCGAGTTGATGACCAGGAAGCTCGCCTGTTCCGGCGCGATGTTCTGCAGCGGCAGGTAGGTGTCGCCGCTCTTGCTGTCGTGCAGCACCGCGTGGCGGTGGAAGAACGTGCCACGGCCGCTGTCCTGGCCCGAGATGCGCACCGGGTTGCCCTCGCTCAGCAGCGCGGCGTAGGCCAGCGTTTCCGCGTAGCCCCAGTCGATCAGCATTTCGCCCGCGCCCATCTTGCGCCGGTCCTCCATCACCTTGCGCACTGCGCGGTGCAGCTCGAACGCCGCGGGATAGTCGGTGATGCGCCCGGTGAGTTCGCGGATTCGCTCCGCCGACAGCGCGGTGTCGACGTGGTCGCGCCAGTGCGTGTTGCGATAGGGCTCGTAGTTGATCAGGAAGCGCGTGTCGTTGACGTTCGCATAGGGGCGCGAGACGACGATATTGTTGTCCAGCGCGCTGACGTAGCGCTGGGTCATCTCCTTGTCCTCGCCGTCCTTGACGACGCCTTCCGCGACGAGGCGGTCGGCATACAGTCGCCGCACGCCGGCGTGCTTGCGCACCTGCTGGTACATGACGGGCTGGGTCGCCGCCGGTTCGTCCGCCTCGCTGTGGCCGTGCTTGCGGTAGCAGACGAGATCGATCACGACATCCTTGTTGAACTCCATGCGGAAATCGAGCGCGATCTGGGCGACCAGCGCGACCGCCTCGGGATCGTCCCCGTTCACGTGGAAGATGGGGGCCTGGACCATTTTCGCGACGTCGGTGCAATACAGCGTCGAGCGCGAGTCCAGCGGGTCGCTGGTGGTGAAGCCGATCTGGTTGTTGATGATCAGGTGCACGGTGCCGCCGGTCGAGTAACCGCGGGTCTGCGACAGGTTCAGGGTCTCCATCACCACGCCCTGGCCGGCGAACGCGGCGTCGCCGTGGATCAGCAGGGGCAGCACCTGATTGCGCTCAACGTCGCCGCGGCGATCCTGGCGGGCCCGCACCGAGCCCTCGACGACGGGGTTGATGATCTCCAAGTGGGACGGATTGAAGGCGAGCGTCACGTGCACCGAGCCACCCGGCGTGGCGATGTCCGACGAGTAGCCGAGGTGGTACTTGACGTCGCCGAGCTTGGCCTCGCGGCTCTTGCCCTCGAACTCCTCGAAGAGCTTGGCCGGGTGCTTGCCGACGATGTTGACCAGCACGTTGAGGCGACCGCGGTGGGCCATGCCGATCACGATTTCCTTGACCCCGTGCGAGCCGCCGTGCTCGACGATCTGGTCCAGCAGGGGGATGGCGCTTTCACCACCCTCCAGCGAGAAACGCTTCTGGCCCACGTACTTGGTGTGCAGGTATTCCTCGAGGGAGCCGGCCGCGATCAGGCGCTCGAGCAGGCGGCGCTTCTTGTCCGCATCGAACGTCGGGCGGCCGAGGATTGGCTCGAGGCGCTGCTGGATCCACCGTTTCTGGGCGGTTTCGACGATGTGCATGTACTCGGCGCCAATGGTGCCGCAGTAGGTGGCGCGGACGATCTCGAGAATCTGGCGCAGGGTCGCCCGCGCCGGGCCGGCGAGCGAGCCGGTATTGAACTCGCGGTCGAGGTCGGCGTCGGTCAGGCCGTGGAAAGCCGGGTCGAGTTCGGCGACATGCGGGCGTTCATGCTGGTTCAGGGGGTCGAGCCGGGCCTGGCGATGGCCCATGAAGCGATGGGCATTGATCAGCTGCAGCACCGAAACCTGCTTGCCGTCGTCCACCACGCCCACTTGCGGTGCAGAGGCGGCAGGCGCCATGCGGCGGTCGCCCTGGGCGCTGGCCAGGAATCGCTCCCGAACCGGCCCATGCGGGACGTCGGCCATGCCGCCGTCGCTCTGCAGCTGGCGGAAATAGTCGCGCCAGCTGGGGTCCACGGCCTCGGGATCGGCCAGGAAACGTTCGTACAAATCTTCGATAAAGGCGGCATTGCCGCCGGAAAGGCAGGAGGGAGGCAGCATTTTCGTCCTCTGACAGTGCGATGACTGCGGTTTTTTTCTTCCGGGCCCGGCAATCGGTGCAAGGCGTTCAGCTTGTGTCGGCACCGGGCTTTAGATCTTTGATCATCAGGCCGCTCAAGTCACGAATCCTGCGCATGTCCGGACCGCTTTTTGCAACTAAAAGCAGGTTCCCTGAGGGGCTTTGCCCCGCAGGGCCGGTCTGGCAGCGAGCTTGAAGGCCCTCCATACGCCCGGGTATTCTTGGGAGCTTCCGCCACGCACACCGCTGTGCAGGTAACCGGGCATCCTCGCAATTCCTTTGAAGAGGCATCTATGGCAACGCGTACTGTGACGATCACTGACAACACTACCGGCAAGCAGGTGGAATGCCCGGTCCACGAAGGCGAATATGGCGCCCCGGTCATCGATATCAAGAACCTCTACAAAGAGCTGGGGATGTTCACGTTCGACATCGGTTACGCCTCCACGGCCGCCTGTCGCAGCGCGATCACCTACCTCGACGGCGAGGAGGGCGTCCTGCTCCATCGGGGCTACCCGATCGAGCAACTGGCGGAGAAGTCGTCGTTCCTCGAAGTGAGCTACCTGCTCATCAACGGCGAACTGCCGAACGCGAGCGAACTCGCCGACTGGAACCACGCGATCAAGATGCACGGCATGACGCACGAGCATCTGACCCGCTTCTACCAGGGCTACCGGTATGACGCCCATCCGATGTCCGTGCTCGCCGGCGTGATGGCGGCCGTCGCTTCCTACTATCACGGCAGCACCAACATCTACAGCGCGGAAGATCGCCTGATGACCGCCAAGCGCGTCATCGCGAAAATGCCCAGCCTCGTGTCCAAAATCTATCGATACCAGTCGGGCCTGCCCTTCGTCTATCCGGACAACTCGCGTGACTACATCGAGAATTTCATGTACATGATGTTCTCGTGGCCGACCGAGCCCTATGTCGCGAATCCGGTTGCGATGCGCGCGATGAACCTGCTGTTGATCCTGCATGCCGATCACGAGCAGAACGCGAGCACTTCCACCGTCCGGCTTGCGGGCAGTGCCGAGACCAATCCCTTCGCCTGCGTGGCAGCCGGTATTTCCACGCTCTGGGGCAAGGCGCACGGCGGGGCGAACGAAGCCGTGATCGACATGCTGAAGGAAATCGGCGATGCCAAGAACATCCGCAAGTTCGTCGACCGCGCGAAGGACAAGAACGACAACACCCGCCTGATGGGCTTCGGCCATCGCGTCTACAAGAACTACGACCCGCGCGCGAAGATCATCCGCCAGGCCTGCCACGATCTGCTCGACGAGATGCACCTCGACCAGCCGATGTTCGAAATCGCGATGGAACTCGAGCGCATCGCCCTCAGCGACGAGTACTTCATCTCGCGCAAGCTCTACCCGAACGTCGATTTCTACTCGGGCCTGATCTACCAGGCGCTGAACATCCCGACGAGCATGTTCACGCCGATGTTCGCGCTGGCCCGCGCGTCCGGCTGGATTGCCCAGTGGATGGAGATGCTGTCCGACGGCGATTTCCGTATCGGTCGTCCCCGTCAGCTGTACATCGGTGCCAAGCAACGCGATTACGTCGCCGTCGCCGATCGCAAGTAGAATTCGCAACGCCAGACAATCAGAGAAGACCGCGCAATGAAAACACCCGTACGCGTTACCGTGACCGGCGCCGCCGGCCAGATTTCCTACTCCTTGCTGTTCCGCATCGCTTCCGGCCAGATGCTGGGGCTCGACCAGCCGGTGCGTCTCCAGCTCCTGGAAGTCACGCCGGCGATGAAGGCGCTGCAGGGCGTGGTCATGGAGCTCGACGACTGCGCCTTCCCGCTGGTGCACTCGATCGACATCACCGATGACCCGAACGTGGCCTTCAAGGACACGAATTTCGCCCTGCTGGTGGGCGCCAAGCCGCGCGGCCCGGGCATGGAGCGCAGCGATCTGCTGGCGGCGAACGGCGGCATCTTCAAGGTGCAGGGCAAGGCCATCAACGATCACGCCAGCCGCGACATCAAGGTGCTGGTCGTCGGCAACCCCGCGAACACGAATGCCTGGACCTGCATGACCTACGCGCCGGACATCAATCCGCGCCAGTTCACCGCGATGACCCGCCTCGACCACAACCGCGCCGTTGCCCAGCTTGCGCAGAAAACCGGCTCGACCGTGGGCGACATCAGGAAGGTCACGATCTGGGGCAACCACTCGACGACCCAGTATCCCGACCTCAGTCAGGCGACGGTCAGCGGCAAGCCGGCCCTGGCGGGTCTCGATCGGGGCTGGTACGAGAACGACTACATCCCGAAGGTCGCCAAGCGCGGCGCGGCAATCATCGACGCGCGCGGCGCCTCCAGTGCGGCATCGGCCGCCAATGCGGCGCTCGAGCACATGCGGGACTGGGTCGCGGGCACCCCGGGCGACGACTGGACCAGCATGGCGGTGCCGAGCGACGGCAGCTACGGCATCGACAAGGGACTGATGTACTCCTTCCCGGTCCGCTGCAAGGGTGGCGACTACGAAATCGTCCAGGGCCTGCCCGTCGACGAATTCAGCCGTGCCCGCATGACCGCGACGGAAAACGAGCTGAAGGAAGAGCGCGACGCAATCCAGAAGCTCGTCAACTGAGGCGAGCCCGCCCCCGGCCTGGCCGAATTGCTTACGGCCAGGCCTTCGGCCAGAATCACGACGCAGGGCCGCGCGACCGGCCGGTCCTTGGGGTGACTGAACACACTTGATTGCGACAGGCCGCCTGCCGGCGGCCCAAGCGGCTTAGCCATGATTGATGCGCAGGGGTTTCGAGCCAACGTTGGCATCGTGCTGCTGAACGCCCGGGGCCAGGTGTTCTGGGGGCGGCGCATCGGGATGTCCGCCTGGCAGTTTCCGCAGGGGGGCATCAATCCTGATGAAAGCGCCGAACAGGCGATGTTCCGGGAACTCCGCGAAGAAGTCGGGCTGACGCCGTCCGACGTCGAAATCATCGGTTGCACCCGACACTGGCTGCGTTACCGCCTGCCGCGGCGCTTCATTCGCTACGATCAGCAACCGCTTTGCATAGGCCAGAAGCAGCGCTGGTTCATCCTGCGGCTGACCGCCGCCGACGACTGTGTCGACCTCAGCTGTGCCGCCGAACCCGAGTTCGACCGCTGGCGGTGGATCGAGTACTGGGATTCGCTGCGCTTCGTCGTGCACTTCAAGCGCGGCGTCTACGAAAAAGCCCTGCAGGAACTGGCGCCGCTGGCCGCCAGCGTTGCCGGCATACCGCTCGCCGACGCCAGCCCCCGCTCCTGAGCGGACGCTCCCTATTGCCCGCCTTTCCGCAGCGACAGTTCCGGGATCAGCATGCGCACGGCCCGGCTTTGGGTGTGACGCACGAACTGGTCGGCGAAGCCGGGTTCGAATTCGAAGCCCGCGATGGTCTCGCTGATCGAATCCAGCGTCCCCTGGCAGGCCGTCATGCCTTCGTCGGCAGCCTGCCGGATGTCGGGCAAGGCGTCCACCCGCGCCATGGCCTCTTTGTAAACGCAGCCGTTGTATTCGTTCACGCGGGTCATGATCGCGGTTCGTTCCTCCACCGTCATGTCGGACGGGTCGCGACTTCCCGCCGCGTCGGCTGCCGCCAGGGACAGCGGCGCGCAGGGAACCAGCGCGATGAGCGTCAAGCGTGTAATCAGGTTCACTTCGAAGCCTCCAGCAGTGTGGCGCGCTCGACGCGCCAGGATTGAACTCGTCGGTTGACCCGGCTGCAGCCCAGTTTCTGGGTCGCATCACCGGCAGCGATTTCCCCGTCCAACCGTCCCTGGGGCACTTCCATGAACATGCGAACGAGCCGGTAGCGGATGGCGCGCGCGGGATGCAGGTTGCGCAACACCACGAGCTTGCCCCCTTCACTGAGGATCTGGCACTTGCCGTCCGTGACTTCCTCGAAGGCCAGTAAAGCGCTCGCATCCTCCGCTGCGGCCAGCGGAGCCGCCAGGACGAGGGAAGCAGCGACAAGGATCGCGGCAGGGAATCCCCTCTGGATTGAAAACAACGTTGGAGGCTCGTGCATGGGGGAGACCTTAGCTGCGGTGAGGGGCGCGGGGCAATGACCGCAGTTACTCACAGTTTCTGTGGATAAGTCTGTTGATAGCTTGCGCAAATTGAGCCTTAGTGCGCGGAGTCCGGACGGATCCTGTTGGATTGCGCAAATTTTCATCAAATCGTATAAATTCATTAAAAACAGATATTTAAAATGATATGGTGAAGCATGAAAAGAGCATGCGCACCGAACTTCAGTCATTCGCGCCTAAGTGAGGTCCGTGCTGTGCACAATCATGCTGCGATGCTCCGGTCAAGCGCTTCCGCACAGTGTATTCGCCGCGCCCGCCGCATGGCCCACAGCCAGTCGAGCCCAGCCGGGTGTTTTGGCCGCCAGGACGCCACTGTGCTTTCTATTTGGAAGAATATTCATAGAATTGTCGAAGTTATAAGCTTTACTTAAATCAGATATCAGGTTTAGGGTGCGCGCGTGATTCTGAAGTCGATTTGCATGCCTCCCATGCGGGCAGCCTACCTGTTGCTGCTCGCTGCGCTGGTGCTCGGCGGGTGCTCGACCGTGACGCCGGTGGTGGAACCCGATTTCACGGTGAGCGTCCCGGCCGGACCCGTTCCGGCGACAGCAGAGCAGGCCAGCATCGACACCCTCGGGCTGGTGGCCTATGCCGCGAGCATGCAAGGCAAGCCTTATGTGCTGGGCGGCGATTCGCCGCGACGGGGCTTTGACTGCAGCGGCCTCGTTCACCATGTCTTCGGGACCTTCGACTTCGAACTGCCGCGCAACGCGGCATCGATGGCGGCCAGCCTGCCGCAGGTGCCGCTGTCGAATATCCAGGCTGCCGATCTGCTGTTCTTCAACACGCAGGGTAATCCCTACTCGCACGTCGGCATCTACCTCGGCGATGGCCGCTTCGTGCATGCGCCCAGTCCGCGCACCGGCCGGGTCATCATCTCCACAATGTCCAACCAATACTGGCACGGTCGCCTCTCCGGCGCCCGCCGCCCATCCCTGTAACGCGCCGGGCGGCATCGCCGCTTCCGGCGCAGTCATGAACGTCGAATGCCGGGTGCGGCGCCGCGCCCGGCAATTTGCATCGCTGTCGTCTGTGGGTTCGTGAGTATTGAACAGATGAATCCGTGATTTATTCCTGAAGTGTGCTGATCCAAGCTTTTGGGGCTAAACGCTTAATCTCGCTTTACCGATACTAACGCGACCACGTAGCGAGATGGATCGACAGTGCAAGTTCAGAAGCGCAAACCCTACCTGACACCCACCGAGGCCGCGACCCTGCTGATGGTTTCGCCCATCACCGTACGCCAGTGGGCAGCCAAGGGACTGCTCAAGGCCGAACTCACGCTCGGTGGCCACCGACGCTTCATGTGGCACGAGATTGAACGCTTCGCGCGCGAAAACGGGCTCAGCCTCCAGCGCTCGGACACGGATCAGGTATCGCGTCTCCTCGTCGTCGACGACGACCCGCAGGTCGCCCGGCTCCTCGCCGAGATCCTTGACGGGCACGCAGGCCTGACAATCGAAACCGCGCTCGACGGCTTCGAGGCCGGAATCAAGGTGCAGCAGTTCAATCCCGAACTCGTCCTGATCGATCTGATGATGCCCGGCATCGACGGGTTCGAAATCTGTCGTCGGCTGAAGGCCGACCCGGTCACGCGCGGCATCCGGCTGATTGCGATGACCGGTCTTCCGTCGCCGGAAAATACCCAGCGCGCGCTGGCGGCCGGCGCCGAGCGTTGCTTCGCCAAGCCCTTCGATACCGCAGCCCTGTTCGAAATCTTCGGCCAGCCACGCGCGCGCTGAGCGGCGCGCGACGGGCGCGATCCTCGCCGCGCCCGCCACTGCATCCTGTTAAAGCGTGCCGGCCTGCGCGGTCCGCCCGGTGGCCGGGTTCACCGCCATTCCGCCCACGGGGTCGATGGCGAGACCCGAGGCCAGTGTCGTGTCGCCCTCGAGCGTGCCGCTGATCCCGCCCGCCTCGTCTGAGCCGGGTCCGTTGCCGTTGGCGGTCTCCGCGCCGCGACCTATCATCCCGCCCCTCGAACGTGGCAGGAGCCGGGAACGATGACAGGGGCGGCGGCAGACACTGGCAGGAGCACGGCAGCGCGCTGCGGCGCGGGCGACGCGCCGGATGCGCTGCCCGCCGTGCTGATCGAAGGGCTCAGGTTTCGCTGGCAGGAAGGGCAGCCGTGGGTGCTCGACTTGCCGCATTTCGAACTGGCGCGCGGCGAGCGCCTGTTCCTCGCCGGACCCAGCGGCAGCGGCAAGACCAGCCTCCTGTCGCTGATCACGGGCATTGCGCGGCCGGCGTGCGGGACGCTGCGGGTGCTGGGCACGCCGCTCGACACGCTGCGCGGCGCTGCGCGCGACCGCTTTCGCGCCGATCATTTCGGCATCGTGTTCCAGCTCTTCAACCTGCTGCCCTACCTGTCGGTCCTGGACAACGTGCTGCTCGGGTGCCGCTTTTCTCCCTCGCGCACGGCCGCGGCCGCCGCGCGCAGTGGGTCGGCAGCGGCCGAGGCGGCACGCTTGCTCGGGCGCCTGGGGCTCGCCGAGCCAGGCCTCCATCGTCGTCCGGCCACCGCGCTCTCCGTCGGCCAGCAGCAGCGCGTGGCGGCGGCGAGGGCGCTGATCGGCAGTCCACCGATCGTCATTGCCGACGAGCCGACTTCCGCTCTCGACGGCGCGCGCCGCCAGGAGTTCCTTGGCCTGCTGCTCGAGGAAGTCGCACAGGCCGGCAGTGCGCTGATGTTCGTCAGTCACGAGCGCGCGCTGGCGCGTGACTTCGACCGCGAAGTCACGCTGGACGGGGCCGTCTCCGCATGAACATTCCCCGCCTCGCCTGCCACAGCCTGTGGCACAGGCGTGTCACGGCCAGCCTGGTGGTGCTGTCGATTGCGCTGAGCGTCGTGCTGCTGCTCGGCGTCGAGCGCCTGCGGTCGAACGCACGCGCCAGCTTCAGCGGGACGCTGAGCGGCACGGATCTCATCGTCGGCGCGCGGGGCTCGTCGGTGAACCTGCTCCTGTACAGCGTGTTCAGGATCGGTGACGCGACTAACGGCGTGTCCTGGTCGAGCTACCTCGCGCTGCGCGAGCGGCCCGAGGTCGCATGGACGGTTCCACTGTCGCTCGGGGATTCGCATCGCGGCTTTCCCGTGCTGGGCACCGACCAGGCTTATTTCGAACACTATCGCCACGCCGGCGGGCGGCGCCTGCAATTCGCCGCCGGTCGCGCCTTCGACGATCGCTTCGACGCCGTGCTGGGGGCAGAGGTTGCGCGCAGCCTCGGGTACCGGGTCGGCGATCGACTGACGCTCGCGCACGGCGCCGGCCGCGTAAGCTTCATGCGGCACGCCGACAAGCCATTCGTGGTACGCGGCATCCTGGCGCCCACCTCGACCCCGGTCGACCGGACCGTGCACGTGGGCCTGGCCGGCCTCGAGGCGGTGCACGAAGGATGGCCGGCTGGGGCACACGCGCAGCACGGCCACGGTGCGCACCATGACGCATCGACACCCGGGGCGGTAACGGCCATCCTCGTCGGCTTGCGTGCGCAGGCCCAGGTCCTGCACCTGCAGCGCGCGATCAACGAGTTCGAGGACGAACCCCTGCTGGCCATCCTGCCCGGGCTCGCGATACAGCAGTTGTGGGACCTGCTTGCCGTCGGCGAGAACCTGCTGCTGGGCGTGGCGACGCTGGTCGTGATCTGTGGCGGGCTCGCGACGATGACCGCCCTGCTGACCGGCCTCAACGAGCGGCGCCGCGAAATGGCGATACTGCGGGCGCTGGGTGCGTCGCCCCGCGCGATCTTCGGCCTGGTGCTGGGCGAGTCCCTCCTGCTGACGGTCGGCGGGATCATCGTCGGCGCCGTGCTGTTGCAGGCCCTGCTGCTCGGTGCGCTGCCGCTGCTCGCCGGGCACGTGGGGTTCGCGATTCCTGGCTGGCCGCCTTCAGCCCGCGAAGCGTGGCTGCTCGGCGGTGTCTGCGGCGCCGGGCTGATCGCGGGCCTGGTGCCTGCGTGGCGCGTCTACCGGCAATCACTGGCGGATGGCATGACAATCAGGTTTTGAACGGACTTGGAACGGAACGATGGAAATGCTGAAACCTGCTGGCTTGCTCATCGTCGTGCTGCTCGCCGCCTGCGTCGCAGGGCCGGCGAGTGGCGCCGACGCGGCGCCACGCGAACTCGACTGGACGGAATTGATGCCGGCGGATTACCAGCCGGACATGCTGCTTGCCGACGAGGACGTCGGGCAGCTGGATGATGCCGATCCGCGCGCCGCCGAACTGCTGATGAAACTGCAGAAGTTGTGGCGCGATGCGCCGGTGGTGCGGGCGCTCGATGGCGCCGAGATCCGACTGCCGGGCTTCGCAATCCCCCTCGACACCGACACGCAGACCGCGAAGTCCTTCATCCTCGTGCCATATTACGGCGCCTGCATCCACACGCCGCCACCGCCGTCGAACCAGATCGTGCTGGTGCGCGCGCCGCAGGGCGCGAGGATCGAGGAGGCCTTCGCCATGGTGTGGGTCACCGGCCGGCTGCGCGTCGAAGCGCAGCAGACCGATGTCGCCCATGCGGGCTATACGCTCGACGCGAGCAGCGTCGAGCCCTACGAGGAATGAGGCGCGCCGAGCGCGCTCAGCCTTCCTTCGCTTCCTCGTCGACCGCGTCCCTGGACTTCTTCTTGCCCTTGTCCTTGGACTTTGTCTTCGCCTTCGGCGCCTCTTCCGTCTCGAGCAGGCTGCGGAGCATCCACGCATTCTTCTCGTGAATCTGCATGCGCTGGGTCAGCAGGTCCGCGGTCGGTTCGTCGCCGGCCTTGTCGACGACTGGAAAGATGCCCCGCGCCGTGCGCGTGATCGCTTCCTGGCCCGCGATCAGCTGGCGAATCATGCCGGTCGCGTTGGGCACGCCGGATTCCTCCTCGATGCTCGACAGCTTCACGAACTGCGCGTACGAGGCCGGTGCCGGATGCCCAAGGGCGCGGATGCGCTCGGCGATTGGATCGAGCGCGTTCCACAGCTCCGTGTACTGGTCCATGAACATGATATGCAGCGTGTTGAACATCGGACCGGTGACGTTCCAGTGGAAGCCGTGAGTCTTCAGGTACAGGGTGTAACTGTCGGCCAGCAGATGGGCGAGCCCGTCCGCGATTCGTTCGCGGGTCTTGCCGTCGATTCCGATATCCATGTGTGGGTTCTCCTCTTGTCGCGGTTCCTGGTTCGGCCGCGGTGCGCACCGGCGCACCGCGACCTTCGGGGGCCAGTGTCCCAGCTTGTTGGCGTGCGCGCCAATCGCCAATGCCTGGGCTGCCGATAGGGCGGCTCAATCGTGGTCCCGGAGATCGCGCACGGCGCGCAGGGTCGTCGACGGCAGCTCGCCGAACAGCCGACGGTAGTCGGCCGCGCAGCTCGACATGTGCCAGAAACCCCAGCGCGCGGCAATTTCGTGCACCGCCGCGCGGCCGCCCGCAAGGCTGCGCAAGTCGCGCCGCATGCCGTTCAGGCGCAGCGCGCGCAGATACTGGTGCGGGCTCATCCCCAGCATGTCCTTGAAGCAGGTCTGAAGCGTGCGACGGCTCACGCGCAGCGCCGCGCAGAGCTCGGCCACGCTGAGGGGCTCGTCGGGCCGGGACAAGGCATAGTCGCGGGCGCGGCGCACCGTCGCGTGGCGCACTGAAGCCGTGAAGGTCTCCGCCGGTTCGCCGGCCGCGTCGCGCACGGCCGCCACGACGGTTTCGAGCAGGGTGCAGCGCAAGCCGCGCGCGACCTGGGGGTCGGCCAGCCGCGCGGCGTCCCCGTCGACCAGCGCGAACACCTCGCGCAGCAGGCGTCGCAGGCGGGCGAGCGCCGCGGGCGCCACCGGTAACAGGCGACGGCCCCGCAGTTCCTCCTCGATGTCGATGCCTTCGAGATCCTGCGTGAACGCGCTCAGCGCGTCGGCCGGCCACGCCATGCCGACGATGTCGAGCGCCCTGGGCGCGCGCAAATCCAGGGTGTCACGTGGGCCCAGGGTCAGCAGCATGTCGGGCGGCATCGACTTGCCGCAGTAGACGGCGGCGCCCTCCATCACGAGCGGGATGCCGAAGGTCCGGGAGCCGCGCCACGGCGTGCCGGTCTCGAGCACGTCGAGGCTGGTCCGCTCGCGGAAGAGCTGCAGGCCGTCGAGCCACAGTTCGTCGAGGCGGCCGGTGAAGCGGCCGCTCGCCAGCTGCTCGTAGGTCTGGTCCCAGGCACTGAGGTGCTCGGCGAGTTCGTCCGCGTCGCCGCTGACGACCGTGCGCGCGGGCGTCAGCGGCGGCACAGGCAGGGCGGCGGCATATTCGTCCGGCTTCAAGGGCGTTTCTCGGGTGGCTGCTGGACCGGCGCTCACGGTACACCGGGCCCGCCGCGGCGCGCCAGCCGTGGGGGACGGTCGCGTGAAGTTGCCATTTTCCGCTATCGAGGACTGCCCCAAAGTCCTTACACTTGGACCAGACGCGCAGCGGGTGGCCGGACGGTTCCGGCAGCACGTGCCCAACGGCGCGCTGGCCCGACAGGCGCAAGAGAGGGGAGCAGGCGATGCAGACAAGCAAGAGGATCGGGCTCGCAGCCATGCTGATGCTGGGAGCATTGAGCGCCCGGGCCGCGGAATTCGTTCCCGAGGAGGTCACGGTCGGCGTGCTGCCGCCGGCGACACCCTACCGGCTGTACGTGTCCGATGTCGCCATCTCCCACATCGTCGACGGGCGGTTGCACATCGTCGAGGGCGACACGCTCAAGTATGCGGGGGTCGTCGGCACCGGCCTGACCGGTCTCGCAACCTTGTCGCCCGATCGCGCCGAACTCTACGTCGCGACGACCTACCTGTCCAAACTCAACCGCGGCACGCGGACCGATCAGGTCGATGTCTACGACAGCCGCACGCTGATGCTCAAGGCCGAGATCGAGATCCCGCCGAAGCACGCGCAGGCGCTGCCCTACAAGGGCACGATCGCCGTGACGCCGGATGGCCGCTTCATCATCGTGCAGAACGCGACGCCGGCCAGTTCGATCACCATCGTCGACCGCAAGGCCGCGAAGTTCGTCACCGAAGTGCCGACGCCGGGTTGCTGGGGGATCCTGCCTGCGCAGGGCGTCGCCAACCGCTTCACCACGGTGTGCGGCGACGGCACCCTGCTGACGGTGACCCTGGATGCCGACGGCAAGCCTGCCGGCCAGCAGCGCAGCGAACGCCTGTTCGACCCCGACAAGGACCCGGTCTTCACGCAGACCGAGAACAATGGCGACACCTACCATTTCCTGAGCTTCAACGGGCGGCTGCTGACCGCGAACCTGGGTGGCCCGGTCGCGAAGATCGAGGGCGCCTGGTCGCTGCTGACGGACGAGGACCGCACGGACAACTGGCGCCCGGGCGGCTACCAGCCGTTCGCGCTGAACATCGCAGCCGGCCGGCTGTACGTCGCCATGCATCCCAAGGGCGCCGAGGGCAGCCACAAGAACCCGGCGGCGGAAATCTGGGCCTTCGACGTCGCGACGAAGCAGCGCGTCGAGCGGGTGGAGGGCAACAACGCGGTCTCGCTCGCCGTCAGCCGCGGCCCGAATCCCATGCTGTTCGCGATTGACCCGCTCAGCGCCGGGCTCGTCTCCTACGCCACCACGCCCGGTCTCGCGGTCGGCAAGCGCGTCGACGGCTTCGGCGAAGCGCCAATCCTCCTCGAAACGCACTGACGCGCGCCGCGGCCGATGATCGATCCTGCCATCGCCCAACTGCTCTGCGTCGCCGCCGCCGGGGTGTTCATCTCCGGCGCGGTGGCGAAATGGCGCGAGCGCGAACTCTTCGCCGCGGCGATGGAGAACTACGAACTGATACCGAGCGTGGCGGTACCGTCGGCGTCAGGACTCCTGATCGCCAGCGAATTCCTCATCGGCGGGCTCCTGCTGGTGCCGCAGCTCAAGCCCTGGCCGCAGCTCGCGGGCGTCGCGCTGCTGCTCGTCGTCACCGGCGCGGTGATCGTGAACCTGCTGCGCGGACGGGACCACATCAGCTGTGGTTGCGGGGGGGCGAGCGGCGACCAGACGCTGTCGTGGGCGCTCGTCGCGCGCAATATCGCGTTCGCCGCCCTCATCGGCTGGGCGTCGACCGCTACGACCGGTCGCGAACTCGTCTGGCTCGATTATCTGGTGGTGCTGGCCGGCGCGGCGATGCTCGGCGGCCTCTACGCCGCCGCCAGCCAGCTGATCGCCAATCAACCGCGCCTCGAGGCGCTGCGGGACGGTCCATGATCCAGGCGCTGACGATGGCGGTGCTGGTGCTGGCGGTGATCGTGCTCGCGCTGGTGGTGGCGGTGTTCGCGCTCGCGCGGCAGGTCGGCATCCTTTACGAACGTATCGCGCCGATGGGGGCGCTGATGCTCGACGCCGGTCCCAAGGTGGGCGACCAGGCGCCGGTGTTCGCGCTGCCGACGCTCGATGGCCGGCAGGTCGACATCGGCAAGGTCGCGGCGACGTCGACCCTGCTGTTCTTCCTGTCGCCGACCTGTCCGGTGTGCAAGAAGCTGCTGCCGATCCTCCGCTCCACCGCGCGCAGCGAGGCCGCCTGGCTGCGCATCGTGCTCGCGAGCGACGGCGAACAGGCAGCGCAGGAGAAGTTCTACCGGCAGTCGAAGCTGGCAGAATTCCCCTACGTGCTGTCCACGGAACTGGGACTCGCTTTCAAGGTCAGCCGCCTGCCGTATGCGGTGCTGCTGGATGAAACCGGCCGCGTGACGGCCAAGGGCCTGATCAATTCTCGTGAACAGCTCGAAAGCCTGTTCACAGCCAAGGAACTCGGCGTGTCCTCGGTCCAGGAATATCTGAA
The DNA here is from genome assembly GCA_943370145.1 of Hydrogenophaga intermedia. Lineage (GTDB taxonomy): Bacteria > Pseudomonadota > Gammaproteobacteria. The sequence continues at coordinate 35,256 of CALRPY020000026.1, read as the reverse complement.
GTCGGCGTGACGGCGTCGCAAGCGGAGACAGACCCATGCAATGGTTCGATGATTTCTTTGAGCGCAAGACCCGCAAGGTCGCCCAGCTGACTTCGCGCCGCAGCGCGATGGCGCGGCTCGGCCGAACGCTGTTCGGCGCAGCGGTGCTGTTCCCGGTATTGCCCTTCGACCGCGCGCCGCAGGCTGCGCCCTCCGGCCACGGTGGCGGCGGCGCGCATCCACCCGCCGGGGGCCATGGCGGAGCGCCCAAGGGTGACGTCAACGACGACACGACCTGCGAATACTGGCGGTACTGCGCGCTGGACGGTTTCCTCTGCACCTGCTGCGGCGGTTCCATCTCCCAGTGCCCGCCCGGCACCGAAGTGTCGAAGGTGACCTGGGTCGGCACCTGCCAGAACCCGAACGACAACAAGGCCTACCTCATCAGCTACAACGACTGCTGTGGCGTCACCGCCTGCGGCCGCTGCATGTGCAACTACAACATCGGCGAGCGGCCAGCCTATCGCATGGGGCTGCACAACGACGTCAACTGGTGCATGGGCAACAAGGCGAATTCCTATCACTGCACCGTCGCGGTCGCGCTGGGTGTTTCGGAGGCCAGGCCGGGCTGAGCCGGCCGGGACCGGGGGCGCTGCGATGCGGCGGGCGAGCGTGACGGCAGCGGCGGGCGTGATGCTGTTCGCTCTGATCGCGGGGCCCGCTGCAGCCGTCGACTTCGCCCACCAGAACTACCTGCTGCATTGTGCCGGCTGCCATCTCCCCGATGGCAGTGGCAGTGCCGCCAATGACGTGCCCTCGCTGCACGGCATCCCGGGCCATTTCGCGCGCATTCCGGAAGGGCGCGCTTTCCTGACCCAGGTGCCTGGCCTCGCCTATTCGCCGCTGTCCGATGCCGAGGCCGCGGAAATCCTCAACTGGATGCTCTACCGGTACAGCAAGGACACCCTGCCCGCGGACTTCGAGCCTTTCACCGAGGCGGAGGTCAAGCGCCTGCGCGCCGAACGACCGGCCGAAATCTTCAAGGTCCGGGACTCGGTCCTGGCACGTTTGCGGAAAATGGGTGTGCAGATCGATTATTAAAATCCTAAAATCGGCGTAACTTTTCATAACAAGCGGGCGCATTCGTACATGACGCCCGTGCTGGGGATTTCGATGCACTGGATTCCGGGTGCGGCCGTCACCGTGACGGGCGCGGCGCTGGCGTTTCTCCTCCTCGGTGCCGGCAACGCGATGGCCGCGGTCAGCGCCGCGGAAGCCGCGAAGCTTGGCGCCGAACTGACCCCCGTCGGCGCGGAGCAGGCCGCCAACGCCGACGGCAGCATCCCCGCCTGGACCGGCGCCGCCATGACAGCCCCTGCCGGCTGGACGGTGGGCCAGGTTCGCCCGGACCCTTACGCGCACGAACAGCCCCTGTTCTCGATCGACGCCGGCAACGCCGCCGAGCACGGCGAGCACCTGTCCGCCGGCCAGCTGGCGCTGCTGCAGAACATCAAGGGCTATCGCATGGACGTCTACCCGACGCATCGCGAGTGCGGTTATCCGGATGTCGTCTACGCACGCACGAAGCAGAACGCGACCGCCGCGCGGATGGCGGCCAACGGTTGGGCGCTGGAGGAGGCGGTGCCGTCCGGGTTTCCGTTCCCGCTGCCGCAGGACGGCGCGGAGGCGATCTGGAACCACAAGCTGCGCTGGAGCGGCGCCGGACGCATCGAGACCTACGCGACGATCTTCTCGGAGCCCAGCGGTCGGGCCTTCATGCCGCTGGTCCAGAAGCAATGGACGTTGACGCCCTTCGGCAACGATGCCGCGACCAGTCTCGGCGACGGCAACGGCATCGAACTCAAGCTGCTGAACGAGGTGGTGTCGCCGGCCGCGCGGGTTGGCGAGCTGATTCTCGTCCACTACTTCCTGAACAAGCCGAACGAGGCCTGGCTGTACTTCCCGGGCCAGCGGCGCGTGCGGCGGTCGCCGACCTTCGCCTACGACAACCCGGTGCCCGGCTACGAGAACCTGCTGATGGTCGACCAGTACCCGATGTACTCGGGCCCGATCGACCGCTACGACTTCAAGCTCGTCGGCAAGCAGGAGCTCTACGTCGCCTACAACACGTTCCGTTTCAACGACACGAGTCTGAAGTTCAAGGACATCATGGGGCCTGACTCGCCGCGGCGCGATCTCATCCGCTACGAAAAGCACCGCGTGTGGAAGATCGAGGCGACGGTGAAAACCGGCATGCGGCACCTGTTCCCGAAGCGTGAGTTCTACCTGGACGAGGACACCTGGGCGCTGCTGCAGGCCGATCTCTACGACGCGCAGGGCAAGGTATGGCGCGTCATGGAGTCCTATCCGTACAGCGCCTGGGAACTCGGCGCCTGCGTGTACCAGGGCTACACCAGCTATGACCTGAACGTCGGCCGCTACATGGCCGACAACATGCCGCAGGAAGGCCATGTCGACTGGCTGGCGGGCAAGGAAGGGCGCATCGATCCCAAGCGTTTCGACGCCAACCAGCTGCGCCGCGTCGGCAGCCGCTGAACGACCCGGTGGGAGGCGCATCCGTGGAAATTTCGAACCGGCGCCTCGCTGTTGCGTGGCAACTCCTGGCGCTGGGCGCCGGCATCCTCGTGGCGCATGCGGCCCAGGCCTATCGCTGGGAACTCGACAACGGCGCGGTGATCAACCTCGACAGCACCCTGTCCTACGGCGTGCAGGTGCGCACGCAGGAAACGTATCGCAGCCTGATCGGGCGCGACAACGGCGGCACCGTGTCGACGGTCGGTGACATCGGCCGCAGGATCCACGGCCCCGGCGGCGAATTCGCGTCCAACCCCGACTTCAATTTCCTGCAGAGCGACAACGGCAACCTGAACTACGAGCAGTGGGATTTCACGTCGGCCACGATCAAGGGCACGCACGAACTCGGCATCCGCTGGGGCGACGGCTGGGAATTCCTCGGCCGCATGAGCTGGCTCTACGACCACGCCGTCGGTGACACGCGTTTCACCGACCTCAGCGAAGACGCCAAGGACATCGCCGAGCTCAACCTGACCCCGCTGGACCTCTGGATCTCGAAGGACTTCGACCTCTTCGGCCAGCCCGCGAAGGTCCGCCTCGGCAACCAGGTCGTGTCCTGGGGCGAGGACATCTTCATCATCGGCGGCATCAACTCGATCAATGCGCTCGACATCCGTCGCTTCCGCACGCCCGGCACCCAGATCAAGGAAGTGCTGCGGCCCGCCCCGATGCTCTATTTCAACACGGGCATCACCGACAGCCTGAGCGTCGAGGGCTACTACCAGTTCATCTGGAACGACTACCGCTTCGACCCGGTCGGCACTTTCCTGTCGGGCGTCGACGGCATCGGCAGGGGCCAGCAGAGCGCCTTCGCGCCGTCGAGCTTCGGGCTGTGCGGCCCCACCGACGCGTTCACCTGTGGCGACGGCGTGCTGACGCCGGCGCTGCCGGGCGTCAACGTCTTCCCGCAAATCAGGACCGACCGCGATCCCGAGAAGACCGGCCAGTACGGCATCGCCTTCCGTTACATCCCGGACACCTTCGACGCCGAGTTCGGGCTCTACTACATCCACTACCACGACAAGCTGCCGTTCACGTCCTTCGTGTTCGACCGGAACCTGAGCGGGCTCATCAACCCGGCGTCCGCCGCGAACCTGCTCGGCATGGCCTACTTCAACGAGTTCGGCGAGGACAAGAACCTGTTTGGCCTGTCGGCCAACACCAAGGTCGGTCCAATCGCAGTGGGCACCGAAGTGTCCTACCGGCCGCAGGAATCCGTCGCGATCGACCCGACCGTCCCGATCGGCACCAATCTCGCGCTGGCGTTCAATTTCCCGTTCCAGGGCCTCGCGCCCGGTTCGGCGGCGATGGGCCACAGCCTGATGGATGTCGTCGGCTGCGGGCTCGCGCTCGGCGACACGGTCACCGCCGGGCACGGCAAGTCCTTCGACCAGGACTGCGCCACCGGCTATGCGCGGGGCTACACCGAGGAGGAGAAATGGCAGGCGCACCTGACCGGTTTCTACTTCATCGAGGTCAACAGCGTGTTCGGCGACATCATGCGGGCACTGGGCGCGGCGGAAGGCTATGTGCTCGCCGAGATCGCGGCGACCCATTTCCCGGGGCTCGATCCGCGCAACGTCCCCTATATCGTGTTCCCCAGCTATGACGTGCCGGACAAGACGTCCGCCGGCTATGTCGTCGAGTTCTCGCTGACCTATCCGAACGTGTTCTCGAGCGTGTCCCTGATCCCCGTGCTCGATTTCTACCACGATTTCTCCGGCACCACGCCGAATGCGCTGCCCTTCGTGGAGGGCAGGAAGGCCGTGTTCATGGGCCTGAACCTCGATTACAACAATGTCTACAAGGGACAGATCGGCTACACGAACTATTTCGGCGGCGGCGCATCGAACACCGCCCGCGACCGCGACTTCCTGGGCGTCAGCGCGTCGGTCGCGTTCTGATGGATGAAGCGGGCACGCGGCGGCGGCATCCGCCCCGCAAGCTTGGCGCACGGGCCACCTGAGGGCCGATGATCGGGCGTTTCGTACAGGGGCTGGAGCACCTGGTTTTCGCGCATCGCGCCGCGCTGCTCGGCGTGCTTGCCGCCTTCACCCTGCTGATGGCCTGGTTCGCCTCCGGCCTGCGGATGGACGCCGGCTTCGACAAGCAGCTGCCCACCGGCCACGAATACACCGACACCTTCTTCCAGTATCGCGACCAGCTGTTCGGCGCGAACCGGGTCATCGTCGTCCTGCACGCGCGCGCGGGCACGCTGTGGAACCCGGGCTTCCTGCGCGCGCTGCACGACGTCACCGAGACGCTGATGTTCATGCCGGGCGTGAACCGCAACACGGTGTCGTCGCTGTGGACACCGAACACGCGCGTGCTGCGGATCACGGAGGAGGGCTTCCGCGCCGAGGACGTGATCGGGGGCAACGTCACGGTCGACAAGCTCGACGACGCGAACATCGCGCGCATCCGCGAGAACGTGATCAACGGCGGCTACGTCGGCAGCCTCGTCGCGAACGATGACTCCGGCGCGATGGTCGTCGCCGACCTGCTCGACTTCGACCCCCGCACGAAGACCCGGACCGACTATATCGAACTTGGCAGGCGCATGGAACGCGAGCTGCGACAGCGCTTCGAGAACGAGCAGGTGGAGGTCCAGATCATCGGCTTCGCGAAGCAGATCAGCGACATCGCCGAGGGCGCCAAGTCGGTGGCGAAGTTCTTCGTGCTCGCCTTCGTGCTGACCGCGATCGCGGTGTTCCTGTACAGTCGTTCGCTCGCATTCACGTTTGCCGTGCTGCTGTGTTCGCTGGTGTCACTGGTGTGGCAGTTCGGCACCCTGCGCCTGCTCGGCTACGGGCTCGATCCGCTCGCGATTCTCGTGCCCTTCCTCGTGTTCGCGATAGGCGTGTCGCACGGCGTGCAGCAGGTCAATTTCATCTCGCAGGGCGTCTGCGCCGGCCTCGGCGCCTTCGACGCGGCGAAGGCGAGCTTCACCGGCCTGCTCATTCCCGGCACGATGGCGCTGGTGACCGCATTCGTCGGCTTCGCGACCCTGATCCTGATTCCGATCCCGATGATAAGGGAACTCGCGATCACCGCATCGATCGGCGTCGCCTACAAGATCGTCACCAATCTCGTGATGCTGCCGGTCGTCGCTTCGTACTTCCGCCCGGACGCGGCCTATGTCGAACGTATCGTCCACCTGCGCGAACGGCGTGAGCGGCTGATGGGGGTGCTGGACCACGCCGCCGATCGCCGCTGGGCCTTCGCGCTGGTCGGCGCGGCGGCGGTGATCTTCGGTGTCGCCTACTGGGAGTCGCTGGGCCGCCATATCGGCTATCTCAAGCCGGGCGCGCCGGAACTGCGCGAGGATGCGCGCTACAACCGCGATGCGGTCGCCATCGTCGAGCGCTTCAGCCTCGGGCTCGACGTGTTCACGATCGTCAACGAGGTGCCGCAGGAGGGCTGCTACGACTTCGCCCGCATGACCTGGCTCGACGAATACAGCTGGGCGATGCAGAACGTGCCGGGCGTGATCAGCGTGGGCGCGCTGCCGACGCTGGTGAAGGTCGGTTCCGCCGGCTTCAACGAGGGAAACCCGAAGTGGTACGCGCTGCCGCGCGACCAGCGCTCGATGGCGAGCTTCATCGGCCTCGCCGGCGAGGGCTCGGGACTCTACGATCCGCAGTGCACGACCCTGCCGCTGAACGTCTACCTCACCGATCACAAGGCGACGACGATCAAGGCCGTCGTCGACGCCGCCCGGCGCTACCGCGAGGCGCATCCCTTCGAGTCTGTCAGGGTGCGGCTGGCGAGCGGCAACGTGGGCGTGCAGGCCGCGACCAACGAAGTCCTCGAGCGCACCGAGCTGCCGATGATGCTGTACGTCTATGCGACGATCATCGCGCTCGTCTTCCTCACCTATCGGGACTGGCGGGCGACTATCGCCTGTTGCGTGCCGCTGACGGTCGCGACCTTCCTCGGCTACTGGTTCATGAAGGAACTCGACATCGGACTCACCGTCGCGACCCTGCCGGTGATGGTGCTCGCGGTCGGCATCGGCGTCGACTACGCGTTCTATATCTACAACCGCCTGCAGGGCCATCTCGCGGAAGGAATGCCGATCGTGCCGGCCTTCAGGCGCACGCTGCGCCAGACCGGCAATGCGACGATATTCACGGCCATCACGCTGTCGGTCGGCGTCGCGACCTGGGGGTTCTCGGACCTGAAGTTCCAGTCGGACATGGGCCTGCTGCTGGCCTTCATGTTCATGATCAACATGCTCATGGCGATCACCTTGCTCCCCGCACTGGCCGTGGTCATCGACACCCTGATCCCCCGACGCGGTCCGGTGCGCCGGCCCTTGCTCGGACACTGACATGCCTGTCGCCCGGCTGGTCCTGTTACTGACGCTGTGCCTTGCCGTCCATGCCGGGGCCGCGTCCGACGACGCCGCGCGACCCTCGCCGCTTGCGGTGCAGGGCCTGCTGCTCGATGCGACGCGTGCCGGCGCGCGCCTCGTGGCGGTCGGCGAATTCGGGCATGTGCTGCTGTCGGACGACGGCGGCGCGAGCTGGCGCCAGGCCGCGCACGTGCCGACGCGCACCACCCTCACCGCCGTGACTTTCGTCGACGGACGCCGCGGTTGGGTGGTCGGCCACGGTGGGCAGATCCTCGCGACCACCGACGGCGGGGAGCGCTGGGCGGTCCAGTACGGAGCACTCGACGGGCCGGACAGCCTGTTTTCGGTGTGGTTCGAGGACGCTTCGCGCGGTATCACGGTGGGTCCCTACGGTTACGCGCTACGCACACGGGACGGCGGTGCCACCTGGGAGCAGTTCCAGGTGGCCGAGGGCGAGGATGGCGAGCGCCACCTGAACCAGATCTTCGGCGGCGCCGACGGCCGTGTCTACATCGCCGCGGAAATCGGCGGCGTGTTCGTGTCGGACGACCACGGTGCGAACTGGCGCCTGGTGCAGACGTCCTACGAGGGCTCGCTGTGGGGCGGCCTCGTGCGCGGCGACGGCGGCGTGATCGTCACGGGCATGCTCGGCCACGCGCTGCTGTCGACCGACCACGGCGCGACCTGGGGCGAGATCGCGACCGGCACCGACCAGTCGCTCACCGACGCCGCGGAACTTGCCGACGGCCGGCTCGTGCTCGTCGGGCTCGGCGGCGCGGTGGCGGTCGGCAATCCCGCGTCCGGTTTCACCGCGACCATCCGCCCCGACCGGCTGGCGGCGACGAGCGTGCTGCCGTCGGCTGACGGACTCCTGCTCTTCACCCCGGCCGGCGTGCGCGCTTATCCCTTGCCTGGGGGTGGATTAGCCACCGAGAACGCCGAGAACACCGAGGAGGAATAGAGTGGATCCGTGCCTCCCGCGAGGCACTGCCGCGTCGGCGGCACGCTGCCTCCCTGCCTGTTCTTCTCCGTGTTCTTCGTGTCCTCCGTGGTCAAACCGGATTTTTCGGCGCGACGAGGCGCAACATCTTTACCACGGAGGACACGAAGAACACGGAGAAGAAAAATTCTGCCAGACGGGACGGTCCAATCAGCGGCAAGCCATCACCGCCGGCACGAGCCCACTCTATCTTCCTCGGCGTTCTCGGTGGCCCATCATCAGGGCCCCCGGTACCTGCGCTCAGAATGTGGCCACGAGACAGCCCGCGACGGGAGCGGCGGAGACCCGCGCCCGCGTGCCTCAGAAAGAAAAGGTGTCAGATTTGAAATCTGACACCTTTTCTCGGCTCTGGACCCTGCAGAGGCCGTCTGAACGCAGCGCGGGACACAGTTGCTCGGTGGCTAAGCCAGCCCCCAGGCAGCGAAGAAGACCTGAAAAGACAGCTCAAGCCCAGGGCACGGCGCAGGCCTGGTTGAGTTCGATCTCCGCATGGACCGCAATGTTGCCGTGGGGGCCGGCGCACCACGACGGCATGACCACCGTGTAGAGTCCGGGCCCACCGGCGGTCAGCAGGTGGATGTTCGCCGGCTTACGCACGGCGGGCAGGGGATCTCCGTCGCCCATCAGCATCTTCGTATTGAGCCGCGCCAGCGTCGCGCGCGGCGTCACCGCCCGCGATGCGAGTGCCTGCTGAATCGACGCCCGCGTATATCCCGCGTTCGCCAGCACGCGCGCGTGCTCGGGGTTGAACACGACGACCATCGCCGCAGTGCCGCCGAGGTGCGAGTTGTTGCTGCCGGGGTTCGCCATCACCGCGGCGATCGTGTCGAGCAGGCGCTCCGCGGACGCGGGGTCGTCCGCATCGCCGGTGAAGAACACCGAGTGCGGGCCCTCGACGCCGACGACCGTCACCACGCTCTGCTCCGCGCGATAGCCCAGGCTCGTGTGCAGCGGCGGGAAGGGCGAGGCTTCCTCGTCCTCGGCGATGCAGAACGTGAATTTCGCCGGGCTGCCGTGCAGCGCCATGTCCGACACGCCCGGACGCGCGCCCCCGATGTTGATCATCGCGAGCCGCAGCGCGCGGCCGATGCTGGCATTCGCGCGGTGCCCGGGGCCCATCACGCCGAAACCCGATGCGATGCCGCCGCAGGCGGCGCGCGCCGGGCCGTTGATGATCAGCAGGGGGGCGATGCAGTGCGTCGTGCCCTGCATTTCGGCAAGGTCGAAGGCGGGCTGGCAGACCGCGCGGACTGCCGCAAGCACCACGGGGAAGTGGTCGGGCGTGCAGCCCGCCATCACCGCCGCGATCGCGAGCTTCTCGAGCGTCGCCGCGCCGCCCAGCGGCCCCATCTCGCCGAGTGCGAGTTCGCGGTCCAGGCCGCCGGCGACGAGCATGCGGTCGACGCGAGCCGGCGTTGGAATGACCACCGGCAGGCCGTCGGTGCAGCCGCTGGCGTGCAGCTGCTCGAGCGCGGCGTCCTCGTCCGCCGCCAACAGTACCGCGCTCATGTGCCGGCCAGCCGGGACAGCAGCTCGTCGCGCACCTGCTCGGCAAGCGCCCGCAGCGCGGGCTCGCCGCTGCCGGCGACCGGATGCGGCAGGCGCAGGCGGGGCAGGTCGGGCATGCCGCCGGCCTGGGCCACGAAGTCACCCTGCGACCAGAATTCCGAGGTCACGAACGCGACCGCCGGCCGGCCACGCCTGGCGAGTGCAATGCCGTCACGCACGGTGCCGGAAGTGCAGCTGCCTCAATGTCCATAGGCCGACGCGACGACCGTGCACTCGGCGGCGATGCGCTCGAGCAGGGCGTCGCTGGCCGGGATCGATGGATTACCCTTGTCATAGCGCCTGAAGCTGGCGGCGGGCAGCGCGGCAGCCAGCGCCGACTCCACGGCGTTCAGGAAGGCGACCGAGTCGGGAAAACCGTTCGCCAGCAGGCCAATCGTCACCGCGCCGTCGAGATCGGCGCGCAGGCGATAGGGTTCCGGCGGCGTCGCACGCGTGGCGCGCGGGTCGAGAAACTGGATGGACATGTTCAATGCCTTGTATGGGGCCCTCGCCGCAGCATAGGCAAAGCGCGTGGCGCACGGAAGGTGGGACGGAAGAGGACGAGACAAGCGCCGCCACATCGTGTGAGATCCGGCCAGGGCAGGGGCCGGCCACGGCGGGGCTGCCCCAGCCCCCAAGCGCAGGAGAGAGCGAGAAGGCGATGACGTCCACCGGCAACGAACTGATGCGCAGCGTGCCTGCGATCGATGAACTCCTGCGCACGCCGGGGGGCGAGACGCTCTGCGCGCGGTTCGGGCGCGAGTTCGTGACGACGATCGTGCGCGAGGTCGTCACCGGCGCGCGCACACGCCTTGCCGCCGAGGGGGCGGCCGCCATGCCAGCGGTCGCTGCGGATGCCCTGCTCGCGGCGGCGGAAGCGCGCCTGCTTGCGCTGACCACCCCCGCGCTCATGCCGGTGTTGAACCTCACCGGCACCGTGCTCCACACCAACCTCGGCCGGGCGCCGCTGCCGCAGGTCGCGATCGACGCGATGACCGCGGTGGCCGCCGGCGCCAGCAATCTCGAATTCGATCTCGACGGCGGCCGGCGCGGCGATCGCGACAGCCACGTCGAGGCGTGGATCTGTCGCCTGACCGGCGCCGAGGCCGCGACCGTCGTCAACAACAATGCCGCAGCGGTGCTGTTGCTCCTGAACACGCTGGCGCGCAAGCGCGAGGTGATCGTCTCGCGCGGCGAACTGGTCGAGATCGGTGGCGCCTTTCGCATCCCGGACGTGATGTCGCGCGCCGGCGCGAAGCTCGTCGAGGTCGGCACGACGAACCGCACGCATCGCGCGGACTTCGACGCCGCCATCGGCGAGCGCACCGCGCTGCTGATGAAGGTCCACACCAGCAACTACGCCATCCACGGTTTCACCAAGGCGGTGCCCGAAGTCGAGCTTGCGTCCTGCGCGCACGCCCGCGGGCTGCCCTTTGTCGTCGACCTCGGCAGCGGCACGCTGATCGACCTCAGTCGCCACGGCCTGCCGCACGAACAGACGGTGGCCGAGACAATCGCGGCGGGCGCCGATCTCGTGACCTTCAGCGGTGACAAACTCCTGGGCGGTCCGCAGGCCGGCATCATCGCCGGCCGCGCGGACCTCGTCCGCCGCATCAAGAAGAACCCGATGAAACGCGCGCTGCGCGTCGACAAGCTGACGCTCGCCGCGCTCGGCGCGGTGCTCACGCTCTATGCCGATCCGGCGCGCGCGGTGCGCGAACTGCCGACCTTGCGTCTGCTCACGCGGCCACGGGCCGAGATCGAGCAGGTGGCGCAGCGCGTGCTGCCGGCGGTGAGCGCCGCGCTGGGCGCGCACGCCGGGGTCAGCGTCGTGGGCTGCGCGAGCCAGATCGGCAGCGGCGCGCTGCCGATCGACCTGCTGGACAGCGCGGCCCTGCGCATTGCGCCACGGACGACGCGGGGCAATGCCGTCGAGCGGCTCGCGCGGGCATTCCGGCGCCTGCCGCTGCCGGTGGTCGGGCGCGTCAGCGACGGCGCGCTGCTGCTCGACCTGCGCTGCCTCGACGACGAGGCGGGCTTCGTGGCGCAACTCCCGCGCCTGGCGTGGCCGGCATGATCATCGCGACCGCCGGCCACGTCGATCACGGCAAGACCCTGCTCGTCAGGACGCTGACCGGCGTCGACACCGATCGCCTGCCCGAAGAGAAAACGCGCGGACTCAGCATCGAGCTCGGCTACGCCTTCCACGACCTCGGCGACGGCGAGACCACGGGCTTCATCGACGTGCCCGGCCACGAGCGTTTCGTGCGCACGATGGTCGCCGGCGTCACCGGCACCGATCTCGTGCTGTTCGTCATCGCCGCCGACGATGGTCCGATGCCGCAGACCGCGGAGCACCTCGCGATCCTCGACCTGCTGGGCGTCGCGCGCGGCATCGTGGTGCTGAGCAAGTGCGACCGCGTCGAGCAGGCGCGCATCGACGAGGTGAGCGCCGCGATCCGCGCGCTGCTGGCCGGCACCACGCTCGCCGACTGCCCGATCCTGCCCGTGTCGGCCGTCACGGGGCAGGGCATCGACGCGCTGCGCGCGGCCCTGCTGCGCGAGAAGGCGTGCGTGCAGCCACGTCCGGCCAGTGGCAATTTCCGCCTCGCCGTCGATCGCAGCTTCGTGCTGAAAGGCGCGGGACGGGTGGTGACGGGCACCGTGTTCTCCGGCCGGGTCGGGATCGGCGACAGCGTGTGGGTGGCGCCGACGGGCGGTGAGCTGCGCGTGCGCGGCATCTACACCCAGAACGCGGCCGCGACGTCCGCGTCGAGCGGCGTGCGCTGCGCGCTGAACGTCGCCGGCGAGGGGCTGCGGGAGGGTGAAATCGCGCGCGGTGACTGGGTGGTCGGCGAGGCCGCCCATTTCGGCAGCCAGCGCATCGACGCGCAGCTGCGCCTGCTCGCGAGCGAGGCGGGGCCGCTGCGCGGCCGCACGCCGGTGCACGTGCATGTCGGCGCCGCGGAAACCACGGGGCGCGTCGTGCCGCTCGACGGGCAGGACCTCGCGCCAGGCGCCACGGCGCTGGTCCAGCTGCAGCTCGACCACCCGCTGCACGCGGTGCACGGCGACCGGGTGGTGCTGCGTGACCAGTCCGCGCGCCGCACCCTGGGCGGCGGCATCGTCCTCAATCCCCTGCCCGAAGAGCGTCGCCGGGGCCGCGAGGAGCGCTTGCGCCAGGCGCGTGCGCTCGCCGCTGACGACCCTGCGGTGGCGCTGCGCGCCCTGCTTGACGGCGCCGGTGACGGCATCGATTTCACCCGCTTCGCGGCGGCCTGGAATCTCACGCCGGCGGAACGGGAGGCGCTTGCGGAGAGCCTCGCGATGGTGCGCTACGGGCCGCCGGCGGCGACCAGCGCGGTCGATGCGCGGCGCTGGGCCGTGCTGGCCGATGCGCTGCTGGCGGCGCTGGCGCGCCTGCACGCCGCGGAGCCCGAGCGAATCGGCCTCACGCGCGCCGAGCTGCGCGCGGAGAGTGAAGTCTCCATCGGGCTCGCCCTGTTCGACGCGGCGCTGGAAGACCTGCTCGCGCGCAGGGTGATCGTCACTGAAGCGGGTCTGTACCGTTTGCCGGGGCATCAGCCCGTGCGCAACCCGGCCGACGAGCGCATGTGGCAGCGGCTGCGCCCGCTCGTCGACGTCGACGACCGGCGCGTGCCGGTCGTCACCGATCTCGTCACCGCGCTAGGCACCACGCCGCCGCTGCTCGAGGCCTTCCTGCTGAAGTTCGTCAAGCAGGGCCTGCTGGTGCGCGTGAGTCCGAAGCGCTACTTCATGCCGGCGATGATCGAACGCCAGGCCGCACTGGCGCGCGCGCTCGCCGCCGAGCTGCCGTCCGGCCGTTTCACGGCCGGCGACTTCCGTGACCGCAGCGGCCTCGGCCGCAACGCGGTGATCGAGATCCTCGAGTATTTCGATCGCGTCGGCCTCACGCGCCGCGAGGGCGATGCGCGCGCGGTACTCGCCGCGAAGCGCTGAGTGTCGGCCGCAGGGTCTTTTGCTAAGCTCTGAAGCGGAAGAGCATCGACCCCCGGTGGGGCGCCCGGACTTCAAATCCGGTGAGACGCGCCAGGCGCGTCTGGCAGGTTCGACTCCTGCCTCTTTCGCCAGATCCCGGATTGCCCACGGCCCTCACGGCCGGCGGGTCGTCCCGAACCTCGATGACACCGCGCCGCGGTGGGGAGTCGACGATGAGCCTGAAAGACAAACTGGACCAGATCCGCGCGGGGGCCGCGAGCCGCATTCCCGCCGCGGCCCTCGCGACGATGAGCGCCGCCACGCAGAACCTGCGTGCATCCGGCATCCTCGGGTCGGTGCTCGGCGTCGGCGCCACGCTGCCGCCGTTCGCGCTGCCGAATTCACGCGGCGACCTCGTTCGCTCCTCGCAGCTGCTCGACCGGGGCGCCGTGGTGCTCACGGTATTCCGCGGGCACTGGTGACCCTACTGCCAGGCGGAGCTGTATGCTCTGCAAGGCATCGTTCCGGCGCTCCGCGAGCGCAACGCGACGCTCGTCGCGCTGTCGCCGGCCCTGCCGGCGCTGAACCAGACGGTGATCGAGAAGAACGGGCTCGAGTTCGACATCCTCAGCGACGCCGGTAACGACTATGCCGCAGCGCTCGGGCTGCGCTTCACGCTGCCGCCCGAACTGCAGGCGATCTACCGCGGATTCGGCATCGATCTCCCCGCCTGCAACGGCGACGACAGCTGGACGCTGCCGATGCCGGCGCGCTTCGTGATCGACCGCACGGGCCTCGTGCGCGCCGCCGACGTCGATCCCGACTACACCGTGCGGCCGGAACCGGAGAAGACTCTCGCCGACGTGCTGGCCCTTGGCTAGCGCCGCGGCTGTGCCGCGGCATGACGTAACGGGGCGAGACGCCGTGGTTTGACCACGGAGGACACGGAGAGCACGGAGAAAAAGGATCAGTCCATGACCTGCGGCTACGCAGCGACAGAGCCATGCCGCGTCGTGGCCCGCGCATTGCTGCTCTCCACCAGGGCTACCGGAATGCGGTGGCGCAGGTCCGCGATCCGTTGTTCTTCTCCGTGCTCTCCGTGTCCTCCGTGGTGAAAAAACTGCGCCCGGAAGCGATGAGGAAGCGGGCGCCCGGCCCGCTCAGCCTGCTTAGCCCGGATGGAGCGGCAGCGGAATCCGGCTTACGCGGGTGTCGCCGCGGAGCCGCAAATCCTCAATTCATTTCTTCTCCGTGCTCTCCGTGCTCTCCGTGTCCTCCGTGTCCTCCGTGGTGAAAAAACCGCGCCCGGAAACGATGAGGAAGCGCGTGCCCGGCCCGCTCAGCCCTCGAAACGCAACGCCGGCTCGTCCGCTGCGCGGGGCAGGAATTCCCCGATCACTGTCGCTGCCGGATAGCCGGCCCGATGGAGCGCCGCGAGGCATGCATCGGCGCGCGCGCGTGGCACCGCGCACAGCAGGCCGCCGGCGGTCTGCGGATCGAAGCACAGGTTGAAGTGGGGATGCGCGCGCAGCGTCGCGTCGACGTTGGTCTGTCCCAGTACCCGCAGGTTGTCCGGGTGCAGTGAGCTCAGCGCGCCCTGGCGGGCGAGGGCGACGGCATCGTCGAAGATCGGCAGTGACGACAGCGCGATGCGCGCGCCGAGCGGCGCGCCGTTCAGCATTTCGAGCAGGTGACCGGCGAGGCCGAAGCCGGTGACGTCGGTCATCGCGCGCACGCCGTGCTCGCGCAGGCAGCGTGCGGCGGGACCGCTCGACTGCGCCATCGACCCCAGCGCCGCACTGAGGCTGGGCCAGCGCGCCAGCGCGCGCATGTGGGCGGCGAGCAGCACGCCGGTGCCGAGCGGCTTGGTCAGGATGAGCACGTCCCCCGCCCCGGCGCCGCCCTTGCGCAGCAGTTCGTGCGCAAGGGCATGGCCGTTCACCGCGAAGCCGAGCGCGAGTTCGGCGCCTTCGCCCGTATGTCCGCCGACCAGCGCCGTCTGCTCCTCTTCCAGCAGGGATGTGGCGCCCGCGAGCAGCAGCGACAGTTCTTCGCGCATCTTGCCGGGACTGGCGAAGGGCAGGGTCACGATCGCGAGCGCCGTTTGCGGCACGGCGCCCATCGCGAAGATATCGCCGAGGCAGTGGTTCGCCGCGATCCGCCCGAACAGCCACGGGTCGTCGATGAAACTGCGGAAGTGATCGACCGTCTGTACCGCCACTGCACCGGCCGGCAGGGCAACGACCGCCGCGTCGTCGGGCGTGTCCAGGCCCACCAGCACGTCGTCGCGCGCGGACAGTCGCAGTCCGTCCAGCGCGCCCCGCAGTGCCTCGGCGCCGAGCTTGGCGCCGCATCCGCCACAGCGCATGGCGTCGACCTGCGCGGCGCCGATCGCCACCGGCGGTGTTGCGGGCATCGCGCGCTGCTGCATCGGTACCGGCTGCGAGTAGCGCTCGACGAAACGCCGGTCGATCCGGTCCTTCCACCGCCAGACCCACTCGCCCGCCACCGCGAAAGGCCCGCGCGACGCGATCGCGTGAGCGCCGCCGGTGCTGATGAGGCTCAGTGCGTCGCGCTGGGGCCTGAATTCCTCGAGCCTGCGGCCGAGCAGCGCGTGGCGGAGGTTGGTGGCGAGGCGCGGCCCCTGGCGCACCGCGTACACGCCGGCCTTGGGGCGCGGGTAGGGGACCACGTGCGCGATGTCGCCCGCGGCGAAGACCTCGGGATGCGAGACCGAGCGCAGGCAGGCGTCGACCCGGATGAAACCCTCGTCAGTGGTGGCGAGACCGGCCGCCGCCGGCCATGCCGGCGCGGCCGCATGCGTGACCCACAGGACTTCGTCGAGTGCGATCCGGACACCACTTGTGGTGGTCACGCCCGCGGCGTCGACGGCGGTGACGCTGCAGCCGAGGTGCAGTTCGACGCCGGCGTCGCGCAGCGCCGCGCGGTAGAGCCGGCGCGCGTGCCTGCCGTGGCCGGGCAGGATGTCCGTGCCCGCCGACAACAGGTGGAAGCTCAGCCGGCGCAGATCGTCGCCGGCCCGCGCCAGCTCGCTGCGCAGCCGATGACGCACGGCCATCAGCAGTTCGACCCCGCCGGCGCCGCCGCCGACCACGCCGATGCGCAGCGCTGCGCTGGTCGCGAGCACACGCTCGCGCAGCCGCTCCCAGCGGGGGTGGAAGTTGCTGACTGGCTTGACCGGGATCGCGTGCCCGGCCGCACCCTGCGCATTCAGCGCTGGCGCCGAGCCGGTGTCGATGCTCAGCCAGTCATAGGCGACCGGCGGCCGTGTCCGCAGCAGCACGCGTCGGTTCGGCAGATCGAGGCCCACGACTTCGTCCTGGTAGAGCCGCGCGTCGGCGCGGCGGGCGAGCGGGGCGAGATCGATGTGGGTTTCGTCGAAGCCGTAGTGGCCCGCGATCAGCCCCGGCAGCATGCCGGAGTAAGGCGTCTGGATTTCGCGGCTGATGACCGTCAGGCGCACCCCCGGCACCGGGTTCATGCCGAAGCGCCGGATGACCTCGATGTGCGCGTGGCCGCCGCCCAGCAGGACGAGATCGACGTAGACCGGGCTCGGGTTCATCGCGCGTTCGGCAGCCTGTGCAGTGAAGGTGGCCCGCCGGCGGTTGTGCGGCGCCGGCAGTCGATGATTATTGCCGACGGGCCCGCCGCGGTCATGTGTCGTGTGTTGCGCGCGGCCGCCCTTGACGTTCCGACGACCGTCCCTGGATCTCCGGGCAACGGTGGCGTGGCCCCGCCCGCCATCGAGAGGAGGGAATTCACGCAGGTGCCACATGCTCGTGCAATCGCTGTTTCCACGAGATCTGTTTTCGGAACTCGACCGGCTGCTTCGCGAAATGCAGCAGCGCGTCGACGTCCATCCCAGCATCCGCGGCCTGGCCCGCGGTACGTTTCCCGCGCTGAACGTCGGCGGCACGCCCGGCTCGGTCGAGATCGTCGCGTTCGCGCCGGGCCTCGAGCCGTCCGCGCTCGAGGTCCGGATCGAGAAGGGCGTGCTGACCATCGCCGGTGAACGCGCCCGGCAGATGCAGCCCGAAAAGGCGACCGTGCACATCGACGAGCGCTTCGCCGGCCGTTTCCGGCGCGTCGTGATGCTGCCCGAGGACATCGACCCGGATGCGGTGCAGGCGCGCCATCGCGACGGCGTGCTGCATATCAGCATTCAGCGCCGCGCAACGGCCCAGCCGTGTCGCATCGACGTGCGGGGGTGACCAGGGCATCGGGTGCATGGCTAGGCCCCCGGGAACACAGGGAATGCAGAGAACGATCGAGTGGGGCCGTGACGCCGGAGGCGCCTTGCCGCGCATTGCACCACCCCGCTCTTCAATCCCTTGTGCTCCGTGTTCCATGGTCAACGTGCCGTGCCCGTTGGCCCGTCAAGATACGGATTCCACCGCGGAGAACAGGAAGAGCAGGGATGGATCCGATGCATGGCAGGAAAGTGCCGACGCAGTGGCGGCGCCATGCCGCAGTCACCGGCCCAATCAGTCCTTCTCGGTGTCCGGTGGCAAAAAACGCCAGCACCGTGCGGTGTTCAGGGCCTGGGGAAAAGGTGTCAGATTTGAAATCTGACACCTTTTCCCCAAGCTCGTCATGACCGTTGCTGTGAAAGTGCTTGCCCGCTGCCAAATCGAGGGCAGAAAAGGTGTCTGAGAAAAGGTGTCAGATTTTAAATCTGACACCTTTTCTCAAATCTGACACCTTTTCTCCTGTTCTCCGCCATGGTCGGAACCCGCAGGTCGTGGACCCTACAGACCGTCTGAGCGCAGCGCGGGACACAGTTGCCCGGTGTTCTCTGTGGCAAAAGCAGCGCTGAACACGCCGCCAGGCATTCGGTTGACCTACTCGATGGCCGCGGCGAAGTCGTCCTTGCCCTGTGCGCGCAGTCCGGCCCGGACGCCGGCCCGGTCGGCGTCGGAGCGGTTCTGGCTCATCTTCCACTTGCCCTCGATGCGCGCGATCGGGATCTCGATGCCGACGATGCCCTTGAGCATCGTTGCGAGATAGTCCGCCGGCGCGTCGTCGACCCGCCACGGCGCCGGCTGCCGCGCTTCGTGCGCGTCGGTGAGGTCCCCGACCTGGCGCCGCAGCCACGCGGCGTCGTCGATCACGCGCGGCGCGCCCCACGCGTGCACCGTCACGAAATTCCAGGTGGGCACGACCTTGCCGGTCTCCCGCTTTGTCGCATACCAGCCCGGCGAGATGTAGTCCTCCTCGCCATGGAATATCGCCAGACATTCGGCGACAGTGCCGAGTTCGCCCAGCTGCGGATTGGCGCGCGCGAGATGCGCACGCAGCGTGCCGAGCGGACCTTCGTCCGCGTAGAGCAGGAAGGGCACGTGATTGGCGACGAGGCCCCCCGGACCGGCGGTCACGAGCGTACCGAGCGGACGCGCGCGCACCAGCGCATGCTGCACATCGAGCCGGTCTTCGCGGAAATGGGGAGGCAGGTACATCGCGGGTCTCCGTCCAGCATGGGTTGCGCCTGTTGCCGTTGCCGCCGGGCGCTCGCGCGCACGCTAACAGATGCGGCACCGGCATCGCCAGCGCATGCCGCGGGGATGGCTCCCCCCACGCGGCGCCCGTCCGTGTTCGCGGCCACCCCGCGGCCTCGCGCGCGGGCGGCACCGGCGGCAGGTGACGAAGCCGTGCGGATGCGGCGCGCCGGCCGGATTCGCGCGGCGTGGCGCCGCGCTACCAGCGCCAGCCAAGCTGCACGAAGCCGTTGATGCCGTCGCCGGGCAGGCGATCGCCGAGCGCGATGTCCGGGTTCGCCGCGCGGTTGATGCCGTTCAGGTGCGGCCGGTAGGTCTTGTCGAGCAGGTTCTCGATGCCGGCGGTCACCGTCAGGCCCTGCGCCACGAAATCGTATTGCCCATAGAGATTGAGCACGCCGTAGCCGGCGCTCGAGGTCTCGCCGTTGGTCGACGACACCGCGTCCTGCGCGGCGTACAGCACGCCTTCGCCCGTCAGCGACCAGCGCTCCGTGCGATAGCTCAGGTCGACAACCGTGTTCAGCGGCGCGATGCGGAAGAGATCGTCGTCGATGTCGCGCCGTTCGCCGCGCACCCAGCTGACGACGCCGTCCAGGTGCCAGCGATCGGCGAGCCGCAGGCCCCATTCGGCGTCCAGACCGTACAGCTCGGCGTCGACGTTGCTGAACTGGAGCGGCGTCGCGTCGCCGTTCGCGGTCGCGACCAGGATGACCGTCCGGTCGGTCGCGGGCGTGCCCTGGATGTAGTCGTCGATGCGGTGATAGAAGGCGCGCGGCGTGACGTGCGCGCGCGCGTTTTCCCACGTGAGGCCGAGTTCCACCTGGTGCGCGATCTCGGGGTCCAGCGCGAGATTGCCGACGTAGAGATTGCCGTCCGCGAGGCCCGCGTTCGCCTCCAGCGGGCTCCACAGGTAGCGCTCCTGGTAGCTCGGCGCGCGGCTCTTGCGCGCGACGCCGAGTTCGACGCGCCAGGCCTCGTCCAGGGCGTGGGTGACGACCGCCGCCCAGTCGACGAGGTCCTCGTCGCGATCGCGCGAGGCCTGGTTGAAGCGATCGCGCAGCGTGCGCAGGCCGCCCTGCGCCATTCGTGCCACGCTGGCATCGACGCGACCGGCTTCCATCGCCACGTGCGTGTAGCGCAGGCCCAGTTCGAGCTCCGTGCGCTCCGCGAGCGGGCGTGCCCACTCGCCGTACACGCTGTAGGCGTCGCGGCGCACGTCCTGGAAGTTGTCGGCGAAGAAGACCGCGTTCGTCGGCGAGAACATCGTCGAGTCGTTGCCGACACGCAGCATGTCACCGCCGATCTCGAGATGGCCGCCACCCGCCGCGACGCCCGCGTGCGCCTTCGCGCCGAGCGTTTCCGCCGTGGCGTCGACGTGCCGCTCGCGGCCGAGCGGGACGCGGCGCATGTCGTAGTTGCTCATGCGGTGCGCGATGTCGGTATACCAGGCGCGGGCGCCGACCTCGACGCCGTTGACACTGCCGGTATAGCCGACGCGGCCCATGTCCGCATCGGAGTAGATGTCGTCCATCGGCAGCGCGGGTGTGCCGGTCTCGCCGGTCTCGTTGCGGCGGTAGCCGGCATCGAATTCGTGCGCGCCCGTGCGGTAGCCGTAGTCGAGATCGTAGGCGTCGCGCGCGTACGCGGACGGCCGGATCCGCCCGTCACCGAACTCGCGGTCGTCGCCTTCCTCGCGGCTGACGCCGAGTTGGGCGCGATGCTGCGCGTTCGCGACGCCGAACAGGCCGTTCACCGCATAGCCGTCGTCGACGCTCTGGCCGCCGCCGTTGATGTTGCCGTGGAACTCTGGCGCGTCGCCGTTCGCGAAGGACAGGCGCACGGGGTTCGCGATCACGGTGCCGCCTATCGTCTCGATGCCGGAGCTGACCGGGGCGATGCCGCGGATCACCTCCAGGTCTTCCAGTTGCGTGCGCGGCAGGTAGTGCAGCGGCGCATCCATGTTGTTCGGGCACGCGTTGCCGAAGCTCGTGCCGTCCACCAGCACGTTGACGCGCGGCCCGAACAGGCCGCGGTACTGCGCGATGCCGGCCAGCGAACCGTTGAAGTTCAGATTCGCGCCGGGCACGCGCTTGAGCAGGTACGCGACGTTCGGCTCGGCAAGCGCGGTCCACGCGGACTGGTGCGTGAACGGCGACAGTGGGCGGCCGCGCACGACGACCGTCTGCGGTGCCTCCGCGCCGGCTTCGGCGGCGGCCTGCGCGCCGCTGGTGATGCAGAGCGCGCCGAGGGTGGCGAGCATGAGTTGATGGGTGCGGCGTGCGTTCATTGAATCCCTGGCGGCGTGGTTTGCGCGTATTGGACGCGAGGACGGCGCGTACTCTGCTTGATCCGACGCAAGTCGCACGCGCTGCCGCCTGCGGCATTTTGTCGCAGGCGACCCTGGCGGTGACGGGGCGTGGTCAGGTTCGAGGGACGGCCAGGTGAGTTGGTGCGCGCGGGCGCGACGGCGGGCGTTCAGATCCCGAAGAAGTCGAAGAAGCGGGTCGTTGGCGGGCCTGCCATCATCGCGCCGACGATCTCCATGTCGCCGCGCTTGCCGCGCCACGCGAGGTAGGCCTCGTAATCCGCGCGGGTGTCCCATTGCTCGACGAACAGGATCTGCGCCGGGTCGTCCTGGTTCTGCACGACGTGCCGCGTCACGCAGCCCTTGAAGCCGCGGGTGTCGGGCAGCACGCTGCGCAGCCGGTCGCGGACCTTGTCGATGCAGCCGTCCCTGGCGCGGAATTCGAGGATTACCTGGGGCGTCATCTGTGCGTTGCTGTGGAAAATGGTATCGCCCGTGTCCGGGCGGGGACTGCGCCCCAGCAGGCGGGCCGCATCCCGGGATGCGGCCCTCTGCGGCGGGCGCAGGACGTCCGGTGCGCCCGGATTTACTCGAACAGCCTGATCGACACTTCGCAATAGAGGAAATTGGTTGCGTCCGTCGTCTCACCCAGGGCCACCCGTTGCCTCGTCTGCACGAAGCCGCCGTTTATCCAGTGGGAATAGCCGACCGTGGTGTCGATATGTGACGTCACCGGGTAGCGTACGCGCACGTCGACGGACTGGCCGAGAGCGTCTCCGCTCGCCCCGCTGCGGTCGCGATTGAAGCGGTTGTCGCCGTTGATGCCGTTCAGCAGGTTGTTGAAGCGATCGCGATCGCTCGCGAGCCAGTACCACGAGTAGCCACCATCGACGGCAAGGCCCTTGCGCGGTTCGAACGCGAAGTGGAGTTTGGGCGTCTTGATGTTCTCGAAGATCACGTTGTCGTCCGCCGACCACGGCCGGGCGAAGCCGAAGAAGCGTTCGAAACGGTTGTCGTCGCCGTCCGTCGGATCGCGGTCGCCGCTGGCGTAACCGTAGAAGGCGCTCAGGCGCGGCTTCCAGGCCTGCGAGAACGTGTACCCGAACTCGACGATGTACGCCCATGCCGACTTCTGGCGTCCCGCGTCACGTCCGAACTGGTACAGCGCGCTGAGATCGAAATCGACGTTCGTGCCCGGGAACACGCCGAACCCGCGCAAGCCCGGCGAATGCACTTCGCGGCTGGATTGACCGGCGCGGGCGCGCTGCTTGAGGCCAATGTAGTGGGGTTGCAGCGTGACCACGTCGGACCAGCGGCGCCAGTTGAAGATGCCGCCGTAGAACCACACGTCGCCGTTGCGGCTGTCGAATTCCTCGGTGTCGCGGATGACGGGCTTCACGCCCCACAGGTCGACTTCCCAGTCGTTGGCTTCCTGGCCGAGGTTCAGCCGCATGCCTTCGAAATTGTTGGTGGTGTTGCGCCACTGGTTGTTCGCGATCAGGCGCCGATCAATCGATTCCCAGGCCATGCGGCCTACGCGCAGGCGCACCGGCCGCTGGTTGCCGAGGTCGTCCGCACCGAGCGCGCCCTTGAAATACAGTTCGCCGTAGCCCTGGATGAGTTCGGTCTTGTTGACGTCGCGCGTATCGGCCGGGTAGACGCTGTTGGAGTTGCGGGCATCCTCGAATTCCAGCGCGAAGCGCAGCGGGTCCGCGATTTCGCGCACGCCGAGGTAGGCGCGGGTCCGGTGCAGGAAGTTGTGATCCGTGTCCAGGGACGGACGGCGAATGTCGTCCTCGCGAAATTCGTAGCGTTCGCGGAAGTCGAGACCGGCGTCCAGCCAGTCGATGTCCTTGAAGCGCTCGACACCGGACTTGGCCAGGTTGCGCACGTAGCGCGGCGGATCGGATTCGGGATGCGTGGAGTTGCTCCGCGCGCGCACCGCGTAGGTGGTCTTGGCCGGCGTGGCGGCGGGCGTCGGGGCTGGTGGCGCATCGTAGGCGGCAGCTTGTGCCGCCACCAAGCCGGCGACGAGCAGGACGCCGCAGCGCGCCGGGCGCCGCCGTGCAGGATTGCGGGCAGTGAGTGGCGGGAGTGCGGCCGGGCGCGGTCGGTCAGGCAATATCTCGTTTGCTGCGGGCAGCAGGTCTGGCAAGGGCACAGGGAATTCTCCGTATCTGTAGACGAGCGAAAAGCGGCGGCCCCGTGAGGAGGGCCGCCGCTTCCCTGTGCTCGAGCATGATTGATGCCAGTACCGTGTCTGCCGTATCCACCCGCGCAAAGCCCTACGCTCGCGACGAAAACAGGTGTGATATTTGACGTCGCCAGCATATATGCCGGCCACGCGATGAAATCTGCTCGACCGGGGCGAGGGCCGGCCGCCGCGGGATGCGCAGGACAAAGCCTGCGGGCAGCGTGCAGGCCAGAGGGCTGGCGCATCGACTCAAGCCCACCCGACCAGCTACCGGCGGGTGATGGGGCTGTTAAGCTCCTGCTCCAGAGGACGTGCGCCGGGTGCGTGTGTCCGTCCGGTTCCATCAAGCCCGGGTGCCTGCGATGAAGCGAATCTACGAACCGCGCCACGTGCCGCCCATTCCCGTCGAACGTTTCGTGTTGCGACTGCTGACGCATCTGGTCGTGGCCCTCGGCCTGATCGCGTTCTCGCTGGCGGTGGGCATGGTCGGGTTTCGATACCTCGAAGACATGCGCTGGATGGACGCCTTCCTGAACGCATCGATGCTGCTCGGTGGCATGGGGCCCGTGAAAATCCAGGGTCTCAGCGAAGCGGGCAAGCTGTTCGCGGGCGTTTACGCGCTCTATTCGGGCCTGGCATTCATCGCGGTCATGGGCGTCATGCTCGTGCCGGTCGTGCACAGGGTCATGCATCGCTTCCACTGGGCGGAGGACAGCGGGGAGTGAGCGGTCCGGCGGCGCCTCGACCTTGCCGCGCCCAGCCGTTTGAGCGCGTCCTGCCAGCCCTTGCTGCGCGCGGGCAACTCAACGCGTCGTGGCACTGTCATTTCGTCGCCGTTCCCGGCTAGATTTGCAGCCTAGGTTCAGGACAGCCTCGCCAAGCGTACGAAGCGCATCAGGGACGGCCGTTTCGACCATGCTGACAACGGAGTGACAGAGAGAAGGGATGAAGGGCACCCTGACCCAGGCTTGGCAGCGTTTTGCGGCTCGCGGTGGCCTGTTTGCGCTGGCCGCGGCGGCGTTCGTCGTGGCTATCGTCGCGCTGTTGGTGTCGTTGGCCGTCAGTGAGAGACGATTTATCGAGGCACGCGCCCGCCAGCAGGCGCAGAACCTGTCACGCATGCTCGAAGCGAGCGCGCTCGAGACCTTCAGCAAATGCGATCTGGCGCTGCAACTCGTGGCGATCGACTACCGCAAGGAACTGGCCCGCGCGAACTTCGACGAGCCAGCCTTCGAGCGCATGCTGGCGCAAATCCGGGCCTCGCTGCCCGAGATCGCGAGTCTGCGGGTGCTGGATCGGCAGGGCCTTGCCCGCTTCGGCCCGGGTCTGCCGCCACGTCACTCCGTCAGCCCGGCGGATCGCGCCGACTTCCAGCGGCTCAAACTCGACCCGCGGGCGGGCCTCGTGATCTCCGCGCCGGCGGTCAACTGGATCACCGGCGACCCCGGCATCGTGCTGTTGCGGCGTCTGGAGGCGCCGGACGGCAGCTTCGCCGGCACCGTGTCCATCGGCTTGACCAGCGCGTCCTTCCATCGGCTGGTGGACGGCCTCGAACTCGATCGGCTCGATCACGTCACGCTGTTCGACGCGAACGCGCGGCTCATCTACCGCTACCCGGCGCCGCCGAATCTCGCCGGACTGATCGGCGGCGGGGAGGCGTCGCGGGCGCTGATAGGCGCCGGGCGCACCGACGGCAACGCCGGCACCGTGATGCCCGACGGGGTGCCGCGCTTCGAAGCGCGGCGCCGGGTGGGTAAATACCCGATCAACGTGGTGGCCAGCGTTGCGGCCACTGGCGACCTCGCGGCGTGGCAGCGGCGCTCCATGCTGCAGGCGCTGTTCGTGCTGCTGGTGCTCACCGTGGCCGGCTACTCGGCATGGCGGGTGTATCGCTATGCCAGCCGCCTGGCGGATTCGGAAGCGCTGTGGAAGTTCGCGCTCGAGGGCAGCCACCAGGGCGCCTGGGACTGGGACCTCGTGGCTCGCAGGATCTGGTTCTCGCCCCGCTTCACGGAGATACTCGGTCACCCGCAGGCGGCGTTCGGTGACACCGAGGAAGACTGGACGAGCCGCATGCACCCGGATGACGCGGCGGGCGTCCATGCCGCCGTTGAGCGGCATTTCAGCGAGGACACGCCGTTCTACGAAGCCGACTACCGCATGCGGCACCGGGATGGCCACTGGGTGTGGACGCGTTCACGCGGCAAGCTGATGGCGCGCACGCCCGATGGCCGGCCCTGGCGGATGGTCGGCATGCTCACGGATGTCAGCGAGCGTCATGCGCTGGAGGAGGAAAACCATCGCTTGACGGCCGGGCTTGAGGCGACGGTCGCGCAGCGCACCGCCGAGCTCGAAAACGCGCTGCTGCAACTGAAGCTCGCGACCACCGCCGCCGACATCGGTATCTGGACCTGGGACTTCGACGGTGATCGCATCGTCTGGGACGCGCGGATCTTCGACATGCTCGAGGCGCCGCCGGCGGTGCGACAGTCGGGCCAGCTGTATGAACTCTGGAGCCGGCACGTGTTTCCCGATGACCGCCTGCGGCTTGAGCAGCTCGTCGCGCGCTGCAAGGCGGACGGCAGTCCCCTCGACTACGAGTACCGCCTGCAACTGCCGGGCGGTCGCCTGCGCCACATCCACTCCGCCGGTATCGTCCAGTTCGACGAGCGTGGTCACCCGCGCCGCCTGATCGGCGCCAACCGTGACCTCACCGCGCAACGAGAAATGGAGGCGAGCCTCAAGGAGAGCCGTGACTGGTTGGAGCTCGCCTTGTCGAGCGCGGGCATGGCGACCTGGGAATTCCGGCTCGATACCGGCTGGTTGCGCGTCAACGAGCGCTGGGGCGAACTGATGGGCTACCCGGCGGGCGCGCCGTTGCCGCGGCACCTGTCCGAATGGGAGGCCCGGGTCGTGCCCGAAGACCTGGAGCGGGCGAAGCAGGCCCGTGCGGACCACTTCAGCGGCAGGAGCGACCGTTACGAAATCGAGTACCGGGTGCTGCGCAAGGACGGCAGCTGGATCTGGGTGCACAGCTTCGGTCGGTGCGTCGAGCGCGATGACGCGGGCGCGGCGAAGCGCGTCGTTGGCGTGATGTTCGATGCGACCGCGCGCAAACAGGCCGAGCAGGCGCTGATCGACGCGCGGCACGCGGCCGAGGTCGCGAGCCAGGCGAAGAGCGAGTTCCTCGCCAACATGAGCCACGAAATCCGCACGCCCCTGAACGCGATGCTGGGCCTGGCCAGCGCGCTCGAGGATTCCGGCCTGAACGCGCGGCAGCTCGATTACGTGCACAAGATCAGCGCCGCGGGCGCGGCGCTGCTCGAGGTGCTGGGCAGCGTGCTCGACTACTCGAAGCTGGAGGCCGGTGGCATGGCCATCGAGCGCGTGCCTTTCGGCGTGGCCAGCCTCCTCGAGAGGTGCCGCGACATGTTCGGGGTGGTGGCGGCGAACAAGGGCGTGCGCCTCGAGTTCGTGCTCGGGCCCGGCGCGCCGGCCACGGTGCTCGGCGATCCGCTGCGCGTGCAGCAGGTGCTCGGCAATCTCGTCGGCAATGCTCTCAAGTTCACCGAGCGAGGCGTCGTGCGGGTCACCGTCGACTGCGTGGAGCGCTCGGCGGACGGCCTGCGCCTGCGGGTGAGCGTGGAGGACACCGGCGTCGGCATGACGCCCGAACAGCTCGGCCGTGTCTTCGAGGCTTTCCAGCAGGCCGATGCCTCGACGACGCGCAAGTACGGCGGCACCGGCCTCGGGTTGTCCATCAGCAAGCGCCTGGTCGAGCTGATGGGCGGTGAAATCGGCGTTGCCAGCGAGCCCGGCCGCGGCAGCACCTTCTGGTTCACCGTGTCCCTTGGCGTGGCTGCGGATACGCGGGTCGCCGCCCCGGCGGAGTCTGCGGCTGCCCCGGCCGCGGCGCAGGCCACCGTCGACGCCGGGGCCGGGCGGGGCATCGACGAGGCGCACGTGCTGCCGGCCCTGCGCGAGCTTGCGCAGCTGTTGGCCGGCGGCCAGGCCCGTGCCCGCCGGCAGGATGCGGAGGTCGGGGCGCTGCTGGCCGGCACCCCACTCGAGGGGGCCTATGGCGCGGTCTCCCGCGCCGTCGCGCGCTTCGATTTTCCGGCTGCGGCCGCCCACCTCGAACAGCTCGCCCGCGAGCAGAACTGGACCCTGGCATGAATGGCACGCCCGCCGAATTGCCCCGGCTCCTCGTCGTCGACGACGAGCCGAGCAATATCGAGACGCTGATCGCGCTGCTCGAGGAGGACTACGAACTCGTCGTCGCGAACTCGGGACCGCAGGCGCTGGCCCTGCTCGCGAACGGGCCGCGACCGGCGCTGATCCTGCTCGACGTGATGATGCCCGGCATGGACGGTTACGAGGTCTGCGGTCGGCTCAAGGCCGACGCCGCCACGCGCGAACTGCCGATCATCTTCGTGACCGCGAAGACGGACGCGGAGAGCGAGACCCAGGCGCTCACGGCCGGCGCCGTCGATTTCATCCACAAGCCCGTCAACAAGCACGTGCTGCGCGCGCGCGTGGCGATGCACCTGGAACTCGCGCGTCACCGCGAGCATCTCGATGAGCTGGTGCATGCGCGCACCGTCGAACTCGCCGCGGCACGCGACGCCGCGCAGGCCGGGGAGCGGGCGAAGACCGCGTTCCTGCAGAACGTCGGCCACGAACTGCGCACACCGATGAATCACGTCATGGGCTTTGCGCACCTCCTCGAACGCGAGGTCAAGGACGAGCGCGGGCGTGGCATGCTGGCGACGCTGCGCCAGTCCGCGGGCACGCTGTTGCGCGTGGTCGAGGACGTGCTGGACTACTCGTTGAGCGAATCCGGCGCGCTCGCGATTGCCTGCGTCGATTTCGAACCGCGTTCGCTGGTCCAACGCATCATCGACGAGCACGCGGCGAGGGCCCGCGCCCGCGGACTCGAACTGGCGCTCGAGTACGACCCGGGCGTGCCGGCACGCCTGAAGGGCGACCCGGTGCGCATCGGCCAGCTGCTCGACATCCTGCTGTCCAACGCGCTGAAGTTCTCGGCGCAGGGGCGGATCACCCTGGCCGTGATCCAGTCCGCCGCGCAGCAGGACACCGTCGGCCTGCGCTGCGAGGTCCGCGACGAGGGCGTCGGCATGTCGGCCGAGATCCAGGCTGGCCTGTTCCGCCACTTCAACCAGGGCGACAACTCGAGCACCCGCGAACACGGCGGCCTCGGCCTCGAGCTCGCGCTCGCCCGGCGCATCGTCGCTCTCATGGGCGGCGAGATCGGCTTCAGCAGCGCGCCCGGTGGGGGCAGCGCGTTCTGGTTCAGCCTGCGCCTGCCGCGCGCGCCGTTGCCGCAGCCAATGGACCGGCAGCGTGTGGCCGAAGCGCTTGCCTGGCTGGATCGCTTGCTGGCCGATGACGACTGGCGCTCGCAACAGGTATGGCAGGACAACGCCGACTTGCTCGCACCGGTGCTGGGCGAACGGCTGGAGGCCTTGCAGGAGGCCATGGCCGCGTTCGATTTCCGGGAGGCCCGGCGCCTCTTGCGGGACGCGGCGGCGGGTCGCGACCAGTAGCCCCGGGCTACGCGGCGTCTGGTCCTGGTTTTTGCGACGCTGCGCGCACCGCACTGGTCACTGGCGCGCGCGGGCGCTGGCGCTCAGTCCGCAGGTCGCGTGCGGCGAGCAGGAGCGCGTCGTGCGCATTGCGCCTCCGCAGTGCCAGGCCAGGTCGGCCACGACACAGTCTCCGGTGCCAACTCCGAACGGCCGCTGCGGGCACGCACGCCTGGCTTTCCGGCAAAGTCAGCTCCTTACCCGCTTGCCGTCGTTTCCTCCGGAATCCAGCGCGCGAGGTAGGCGTGCAGTTTCTTCGGCTCGACCGGCTTGGTCACGAAGCCGTCCATGCCGGCGTCCTCGCACTTGCGACGGTCCTCCTCGAAGGCATTGGCCGTCATGGCGAGGATGGGAACGGTTCGGCCAAGGTCCATCTGCCGGATGCGGCGCGTTGCCTCGAGGCCGTCCATCACCGGCATCTGCATGTCCATCAGGATGAGGTCGTAGGGCGTGGTGCGCACCCTGTCCACGGCCTCGCCGCCGTGGTTCGCGACGTCGACCGCGAGGCCGAAGCTCTTCAGGGTTTCGCTCGCGACCTCCTGGTTGACGTCATTGTCCTCCACCAGCAAGACGCGGGCGCCGGCCCGCAGGCGGGTCTGCGCGTCGCTCCGCTCCATGTAGCGCACCGCATTCGCATCGCCATGCCTCAGCACGGCGGTGAACCAGAACGTACTGCCCTGGCCGGGTGAACTGACGACACCCAGTTCACCGCCCATCAGTTCGACGAGACGCTTCGAGATCGCAAGGCCGAGGCCACTGCCACCGTACTTGCGCGTAGTCGAGGATTCGGCCTGTTGAAACGGCTGGAACAGCTTTTGTTGCTGTTCCGCGCTGATGCCGATGCCGGTGTCCTCCACCTCGAAGCGCAGTTGCACCTGCTGCTCTTCTTCGGATACCAGCGTCGCCCGCAGCGTGATGTGGCCCTGCTCGGTGAACTTGACGGCGTTGCCGATGAGGTTGACCAGCACCTGGCCGATGCGCAGGGGATCGCCGAGCAGCGGCAGGCGCGCCAGCCGGGGGTCTATCTGCACTTTCAGCTGGAGGCCTTTGCCGTCGATGCGGTCGGCCATCATGCTGCACACGTGGCTGATTTCGGACGCGAGCAGGAAATTCGACTCGTCCAGGGTCAGGCGATCGGCCTCGATCTTCGACAGGTCCAGGATGTCGTTGATGAGGCCCAGCAGGTGCTTGCCCGATTGCACGATTTTCCGCAGCCGATCCTTGTGCTCGGGATTGTCGACCTTCGCCTGCAGCAGGCTCGCGAAACCGATGATCGCGTTCATCGGCGTGCGGATCTCGTGCGACATGGTGGCGAGGAAGGTGCTCTTCGCGACGTTGGCGGCCTCGGCTTCCGCGGCACGCTTCTGCAGCTCGATGTTGAGGTCGACGATTTCGGCCGAGCGCAGCTCGACCAGGTGTTCCAGGTGCTCGCGGTACAGCGCGAGTTCATGCTCGGCCTGCCGGCGCGCGGTGATGTCCTGCATGATCGTCGACAGCAGCTGCGGTTCGCCGTGTTCGTCGCGATGCAGGATGAGCAGCTGGGACACCGGCGTCTCGTGACCGGTGCCGGCATCGAGCACCGAGTTGTCGTGCATCCAGTAGCCGTGCTCGAGCGCGGCCGGAATGCCCTGCTCGCGCACCAGCGTCGAGCCCCAAGCCGGATGCACGTCTTCGATGCGCAGGGCGCACGGATCGGCGTCGTCCTCGAGCCCGAGCATCCGGCGCGCGGCGAGATTGTGGTAGAGCAGGTGCCCGTTCATATCGGCCATGCCGATGAAATCGGGCGAATCCTCGATGATTTTGAGCAGCTTGCTCCGCTCGGCCTCCGCCTGCTTCGCGGCGGTGACATCCAGTGTCACACCATCCCACTGCGCCTCGCCGTTCGGCCCGCGGTGCGGTGACGAGTGGATTTCCATCCACCTTCGCTCGCCGTTCGGTCCCCTGAATGCGACCACGCTCCGGAAGGTGCTCATCTCGCGTGCGCTGCGCGCCTCGTCCTCCTTGTACCTCGCCAGTGACTCGGGTTCCACGTTGGCGAACGCTTTGCTTGCGTCCGCGAGGGCTTCGGCCGGCGTCAGCCCGAGGACCCGCTCGATGCCGGCGCTGACGTAGTCGAACCGGGGCCGGCCGTCCGGCTCCAACGCGTACTGGTAGATGAAACCCTGCGGCAGGTTGTCCCCCAGCGACCGGAGACGGCGGTACAGCTGTGCTGTCCGCGCCTCGATTTCAAGTTCGCGGAGATGTCGTTCCTGGCCCTGCATGCGCCTGAAGGCCCAGAACACGCCGCAGGACGCCACGCCCGTGATGCCGACGATCCAGCGGAAGGTCCGCCACATCGGCGCGAGGGCCTCGGCCCGATCGATCTTCGACACGATGTGCCAGTCGGTGCCGGTCACCGGGCGGTACGCCGCGAGGACCTCCGTGCCGCGGTAATCGCGCCCACGCATCGTGCCGGGCCGCCCCGACCTGACCGCTGCGGCTGCCGGCAGCCCGGGGGTGTCGAGCGGCATCACCTGGGGACGTGCGCTATCCTCGCGGCGGCGCGTCATGTCCAGGAACAGCACGGACGCGCCGGACCGCCGCACGAGTGCGGTCCCGGCGCTGGCGGTCGCGGTCGGCCAGGTCTTGACCATCGGATACAGGTAGCTGCGGGTGTGCATGCGCAGGACAATGCCTGCCCGTGCCGCGCCGGGCGCCGGGTCGCCGGCGTCCACGGGAACAGCCCATTCCAGCCGCACGGGCGCGTCCGCCTCCCGGTAGGGGTCACCGTTCACGATGCGCTTTTCCGCGAGCGACCGAGCCAGGAACGCGCGCGTGGCGGCCGTGACCTCGGTGTCCTTGCCGACGCCGGCGAGCAGCGTCCCGTCGGCGCCCAGCAGGAAGACACCCGCGTAGCCGTAGGCGTCCACCAGCGCCTGCATGCGGATGCGCACCTCGGCAGCGGCATCGGGCGTGTCCGGGTTCGCGAGCAGGCGTGCCGTATTTGCCCCGACGGACTTCGATGCCTGCAGGTTGAAGCCATCACCGTGCCGCTCCTGCAGCCAGAGTTCGATCTGCTCGCTCTTGAGCCGGGTGATGCTCTCGAGATTGTGATAGGCCTCGTGCTCGAGGCGTGGGGTGTCGACGAGCACGAAAATCAGGCCAACGAGCAGCGGACCGAGCGCGAGGGTGGCGAACAGCGGGGATAAGCGTTGCGTCATCGTGTGCTTCGGCGACGCTTGCGTGCCGGGCGGGTCACCGTCATTTGTCCCTGTGCATCGGGGGTGGCATCGAGGAAGTCGCGAGCGCCACCTGTTTTGCTCGACTTCTAACGGAATTTTTCCTTAGCGTCCACCGCGCAACGCAAGCGGCCCTCAAAAAACGGGCCGCATGGATGAAGTCGTATGCCGGGCCCCGTAGGCGTGGCGCAGCCGCAGGCTGTCCCTGGCGCACGGGCAAGGTCGGCTGGCCGCCGCGTACAATGCCGGCCGGGACAATCCGGCTCCCTCACCACATGGCGCACTCCGCATGACCACCGACACCCGCCTGCTTCCCAACGTGTGCGCGACGCTCTTCGCGCGCCCTGACACCGCGCAGGTATTCGCCGCGGCGCCGTCCGCCCATGCCCCGCGCATCCTCCTGCTCTACGGCTCGCTGCGCGAGCGCGCGTTCAGCCGGCTGGTGGTGGAGGAGTCCGCCCGCCTGCTGCAGGCCTTCGGGGCGGACACGCGCATCTTCGACCCGCACGGCCTGCCACTGCCCGACGGGGCGCCGGTCGAGCACCCGAAGGTGCAGGAACTGCGTGAGCTCATGCAGTGGTCGGAAGGGCAGGTGTGGTGCTCGCCGGAACGCCACGGCGCGATCACTGCGGTGATGAAGGCGCAGATCGACTGGATTCCGCTTGCGCTCGGCGCGGTGCGCCCCACGCAGGGCAAGACCCTCGCGGTGATGCAGGTCTGCGGCGGCTCGCAGTCCTTCAACGCGGTGAACCAGTTGCGGGTGCTGGGGCGGTGGATGCGGATGTTCACGATCCCGAACCAGTCGTCTGTCGCCAAGGCCTGGCAGGAATTCGGGGACGACGACCGCATGCAGCCCTCGGCCTACTACGACCGCATAGTGGACGTGATGGAGGAACTCGTGAAGTTCACGCTGCTGCTGCGCGATCGGGTCGATTACTTCGTCGACCGCTATTCCGAGCGCAAGGAAAGCGCGGAAGCGCTGGCACGGCGGGTCAGCCTGCCTTCGATCTGATCGGCGCGTGGTCAGTTCCTTCATGTGAGGGATGACGCTTGCCGGCGCCCGTGGCGTAGTCTGGGGCGCACGGGTCGCGAGGCCCGCAGCCATCCATATCGCACCGCCGCGCGGTGCCAACGAGGAGAGGGTCCATGCAGAAAGGTCTCGACGCGATCATCGTCGGCGCGGGAATGGCCGGCATCTACGCGGTCTATCACCTCCGGCGTCTCGGCCTGTCGGTCAGGCTGTTCGAAGCCGGCAGCAGCGTCGGCGGCACCTGGTACTGGAACCGCTATCCGGGTGCGCGCGTAGACATCGAGAGCATGGAGTACTCCTACGCCTTCTCCGAGGAACTGCAGCAGGAATGGACGTGGAGCGAGCGCTATGCCGGGCAGGCGGAACTCGCGCGCTATTTCGAGTTCGTCACCGACCGCTTCGATCTGCGTCGCCACATGCAGTTCGATACCCGCGTCGAGGCCGCCCGCTACGACGAGGCGGCGGACGAGTGGGTGGTGGAGACCAGCGACGGCGGGACGCATCGCGCGCGTTTCTGCGTGATGACCACAGGGCTCCTGTCCGCGCCGAACAAGCCGGACATTCCCGGCCTCGAGTCATTCGCCGGCGCCGTCTACCACACCGGCTTGTGGCCGAAGGAGAAAGTGGATTTCAGCGGGCGGCGGGTCGGCGTGGTCGGCACGGGTTCCTCGGCCGTGCAGGCGATTCCGCTGATCGCGGCCGAGGCGGCGCATCTCACGGTGTTCCAGCGCACGCCGGCCTATGCGGTGCCGCTGCGCAATCACCCGATGCCGCCCGAATACCAGCGGAAGGTGAAGGCCGATTACGCCGAGTGGCGCCGCAAGGAGCGCTACGCCTCCTTCGGCGGCTGGGTCGCAGTGCACTACGAGCCTGTCGAACCCGTGACCACGCTGGCGCTCGATGCCGCCCCTGCAGCGCGCCAGGCGCTCTACGAGGACCGCTGGCGGAACGGCGGGCTTGCCCTCTACAACGTGTACCCGGACGTCTACGTGAACCGCGAGGCGAACGAGACGCTGGCGGAATTCGTGCGCGGGAAGATCCGCGAACGCGTGCAGGATCCCGCGACCGCCGCGCTGCTGACGCCGGACTACCCGATCCTGATGAAGCGGCTCATCGCGGACACGGATTACTACGAGACCTACAACCGCGACAACGTGTCGCTGGTCGATGT
This sequence comes from Hydrogenophaga intermedia, assembly GCA_943370145.1. Classification (GTDB taxonomy): domain Bacteria; phylum Pseudomonadota; class Gammaproteobacteria. The sequence continues at coordinate 777 of CALRPY020000026.1, read as the reverse complement.
CAGCCGGCAACCGATAGAGCGCATCACGCCGGGCGGCGTGATGGTGGGTGGGCGTGAGTACGCCTGCGACAGCCTGGTGCTAGCCACCGGCTACGATGCGATGACCGGCGCGCTGACCCGCATGCACATCGAGGGTCGCAACGGTGAACTGATCACCGGGCACTGGGCGCAGCGCGCGCGGACCTATCTCGGCCTGATGTGCGCAGGCTTTCCGAACCTGTTCATCATCGATGCGGTGGGCAGCCCGTCGGTGGTGTTCCAACCGGTGTTCGTGGCGGAAGAGCAGATCAACTGGGTGGGCGAATGCATCCAGCATCTCGATGCGAGCGGCCGTCGCTGCATCGAGGCGGCCGCGAATGCGGAGGAAGCCTGGGGCGAGGAATGCGAGCGCGCGCTGCAGGCGACGCTCTTTCCGACGGTCAACAGCTGGTACGTGGGCGCGAACATTGCCGGCAAATCGCACCGGGGGCTGATCTACCTGGGCGGCATGGCGGAGTATCGGCGCTGGATGAGCGACGAAGCGGCGCGTGCCTATCCGGGTTTCGTGATCGACGGCGGGCGCGGGGAGCAGGTCAGCGCCTATCCCGTGCCGCAAGAGGCCGTCCGCAACGCCGGGTGAGCATGAATCTTTGCCGCTCCCGACCCGCGCTGCGCTTGGATGATCTGCAGGGTCCAAGGCCTGCCGTTTCCGGCAATGGCATTGAGAACCGTCAGCGGAGAAAAGGTGTCCGGAGTAAAGGTGTCAGATTTTAAATCTGACACCTTTACTCCCCCACC
>CALRPY020000025.1:0-61945 GCA_943370145.1 Hydrogenophaga intermedia | reverse complement strand
AGTTGCTCGGTGGCCCATCAAGGTCTGCACTCCGGTACCCGCGTCCAAATGTGACCCAGAGACAGCCCGCGACGGGAGCGGCGAAGACCCGCACCCGCGTGCCTCAGAAAGAAAAGGTGTCAGATTTGAAATCTGACACCTTTTCTCGGTTCTGGACCCTGCAGAGGCCGTCTGAACGCAGCGCGGGACACAGTTGCTCGGTGGCCAGTCAAGGTCTGCCCCCCGGTACCCGCGTCCAAATGGGTCCAGGAGACAGCGCCCCCGGGAGAAGCCGGGTTCAGCGGGCGGGTGAGGGTCGCGTCCGGGTGGCGCCGCGCCGACGCATGCCTCCCTCACCCGCCGCCTTCGGCGTCGACCTCTCCCGGTGCGGGAGAGGTGAACAGAGGCCGACCGGTCGTGCAAGTGCCGCGCACGGACACCGGCATCAGCGCACGACGAGCCCGGCGTAATCGCCACGCGCGCGCCACTCCGCGAGCATCTCGTAGAACTTCAAACCGCCTTCGGGGTAATGGCCCTGCAGGAAGCCGTCGGCGGCGGACACGCCGGAGCCGTCGGCCCCCGCCCCCTCGGCGTTGTAGTAGCCCGGTGTACAGCTCGCGAGGTATTCCGACATCGCCGTCGGCGCCAGCACGAGTCTGAGGTAGGCCTCCTCCGCCTCCTGCGTGGGCTCCAGCGCCTTGTAGCCACGCGCGTTGACGTCGGTGAAGACCGCCGCGAGGTGCTGCGCCTGCTTGTCGAGCTGATAAGTGAAGTTCGGCGTGTAGCCGGTCTGGGTGAAGCCCATGTGGTAGCAGTTCGGAAAACCGTGGCTCATCAGGCCGTGATACGTGCGCATCCCGCGCGCCCAGTAGTCACCGAGCCTCACACCGTCACGGCCGATGATTTCGATGGCGGCCTGGTGCGTGTACGTCGCGCGACTGACCTCGAAGCCGGTGGCGAAGATGAGACAGTCGAGCTCGTACTCGACGCCGTCGACCACCACGCCCTTTTCGGTGAGGCGGTCGACACCCTTGCCGTTCGTGTCTACCAGGGTCACGTTCGGCCGGTTGAAGGTCGGCAGGTAGTCGTCGTTGAAGGTCGGTCGCTTGCACCACGGGCGATACCAGTGCTTCAGCGCCTCGGCGGTTTTCGGGTCCTTGACGATGGCGTCGACGCGGCCACGCACGCGGTTGTCATGCTGGTAGTCCAGGATCTCACCGAGCAGCTTCAATTCCTCCGACGTGAGGTCGGCCACACCGGTGCCATCGAGCAGTTCGCCGAGGGACTTGAAGAGTTCGGTCCATCCATCATTGACGAGGTCTTCCTCGACCGGCACGCCGACCAGCAGCTTGGTGAAGTTGTCATTGCGATCCTGCTGCCAACCGCGCTGCAGCGACTTGTACCACTCGGGATCGGTCGGGCGATTGCGACGCTCGTCGACCGACGAGGGCGTGCGCTGGAACACGTACAGGTGGCCCGCGGACGCGCCGAGATGCGGTATCGACTGGATGGCCGTCGCGCCCGTGCCGATGATGCCCACGCGCTTGTCGCGGAGCTTGTCGAGATTGCCGGTCGGCGAGCCGCCCGTGTAGGCGTAGTCCCAGCGACTGGTGTGGAAGGTGTGCCCCTTGAAGTCGCGCAGCCCCGGAATCCCCGGCAGCTTCGGACGGTTCAGCGAGCCACTCGAAATCACCACGTGGCGCGCCCGGATCACGTCACCGCGGTCGGTCGTCAGCGTCCAGCGGGCGTCGGCTTCGTCCCAGCGCATCTCGCGGGTCTGCGTCTGGAAAAGGGCACGCGAGTAGAGGTCGAAGTGATGTCCGATGCGCTGCGCGTGCGCGTGGATTTCGGGCTGGAAGGAGTACTTCTCCTTCGGCATGTAGCCGGTCTCGTCGAGCAGCGGCAGGTAGATGTAGGACTCGACGTCGCACTGTGCACCCGGGTAGCGGTTCCAGTACCAGGTGCCGCCGAAGTCGCCGGCGCGCTCGATGATCCGGAAGTCCCTGATGCCGGCTTCATGCAGGCGCGCGGCCATCAGCATCCCACCAAAGCCGGCGCCGAGGATCGCGATCTCGATTTCCTCGGTGATGGGCGCGCGTTCGATGCGCTCGGTGACGTGCGGATCGTCGATGTAGCGCTCGAGGTCGCCGTCGATGTTCTGGTACTGCGCGGCGCCATTGGCGTGCAGCCGGCGGTCACGCTCGTAGTCGTACTTGCGGCGCATTTCGGCCGGGTCGAAACCGAGTTCCTCGGCGGTGGGGATGCGCAGCTTGCCATCGGCAACGAAATGGCTGGGTTTGTTCACGAAGTCTCTCCTGTGGCAACGCCGTCTGACGACGGTAGCGGGCGAACGAGGTTCCGCGGCGGGGCCGGCCGGCTCCCGGCGTTTCGCCGCAGGAGAGGCCGAAGCGCCCGGGCCCGGACCTGGCCGGTCGATCCAGTAATCTTCCAGCCTTGGAGGCTACTCACTGTGCCCTGCAGCAAAGGAGAGGGGATGCTGCCAATTTCTGTTACTTAAGTGACATTCTCCGCGGTCGCGAGTCCCTGCGCGAAGGTCGGTACAGTGCAGGGGTGAGCGCTCGACGTGCCCCCCTCAGTCCAGTTGCGGCACGCGGTGGCGCCACGGCGCATCCGCCTCGAGCTGCGCGGCGAGGCGCAGGATCGTCGCTTCGTCCGCGTAGCGGCCGACCAGCTGCACGCCGACCGGCAGGCCGTCCGGCGTCCAGTGCAGCGGCAGGCTGATTGCGGGCTGGCCGGTCATGTTGGCGATCGCGGTGAACTTCGGCACGTCGCCGATACGCTGGGTGGCCTGTCGCGGGTTGTCGGGATCGAAATCGAACCAGCCGTTGGGCTGCGGCGGCTGCGTCGTCGTCGGCGTGAGCCAGACGTCGTAGCGATCGAAGAAGGGCGCGATCCCGCGCGCCATGCGCTGCATGTCCTGGATGGCGAGGAAGAGATCGGACGGCCGGCGCGCCCCGTCCAGCGTGAACATCTTCCAGGTGTGCGCCTCGAAATCCTCGGCCCGCGGTTCCCGCCCCGTGCGCCGCGCCCAGTCGCGGATGGCCCACGCGACCATGCCGAGCCAGAGCGTCGTGAAGACCTCGGTGAAATGTTCACCGGACACGCTCGGCGATGCTTCCTCCACGTGATGGCCCAGCGCCTCGCAGCGCCGCGCGGCCTCGATTGCCGCGCGCCTGCACTCGTCGTGCACCGGGGCACTCGCCACGGGCTCGGTGCTGTACGCGATACGCAGCCGGCCCGGGTCGATACCGACTTCGTCGGCGAAGGGTCGTACGTGCGGCGCGGGGAAGTACGGCGCGCCCGCATCGGCGCCGGCGGTGCAGTCGAGAATCGCCGCGCTGTCGAGCACGGTGTGTGTCACCACGTGCTCGCAGATGAGGCCTGCGCCCATGTCGCCATATGCGGGCCCGAGCGGATTGCGGCCACGCGTGGGCTTGAGCCCGACGACACCGCACCACGATGCCGGGCAGCGGATCGAGCCGCCGCCGTCGTTCGCGTGCGCGACCGCGGCCATGCCGGCGGCGACGGCCGCAGCGGAACCGCCCGATGAACCGCCGGCCGAGTACGCGGGATTCCAGGGGTTGCCGGTCTTGCCGAACAGTTCCGGCTCGGTCGTCGGCTTGGAGGCGAACTCCGGCGTGTTGGTCTTGCCGACGATGACGAAACCCGCGCGCCGGTAGCGCGCGACCAGTTCGCTGTCCTGCGTGGAAACGTAATCGAGCAGGAAGCGCGAACCGTCGGTCAGGCGCGTTCCGGCGTACTCGGCGAGAAAGTCTTTCAGCAGCAGCGGCACCCCCGCGAACGGCGCGCCGGGATCGATCGTCGCGAGGCTCGCGCGCGCGCGCTCGTACAGCGGCAGGACCACGGCGTTGATGCGCGGGTTCAGGCGCTCGATTGCGTTGATCGATGCCTCGACCATTTCGGCGGCGGATACCTCACCGGTCCTGATCAGCCGGGCCTGCTCCACCGCGCTCATGCGCATCAGTTGTTCCATTCCAGTCTCCTGTGTCGTGACCATGAGCCGCCCCGGCGCCGGCGGTGAATGCCGTTCCCGGCCTCCGCCCGCACCGGGGCCTGCTTCACGCGGCGCCCGCGGCGGCGAGATACGCGGCTTCGTCGAACTGCGCGGGATAGTCGAAGTCGCTGACCGTGATACGGCCCTCGCGGATCAGTTTCTCGGCGTGCGGTCCGCGGTTGATCATCTTCAGCGGTGGGCGGGTCGCTTTCATGCGCGCGCGCAGCGCCGTGGTGGCGGCCTCGTCGACCTCGTAGCGCCGCGAGGGATCCGGGACCTCCGCGAGCACCACGCCGTAGTCGTCGCGCGCGCTGGCCATCGACACGAGGCCACGATGCACGTCGAGCCGAACCATAGCCGGCACGCGCGCCAGCGGATCGCCCCAGCCGCCGCCGCCCGGCGTCAGGATGCGGACGATGTCACCCGCCTTCACCGGTATCGCCTCGCGCTTGTAGAAAATCTGCTGTTCCGCCGGCGTGCCCGGGTTGATCAGGGCCCCGCCGGACCGTCCGGCCATGCCGCCATTGACGCCGAAGCAGGAGAAAATCGTGCGATAGGACACCGTCAGGAAGTGACCGTCAACGAGGATCTCGACATCCTTCAGGTAGCCGAGCCCGCCGCGGAACGCGCCCGGTCCGCCGGAATCCGGGAACATGCCGACGCGGTGCACGATGACCGGGAAGCGCTGCTCGATGAATTCACTCGGGAGATTCTTGGAGTCCGGCACGAGGTCGACGGTGTCGGTGCCATCGGCAAACGGGCGCGCGCCCGAACCGGCGCCGAAGATTTCACGGTAGAGGAAGTCCTTGCCGTCCTGGTCCTTGCCGTAGAACCCGTAGAGCTGGATGCACTGGGAGTCGCCGACCATCTGCCCGCCGGTGGCCTTGGCCATCGCGGCCATGTAGGCGCCGAGCATGCGCAGCATGCAGTCCATGCGGTCGGCGCCCGCCGCGGGATATTCCGCCGACAGCACGGTGCGGGGCGGCAGGTAGGCCTTGAAGACCCGCGTCATGCCCTCGTTGACGATCATCCCCGGCACCTGCGCCTTCACGAAGCCGCCGAGCCACTTGGAGTAGTGGCGGCCGTCCATCACCCAGTTCACGGGCCCGGGCACCTGTGGATCGGTGCCGGCGAAGTCGACGATGATCTTCTCGGGATCCTTGCGCACCGTGAGCATCAGCTTCACCGGCCGCTCCAGATCGATGCCGTCTGTTTCCAGGAAGTCCTCCCCGATGTATTCGCCGTTCGGGATGTGCGGCAGGGCTTCCTCGCGCACGATCTCCTCGCAGCGATCCATGATCCGGTAGAAGCCCGCTTCCACGACGTCGGTGCCGTAACGCCGGCAGAGCTCCTCGACGCGGCGCTGGATGATGCGCGTGGCGCCGACGAAGGCGTCGATGTCACCGCGCAGGTCGTCCGGATAGCGGCTGTTGCGCAGGATGACCTTCCAGACCTCCTCGTTGCGCACGCCGCGCGCATACAGCTTGATGGGCGGCACCTGGATGCCTTCCTCGAACACGGTCGTCGCGGTCAGGGCCCAGCTGCCGGACACCTTGCCGCCGACGTCGTTGCAGTGGCCGAAGAGCTGCGAGAAACCGATCAGGCGCCCGTCCGAGAAAATGGGCACCACCACGCAGAAATCCGGCAGGTGGCCGATGGTGCCGCTCGACTCGTGGATATCGTTGTAGAGAAAGACATCCCCTTCGTGGATGTCTTCGAGCGCGTAGTAGTTGCGAATCGGGTCGGCCGTCGCGGCCCAGGACACGCGGGTCACGCTGTTGCAGTCGACCGTGTTGAGCGAAGCGCGGTAATCGTGCTGCTCGCGCACGATGGTCGACACCGCGGTGCGCTCGACGGCGGCCTCCCCTTCGTCGATCGCGGCTTCCAGCGCCCATTCCAGTACGTCGAGGGTGACGCTGTCGATGGTCTCCTTCAGCGCCTTGATGCGCGGCCAGTGTTCATCGTCGCGTTCGAACGTCGACTTGCGCGTGGGCGCATAGGCGTCCGTCAGGTACGGCGCCTCGTCGAAGATCATCGCCTCCGCCGCCAGGCGCGCGCCACTCGTGCTCTCAACCATGGTTCAAGCCTCCTGGTGCTGATGGGTCAGGATGATCTGGCCGGCCTCGTCGAGAACCGCGCGCCAGCCGGGTTCGACCACGAGGGTCGCGTCATACTGCTCGATGATGCAGGGGCCGGTGATGCCGACGCCAATCGGCGCGAGCGAGCGTTCGTAGATCGGCAACTGGACCTCGCCCACGCCGCGGAACACCCCGCGACGCACGTCCTTGCGCGCGCCGATCCAGGAGCAGTCCGTGCGCTGCTCCTGGGCGGTCACGAGCGGCGGGAAGAGGCCGAAGCCCGTCGCGCCGATATTGACGATTTCCACCGGATGCCGGCCCTCGTACTCGTAGCCGAAGCGGTCGTCGTGCGCGCGATGGAAGGCCTTGATCGCATTGCGCACCGCCGCTTCCGACAGCGCGGCATCCAGCACGGTCATGGGCACCCGCACTTCGTAGGCCTGTCCCGCGTAGCGCATGTCCGCAAAGCCCGTGATCGCGGTGTCCGTCCCGGTGAAGCCTTCGCGGGCCAGGTCTTCGACCACCTGGGCGCGAATGGTGTCGAATTCGCGGAGGAGTCGCGCCACGTCCAGCGCGTCTTCACGCTGCACGTCGGTGATGACGCGATCGGAACGCACGTTGGTGGAGAGCAGGCCTTCGGCGGAGGTCACCCCAGGTGACGGCGGCGCCACGATCACGCGGATGCCCAGGGACTCGGCGACCAGGCATGCATTCAGGCCGCCCGCGCCGCCGAAGGCCATCAGGGCGTAGTCGCGCGGGTCACGGCCGCGTTTCACCGACACGACGTTGATGCCCTGCGCGATGTTGTTGGTGGCGAGATCGAGGATGCCCATCGCCGCGTCTTCGACGCTGATCCCGAGCGGCTCCGCAATACGCTCCTGGATCGCGCGTCGCGCGGCCCTCGCATCGAGCTTGATCGACCCGCCGAGCAGGTAGGGTGAAACGCGCCCGAGCACGATGTGCGCATCCGTCAGCGCGGGCTCCGTGCCGCCCCGGCTGTAGCAGACGGGGCCCGGCTGCGCACCGGCGCTCTGTGGTCCCACGCGCAGGCTTCGCCCCGCCGACAGCCATGCGATGGAACCACCGCCGGCGCCCACCGTGTGCATGTCGATCATCGGCGCCTTGATGTTGTAGATGTCGATACGCCCTTCGGTGAGCATGTGCGGCGTGCCCTGATCGATGAGGCAGATATCCGTCGACGTGCCGCCGATGTCGATGGTGATGAGGTTCGGGTAGCCCGCGGCCTTGCCGTAGTAGCAGGCCGTCACGATGCCGGCGGCAGGGCCGGACAGGACCGCGGCGATCGGCTGGGGCGCCATCTCGGCGGCGTGGATGATGCCGCCGCTGGACTTCATCACATAGAGCCGGGCATCGACTTCGGCGCTGACGAGGCGCTGCTGCAGGCTGTTCAGGTAGCTCGTCACCAGGGGCATGAGCCCGGTGTTGAGGCAGGTGCTGAGCGTACGTTCGTACTCGCGGTATTCACGGATCACGTCCGAGGACACGGACACGAAGCAGTCGGGATGCACCTCGAGGATGAGTTCGCGCGCGCGGCGCTCGTGCGCGGGGTTGCGGTAGGAGTGCAGGAAGGACACCGCAATCGCGTTGATGCCCATGGACTTGAACTCGAGCGCAATGGCGCGCACCGCGTCCTCGTCCAGCGGGCTGCGTTCCTCGCCCCTGAAGTCGAGGCGTCCCCCGGCCTCGCGCACGAGTTCCAGCGGCACCACGCGCGGTGGCTTCAACCACCAGGTGATGTCACCGAAGTCACCCGGCACCGTCTGGCGCCCGACCTCGAGCATTTCGCGATAGCCGCGGGTGACGATGAGGCCGAGGCGCGCATAGCGGGATTCGAGGATCGCATTGGTGGCGACGGTCGTCCCGTGGCTGATGAAGCTCACATCGCCGGCTTCCACCCCCACCTCGTCGAGCAGCTCGATGATGCCCTGCGTGAACGCACGCGAGGGGTCATCCGGGGTGGAGGATGTCTTGCGTACGTAGCGCTTTCCGGTCGCCTCGTTGACTGCGACCACGTCGGTGAACGTGCCACCGGTGTCGACCCCGATTCGCCAAGCCATGTTGACCTCCTCACGCCCCAGGGGCCGGAAGAACAGGTTGAGTGGCAGGCGCCGCAGGCCGCACGGCCGGCCGGGGCCGCCTGGTTCCGATGTGACGAGCGTTACACGCTGCGCAGTGGCTTGGATAGCACTAAACCCGTCGCGCAATCCATACCGCATTCGGTGGAAGCGTCCGCGGACAGCCCGGCGATACGCGCAACGCAGGCGGCGGGATGGCGTCCCGCGCGGGCGCCGGCGTTGCCAGCCGGCTCAGGCCAGGCCCACGCGCCGCGGATTCCGCGGTGCAGGCCTGCGCAGGGAAACGACCGGGCCTGCTGCCTGCTTCAATTGGCGCCCCCCGCTTCGGTCAGCGTTGCGAGCAGCGGTGCAATCGTGGCGAGGTCCCAGTAATCCACCCAGCGCGCGACCAGCCCGTCGCGCACGATGAACAGGCCCGCGACCGGGAGTTCGACTCGCACACCCGCGCGTTCCCAGGCTTCCACGCGCGCATTCATCACGACGTCCCCGTTGCAGACGGTGTGCTCGATGCGCATCTCGCGCAGCGCGCAGTTCGCGCCGTGGACCAGCGGGTCGAGCACCTTGCGCACCTCGGCATGACCGGTGACCGGCGCCCAGGGCATGTTGTGATAGTGGACGTCGGGGGTGAGCAGGGCGCAGGTCCGCGCCATGTCCGCGTCGAGCAGTGAATTGCAGAGGCGGGTCACGAGCGAGGCGGGATCGGCGAGCATGGCGTACTCCGGGTTGGTCTGGGGGTCGGCGCAGCATCGCCGTCGACGCCCGATTCTGGCCACGGCCGCGCCCGGCTGTCCACCGTTGCGGCGGTCACCGCGCCCCGTGCACGGGACAACGCATCGCAGCATGTGGTGCGACGGCTTGAAAGCGGGCAGCGCGGCATCCATCTATGAGCAAGGTTCGGGGCGGTCGATCGCCAACCTGCCGGGCAGCGGCCCGGGCGCCGCCCCTGAGACTTCGTGTATCCCGAATATCCGAAGCCTTTAATGTGAGTTTAAAAGAAGCGTCGACCCGCTAAGCTGGCGCGCTGTCCCGCCGGCCGCGCGCCGGTTCGGCGTTCATCCAAGCAGGAGTTACTCGATGAAACGAATTGGCCTGTTCCTACTGACCAACATCGCGGTGATGGCGGTCATCGCCATCAGCTTCCGCGTGCTCGGTCTCGACACCGCGATGCAACGTGGCGGTGGCCTGGACCTCGGCACGCTGCTGGTGATGTCCGCGATCATCGGCTTTGCCGGCTCTCTCGTGTCGCTCGCGATGTCGAAATGGTCGGCGCTGCGCATGGTGGGCGCGCGCGTGATCGAGCAACCGTCGAGCCCCACCGAGCACTGGCTGGTCGACACCGTGCGCCGCCAGGCCGATCGCGCCGGCATCGGCATGCCGGACGTCGCGATCTTCGACTCGCCGGAACTGAATGCCTTCGCGACCGGCGCCCGGCGCGACCACGCGCTGGTCGCGGTCAGCACCGGCCTGCTGAACGGCATGTCCAGGGATGAGGTCGAAGCCGTGCTCGCACACGAGGTCAGCCACGTCGCGAACGGCGACATGGTCACGCTGACGCTGATCCAGGGCGTAGTGAACACCTTCGTGGTGTTCCTGTCGCGCATCGTCGGCCATTTCGTCGACCGCGCGGTATTCCGTACGGAAAACGGCCACGGTCCCGGCTTCTTCATCGCGTCGATGGTCGCGCAGGTGCTCTTCGGCGTGCTCGCCAGCGCGATCGTCATGTGGTTCTCGCGCCAGCGCGAATTCCGGGCCGACTCGGGCGCCGCAGCGCTGGCCGGCAAGGAGAAGATGATCGCCGCGCTCGAACGGCTGCGCACCGTGCACGAACCCGTGGACCTCCCGGACCAGCTTGCCGCCACTGGCATCAGCGGCGGCCGCCGCGGGGGCTTCATGGCGCTGTTCATGTCCCATCCCCCGCTCGAGGACCGCATCGCCGCGCTGCGCGGCGAGCGCGGCTGACGCGACGGACGCCCCGCCGCTGCGGCGGGGCGTCCGCTCCCCCTGAGCACCGGCTGCGCGTCGCGCGCTGCACGGACGCTCGCGTATCATCACCCCCATCACGTCACACGCGAAAGGACCGGGGGGCCCCATGAGCACGCACGCGACACTCCACGACGTCCAGGCCGTCTACAGCGGCGCCGAAGGCGACCTGTGGGAACTCATCATGGGGCAGCAGGTTCATATCGGCGGCTTGAAGTCGTCGATGGATCTCGCGGACCGCGCGGGCGTGGCGGCCGGCACCCGGGGCGTGGACCTCTGCTGCTGCAACGGCGCCGGCATGCGCTTGCTGGTGCGCATGCGGGAGGTGGCCGGCATGATCGGCGTCGACGCCACGCCGGCGGTCGTCGCACGCGGCGAGGCGCGCTGCGCCGCGGAGGGGCTCGCCGGGCGCGTCCGCTTCGTCACCGCCGACGTCTGCGACAGCGGGCTGCCCAGCGGCAGCGCGGATTTCGTGTGGGGCGAGGACGCCTGGTGCTATGTCGGCGACAAGGCGCGCCTGGTGCGGGAAGCCGTGCGCATCGTCAGGCCCGGCGGCATCGTCGCCTTCACCGACTGGGTCGCGGGCAGCGTGCCGATGGGCGACACGGAGCTGGAACGCGTGCTCCGTTTCATGAAATTCCCGAACATCGAGTCGGTCGACGGCTATCGCGCGCTGCTCGAGGCAAACGGCTGCACCGTCCTCGAGGCCGCGGACACCGGGCGCTTCGCCGACCACGTGGATCTCTATCTCGCGATGGTCGACCGGCAGCTGACCTACGACGCGCTGCGCCTGCTGGACTTCGACAGTGCGGCGCTCGCCGCGGTCGCCGCCGATATGGTGTTCATGCGCGACCTCGCCCGTGCCGGCAAGCTCGCGCAGGGTCGCTTCATCGCGCGCAAACCCGCCTGAGCAGGGCGTCGGCCCGGCCGTATCTCAGGAATCCAGCGCGACGAAGGTCTCGGGAAAGAAGCCGTTGAAGCGGGTGGCGAGCGCGTTCGAATACGCGCCGAGCTGGCCGATTTCGAGCCAGTCGCCCTCGCGCGCGTCGGCCGGCAGTTCGAAGGTCCCGGGCAGCACGTCGAGCCCGTCACAGGTCGGCCCATAGAGTTTGAACGGCAGTGTCGCCGCGGCAGGTGCACCGTCGCGTCGCAACAGACGCACCGGCATGCGCAGGCTCGACAAGGCCATCTCGGCCAGGCTGCCGAACACGCCGTCGTTGAGATACAGACAACCGTCCTTGCGCAACTGGACCTGCACCAGCAGCGAGCAGCCGTTCGCGACCAGCGCGCGCCCGGGCTCCGCGAGCACCGTCGTGTCCGGCGGCAGCGCCAGTGACGCAAGGCCCGCGCGTATCGCGGCCATGTAGGCGGCGAGCGGGGGCAGGTCCGCCCCGACGTAGTTCGCCGGGAAGCCACCGCCGACGTCGACCAGGGACGGCGCGGCGCCGACGCGCGCGATCACCTCGCCGACCAGCGCGAGCGCCTGCGTGTACGATGCGGGCGCGCCACACTGCGAGCCGACGTGGAAGGCGAGCCCGCCGCGGCAGCCCGCGGCCGCCACCGCGCGGAGCAGCGCCACCGCCTCGTCGGCCCCGCAGCCGAACTTGGACGACAGGTCGTAGACCGTGGCCGGATCGGGCGCTGTGGCGAGGCGCACGACGATTGTCAGGTCGCGCCCGCCGGTCTCGTCAAGCACCTTGCGCAGTTCGTCCGGATGATCGACCACATAGTGGCGCACGCCGTAGATGCCGTAGGCGGCCTGGATTGCCGCCCGGCTCTTCACCGGGTGCATGAAGTAGCAGGCGGCATCGCGGTAGCGCTCGGCAATCAGCGCGATTTCGGGCAGCGACGCGGTATCGAAGTCAGTGATGCCCGCAGCGTGCAGCGCGTCGAGCACTTGCGGGTGGGGATTGCACTTCACCGCATACAGCACGGTGCCGGGAAAGAGCGCCCTGAACTCGCGGACCGTCTCCTCCAGGACTGCTGGGCGCAGGCAGTAGACCGGGTAACTGGGCGCAAGGGCCTCGATCACGTGCTCGACGCTTGCAAACCGCTGACGCATGACGGGCCGACCTCCGGTGCTGGAACGGAAGAACACGCCCGGGCTATTGCGCGGCGCGCACGGGTCCATTATTGATGAATTCATGACTGAATCCCTCTTCGAGCGCGTCCTCGGTCGACGCGATGTCCTGTCGCTCGCCTTCGGCGCCATGATCGGCTGGAGCTGGGTGCTGCTCACCGGCGAGTGGACCACCCAGGCCGGCACCTGGGGCGCGGCCGTCGCCTTCGCGCTGGGGGGCTCGGCAATGATCTTCGTCGCCCTCACCTATGCCGAACTCGCCTCGGCGCTGCCACACGCGGGTGGTGAGCATATCTACAGCCTGCGCGCGCTCGGCCCCCTGTGGTCGTTCCTGTGTTCGTGGTCGATCGTCCTGGGCTACGTGTCGGTCGCGGCCTTCGAGGCCGTCGCGCTGCCCTATGCGCTGAGCTTCCTGTTCCCGGGCAGCCGGTGGCTGGCGCTGTGGACGGTGAACGGCTTCACCGTCCACCTCGACTTCGTGCTGATCGGCATCGCGAGCGCGCTGTTCATGACCTGGGTCAACGTGCGCGGCGTCACGGCCTCCGCCGGCCTGCAGAAAGCGGTCACCGTGGTGATCGTGGCCGTCGGCATCCTGTTCCTCGTCGGCGTGATGCGCGGCGGATCGGCGGACAACGTCGCGCCGGCCTTCGTCGATGGCATGCACGGCATCGCCGCCGTGCTGATCGTGATTCCCATCATGTTCGTCGGCTTCGACGTGATTCCGCAGGCGGCGGGGGAAATAGACCTGCCCGCTCGCGCTATCGGGCGGCTGATCGTGCTGTCCGTTGGTTGCGCCATCCTGTGGTACTGCCTGCTGGTCATCGGCGTCGGGTATGCGCTGCCGGCCGCGGAGCGCGCCGAGCCGGGCATGACCACGGCGATCGCGAGCGCGCGGGTGTGGGGCGGCGCGTGGGCGTCGGACCTCATCATCGTTGGCGGCATCGCCGGCATCGTCACGACCTGGAACGCGTTCCTGGTAGGCTCGAGCCGGCTCGTCTACTCGATGGCCGAACACGGCATGCTGCCGCGCGCGCTCGCGACCCTGCATCCGCGTCATCGCACCCCGCACGTCGCGGTGATCGCCATCGGCCTGCTGACCTGCATCGCGCCGCTGTTCGGCCGGCCGGTGCTGATCTGGCTGATCAACGCCGGCAGCCTCGCGGTCGTCGCCGGTTACGCGCTGGTCGCGCTGTCCTTCCTGGCCTTGCGCGTGCGCGAACCCGGACTGCCGCGCCCGTACCGCGTGCGCCACTGGCGGCTCGTCGGCGGGCTTGCCTTACTGCTGTGCCTCGCCCTGGGCAGCCTCTATTTTCCGGGCAGTCCGGCTGCCCTGAACACCGAGGAATGGCTCATCTGCGCCTGCTGGGCCCTGCTCGGCTACGCGCTGCACCGGCGCCGCGGCGTCAGTCCCGCTGCCGGCGCGGCGTGATCCGGACCGGGCGCGCCCGCCGCCGCCCTGCCACCACCCGCTGCCGGTCGTTTATAGTCCCGCCTGACGTTGCCGTCCGCGGCGCTGCATCCCGCCCAGCCTCGAACGCGAAGGAAGCTCCATGTCACGACCCCAGTCCTCGACGACGGCCCGGCCGTTGCGCATCGTCATCATCGGCGCCGGCATGGCCGGCATCCTCGCCGCGATCAAGCTGCACGAAGCCGGCTATCCGGATTGCACGATCTACGAGAAAGCCTCGCGCCTCGGCGGCACCTGGCGCGAGAACACCTACCCTGGAATCGCCTGCGACGTGCCCGCGCATCTCTACACCTACTCCTTCGAGCCGAACCCGGACTGGAGCCACGTGTTTGCGCCGGGCGAGGAGATCCAGCGCTATTTCGAGCGGGTCGCCGACAAGTACGGCGTCACGCCCCTCATCCGCTGCGGCGTGGAGATCACCCACTGCGAGTTCATCGACGGCCGCTGGCGACTGCGCATGCAGGATGGGGCGACCGACGTTGCCGATATCGTCATCGCCGCGACCGGCGTGCTGCACCATCCGAACATGCCCGATCTCGCGGGGCTGGTGGACTTCGGCGGCGCCAGCTTCCACAGCGCGCGCTGGGATCACACGGTGCCGCTGGACGGACGGCGCGTCGGCGTCATCGGCACCGGCTCCACCGCGATCCAGATCACCTCGGCGCTGGTGCCGCACGTCTCGAAGTTCACGCTGTTCCAGCGCACCGCGCAGTGGATCATGCCGATCGAGAACCCGGCCTACACCGAGGAACAGCGCGCGGCCTTCGCGCGCGAGCCGCAACTCATCGAAAAGCTGCGCGAGGAAATCCACCGCGCGGCGATCGACAAGATTTCGAACGCGGTCGTCGACGCCGACTCGCCGCAGATGCGCTGGATCGAGGACATGTGCCGCAACAACCTCGAGCGCAACGTGCGCGATCCCGTCCTGCGCGAGCGTCTGCGCCCGGACTACCGCGCCGCGTGCAAGCGGCTGATCTTCTCCGCCGATTTCTACGCCGCGATCCAGCAGCCGAACGCGTCGCTGGTGACTGCGGGCATCGAGCGCATCGAGGCGACGGGCGTGCGCACCCGGGACGGTCAACTGCATGAACTCGACGTGCTGGTGGTCGCCACCGGCTTCCGCGCCGACCGCTTCATCCGTCCGGCGGAGGTCAGCGGCCGCGGCGGCCTGCGGCTGGACGACGTCTGGGCCGATCACCCGACCGCCTACCTGTCGCTGTCCATTCCGGACTTTCCGAATTTCTTCATGCTGAACGGGCCGAACGGGCCGGTCGGCAATTTTTCACTGATCCAGATCGCCGAGTTCCAGCTCGGTTATATCCTCCAGCTTCTGGAACAGGTCCGCGCCGGCCGCTGTCGCGAGATCAGCGCGACGCGCGAGGCCACCGCCGCCTTCGATGCCGCGCGCGTCGAGGCGGCGAGGCACAGCATCTGGGCCACCGGCTGCAAGAGCTGGTACCTGGACAAGCACGGCGTGCCCGCGAGCTGGCCGTGGACTTACGCGCGCTTCGAGGAGGAAATGGCGGCGCCGAAACTCGAGGCCTTCGAGCTGGTCTGACGCCAGCACCGGGGCCGCACTGCGCTGGTGTCGGTCGGGGTGCATCGCCGGTTGCTTGGCCACCCAGAACACGAAGAACACCGAGGGGAGCGAGCCGGCGGTGATGCCCCCCCCTTACGGATACCTTCTTCTCCGTGCTCTCCGTGTCCTCCGTGGTAAAAATTCGGCGTCTTGTCGTGCCGGAATGCCTGATTTCACCACAGAGGACACGGAGAGCACGGAGAGGAAAGATAAATCGAAGGCCTGTGCCTGCGCCGCGGCTGCACCCACAAGCGGCGCCTGCCAATTCCGATCCCCTCGGTGTTCTCCCTGTTCACGGTGGCCAATCAGCGGCACACGGGCTGTCACGGCGCCGGCTGGGGGCCTGACATCAAAAGCTTTCCTTGTACGGCCGCAGGTCGACCTCGTGGGTCCACGCCGTGCGTGGCTGGCAGTGGAGTTGCCAGTAGGTGTCGGCGATGGCATCGACGTCGAGCAGGCCGTCTTCGCCGAGCCGCTCGACCATGGCCGGAAACGCGTTGCGCAGCTTCTCGCCGTTGATGCCGCCGTCGATGACGACGTGGGCGACATGGATCCCCAGCGGCCCGAACTCCCGCGCCATGCTCTGGGCGAGCATCCGCAGGCCCGACTTCGCGGCGGCAAAGTGCGCGAAACCCGGCCGGCCGCGCAGGCTGCCCGATGCGCCGGTGAACAGGATGCTGCCGCGACCGAGCGGTGCGAGGCAGCGCGCCGCTTCGCGACCGGCGAGGAAGCCGGCGAAGCAGCCCACCCGCCAGAAATATTCGAACTGTTCGGCAGTCAGTTCGCGGAAGTCGATCCGCTGGTTGTTGCCGGCGTTGAACACGACGGCGTCCACCGGCGCGCGGCCCGGTCCTGGCGCCAGCGCACGGGCGAACAGGCGCTGCACGTCGGCTTCCTGCGTGGCGTCGGTGGGCACCGCCTCCGCGCTGCCCCCGCGGGCCACGATGTCGTCGGCAACCGCCGCGATGCGCGCCGCCGTGCGGCCCGCGACCAGCACGTGGTGGCCGGCGTTGCCGAAGCGCCGGCAGATGGCGGCACCGAGACCCTGCGCTGCCCCGACACCGATCACGACCGCGGTCGGGCGGCTCACGTCAGTCGCCCCGTGTTCGTGCGCGCCCCTGTCGCCTGCCAGACCTTCTCGTGATTCATCGTCGTCGCTCCCTTCGTTTGCGCTGGATGGCCCGGGCCCACGCGCCCGTGTGGCCTCACGGTAGGCGAGCGGGCAGGCGCGCCGCAAGCTGGCGGACGTTCAATCGACGTCGAGACGAAGGTCCCCGAACCAGGCGCGGGCGGTCTCACCCGTATTGTCCGTGTCCGTCGCGATCGCGATGCCGATGACCGGTGGCGCCTCTTCGCCGAAGGCCTGCCTGAAGTCAGCGCGCAGGTCGCGCGCCTCTTCGACCCAGCGGCCGGCGCGTGCCGCACCACTCTCCACGACGAACATCCGCACACGCTCGGAATAGGCATTGGCGCGCAGCGTGCCGACCGGATGCCGGTTGTCCCACACGTAGTTCAAGGCCGCGGCCGGCAGCCGCTGGCCATGCAGCAATTCCAGCAGACGGAGTCGTGCCCGCGTCGCCATGGGCAGGCGCGCGCGCGGATAATCGAACAGCACATACACACGGGCCACGTAATCGTCGCCAGCGCGTGTCGCGAGATCGGCGGTGCGCAGCGGCGCCGCGACCTTCCAGCGCCAGCGCAGGATGCCAGGACGCGCCGGCACGCCGCCAAACCCGAAAAGCAGGCCTGACATCGCGGCCTCGGCATCCGCCCGGACCACCACCCGCCCACCGTCCTCGACCAGCACGTAGCGGGTGTCAGGCGCGCCCTGCGCGGGCTTGAGCTTTTCCCAGCCGACGATTGCCGAACCCGGCGCCTGGGAGGAGAAGGCGGTCGGCTGCGGTGCATCGGCGGTGGCCCGCAGGCTCAGCAGGCAGCACAGGCCGAACAGCGCGTGCCGCGGCCATCGCAATCGTTCTATAGTCCGGGCTCGTTTCATGATGGAAGACCTTACATGAACTATGGTTTGTCGCCCGAACTGACGGCGCTGCAGGCGCGCATTCGCGAATTCATCGAACAGGAGGTCATACCGCTCGAGCAGGACCCGCGGCAGACCGCGCACGGGCCATCCCGGGAGCTCTGTCGCGAACTGCAGGCGCGCGGCAAGAAAGCCGGCCTGTGGTCGCTGCATGCGCCGGTCGAGTTCGGCGGTGGCGGGCTCGACCACCAGGGACAGGCCGTGCTGCTCGAGGCGGCGGGCTATTCGCTGCTCGGCCCGATCGCGCTGAACGTGATGCCGGGCGAAGGCGATCACTACATGCTCGACCGGATCGCGACGCCGGCGCAGAAGGAGCGCTGGCTGCGCCCGCTGGTCGACGGCAGCCAGAAGTCCACCTTCGCGGTCACCGAACCCGACAACGGCGCCGGCGCCGATCCGAACCAGATGCGGACCACCGCGGTGCCGGATGGCGACGACTTCCTGATCACGGGCCGCAAGTGGCTGATCACGACCTTCCGCGACGCGGCCTTCCACATTGTCATGGCGCAGACGCTGGACGGCGACGGCCAGAAGCTCGGCGCGACGATGTTCGTCGTCGACGCCGGCACGCCGGGACTCGGCGAGGTCCGCCAGCTCGACATGCTCGACGACATGTTCCAGGGCGGCCACAGCGAGATCGCGCTCGACCAGGTGCGCGTCAGCCGCGATCGCATCCTCGGCGAGATCGGCAAGGGCTTCCGCTATGCGCAGGTGCGCCTGTGTCCCGCGCGCCTGACCCACTGCATGCGCTGGCTGGGCGCCGCCCAGCGCTGCCACGACATCGCGGTCGCCCACGCGCGCTGGCGCACGGCCTTCGGCAAGCCGATAGGCGAACACGAGGGCGTGAGCTTCATGCTCGCCGATAACCTGATGGACATGCACCACTGCCGGCTCGCCGTCCGCCACGCCGCCTGGCTGCTCGACCAGGGCGCCGAAGCGCGCGAAGAGACCAGCATGTGCAAGGTGTTCTGTTCGGAGCGCCTGTCCGCCGTCGTCGACCGCTCGCTGCAGGTGCTGGGCGGGATCGGCTCCAGCAACGACACGCCGATCGCACGCATCTACCGCAACATCCGCGCCTTCCGCCTCTACGACGGCCCGTCGGAAGTGCACCGCTGGGCGCTTGGACGCTCGATTCTCCAGAAAGGCTGAGTCTCGCTGGCGGCCGGCGTTTTTTTGCCACCGAGAACACAGAGAACACCGAGGGGGAGATTGAATGGATGGATGCCGGCCGCAGGCGACTGCCGGTGCCTGGGCACACGCCCTCATCCTTCTGCCCCGTGCTCTCAGTTGCAAATGGCAGCGTCTTTTCGCGCTGAAAAGTCTGGTATCACCACCGAGCAACACGGGGAGCACAGAGAAGAAAAGAAATCTTGGGGTATGCGCCGCCACAGCGGTCCAGCCCTGCAGGCGGCACGCGCCAAATCCATCCCCCCCCTCGGTGTTCTCTGTGTTCTCGGTGGCAAAACCGACGCCTGGCTCGCGGGCGCGGCGATGCGCTTAGCCGAGAAAAGGTGTCAGATTTGAAATCTGACACCTTTTCTCCCATTGGGTGAGTACCGGCCGTGAGTCACATGCTTGTGCCACGGCGCATGTCATCACTCTACGTCTCAGTGCTCTCCGTGTCCTCCGTGGTAAATCGGTTAGTCCTGTCCTGCATGAAGGTCTGGTTTCACCACGGAGGACACGGAGAGCACTGAGAAGAAATTGATTTGGCGTCTGCGCTTCCGAGGCGGCGGTGCCCTGCGGATGGCAAGCCCCGCTTCAATCCCCCCTCGGTGTTCTCTGCGTTCTCGTCGGCAAAACCGACGCCGGACGCGCGAACGACGCGATACGATTGGCGCAGGCTTCAGTTGTGCGGCAATGAACCGGCGGCGCGCACGTGCCGTCGGATCACCGCGCGGAAACGCAGGCTCAGCACCACCGCCGCGACGCACAGCGCGCTGGCGAGTCCCATCCAGATGCCGACCGCGCCGAACCCGGCGCGGATGCCGAGGCCATAGGCCAGCACGAAGCCGATGCCCCAGTAGATCAGGCCGTTGATCAGCATCGGCACCTTGGTGTCCTTGAGGCCGCGCAGGGCGCCCGCCGCCGCGCTCTGGGTGCCGTCGCCGGCCTGCAGCACCGCGGAAATGCCGAGCAGCGAAGTGGCGAGCGCGACGACCGCCGCATCGCTGGTGTAGACGCGGGCGATCCACGGCGCAATGAAATACGTGATGACACCGACCGTCGCCGCGATGCTTCCGCACAGCGCAATGCCCGTGTAGCCGATGCGGCGCGCCCGCGCAGGCAAGCCCCGCCCCATGTGCTGCCCGACGAGCACGGCGGTGGCGAAGGCGAGCCCGAGGGGCACCATGAACACGAGCCCGGCATAGTTCAGCGCGATCTGGTGTGCAGCGGCATAGGTCTTGCCGAGCGTGCCCATCAGCAGCGCGAGGGTCGTGAACAGGCCCGCCTGCATCATCAGCGACAGGCCGATGGGGCCACCCAGTCCGATCAGCCGGCGCAGCGTATGCCACTGCGGCGCCTCGAAGCGACGCCACAGCGCGAGGGCCGCATAGCCTGGCGCGCGATGCACGTAGGCGGCGATCATCGCGAACATCAGCCAGTAGGTGATGCCGCTGCCCAGACCGCCGCCGACGGCGCCGAGCTGCGGCGCGCCGAAGACGCCGAAGATGAACACGTAACTGAGTGCGACGTTGGCAGCCAGCGCGATCCCCATCACGACCATGATCGGCACCGTGCGTCCGATCCCTTCGTTCATCTGGCGCATCACGTGATAGAGGTAATAGCCCGGGACGCCGATGGACAGCGCCCGCAGGTAGCCCTGGGCGAGTTCCGCCACCTCGGCCTCGATGCCGAGCGTGGAGAGCAGCGGCGCAACGTTGTGCATGACCAGGATCACGAGCGTCGAGATGCCGAGCGCCAGCCACATCGCCTGGCGCGTGTCATGGCCGATGTCGAGCAGGCGTTGCGCGCCGTAGTGCTGCGCGACCGTCGGACCCAGCGCCATGATCACACCGAGGCCGGCCAGGAAGATCCCGATCCAGAGACTGGAGCCGATCGACAGCGCGGCAAGCTGTGTCGCGCCCAGGCGACCGACCATCAGGGTGTCGGCGACATTGACGCCGATGCTGAACAGGTTGTTGAGGATCAGCGGCCATCCGACCAGCGCGATCGCCCGCAGGTCCCGGGAGACGGGCGGCTGTTCGATGGGGATGTCGAGGGGTGAATTCACCGCTGCGTAGTGTACGGGAAGCGCGGCACGGTCGGGCTGCCCGCCCCATGACGACGCGCGCGCTTCCGTTTCGGTGCAGGCCGTGCGCGCAGTCCGGTGACAGGCAGCCGGGCGCTCCTCGGCCACGTCTATGGTCGCCCCTGCTCGCCGATGATGGCGCCTCCGTGCCCGATGTACCGGCGGCGCGGCGCAGTCTGCCCACAAGTGACTGAGGCGTGTGCACATTCGGGTCGAATCACCGTGCCCTCGCACGCCCGTGCGGCCTGCACCCTGCAACTCGCCTGAGCTCCCGGCACGTCATGGCACAGCGTTTGCCCTGTACATCCCAGAGTCCATGCAAGCGCGCGATCGAAGCCCCATGACAGTCTCGAGCAGCCACACCCTCCGCACCACGCCGACGCGCACGCCGCCCAGTGCGCGGGCGAAGCCGCGTGAGCCGTGGTTCGATTTCAAACAGACCCTCCAGCCACGGACAGGACTGCTGCTCGGCATCGCCGGCGCCGCAATGTTCATCGCCGCGTGGCAGATCGCCGGCACCAGCGACGGCGTACCAAGGCAGCTGTTTCCACCACCGACCGACGTCGCGCGCGCGCTGTGGCGCCTGTTCACCGAGCAGAATTTCGCAGCCGACGTCTGGGCCAGCTTCCTGCGCATCATGCTCAGCTTCGGGCTCGCCGCGGCGATCGCCCTGCCGCTCGGCATGCTGATGGGCGCCTTCGCCGGCGTCGCCGCACTGCTCAATCCGCTGCTCGCGGGCTTCCGCTACCTGCCGGCAACCGCATTCATCCCGCTGTTCCTGATGTGGCTGGGCGCCGGTGAGGGCCAGAAGATAGCGCTGCTGCTCGTCGGCGTGGTGTTCTTCCTGATCACGCTGCTGATGGACAACACGCTGGCCGTGCGCACCGAACTGATTGAGACGGCGCGCACGCTCGGCGCGAACCGCCGCCAGATCCTGTGGACCATCGTGCTGCGCGCGAGCCTGCCCGCCTACCTGGACACGCTGCGCCAGATGCTGGCGGTCGGCTGGACTTACCTGGTCGTTGCCGAGATCGTCGCCACGACCGACGGGATCGGCGCGATGATGATGCGCGCCAAGCGTTTCGTGCACGTCGACGAAATCATGGCCGGCATCGTCGTGATCGGCGTGCTCGGGCTCGCCTGCGACGGCGCGTTCCGCCTGATCCGCCGCATCGCCTTCCCCTACCTGCGCTATCACCGGTGAATGCCCCGATGAATGAACCCATGACCCGCGGCGTCAAGGCCGCTACACGCCTCGACGAACTCCGCGCCGGCCTGCGCGCAAATGCCTCGGCCCTGCTCGGCGAAGCGCGCGCGCTGCCGGCCGGCTGTTACGACGATGCCGGTTTCCATGCGCTCGAACGCGCGGCGATCTTCGAGCGCGAGTGGCTTCCGCTCGCGCACGTCTCGCAGTTGCCGCGCGCCGGCGACTTCATCGCACTGGACGTGCTCGACGAACCGCTGCTCGTCGTGCGCGGCAAGGACGATCGTATCCGCGTGCTTTCGCGCGTATGCCAGCATCGCGGCATGGACATGATGCCGCCCGGTTACGCGGACCCTGCCTGCAGCGGCAACCTGCCCGCGATCCGCTGCCCCTATCACCTGTGGACCTACGATCTGGGCGGCCAACTGCTCGCCGCGCCGGAAATGCAGAGCTCGAGTTGCCACGCCCGCGACGAGGTGCGGTTGCGCGAGTTCCGCAGCGAGGTCTTCGCGGGCTTCGTGTTCATGAATTTCGATGCCGGTGCCGCCCCCGTGGCCGAACGCTATGCGGGCCTTGGGGCAGGCCACCTCGGCAAGTGCGGCCTCGGCGACGCGACCATGGTGTGGCAGCGCGAATGGGATTGCGCCTTCAACTGGAAGGTGCTGGTCGAGAACTTCATGGAGCCCTATCACCACATGGGCGCCCACCGTTCGACGCTGCAGCCGCTGATGCCTGCGCTCGGCTGCTGGACCGATCCGGCCGGCGGTGACGACTGGCTCGCCGTTCACCTGCCGCTGACGGCGCAGATCCGGGACGAAGTGCTGCGGACCGGCCGCCCCGTGCCCGGCTTCACGCCCTTTCCGGGTCTGGCGCTCGAGGACCACCTCGAATGGTGGGTGTTCCTGGGCCAGCCGCTGTTCCTGATGTTCACCGCGCCGGACCGGGCTTTCTGGTATCGCCTGCTGCCCACCGGCCCTGACACCTGCCGCCTGCTGACCACGATGCTCGTCGCAAAGGACGCGCCGCAGGCCCCGGATTTTGCCGAGTGCCTCGCGCGCGCCGCGGAGGAGGCGATCGCCTTCCACCTCGAGGACATGGCCGTGTGCAGCGGCGTGCAGCGTGGCGTGCGCTCGCGCGCCTACGCGCAGGGCGCCCTCAGCCGGCTCGAGGAGCCGATTCTTCGTGTGCAGCGCTACCTCGCGCAGCGGCTCGCATAAGCCCCGATTTCAGTCCAACCCGGAGACTCAGACCGATGTGTGCTTCAAGACTTCCCAAACGTTCCCGCCTGCTGCGCGTCGTCGCGGCGTTGGGCCTGGCCGCCGTGACGCTGCCGGCCCTCGCCGCGGACAAGGTTCGCGTGTCGCTGTTCTCATGGCCGGGCTACGGCTTCTGGTATATCGCACAGGAAAAGAACCTCGTGCCCGAGATCGACTGGGATATCCAGATCATCGAGGACCCTTACCAGAGCTTCAGCGCGATGTCCGCCGGCCAGCTCGACATCACCACCAGCACCGTCGAGTACGGCCCGATCGCCGCCGAGCAGAAGGTGCCGGTGAAGTTCGTCACCTACACCAACCCGTCCATCGGCACCGACAAGATCATCCTTGCGCCGGATATCAAGAGCCCGAGCGAACTCAAGGGCAAGAAGGTCGCCGTGCTCGAGGGCGGGCTGACCCAGATCTACATGGGGATCTGGCTCGAGAAAAACGGCGTGAAGTTCAATGAGGTGCAGTACGTCAACGTGATCATGGACGACGCGGTCGGCGCGATGGTCAGCGGCCAGGTGGCGGCCGGCGAATTCTGGGAACCGTTCGGCGGCAAGGTGCTCGAGAACCTGAAGGGTTCGCGCGTGGTCACCACGTCGGCCGAGGACTACTGGAAGAGCACCGCGCTGCTCGGCGACGGCATGTACATGACGGAGGGCTTCATCAAGGACAAGCCCGAGCTCGCCGGCCTCGCGATGAAGGCCTGGTTCAAGGCGGTCGACTACTGGAAGAAGAACCCGGCGGAAGGCAACGCAATCATCGCCAAGCACCTGAAGTTTCCGGTCGCGGACGTGGAACTCGTGATCGGCAAGGACGGCAAGCCCAACCCGATCGGCATCTGGGTCTTCGACCTCGACGAGGCCGCGCGCTTCATGCGCGTGCGCGACGGTGCGCCGCCCATCGGCAGCAGCAACGGGATCCAGGACCACTGGGCGCTGACCAACGAGTGGTGGATCAAGTTCGGCCTGATGAAGGAGAAGTTGCCACCGGAAGCCGGCATCGAGCTCGGGCCGCTGAAAGCCGCGGCATCGGCGCAACCTTGAGCGGGCGCGGAATACAGCCATGATGCCGCTGGAATCCGCCACGCTGGAGCAGGGTCGCCCGATGGGCGACCCTGAATTCCTCAGCTTCCACGAAGTCAGCAGGGATTACGCGCAGCGCGGGGGCAAGCGCCTGCGGGCAATCGACAGGGTCAGCTTCGACGTCGCCGAGCGTGAGGTGTGCGTGCTGCTCGGCCCGTCCGGCTGCGGCAAATCGACCCTGCTGCGCATGGCGGCGGGCCTCGACCGCCCCAGCGAGGGCGTCATCGCACTGTCCGGCACGCCGGTGGTGGGGCCGAGCCGCGACCGCGGGATGGTGTTCCAGAGCTACACCTCGTTCCCGTGGCTGACGGTGCGCGAGAACGTCGAGTACGGCCTGCGCGTGAACGGTGAGACGCTGTCGATCAAGGAGGGCACGGCGGATTACTTCATCGAGCGCGTGAAGCTCGACGCGTTCCGCGACGCCTACCCGGACCAGCTGTCCGGCGGCATGCGCCAGCGGGTCGCCCTGGCCCGCGCCCTCGCCAACTATCCGCGCCTGCTGCTGATGGATGAACCGTTCGGCGCGCTGGACGCGGAGACCCGCTGGCAGATGCAGGAGTTGCTGCTCGACGTCGTGTCGAAGGAGGCGATGACGGTCCTGATCGTGACGCACGACATCGACGAGGCGCTGTTCCTCGGCGACCGCATCGTATTCCTGTCGCGGCACCCCGGGCGGGTGCGCGAAATCCTCCAGCCGTCATTCAAGCAGGGGCCGCGCCTGACGACCAAGGAAGCGCTGTACGACGCGCCCGGCTATCTCGAGCTGGAGAAGCACGTCATGCGCCTGATGCGCGAGGAAGGCGCGGCCTCACACGAGTGACGTCGGCTGCGCCGCCGGGCCGATCGTCGGCACGGCGGCCAGCAACTGCTGGGTGTAGGGGTGGCGCGGTGCGAACAGCACCTCGCCCACCGGCCCCGACTCGACCACCACCCCCTGGTGCATCACCGCCACGCGATGCGCAAGCTGCGCGACGACCCCTAGATTGTGCGTGATGAACAGGTAGGCCAGGCCCAGGCGCTGCTGCAGGTCACGCAGGAGATCGAGAATCTGGGCCTGCACCGAGACATCGAGCGCGCTCGTCGGCTCGTCACAGACGATCAGCGCAGGCTCCACCGCCAGCGCGCGCGCGATGCAGATGCGCTGGCGCTGGCCACCGGAGAATTCGTGGGGATAACGCCGCGCGTGCGCGACGTCGAGGCCAACCTGCCGCAGCAGTTCGCCGACGCGCGTCTCCCGCGCCTGCCGGGTCGCGCCGATGGCCTGCGCGCGCATGCCTTCCTGGATGATGTCGCCGACCAGCATCCGCGGATTCATCGCCGCATAGGAATCCTGGAAGACGATCTGCAGGTGCCGGCGACGATGTCGCAATTCGGACCCGGACAGCAGCGCGAGGTCCTCGCCGCGAAAGCGCACGCTGCCGCCGGCGAGCGGCAGCAGGCGCAGGATGCCACGCCCCATCGTGGTCTTGCCGGAACCGGACTCGCCGACGATGGCGAGCGTCTCGCCGGCCGCGAGCGTGAAGCTGACGCCGTCGACGGCGCGCACGTAATCGACCGTGCGACGCAGGATGCCGCGACGGATCGGGAAGCGGACACGGAGATCCTCGACCTCGAGCAAGGGTGTCGGGCCTGTTGCGGGCGGGATGACCACCGGGCGCCGCTCGAGCCGCGGCAGCGCCGCGAACAGCGCGCGCGAGTACGGGTGGCGCGGTGCGCGGTAGAACTCGTCGCGCGGCGCGCTCTCGACGAGGCGGCCCGCCTGCAGCACGGCCACCCGGTCCGCGACCTGCCAGGCGACGCCGAAATCGTGCGTGATGAACAGCATGCCCATGCCCCGTCGCTGCTGCTCGGCCTTCAGCAGCGCGAGGATCTGCGCCTGCAGCGTGACGTCCAGCGCGGTGGTGGGTTCATCGGCGATCAGCAGCTCAGGTTCGCCGGCGAGGGCAATCGCGATCATCGCGCGCTGCTTCATGCCGCCGGAATACTGGTGGGGATAGTCGCGTGCGCGGCGCTCGGGCTCGGGGATCCCCACCGCGTCCAGCGCCTCGACCACGCGCCTGCGCAATGCGCTCCCCCGCAGCCCGAGATGCTGGCGCAGGACTTCCGCGACCTGGTCGCCCACGCGCATGACGGGGTTCAGGGCGACCTGCGGTTCCTGGAACACGAACCCGATGCGCTTGCCGCGCACTTCGCACAGACGCCTGGCGGGCAGGCCGAAGAGGTCGAGCGCGCCGAGCGTGACACGACCACCGGCGATCCGCGCAGCGGCCGGCAGCAGGCGCGTCACGGCGAGCGCCGTCAGGGACTTGCCGCTGCCGGATTCGCCGACCAGCACGAGGGTTTCGCCGCGGGCGATCTCGAAACCGAGGCCGTCTACCGCCGCGACCGGCGCCGCCGGCGGGCCGAACTCGACCCGCAGGTCTTCCACCTTCAGCAAGGTATCGGTCACGTGTGCTCCCGTCGTGCGCGTTGCGGCAACGCGCCGAGTGTAATCCGTCCGCCGGCGGCGATGCGGCAGGGACGGTGCATCCCGGTCATTCGTTGACCGACCCGGGCAGCGCGCCGCCCCCGGTGCGCAAGCGCGGGTCGAAGGCATCGCGCACGGCGTCGGCGAACAGGTTCGCCGCCAGCACCAGCGCGAACATGAAGCCCATCGCCGCCGCCAGCGACCACCAGACCGGGGGCTCGCGCGCGAGTTCGAGGCGCGCGCCGTTGATCATGTTGCCCCAGCTTTCCATGCTGGGATCGACCCCGATGTCGATGTAGGTGAGCGCGGCCTCGGCCAGCACGAGCCCGCTGAAATCGAGGACCGTCGTGATCGTCACGATGTGCATGACGTTCGGCAGCAGGTGGCGGCGCAGGATCCGGTGGTGTCGCGCACCGAGGGCCTGCGCGGCGACGACGAATTCGATCTCGCGCAGCTTCAGCGCCTCGGCACGCAGCAGCCGGCACAGGCTGGTCCAGCTCGTGATGCCGAGGATGGCGCAGAGCGCGAGCAGCCTCAGATCGGCGCGCACCGCCAGGGCCTCGAAATCGGCGGCATGCTTCGCCATGTAGACGTCGAGCATCAGCGCGCTGGCGGCGATCAGCAGCACGCCGGGTATCGACGACAGCGTCGTGTACAGGTACTGCACGACGTCGTCGACGACCCCGCGGAAATAGCCCGCGGCAATGCCGAGCACGAGCGCGAAGGGAAGACTGATCAGCGTCGTCAGCGAGCCGATCAGAACGCCGGTGCGGATGCTCTTCAGCGCCTGGTACAGCACGTCGTTGCCCACCTTGTCCGTGCCGAGCACGTGGTAGTGCGTGCCGAGCGCCGCGCACGTGCCGACCGCGATCGCGAGCGCGGTGACGACGACGAGCAGCGCCCGCCATGCGCCGGCAGTGTCGCCGCTGACGAGCGCGCGCAGGGCGCGGGCAAACGTGCAGCGCCGTCGGCGCGCCTCGCGGACGATGACAAGTGCACCGGCGAGCAGTCCACACAGGAGCCCGCCCGCGACACCGGCCAACGTGCGTCGGGCAACGTCACCTGCCCAATCACGTGCCGGATCGGCGAGATGCGCGCCGCCGTGACGCAGCCGTGGATGGACGCGGCGCAGCCCTCCAGCCTCGTCGCTGACGCTCTCGCGGCTGTAGGCATGCGTCGCGAGCGGCGCCGAATAGCTCGTCTCGACACGCGTGCGCAGCGGCGTCAGCCAGAGGTCGAGCGCGCTGAGGACCTCGGCGTCCACGCTGCCGTCCGGCGCGGCGCTGTCGCCGTGCACCCGGAGGCGCACGGAGTCCGCAATCGCCACCAGCATGAAGGCGGCGAGCACGGTCGCGCCGCCGACCGCGGCGGGCCGCCGCCACACTTCACGCCAGGGCGCGCGCAGGTGCTCGGCGCGGCGGGCCACGATCCAGAAGGCGACGCCAAACGCGAGCAGCGCGAACAGGCAGGCATCGGTGGCGAGGACGACGAACTCACCCATGGCGTCAGCCGAACCGGACCCGCGGGTCGGCGATGACATACGAGAGATCCGTCAGCAGCAGCCCGAGGATGTAGAGCAGGGAGCCGAGGAACACCATCGTGCGCACGATGGCGAAATCCTGGGCCTGTATGGCATCGACCGTGTAGCTGCCGAGACCCGGGATGGCGAAGAACGCTTCAGTGATCAGGGCGCCCAGGAAGAGCGTCGGCAGCAGCACGACGACGCCGGTCAGGATCGGGATCAGCGCGTTGCGCAAGACGTGGGCGAACATCACGCGCGCGTCTGAGAGGCCTTTCGCCCGCGCCATGCGCACGTATTCGCGCCCCATCTCCTCGAGAAAAATCGTGCGATACCAGCGCACGTTGGCGCCCAGCGAAATCAGCACGCCGACCAGCACCGGCAGCACCAGGAACTTGAGCCCGGCAAGCCCGCTGTCGTAGCCGGAAATCGGCACCAGCCGCCACGACTTCGCGACCAGGTACTGGCCGCCGATGATGTAGAAAAGTCCCGAAATCGACATCATGCCGACGCAGATCACGGCGCTCCAGGCGTCGATGCGGCTGCCGCGCAGCCACGCGATGACCAATGCCCAGGCGAGCGCCGCAACCAGCCCGATCAGGAGCACGGGCACTGCGATGGCGAGGCTGGGGCCCATGCGCTGCGCGAGATCCGTGCCGATGTCGCGGCCACCGTCGGACTTGCCGAAATCGAAGCTGAAGAGTTGCAGCGTGCTGATGAAAAAGAGCGTGTCGGTCGCGCGCCCGTGGCCATCCGCCGCGCCGTTCCAGAACAGCGGCCGGTCGTAACCGCGCTCGTGCTTCCACTTGTCGATGGCTTCCTGGGTCACGCGGCGCTCACCGAGCTGCATGCGGGCCATGTCGTCCGGGGTGTTGACGACGAAGAACAGCACGAAGGTGATGATGTTGACGCCGAGGAGGATCGGCAGCGCGTAGAGCAGCCGGCGCAGCAGGTAGGCGGTCATGCCACGCGCTCCTCGCGCCGTCGCCGGAGCAGCATCCAGGCGGCCAGCGCGAAGGCGCCGACGCTCGCCGCGGCCACCGCCACCGGCAGCAGCGCGGGGCGATTCCAGGCGCGCCGGCGCTCGGCACGGCGCGTGGCATCGAGGCGGCGGTACTTCAGGGTATTGCGCGCCATCATGTTGGGCTTGCCGTTGCCATACCACTGGTGGTGCAGCGAGTAACCCTGCGGATGCATGCCCCACAGCCACGGCGCATCGCGCCGCACGAGGTCCAGCATGCCATCGATGACGGCCTGGCGCTCGGCGCCGTCGGGGAGGCTGCGCATGCGCAGGAAGGCGCGATCGAATGCCGGGTTCGCGTAATTGGCGGCGTTTTCGCCCTGTCCGAGGACCTTGCCGTTCGGGCCGTAGAGCAGGAACAGGAAGTTCTCGGGATCGGGATAGTCCGCATTCCAGCCCCAGCCGAAAATCTGCGCGTCGCCCTTGCGCACCTTGTCCTGGAAGCGGTTGTAGTCGGTCGTGCGGACCACGAGCTGGATGCCGAGCTTGGCGAACTGCTTGCGGTACCAGTCGAACTGCGCCTTCGCGTCCGGTCCGAAGGCGTAGGCGTCGAAGTACAGGGTCAGCGGCTTGCCGGTCGCGGGGTTGCGGCCTTGCGGGTAGCCTGCCGCCACCATCAGCGCGCGCGCCTCATCGATTGATTTGCGCACCGCGCGCCCGTTGCGCCACGCGTAGACCACGGGGTTGATGCCCTCCGCGCCCGGGCGATGGCCGAAGATGCCGGGCGGCAGCGGCCCTTGCGCCGGTTCGCCCCGGCCATTCGTGAAGATCGAGATCAGCTCCTCGTAATCGACGGCGATCGACAGCGCCTGGCGCAACAGGCGCGCGCGTTCCCCGTAACCGCCGACTACGGGGTCGAGCATGTTGAAGCCGATGTAGACGATGGACGGCTGCGTGGCGACCGACAGCGCGATGTCCTTGCGGCGCATTTCGTCGGTGAGCTCGGGGCGGCCGTCGGGCGTGAAGCGGATGGCCTGGTCGAAACCATCGGGGGCAATCGGCGAGATGTCGTAATAACCCTGCAGGAATTTGCCCCACTCGGGGATGTCCTCCTTTTCGAGCATGAAGTGGATTTCGTCGATGAAGGGCATCGCGGCGCCGGCGTCGGCGAGCAGGCCGTCCGCCGCATCCGCCGGCTCGCCAGCGGACGGATAGGGCTCGCCACGAAAGTTCGGGTTGCGCACGAGTACCATGCGCCGGTTGGGATTGTTCTCGCGGAGCAGGTAGGGGCCCGTCCCGACGGGGTACCAGTCGAGCGTGAGGTTGCGCTCGGCCATGCCCGGCTCGCTGTAGAAGCGCTCGGCCTCCCACGGCACCGGCGCGAAGAACGGCATCGCGAGCCAGTAGACGAACTGCGGATAGCGCTCGCGCAGGGTGATCTCGAACGTGTGGTCGTCGATGACCCGCGCGCCTTCGAGTTCTACGTCACGCAGATCGATGTGGCCGGTGGAAGATGCGGTCTCGCGCAGGCGCGAGGCAAGCTCATCGAGCCCGACGATGTACTTGCCCATCAGCGAGGCTATCGGCGAGTGCAGCCGCGGATGGGCCAGGCGCTTGATCTGGTGGACGTAGTCGGCCGCAACGAGTTCGCGACTGTCCTGCAGCGGAAAGTCCGCCGGCGCTCGTGCATCGTCGACCCGCGCCGCGCCCGGCCCGTGGTAGCGGTAGCCACCGCCCTCGCGGCGCGCGAAGGCCGGGTGCGGCTGGTAGCGGATACCGGGCTGGATGGAGATACGGTAGACGGCGCGGGCGATCGTCGCGTCCGGCGCGTCGGCCGGCAGCGCGCGCCCGTCACGGTCGTAATAGACCGGCGCTGGCACGGCTGTGGCGGTCAGCGGCACCAGCCTGTAGGGGCGTTGCAGGAAGTGGTACTGCACGAGCGGCTCGTAGACCTGGCTCGTGATCTGCGCTTCGTTCTCGCTCCAGGAAGACACCGGGTCGAGGTGTTTGGGCCGCTCCTGGAAGGTCGTGTAGAGAATCGGCGCGGCCCTGGAAGACGCCGGGTAGGGGTTGTTCCAGGGTTCGTCGCCGCAGGCGGCAAGCCCGGCACAGAGCAGCAGCCATGACCTGCCGAGCAAGGCCGGCAATCGACTGCACGCGCGCCGCAATCGCCACGCCCGACTCGAACCTTGGCTGTGCATCGCTGCCGGTTTCAGGGTTATAAAGAAAGTGTCGACACTGTACACTTCGACCGCATTGCGGTGCCATTCAAGCGCCCGCGCCGGGAGAAAAACGATGGGAATACTGGAGGGCAAGAAGGCCCTGATCGTCGGCGTCGCGAGCAACCGCTCGATCGCCTGGGGCATCGCGCAGGCCATGCGTCGCGAAGGCGCGGAGCTCGCGTTCACCTATCAGAACGAACGCCTCAAGTCGCGCGTCGAGGAATTCGCCAGCGAGTGTGGCTCGGAAATCGTGCTGCCTTGCGAAGTGCAGAATGACGACGAGATCCAGGCGCTGTTCGATCGCCTCGATGACCACTGGGACCACCTCGACATCCTCGTGCATTCAATCGCGTATGCACCGCGCGAGGAACTCGCGGGCACCTACCTCGACTCGGTGACGCGCGAAGGCTTCCGCATCGCGCACGACGTCAGCTCCTACAGCTTCGCGGCGCTCGGCAATGCGGCGCGCCCGATGATGAAGGGCCGCAAGGCCGCGATGCTGACGCTGAGCTACCTCGGCGCGGTGCGGACCATGCCGAGCTATAACGTCATGGGCCTCGCGAAGGCGAGCCTGGAAGCGAACGTGCGCTACATGGCCGAGAGCATCGGCCCGGAAGGCATCCGGGTCAACGCGATTTCGGCCGGTCCGATCAAGACGCTGGCGGCCTCGGGCGTGAAGGACCTGCGCAAGTTCCTCGATTACGTCGAGAAGGCGGCGCCGTTGCGTCGCAACGTGACCATCGAGGAAGTGGGTAACGTGGCAGCCTTCCTGTGCTCGGACATGGCGTCCGCTGTCACCGGTGAGGTGACCTACGTCGACTGCGGATTCAACATCATGGGTGTGGCCGGCCTCTGAGGCCGGCCTCTCGACAGGCGCCACCGCAACATGCGGCGGCGCAGCCTGCTACAGGCGCTCAGGATAGGTCTTGACCTTGCCCTGATCGCGCAGCTGCGCGACGAAGCTTTGCCAGGACGACGCCATGTAGCCGCGCGCGGCATCCCGCTTGATGACGTCGACGTTCTTGCCTTCCAGCTCCTCCGCGGTCGGCAGCTGCAGGTTCCCCACCTTCGCGACGGCGTAGCTGTCATTGCCGATCGGCACCCCGAACACGACCGGCTCCTGGCCCACGAGCAGCGGCGCGCTGAACGCGGCCCGCGCCACGGCGCGGTTGACCTTGCCGCTGTCGCGCACGACGCCCTTCTCCTCGACCCACTCGAGCTTCTCCGCGGCCATCACCTCGACGACCGGCTCACCCTTCTCCAGGCGGTCGAGGATGGCTTCCCCGCGCGCCTTGACCGCATCACGCAGGCGCTCGTGCCGCAGTACATCGACCGCATCGCCCTTCACCTCGGCGAACGGGGGCACGTGCGAGGGCGCGTGGGCCACCACGCGCACCGCGACGACGCGCGTGTTGTCGACCTCGACCGGCAGGCTGGCGAGCCCTTCCGTCAGCACCTCGGGCTCCCACGCCGCATTGGCAACGTCGGCCGAAAAGCGTTCTTCGACCTCCACGCGGCTCAGTGGCTCGGTCGTGCGGGGCGTCAGGTTCATCGCGTCGGCCGCCGCCTCGAGCGAGTCGGGATGTTCGGTGACGGCGTTGCTGAAGGCCTCGGCGCGGTCGAAATAGAGGTTTTCAGCCTGTTCGCGCCGATAGGCCTCCTCGACCTCGTGGCGCACTTCATCGAAAGCCTTCGTCCCGCCTGGCTTGATTTCGCGGACACGGATCAGGTGGTAACCGAACTCGGTCTTCACCGGCGGGCTCAGCTCACCCGGTTGCATCGCGAACACCGCGGCCTCGAATTCCGGCGCCATCACGCCGCGCGGGAACAGGCCGGTGTCGCCGCCTTCGGCGCGCGAGCCGACGTCATCCGAATTCTGCTTCGCGACCTCCTCGAAAGACGTGCCGCCCTCGACCAGCGCGCGGAGGGTCTCGATCTTCGCCTTCGCCGCGGCGTCTTCCTCGGCGCTCGCGTCCTTTTTCAGCTGCACCAGGATGTGATTCGCGCTGCGCTGCTCCTGGGTCGTGTAGGTTTCCCTGGTCGCTTCGTAGTGGGCGGTCAACAGCTGGTCGTCGACGGGGATTTCCTTCTTGAGTTCGTCGAGGCTCAGCTCGAGATATTCGAGCGTGACTTTTTCATCGACGCGAAAGACGTCCGGGTTCGATTTGTAATAGGCCTCGGCATCGGCGTCCGACACGGTGACGCTGTCGGGCTCGCCGGGTTCGATCAGGGCGTAGCCGATGTCCCGCTTCTGCGCAAAGAGTTGCGCGAGGCGCTCGGCCTCGGGCTCGGTCGCGAAGGCGGACAGCGCGACGCCAGCCCGCAGCTGCTGGACCGCGAGATCGTTACGGGCCTGGGCTTCGAAGCCCGCCTCGGTGAAGCCGAGCATGTTCACGGCCTGCTTGTAGCGCTCGAGCGAGAATTTGCCGTCGACGGTGAAGGTCTCGGCACCGCGGATGAAGGCCGCGATCTGCGGGTCGCTGATGCGCAGGCGGGCGTCGTCGATCGTCTGCGCAAGCAGGCGTTCCTCGACGAGGAAGTCGAGCGCCTGCTTCTTCGTCGATTCCTCGGTCCAGATGCTGCTGTCGAACTGGTCGCCGAGCTCGGCCTGCGCGCGCTGGCGCAGGCGCTGGAAATTGGCCTGGTAGGCGCCGAGATCGATGTCCTCGCCGTTGACCTCGGCGACGATCACCTGCCGCGCGGCCCGCATGTATTCGTCAATGCCCCACAACAGGAAGGTCAGGCACAGGAACAGGATGATGATGACTGCGACCACGCCCTGGGCGCGCTCGCGTATGAACTGAAGCATCCGGGTCGACCTCAACAGCCTCCTGTCGCGCGGCCACGGACAGACGCGCGGGAGCTGCCCGATTCACTGCGGTCGACAGGTATGCCACAAAAAAAACAGGGCGCTGCGTTCATCACGCGGCGCCCTGCTTGCTTGGTTTGGCGGAGTGGACGGGGCTCGAACCCGCGACCCCCGGCGTGACAGGCCGGTATTCTAACCAACTGAACTACCACTCCAATGACCTTCTCTGGTGGGTGCTGAGGGGATCGAACCCACGACCTTCGCCTTGTAAGGGCGACGCTCTCCCGGCTGAGCTAAGCACCCGAAGGGGGCGCTAATTTAACGCGTCTTTTAGTCCTTTGCCAGCCTTAAATGCAGGAACTTTCGCGGCGGCGATTTCGATCGCTTCGCCGGTCTTCGGATTGCGGCCCGTGCGCGCCGGACGCGCCTTCACCTGGAAGGTGCCGAAGCCCACGAGCGAGACCGTGTCCCCGTTTTTCAGTGCCTTGGCAATGGCTTCCAGCGCCCCCTCCAGCGCGCGCGTCGCCGACATCTTCGAGATATCCGCCGCCTCGGCGACCGCGTCGATCAAATCAGCCTTGTTCATGCTTTCCCCCTGCCCGACTTCTTGATGAATGGCGCCCCGCGCCGCATGCACGACGGCGTGGGGCATAGTCTCGCCTATTTTGGCGGCTAGTGCGCGCGAAGCCCCTGGTCGCCTGCCGCCTCGTCCGCCGCTGGCGCCGGCGCCTCGTAAGGGGCGGTCAGCGGCTCCGGCATGCGTTGCAGGGCGATCGTCAGGACTTCGTCGATCCAGCGCACGGGCCTGATGTCGAGTCCCTGCTTGATGTTCGCCGGTATCTCCTTCAGTTCGCGCTCGTTGTCACGCGGGATCGCCACGATCTTGATGCCGCCACGCAACGCGGCGAGCAGCTTTTCCTTGAGCCCCCCGATCGGCAGGACCTCGCCACGCAGGGTGATTTCACCCGTCATCGCGACGTCCGCGTGCACCGGAATGCCGGTCAGCGCGGACACCAGGGCCGTGCACATGCCGACACCCGCGCTGGGGCCGTCCTTCGGCGTTGCGCCCTCGGGCACGTGGAAGTGCACGTCGACCGACTGGTAGAAATCCGGCTTGATACCGAGCGACTGCGCGCGGCTGCGCACCACCGTCATCGCCGCCTTGATGGATTCCTGCATGACGTCGCCGAGGCGCCCCGTGTAGGTTTCCTTGCCCTTGCCGGGCACGATGACGGCTTCGATCGTCAGCAGATCTCCGCCGACCTCGGTCCACGCAAGTCCGGTCACCTGGCCGATGCGGTCTTCATCTTCCGCGAGACCGAAGCGGAACTTCTTCACGCCGAGGTATTTCTCGAGCGTCTTGGGCGTGATGGACGCGCTTTTCTCCGTGGGCTTCTGCGACACCTGCTTCACGACCTTGCGGCACACGTTCGCGATCTCGCGTTCGAGATTGCGCACGCCGGCCTCACGCGTGTAGTAGCGGATGATGTCGCGCAGCGCCGCTTCGGTGAACTGGATTTCGGTGTCCTTCAGCCCATTGGCCTCGATCTGCTTCGGCAACAGGTATTTCTGCGCGATGCTGACCTTCTCGTCCTCGGTGTAGCCGGCGAGACGGATGACCTCCATGCGGTCGAGCAGCGGCGCCGGGATGTTGAGACTGTTCGCAGTCGTCACGAACATCACGTCGGACAGGTCGTAGTCGACCTCGAGGTAGTGGTCGTTGAAGGTCGAATTCTGCTCGGGGTCCAGCACCTCGAGTAGCGCGGCCGCCGGGTCGCCCCGGAAGTCCATCGCCATCTTGTCGACCTCGTCCAGCAGCACGAGCGGGTTGCGCGTGCCCACCTTCGCCATGTTCTGCAGGATCTTGCCCGGCAGCGAGCCGACATAGGTACGGCGGTGGCCGCGGATCTCGGCTTCGTCACGCACCCCGCCCAGCGACATGCGCACGAACTTGCGATTCGTGGCCCGCGCGATCGAGCGGCCCAGCGAGGTCTTGCCAACGCCCGGCGGGCCGACGAGGCACAGGATGGGCCCCTTCATCTTCTTCACCCGCTGCTGCACGGCGAGGTATTCGAGGATGCGTTCCTTGACCTTCTCGAGCCCGTAGTGATCCTCGTCGAGAATCGACTCCGCGTTGTTGATGTCACTGCTGATCTTGGAGCGCGCCTTCCACGGCACGTTCAGCATCCAGTCGATGTAATTGCGCACGACCGTCGCCTCGGCGGACATCGGTGACATCATGCGCAGCTTCTTCAGCTCGGCTTCGGCCTTCGTGCGGGCTTCCTTGTGCATGCCCGAGCGCTTGATGCGCTTCGCGAGTTCGTCGAATTCGTTGACGCCGTCCTCGAGTTCGCCGAGCTCGTTCTGAATGGCCTTCATCTGCTCATTCAGGTAGTACTCGCGCTGGCTCTTTTCCATCTGCTTCTTCACGCGGCCGCGCAGCCGCTTCTCGACCTGCAGGAGATCGATCTCGGTCTCCATCAGCACGATCAGCTGGTCGAGGCGCTCGCGCAGGTCGACCATCTCGAGAATGCGCTGCTTGTCCTGCAGCTTGATCGACATGTGCGCGGCGATCGTGTCGGCGAGACGGGACGGATCGTCGATGCTGGACAGCGAGGAGATGATCTCCGGCGGCACCTTCTTGTTGAGCTTCACGTACTGGTCGAACTGGTTCAGCAGTGAACGCGACAGCACCTCGCCCTCGCGTGCGGGAATCGGCTCGGGTTCCAGCGCTTCGGTCTCGGCGGCGTACATGTGGCCGAGGTCCTCGAACTGGACGATACGCGCCCGCTGCACCCCCTCCACCAGCACCTTGATCGTGCCATCGGGCAGGCGCAGGAGCTGCAGGATGTTCGAAATGGTCCCGATCGCGTGGATGTCCTCGGGACTCGGGTTGTCGTCCGCGGCGCTCTTCTGCGCAACCAGCAGGATCTGCTTGGTTTCGTCCATCGCGCGCTCGAGCGCCTTGATTGACTTGTCGCGCCCGACGAACAGCGGAATGACCATGTGCGGGTAGACCACCACATCCCGCAAGGGCAGCACCGGCAACATGCTGGATTGTTCGCTCATCGTGAGAGTTCCTCGAGCGGGCGACGCGGCGACACGCCAGGCGGCGTGGGGGCCTGCCCGCAGATCAGTGAGAAGGGGTGTGCGTGAGGCCGGCCGGGGATCCCGGCCGGTTCATGGCGTCGACGGATTACGGGCACCCGCGACTGGCTGCTCAATCGGCAGCCGCCTTCGGCATGTCGGCACCTTCGTAAATCACCAGCGGCTTGGATTCGCCGTTGATTGCGGCTTCGTCGACGACGACCTTCGACACGTTCTTGAACGACGGCAGGTCGTACATGGTGTCGAGCAGGTTGGCCTCGAGGATGGAGCGCAACCCACGCGCACCGGTCTTGCGCTCCACCGCCTTGCGGGCGACGGCGCGCAGTGCGTCCTCGCGGAACTCGAGGGTGCACCCTTCCATCTCGAACAGCTTGCCGTACTGCTTGGTCAGGGCGTTGCGCGGTTCGGTCAGGATCTGGACGAGCTGGTCTTCGTGCAGCTCATCGAGCACGGCGACCACCGGCAGGCGCCCGACGAACTCGGGAATCAGGCCGTACTTGATGAGGTCTTCAGGCTCGACCTGGTGGAGCATCTCGCCGGTGGTCTTGCGGTCGTCCTTGCTCTTGACCTCGGCCGAAAAGCCGATGCCACCCTTCTCCGAGCGATCGCGGATGATCTTGTCGAGACCCGCGAAGGCGCCACCGCAGATGAACAGGATGTTCGAGGTGTCGACCTGCAGGAACTCCTGCTGCGGATGCTTGCGGCCGCCCTGGGGCGGGACCGACGCCACGGTGCCTTCGATGAGTTTCAGCAGCGCCTGCTGAACGCCCTCACCGGAGACGTCGCGGGTGATCGACGGGTTGTCGCTCTTGCGCGAAATCTTGTCGATTTCGTCGATGTAGACGATGCCGGTCTGCGCCTTCTCGACGTCGTAATCACACTTCTGCAGCAGCTTCTGGATGATGTTCTCGACATCTTCCCCGACATAGCCCGCCTCGGTCAGCGTCGTCGCGTCGGCGATCGTGAACGGCACGTTGAGCAGGCGCGCGAGCGTTTCCGCGAGCAGCGTCTTGCCGCTGCCGGTGGGGCCGATCAGCAGCACGTTGCTCTTCGCGAGCTCGACGTCGCCCTGCTTGACGCGCGATTCCAGCCGCTTGTAGTGGTTGTAGACCGCCACCGCCAGGATCTTCTTCGCGTGCGCCTGGCCGATCACGTACTCGTCGAGGATATTGCGGATCTCGTGCGGGATGGGCAGCTTGCTGCCCCCGGCGCCCGCGGTCTTGTCCTGGATCTCTTCGCGAATGATGTCGTTGCAGAGCTCGACACATTCGTCGCAGATGAACACGGACGGGCCGGCGATCAGCTTGCGGACTTCATGCTGGCTCTTGCCACAGAAAGAGCAATACAGCAGCCGATCGCTGTCGCCACCCTTGGAATTCTTGCCATCGCTCATCGGCGATTCCTCACCAATTGCTCAGTAACTGAGTAGGTTTGAGACTGCGCGCTGCGTCTTGGGTTCAACGCGCCGCCTACGCTGTTTTGACCGATTCCCGCTTGCTCAGCACTGCGTCGATCAGCCCGTAGTTCCGGGCGTCCTCGGCGCTCATGAAGTTGTCGCGGTCGGTGTCCTGGGCAACCTTCTCGACGGTCTGGCCGCTGTGGCGGGCCAGGATCTCGTTGAGGCGGTCACGGGCCTTGAGTATTTCGCGCGCGTGGATGTCGATGTCAGTCGCCTGCCCCTGGAAACCCCCCAGTGGCTGGTGAATCATGACCCGCGAGTGCGGCAGGCAGAATCGCTTGCCGGCTGCGCCGGCCGTGAGGAGCAGCGCCCCCATGCTGGCAGCCTGGCCGATGCACAGGGTGCTGACGTCCGGTTTGATGAACTGCATCGTGTCGTAGATCGCGAGTCCCGCGGTCACGACGCCACCGGGCGAGTTGATGTACAGGTGGATGTCCTTGTCCGGATTCTCGGACTCGAGGAACAGCAGCTGTGCGACGATCAGGTTGGCCACATGGTCATCGACCGGACCCACCAGAAAGATGACCCGCTCCTTCAGCAGACGCGAGTAGATATCGTATGCGCGTTCCCCTCTGGCCGACTGCTCGACGACCATGGGGACCAAATTAAGTGCCCGAGTTTCTTCGATTTTCATTTCAAGGAACCGTCTCTCGACCGTGTTAGGCCTGCGCTCGATCCCGAGCCGCAGTCTGCCTTGGATTCATAAGATCGTCAAACGAGATGGCCTCGTCCGTGACGCTCGCTTTGGACACGATCCAACCCACTGCCTCCTCCTCGAGACACATCGCCTCGATCTCCTGGAGCCGCCGCGGATCGGAGTAGTACCACTTCACCAGTTCTTCCGGCTGCTCGTAGCCGGCTGCCATGCTCTCGACCATCGCGCGGACCTTAGCCGGCTGAGCCGTCACGCCCGCGGTCTTGATGATTTCGGCCATCAGGAGGCCAAGCTTGACACGTTCCTGCGCCTGCGGCTCGAAGACTTCCGGCCCGGGCAGGGGCATGTTCTCAACGTCCATGCCACGCATCATCAGGTTGCGCTTGCCTTCCATCTGCATGCGGAGGGCCTCGTTCTGCACCATCGCCTTCGGCAGATCGACGTTGTTGGCGCTCTTGAGCTCTTCCATCACGTGAGTGGCGAAACGACGTTGCAGCGCACGGTCGCGCTCGCGCCGCATGTTCTCCTCGACTTCCTTGCGGAACGCTTCGAGGCCGCCCTCGGTGATGCCGAACTTCTCGAAGAACGCATCGTCGAGCGCCGGCAGGACCCGCTCCGAGACGGTTTTGACGCTGACGTCGAACTCGACCGGCTTGCCGGCGAGTTCCGCGGCCGGGTAGTCGGCCGGGAACGTCAGCGACAGTGTCCGCTGTTCGCCTGCGGTCGCGCCGGCGAGCCCCGCTTCGAACCCTTCAATCATACGCCCCGCACCGAGAACCAGTTCAAAGTCGGTCGCGCTGCCGCGCTCGAACTCGGCACCGTCCAGGCGCCCCTTGAAATCGAGGATCAGCTGGTCCCCGTCTGCAGCGACACGCTCGACCGGCGCCCAGGTCGCGTGCTGCTGGCGCAGGACTTCGATCATCTTGTCGACATCGGCCGCGCCGATTTCACACACCGGGCGCTGCAGCGCGAGCTGCTCGACCGGATTCAACGCGATCTCGGGATAGACTTCGAAGGTGGCCGTGTAGGACAGCCCGGTGCCCGGCTCGGCGGCGACGGGGTCGAAGACCGGATCGGCCACGGGACGGAGCTGATGCGCCTGCAGCGCCTCGGAGAACGAGCTGCGCAGCAGTTCGCCCAACACCTCATTGCGGACGCGTGGGCCGAACTGGCGTTCGATGACCTTGGCCGGCGCCTTGCCAGGCCGGAAGCCGTCGATCCGCGCGGAGCGGCCGATCTGCTGCAAACGCTCTCTGATCTTGTCCGCGACCATGGGCTCGTCCAGGGCAACCGACATGCGGCGTTCGAGGACTCCGGAATTTTCTATTGATACCTGCATAGGGGGTTAGGCTGTCTGTATTGAGGCTAGCGAGATGTGTGTGTTCGACGCCGATCCGCCGCGCGCGTCGCGATGGTGCGAAAGGAGAGACTCGAACTCTCACGGGTCGCCCCACTGGTACCTAAAACCAGCGCGTCTACCAATTCCGCCACTTTCGCGAGGTCTGCGGCCTTTGTTCAAGGCATCGTCAGGATGTCTGGGCTGGCCGGAACGGCGCTGGCAAGGCCCGCGCAACGCCCAGACGGCCCGGCAGCCCCACAGTATATGCGCGAGGCCCCACGCTGAATACCCCGCGCCAGTCCGCCCCGGGGCCGGTGCTATACTCCGGGGCGAATTCAATGCCGACAGGAGTCACCGCCGCCATGCGCGCAAGTCCGCTCGCCATCCCATTTGCCGCGCTGGCCCTGTGCGCCAGTTTCTCGAGCCTTGCGGTGACCGTCGTGACCTGCAGGGACAAGGACGGCAACGAGTTCTTTTCCGACCGCTGCCCGGCGGGCACCCTGAAGGTCCAGGAAAAGCATCTGCGCGGCGGGCCGCGCAGGACGGGGGCCGAGCAACTGGCTGAAGTGGCCAGGAAAAGCCCGGTCGTGCTGTTCACGGTGCCGGCTTGCGA
Organism: Hydrogenophaga intermedia; assembly: GCA_943370145.1. Taxonomy (GTDB): domain Bacteria; phylum Pseudomonadota; class Gammaproteobacteria. Next base: position 20,655 of record CALRPY020000025.1, on the reverse strand, counting down.
CGCCTGCGACCTGGTGCGTAACCAGTTGAAAAAACGCGGCATACCCTATGCCGAAAAAGACGTCGGCGAGGACGTCGAGAACCAGGCCGCGTTGCGCGCGATGACCAGCGGCACCACGGTGCCGACAGTCGCCGTCGGCAGCCGCACCCTGACCGGCTACAGCCGCGCCGCGCTGGATCTCGCCCTGGACGAGGCCGGTTACCCGGTCCAGGTCGAAGCGGTCGACAGCGCAGCCGCCGCGGACTGACGCGGCGCGACATGCACTCTCCCGAAGCAGCCGAAGCGGCGTTCTACGCCGCCTTCGCCGCCACCGACCTCGACGCGATGCGGTCCATCTGGGCCCCCGGCCACGACGTGGTCTGCATCCACCCGGCGGGCGCCCCGATCACCGGCTACGATCCGATCATGGCCAGCTGGCGCGACATCCTGGGCGGCGGGAATGCATTCGAGCTCACCTTCGAACCGATTGCCCGCGTGCAGGCGCCGGACGTCGTGGTGTCGACAGTCTACGAGCGCTTCCGGCCGGCAGGTGGGACTGGGGCGGTGGCGCCCGTGATTGCCACGAACGTCTACCGACTCATCGACGGGACCTGGAGGATGGTGCTGCACCATGCCAGCCCGGTCGCAGGGCCGTCCCGGCCCAGAGAGCAGCCCGCGCCCACGCGACACTGAACGCAGTTGCCGCCCTCCGGGAAGCCAGGCTGCGGCTCGAGGCCGGCGGGGACCGGCAGCTTTCCAAGGCGGCAACGGATGGGGAGAACGCCCATGGGCAAAGCTGGCGCACGCGACAGTAAAAGCGAACCGGTACGCACCGGTACCGGCGTGGAGGCCTTGAAAAGCGCCTTTCGCGACAACCTTTTCTACATCATGGCGCGCTTTCCGGACGTCGCCACACGACGCGACGACTACCAGGCGCTGGCCTACACCGTGCGCGACAGGCTGCTGCACCGCTGGGTGCACACGGCCCAGGCCTACAAGGACAACCAGGCCCGCACCGTCTGCTACCTGTCGGCGGAATTCCTCATCGGGCCGCAGCTCGCGAACAATCTGGTGAACCTCGGCCTGACCGCCAACATGCGCCAGGCCATGCAGGACCTCGGCCATGACCTCGACGGGCTGATTGACCTGGAAGAGGAACCCGGACTGGGCAACGGTGGCCTGGGCCGGCTTGCCGCCTGCTACATGGACTCGCTGGCGACCTTGCGCATTCCGGCGATCGGTTACGGCATCCGCTACGAATTCGGCATCTTCGACCAGGGCCTGCGCGACGGCCAGCAGGTCGAATTCGCCGATCGCTGGCTGCGCTACGGCAATGCGTGGGAAATACCCCGTCCCGAGATCACCTTCCTGGTGAAGCTCGGCGGACGCACGGAACAGCAGGTCGACGAGCACGGCCGACTGCGGGTGCGCTGGACGCCGGACAGGGTCGTCAAGGGCGTCGCCTACGACACCCCGATACTCGGCTACGGCGTGCACAACGTGAACCTGCTGCGCCTGTTCAGTTCAGAAGCCCCCGAGGCCTTCGACTTCCAGGCCTTCAACTACGGCGATTACTACGGCGCCGTGGAGGATCAGGTCGCGGCGGAAAACCTCACCAAGGTGCTGTACCCGAACGACGAGCCCGTCGCGGGCAAGCAACTGCGGCTCGAGCAGCAGTACTTCTTCGTCTCCTGCGCCCTGCAGGACATGGTTCGACTCTATCGCCAGTCGCCGGAAGCGCTCGCCGGCTTCGCCGACAAGTTCGTCGCCCAGCTGAACGATACCCACCCGGCGATAGCCATTGCCGAACTGATGCGCCTGCTCGTGGACGAGCACGACATGGCATGGGACGAGGCCTGGCGTATCACCACGCGAGTGTTCGCCTACACCAACCATACGTTGCTGCCGGAGGCGCTGGAGAAATGGACGGTCGAACTGTTCGGCCGCGTGCTGCCCCGACATCTCGAGATCGTCTACGAGATAAACCGGCGTTTCCTCGACGAGGTGCGGCAGCGCCATCCCGCCGACGCGGCACGCGTGGCGCGCCTGTCGCTGATCGACGAAAGCGGCGCGCGCTACGTGCGCATGGCGAACCTCGCCTGCGTCGGCAGCTTCGCGATCAATGGCGTCGCCGCGCTTCATTCCGACCTGCTGAGGCGCGAGGTCCTGCACGACTTCAGCGAGCTGTGGCCGGAGAAATTCCTCAATGTGACCAACGGCGTGACCCCGCGCCGCTTCCTGCTGCTCGCCAACCCGGCCTTGTCCGCGCTGATAAGCGACGCGCTCGGCACCGGCTGGATACGGGACCTCGCACAGCTGCGCGAACTCGAACCCCTGGCCGGCGACGCCGCTTTCCGCGCGCGCTGGCGCGCAGCCAAACGCACGATGAAGGAAGGACTCGCGGGCTTCGTGGCCGAGCGCACCGGCATCGCCATCGATCCCGCGTCGCTGTTCGACGTGCAGGTCAAGCGCATCCACGAGTACAAGCGCCAGCACCTCAACATCCTGCACGTGGTGACGCTCTACAACCGGCTGAAGCAGGCGCCGGGCCTCGACATCACGCCGCGCACGGTGATCTTCGGCGGCAAGGCCGCACCGGGCTATTTCATGGCGAAACTCATCATCCGCCTGATCAACGCCGTGGCCGCGGTCGTCAACGCTGATCCCGACACGCGCGACCGGCTGCGCGTCGTGTTCTTTCCCAACTTCAACGTGAAGAACGGGCAGCGCATCTACCCCGCAGCGGACCTGTCCGAACAGATCTCCCTGGCCGGGAAGGAGGCGTCGGGCACCGGCAACATGAAATTCATGATGAACGGCGCCATCACCATCGGCACCCTGGATGGCGCGAACGTCGAGATCCGCGAGGAAGCGGTTGACGACAATTTCTTCCTCTTCGGTCTCACGACAGACGAGGTCTCGCGCGTGCGTGCCGCGGGCTATCGGCCCTGGCATCACTACGAAGACAATCCGCAACTTCGGGACGCGCTCGATGCCATCGCCAACGGCGTCTTCTCGCACGGCGACGCCACGGTGTTCCGCCCACTGGTCGATTCGCTCAAGCATCACGACGAGTACATGGTGCTGGCGGATTACCAGTCATACGTGGACTGCCAGGCGGAGGCCGGGCACGCCTATCGCGACGAGGATCACTGGACGCGGATGTCGATAATGAACGTCGCGCGATCGGGCAAGTTCTCGTCGGATCGCTCGATCGCCGACTACGCGCGCTCGATCTGGCGCGTCGAGCCCTTCGATGTCGCGTAGGTTCACCGGCGCTGTGCGGCGCGGTCGCTTGCGCCAGGTCAAGTGCGGCAAGTCCGGCTTGGGATTCACTGTCAAGGGGTCGGGACGATCCGATCGCGTAGTCGATCGGCCGAACCCGGGCCCGAAGCACGGACACAGGAGCGCAAGATGCCCGGCAAGAAATCACTGAAGCTGCCCGAGTTCGACGATGCGCGCATCCTCGAGCGGCCCGACGGCTATTACTGGCAATCCAAGCGGAGCGGCGAAGAGTTCGGCCCCTTCTCGAGCCTCGACGCCGCGATCGGCGACATGGGCGCCAGCGGCGACGAGGCGCTGGAGACCGGCGAAACACTGGAAGAGGCTGAAGCCGAACTCGGCATCGCCGACTGGATTGATCCCGATACCGGCGTGCCCGCCGAAGAAGGTGTGCCGCGCCACGAAGATCACTGAGCCCTGCCCGGCGGCAGGTCACGCACCGTCCGGAAGTTTCGTTTGACCGACGCCGAGTCCAGGCCCGAAGCGCGGCGCCCGCTGGGGATCATGCGCAGGCTGCCCAATCTCATCACGCTGCTGCGGCTGACGCTCGCGCCGGTGATGGTGACGGTCGCCTACGCCGCGGGGGAGGCCGGGCTCGTGCTGGGCCTCATGGCGTTCTGCTTCTTCACCGATCTGATTGACGGCGCATTGGCGCGCTGGCTGCGCAGCACGTCCGCATTCAGCGCGCGCCTGGACAGCATCGCGGACTTCACGTTCTACCTGGGTATTCCGCTAGCCGGCTGGCTGGTGTGGCCGGCCCTCGTCTCGCGGGAAGCCGCGTGGTTCGCCGCCGGCGTCGCCAGCGTGGTGCTGCCGGCCGCGGTCGGGTACGCGAAGTTTCGCCAGGCCTCCGGCTATCATGTGTGGCTCGCCAAGCTGGCCGCCGGCAGCATGGCCGTCGGGGTTCTGCTGCTGTTCGGATGCGGGATCGCGTGGCCCTTTCGCGTGGCGGTGGTCATCGCGGCGGTCGCGGCCGTCGAAGAAATCGCGATCACCCTCGTGCTCGATCGGCCTCGCGCGGACATCCGGGGACTCTGGCAGGTGCTGGCGGAACGCAGGGCTTCCGGCGACCGCGCGCACTGAAGCCCCTGCCGTCAAGCGGCCATGAAACCGTCCAACGATGGATCAAATCCATACCGCACTGAAGCTGCTGCTGTTGCTGGGCGTCGCCAACGGCGCCCCGATACTCGCCCGTCGCCTGCTCGGCAGCCGCTGGGGCTGGCCGCTCGATGGCAACCGCCGATTCATCGACGGCCGGCCTCTGCTCGGCAGCGGCAAGACGCTGCGCGGACTGGTTGTCGCCACCCTCGCGACCGCATGCGCGGCGCCGGTGCTGGGCATCAGCCCGGCACTCGGGGCGCGGATGGGGCTGTCGGCCATGCTTGGCGATGCGCTCGCAAGTTTCGTCAAGCGCCGCCTCGGGCTCATGTCCGGCGCGCGCTGCCGCGGTCTCGACCAGATCCCCGAGTCGCTGCTTCCGCTGCTGGTGGTCGCCGGACCGCTCGCGCTGTCGCTGCCGCAGATCGCGGCCGTGACGCTCGCCTTCTATGCGTTGGAACTGCCTGTCGCGCGCCTGCTCTTCCGGCTCGGCATCCGTGAACGCCCCTACTGACGCACGATCTCCCGGTGCAGGCGATGCAGGGTCACTTCCGGCAGGCAGTTGAGGCGCACGTCGACGATCGACGAGCCGCAACCCACCGAGGTGTACCCGACGAGTTCGTGATAGCGCCATGGCCCACGCGCGTACGCACGCGGCGCGTCGCAGTCCGTCAGCACCGGGATGCCGCCGGGCAGGCAGATCTGGCCGCCGTGCGTGTGGCCGGACAGCATGAGACTGAACTCCGCATGCGCCGCATGGCGGTAGGGTTCCGGCGTATGCGAAAGGAGGACCGCGCAGGCTTCGCGGGGGATCTCGTGCGCGGCCTTGTGCAGGCTGTGGGTCCGGAAGTAGTGCGCATCGTCGATGCCCGCGAGGTACAGCGAGGCGGTCCCCCGCGTCACGGCCACGCACTCGTTGAGCAGCACACGGATTCCGAGATCCTCGATGTGCGGCACCATCCGGATGCTGTCGTGGTTGCCCAGGACGGCGTAGGCCGGTCCCTTGAGATGCGGCACCAGGCGGGCCAGCGCCGCCATCGACGGCGCGAGCGGGCCGAAGGTGCGATAGCGGAAGTCGCCTGTCATCACGCAGGCGTCGTATTCGAGGCCGCTGATGCGTTCCGTCAGCGCACCGACCAGCGCGGCATTCATGTCGAGATGCAGATCGCTCAGGTGCAGGAGCGTGTAGGACTCGAATGCGGACGGGAGGCGTCGCAGCGCGACGCTGTTGTGGCGCAGCTGGATGCGCAGCGCGTTGCGCAGCCCACGGCCGTGCACACCGGCAGCCCGCAGCGCGAACCGCATCAGCGAATGCGCGGAATACCAGTTCTCCAGATGGAAGAAGTGGGTGCCCCTGCGAAAGACGCGCGCCTCGTGGTCGCCTTCGAGCCCGAGCCGCTGTCCCAGGTGCACGCGACCGATACGCGCCTCGAGTTCGGTCAGGCGCATACGTTCCGCGGCATCCAGATCGGCTAGCTTCATGCTGTACCTGGCGGGTTGGGGGTCGAGGTTCGGCAGCGGATGACACTATACGGAGCACGGCGCCCTGGGATATTGACGGACCTCACCCCATGAAGCGCCGACGCAGGCGCAAGTGGGTGACTTTCCCCTGCCCGCCACACTGTGAGACGAATCACGTATTCGTGTGAACAAATGATCCACACGCCCGCAGTCGGGGATTGGTTCCGGTTCGGGCGCTCGAGGGCGGCTAGTCTGTGTCGACAGTAAGCGCAACGCCTCCGCTTCGCGCCAGACAGGAACGAACACGATGAGCACCGACACAGGTCTACCCGCGCAGGCTCGCGATTCCACGGCCCGCGCCGCCCGGATCCCGCCCGGACGCCAGCCGACCGGCGGGGAGGAAGTGCATTTCCTCGATTGCTGGGAACAGATGGACGGGCTCGAACGCGCGCTCAGTCGCGGCGTCCTTGCGCGCGTGCCTCCACTGGCGCTGCAGGCGCTGTTGGGCAGGTTGCAGGAACTGCCGGTCGAGCAGGGCCAGGTCGTATTCGAGCAGGACCGGCCGGCGGATGGTTACTACATCGTCAAATCCGGCCACGCCGAAGTCTGCCGCACCGGGGCCGGCGGCCGCAGCTACCGCCTGTCGATGAAATTCCCCGGCGATGCCTTTGGCGAAGGCGCACTGATGCTCGGCGCACCCCGCAGCGCCATGGTCAGGATGTTGAGCAACGGCGTCCTGATGCGCGTCAGCAACGAAGACTTCGCAAGCCTCATCCGCCCCCACCTCGTCGCCGAGGTCACGCTCGAGGAGGCGGAAGCGCGGATAGCGCAGGGTGCACGCTGGCTGGACCTGCGCGAGGACGACATCTTCGTCGAAGGCGTCTTGCCCGGCGTGCTCCACGTGCCGATTTCACTGCTGCGCCTCAAGCGCGGGACCCTGCAGGCGCAGACGCATTACGTGGTGTATGGCGCGGATCGCGCCACCGCTGAACTCGGCTGCTACCTCCTCGCCGAGTTCGGGCTCTCGGCCTGCTTCCTGGCGGCGCCACCGACCGTCTGCCCCCTCCGTCCGCGAACACCGGCGCCCGCCACGACGACCGGCCACGGCAGTCACGAACTCGAACTGCGTGAACGGGCGCTGGAGGCGCAGTTCGCCCGGCGCGTGGCCGAAAGCGAAGCGCGCTGGCAGGCCGAGCGCGCGGCGCTGCTCGCCGAGGTTGCGGCACGCGACGCGCTGGCCGCGGCGGAGATTGCCGAACTGAGGCGGCGGCTGGCCGCCGCGACCGCCGGTCCCCAACCGGGCGTCGGGGGGCCTCCGGGCGCCCGCACGGCCGCCAACATGGCCCTGTCGGAATAGGCCGCGCGCCCGGCAGTCGCCGACGCGAAGCCGCCGCGCGGAACGGCGCATGGACGGGCGGTGGGGTCGATAAGCGGCGTGCGCCGAATGCCTGTGCGACGTTCAGCCCGCAATCGCGCAGGCCAGCAACGGCGCCAGGCCGGGAACGCTGGAACAGCGTGATCGCGCGAGTGTCGTGCCCAGGCAGGTGCTTGCCCGTGCGCGTGGTCCAGCGGGACTGCGGGGCGTGCGGGAGTTTCGAAGGGTTTGGTGGGCCGTGTAGGACTTGAACCTACAACCTACTGATTAAGAGTCAGCTGCTCTACCAATTGAGCTAACGGCCCTGCATGAGTCCCGCAGACGGATGGGGCGAGCGATGGGGATCGAACCCACGACACCAGGTGCCACAAACCTGTGCTCTACCAACTGAGCTACGCCCGCCATCGTTTCCGACTGCCAGTTTCGCACCCGACTCGTCTCCGTCCGCCGGCCTCACCAGGCGATGTTGGCGCGCCTGGCAGGACTCGAACCTGCTACCCTCGGCTTAGAAGGCCGATGCTCTATCCAGATGAGCTACAGGCGCCGACAAAGCCTTGATCAGGAACGAACACCGTGTTGGTCGGGGCAGAGGGATTTGAACCCCCGACCCCCTGCTCCCAAAGCAGGTGCGCTACCAGACTGCGCTATGCCCCGAGTCCGCGGCCAAACGGTCGAATCTTCGCGAGAGGCGGGATGATACGCACCGACGAGGCCGGAATCAACGCATCCGCGGCCATCCCGTCCAGCTGACTGCTTGCGACGGCCCTGCGCGTCGCGCACCATGCCCGTTTTCGTGGGCGCGCCCTGCCGGCCGCCCGCCTCATCGAATCCAAACAGAGGACCAGACCCATGGCCGGAACGCGCGTCACGCTGGAAACCAGCAAAGGAAACATCAGCCTTGAACTTTTCGACGACAAGGCGCCGGCGACCGTCGCCAACTTCGTCCAGTACGTGAAGGACGGCTTCTACGACGGCACCATCTTCCACCGCGTCATCGACAATTTCATGATCCAGGGCGGCGGGCTCGAGAAGAGCATGCGCCAGAAGCAGACCCGCGCCCCAATCCAGAACGAGGCGAGCAACGGTCTCGGCAACAAGGTCGGCACCATCGCCATGGCCCGCACCAACGACCCGCACTCCGCGACCGCGCAGTTCTTCATCAACGTGAAGAACAACGATTTCCTGGACCACCGCAACCAGACCGCGCAGGGCTGGGGCTACTGCGTGTTCGGCGAGGTCACGGACGGCATGGATATCGTCAACGCGATCAAGGGCGTCGCGACCGGCAATGCCGGCGGCATGCAGGACGTGCCGGTCGAGGCCATCGAAATCGTCAGCGCAAAGGTCGATTAAGGCCGCGCATGCGCATCGTCTTCGCCTCCGACACCCACCTCTGCGCGGAGCGCCCGCGCCAGAATGCCGAATTCGCCGCACTGCTGGACCTGGTCCGGGACTGGCGCGCCGAGCTCTACCTGCTCGGCGACATCGTGGAGTTCTGGCCGGGCGACGACGACGATGCGCCCCTGCATCGCGAACTCGTCACGCGACTCGCGGCGCTGAAGCGCGCGGGCTGCCGCGTGCGCGTGGCGCGCGGCAACCGCGACTTCCTGTTCGGCGCAGGTTTCCAGGCGGAGACGGGCGCCGAGCTGCTCGACGACTACACCGTCGTCGCGCTTGGCGATGACCGTGCGCTGCTGACCCACGGCGACCTGCTGTGCACGCTCGACACGAAGTACCAGGAATTCCGGCGCTTCGTGCGCGACCCGGCGAACCAGCAGCGCTTCCTCGCGATGCCGCTCGCCGAACGGCGGCGGATCGCCGCCCAGACCCGCGAAGGAACCCAGCATTCGATGGCCGAAAAGGCCGCCGACATCATGGATGTCAGCGAGGACGAGGTCGCTCGCGCGATGCGCGAGCACGACGCGAACGTGCTGATCCATGGCCACACCCACCGTCCGGCGACGCATCAATTCGACCTCGACGGCCGCCCTGCCACCCGCCATGTACTGGGAGACTGGTACGAGGCCGGCCAGGTGCTGGTGTTCGATGACGGCCGCTATTCGCTGCAGGCCGTTGCCGAGCTGCTCGCCACGGCCTGAACGACCGGGCGCGAATAACGCTCACGCATTCCGCGCCACCGTCGGCGTCGGCGCCCCGCCTCGGCAGTATGAAGGCGGAGGATTCGCGCCCGGCCCTTCAGCCGCGCCGACCAAGCGCGGCCCGGTAGCGGGGCCAGTCGAAGCAGGGACCCGGATCGGTTCGGCGTTCCGGGGCAATGTCGGCATGGCCGACGATGCTGTCCGGGGTGATGCCCGGGCAGGCCAGCAGCAGGCGCCGCGTCAGCGTGTCCAGCGCCGCGTATTGCGCGTCGGTGAAAGGATCCTCGTCGCAGCCCTCGAGTTCGATCCCGACCGAGAAGTCGTTGCAGGCGCTGCGCCCGCGGAAACGTGACACCCCGGCGTGCCACGCACGGTCGGCGATGGACACGAACTGCAGGGACTCACCGCCACGGCGCACGAGAAAATGCGCTGACACGCGCAGGCCGGCAAGGCCCGCGAAGTACGGATCGGCGGCGGTGTCGAGGCGATTGAGGAACAGGTCCTCGATCCAGGAACCGCCATAGCGCCGTGGCGGCAGGCTGATCGCATGGATCACCAGCAGGTCGATGACGATGCCAGGCGGGCGTGCATCGAAATTCGGCGACGGCACGCGGCGCAGGCCGGGCAGCCAGCCCTCGACCGCCCCCGCGCCGCTGGACTCCGGCATTGCGGGCTCAACCGCGCGCGCGACGCGCGAGCACCAGTGAGAACAGCGGATGCCCCGACTCGAAGTGCCGCACGAGGGAGAAGCCAGCCCGCGCCAGCAACGCGTGCAGACCCTCGGCCGAATACTTGCGGCTGATCTCGGTCATGATCGATTCACCGGCGCGCAGCTGCAATGTGCGACCCAGCTTGCCGAAGCCGACCTGCTGGTCGACGACGCTGTCGAGGTACATCTCGATGCGTTCCGCGGCCGCGTTGTAGCAGGCGCGATGCTCGAACTTGGCAAGATCGAAATCGCAGCCGAGTTCGGCGTTCAGCACCGACAGCACGTTCAGGTTGAACTGGGCGGTGACACCGCGTCCATCGTTGTAGGCGGCGTGCAGGATCTCCGGCGCCTTGACGCGATCCACGCCCAGCAGGAGGTGATCGGCATCGTTCATCAGGGCGTGGATTTCGGCGAGGAAGGCGCTCGCTTCGGCATCGTCGAAATTGCCGATCGTGCCGCCCAGGAACATCAGCAACCGGCGCCCCTCGCGCAGCGGCACGTTGTCGAGGCCGGCGGTGAAGTCGCCGACCAGCGGCTCGACGGCGAGCCAGGGAAACTGCCGCTGCAGCGCGAGCCCGCTCTCGGTCAGCACGTCGGCGCAGACATCGAAGGGCACATAGCTGGCCTGGACATCATGCTGCTCGCAGGCGCGCAACAGGAGGCTCGCCTTGGCGCCGACGCCGCTGCCGAGCTCGACGAGGCTCGTCGGCCGCGCCAGGACGATGATCTCGCCCGCGTGCCGCTCCAGCAGCGCGGTCTCCGCACGCGTCGGGTAGTACTCCTCGGTGCGGCAGATCTCGTCGAACAGGCGTGAACCGTGCGCGTCGTAGAAATACTTGGGGGGCAGTTGGCGCGGCGGCTCGAAAAGCCCGTCAAGGACATCCTCCTCGATTGAGCGCACTGCGCGCGAAGGCTCGACCTTCAGCGGAACGGGCGGCATCCTCATCAGCGGGTTCTCCGAAATCATGCCGGCCGGTCATAATAACACTATCGAAATCCCTTCCCGGCCACCGCACCCCACGCGGGCGCATGGCCGCCATCCCGGCACGAAAGGCCCGACATGAAACGCCCCTTCGACCGCAGCGAAACGGTCATCGACTACCTCGCGGATCTCGACTCGAATGTCCGCGCGGCGCTCGCCGAGGACCTCGGCAGCGGCGACGCCACCGCCCGGCTCATCGACGCCGCGGCCGAGGCCACCGCCACGGTCATCACCCGCGAGGCCGCCGTGCAGTGCGGGCGCCCGTGGTTCGACGAAGTGTTCAGGCAGCTGGACCCGCGCGTGGCCATCGCCTGGCAACAGGACGACGGTGCGGCGCTCGCGCCCGACGCGCTGGTCTGCACGCTGCGCGGGCCGGCCCGCTCCATCGTCACCGGCGAGCGCACCGCCCTCAATTTCCTGCAGACCCTGTCCGGCACGGCGACCGCCGCCCGCGCCTACGTGCAGGCGCTTGCCGGTTCGAACACCCGCCTGCTCGACACCCGCAAGACCATCCCCGGCCTGCGTCGCGCGCAGAAGTACGCGGTGCGCTGTGCCGGCGGTTACAACCACCGGGCCGGCCTCTACGACGGCGTGCTGATCAAGGAGAACCATATTGCCGCGGCCGGCTCGGTCGGCGCCGCCATACGCGCCATGCGCGCGAGCGGCACGACGATCCCGGTCGAGGTCGAGGTCGAACGACTCGACCAGATCGAAGAGGCGATCGCGGCCGGCGCCGACATGCTGCTGCTGGACAACTTCACGCCGCCGATGATGCGCGAGGCGGTCGCGCTGGCGGCGGGGCGCCTGAAGCTGGAGGCGTCGGGCGGCTTCGAACTCGCGGACCTGCCGGCCGTCGGCGCGACGGGCGTTGATTTCATCTCGGTCGGCTCCCTGACGAAGCACGTCAGGGCAACCGACTTCTCGATGCGGATCGTGACCGGCTGACGCCGGACGGGAGCTCAGAGTTTGGCACGCACCGCGTCGAATATGCGCGCCACGTCGACTTCGGCCGCGACGAGCAACGCCTCGAGTTCCCGCACCCGCGGGGCAGTGAACGCGTCGTCCCCGATGCTGCCCGTGTTGACGTATACATTCAGCGCGGCGCTCTTCAGACCGGCATAAGCCGCCATCACCGCGACGCCGGCGTCGCTGACGACGTTGTTATTGCCGTATTCGGCGGCCTCGGCGCTGAGCCGGATCACCTCGGCGCAAGCGCGCGCGCAGGTCAGCGGCACCTCGGTCGCGGCCTTCAGCGCAAGCTGGATCGCCCCGCTGCGCGCGGCCTTCTCCCCGTCCGAGGCCTTGGGCAATCCATAGGCCGCCATGACCTGGTCGAAGGCCGCGACATCGGCGGCAATCGCGTCGGTCAATATCCCGCGCGCGGCTTCGGCCGCGTCCAGCACGCGACGCATGTCAGCGTCGACCGCCGCGTATTTTTCGCGCCCGACCGTGAACTGGCAGACCATGCCGACCAGGGCGGCGCCCATCGCGCCCATCAGGCCAGCCGCGCTGCCGCCGCCCGGCGTCGACGCGCCGCTCGCCAGCTGGTCGAGGAATGCCTGCAGGGTGAGATCCTTGATCACGGCGGTCTCCTTCTGGTGACGCGAAACGGGCCGGCAGTATATCGGGGCCGCCAGGGGGCGTCGCGGCGGTGACCCCGGCATCGGGTCGCGTCCGCACGGTGCGGGCCCGGGGTTGTCGCGCAAGACGGCAGCCGTTAGTGTGCCGGCGCAACCGCCCCCCTATGCCAGCCGCGGAAATTCCAGATGAAAAAGCTGCTCTTCCAGATCGATACAGACGCCATCCCGAACACCTTCGACACCGTGGTGGCATACGATGGGGGGGCCGACCACGTCGTGCGCGTCGGCGGCGTGCGGCCCGCGGACCTGCCCCGCCTCGTCGACGGCGCGGTCTTCACGCGGGCGCCGGCCAACAAGAAGTTCACCGCCGTGTTCGTCACCGGCAGCAACGTCGCTGACGGTGAAGCGCTGTTCGACGCGATCAGGAAACGCTTCTTCGGCAATTTCCGCGTGTCGATGATGCTCGACAGCAACGGCGCCAATACGACGGCCGCCGCGGCTGTCGCGCACATCGGCCAGCACCTCGACCCGGTCGGCAAGCGCGCCGTGATCCTCGCCGGCACGGGCCCCGTCGGCCAGCGCGCCGCCGTGCTGCTCGCCCGCCTCGGCGCGTCCGTGCTGGTGACCTCGCGCGACCACGGGCGCGCCGCAGCCGCCTGCGCGGCGATGGAACAGCGTTTTGGCGTCAGGCTGGAAGCGGCGGCGGCCAGCGACGGGGCGAGCACCGGCGCCTGCATCGCCGGCGCACATATCGTGGTGTCGACCGGCGCGGCCGGCATCCGGCTCCTGGCCGAGGAACAGTGGGCGGCCCATCCCACGCTCGAACTCGTGATGGACGCGAACGCCACGCCGCCGGCGGGCATCGCCGGTATCGAGATGGCGGACCGCGGCGTCGCGAGGCACGGCAAGATCTGCTTCGGCGCGCTGGGCTTCGGCGGCCTGAAGCTGGAACTCCAGCGCAGCTGCGTCGGGCGCCTGTTCGTGTCGAACGACCAGCTGATGGACGCACCGGAAATCTTCGCACTGGCGCGGGAGATGGTGAAATCCCGCTGAGCGCCGCCGCGACGCCCGGACGGCACGTCGGGTGCGCCCGGCGTATGCTAGCGGTCAGGCGAATCAAGAGTCCGACGCATGTCCGTGTTCGAGCAAATCCTGACGGCATCCGCCGAGGAACTGCTGAAGCTGGTCTTCAAGGCCGCGGCTGCGCGCGACAAGGAGGCTCAGGGTTCCCGCTCGCGAGAAATCGCGCACAAGCTCGGTCTCACCCACGCCCAGCTGCTGTGCGCGGTCGGTTTCAACCCGAACATCCGTGAACTGCCCGACGTCGCCACCATCCTGGGCTTCCCCGGCTACGACGCGCTCGCGCGCGCGCGCGACGAATACTTCACGCACGACGTCTACAACCGCCTCGGGATCAAGGATGTGCTCGCCATCTATGCGCAGGTTGCGCGGGATGCGCAGCACCAGCAGGTCATGCAGTACCTGATGTCGACGCGCCTGAAGCGTATCGAGGACAGGATCGAGGCCACGGTGGATTCGCTGGTCATCGAACGCTACAAGAAGGAGATGCGCGGCATCTACAGCGACGGCGTCGCGCTGCCGGAGTTCGTCGAAGGGAGGCTGGCCAACACGCACAGCGGATTTCGCGCGCTGCTGAACGAAGTCCTGCTCATCGTCGAGCACCGGCTGGTACCCGTCGGCGACATCTTCTTTCGCGACGCGGTGCTGCCGGAGGAAAAGCGCCGCCTGATTGCCAAGGGTCTGGTGCCGCGCGACCTGATCGTCGCGCGGCTGGCGGAGACGGACGTTCCGCCCCAGGAGCGCAAGGTGCTGGAAGAACAGCTGCGCCTGTCGTGACAGGGGCGGCCGGGCCGGGGGCTAGGGCCCGGCCCGGCGCATCAGCCGTGACGGCCGGCGAGGTCGATCCAGGTCTCGACGACGGTGTCGGGGTTCAGCGAGATGCTCTCGATGCCGCGCTCCAGCAGCCAGGCCGCGAGGTCCTCGTGGTCCGACGGCCCCTGGCCACAGATCCCGATGTACTTGCCGGCGGCGCGGCAGGCGTCGATCGCACGCGCCATCAGCGCCTTCACCGCCGGGTTGCGCTCGTCGAACAGGTGGGCGACGAGGCCGGAATCGCGGTCCAGGCCGAGCGTCAGCTGCGTCAGGTCGTTCGAGCCGATGGAGAAACCGTCGAAGTACTGCAGGAAGTCCTCGGCGAGCAGCGCATTGGACGGCAGTTCGCACATCATGATGATGCGCAGGCCGTTCCTGCCGCGCTCGAGGCCACAGGACTTCAGCAGTTCTATCACGTGCGCGGCTTCGTCGGGCGTGCGCACGAAGGGCACCATGACCTCGACGTTGGTCAGTCCCATCTCGTCGCGCACGCGCTTGAGCGCCTCGCATTCCATTTCGAAGCACGGCCGGAACGACTCCGCGATGTAGCGCGACGCACCGCGGAACCCGAGCATCGGGTTTTCCTCTTCGGGCTCGTAGACGCTGCCGGCAATCAGGTTTGCGTACTCGTTCGACTTGAAGTCGGACAGGCGCACAATCACCGGATGCGGATTGAAGGCCGCCGCTATCGTCGAGATGCCCTCGGCGAGGCGTGCGATGAAGAACTCGCGCGGGCTGTCGTAGGCCGCGATCAGCGGCTCGATCGTTTCCTGCAGGTCGCGCGACAGCTTCGCATAGTCGACGAGCGCGCGCGGATGGATGCCGATCATGCGGTTGATGATGAACTCGAGGCGCGCGAGGCCGACGCCCTTGTTCGGCAGGTTCGAGAACGCGAAGGCCCGGTCGGGATTGCCGACGTTCATCATGATCTTGACCGGCAGCGACGGCATCGCATTCAGTTCGATTTCGCGCCGTTCGAACGGGATCAGGCCGTCGTAGATGTAGCCGCTGTCGCCCTCGGCGCAGGAAACCGTGACGGGCCTGCCGTCGGCGATGGCGTCGGTCGCCGTGCCGCAGCCGACGACGGCCGGCACGCCCAGTTCGCGGGCGATGATCGCCGCGTGGCAGGTACGGCCGCCGCGGTTGGTGACAATCGCCGCGGCCCGCTTCATGACCGGTTCCCAGTCCGGGTCGGTCATGTCGGTGACGAGCACGTCACCTTCGTTGAGCTTGGCCATGTCGGAAATGTCGGTGATGACCCGGGCGACGCCACTGCCGATCTTCTGGCCGATGCTGCGCCCCTCGACCAGCACCTCGCCGCGGCGGCTCAGGGTGTAGCGCTCGATTACCTGGCCGGTCCGGCTCTGCACCGTCTCCGGACGTGCCTGGACGACATAGATCTTGCCGTCGAGGCCGTCTTTCGCCCACTCGACGTCCATCGGACGTCCATAATGCTGTTCGATCGCGACGGCAAGCCGGGCAAGTTCGGTGATGTCGGCATCGGTGATGCAGAAGCGGCGGCGATCGGCCTCGTCGACCTCGAGGGTGACGACGCCGTGGTCGCTCCCCGCGTCGTTCGAGTAATTCATGCGCACGTGCTTGCTGCCGAGGTTCCGGCGCAGGATGGCCGGCCGGCCGGCCGCGAGCGCGGGCTTGTAGACGTAGAATTCGTCGGGATTGACCGCGCCCTGCACCACCAGTTCGCCGAGGCCGTAGCTCGCGGTGATGAAGACGACGTCGCGGAAACCGGACTCGGTGTCCAGCGTGAACAGCACGCCGCTGGCGCCGATGTCGCTGCGGACCATGCGTTGCACGCCGGCCGACAGCGCGACCTTCTCGTGCTCGAAGCCGTGGTGCACGCGGTAGGAAATCGCGCGGTCGTTGAACAACGACGCGAAGACGTCCTTGATCCGCCGGCGCACTTCCTCCAGGCCGCGCACGTTGAGGTAGGTCTCCTGCTGGCCGGCGAACGAGGCGGACGGCAAATCCTCGGCGGTGGCCGACGAGCGCACCGCGACCGAGAAACCGCTCGGGGCATCGGCCGCCATGGCCTCGAACGCGGTGGTGATCGCCTGCTCGAGCGCCGGTTGCAGCGGGGTGTCGACGATCCAGCCGCGGATTTCGCGGCCCGCGGCGGCCAGCGCGGTGACGTTCCCGGTGTCCAGCCCCTTGAGCCGCCGCTCGATGCGGCCCGCCAGGTCATCCTGGGCCAGGAAGTCGCGGAAGGCCTGGGCCGTGGTGGCGAAACCGCCCGGCACGCGCACGTGCGCTTCGCTCAAATGGCGAATCATTTCGCCGAGGGAGGCGTTCTTGCCGCCGACGCGGTCGATGTCGTCAATACCGGTGTGTTCGAGCGAGACTATATAATCGGTCATGCCATGTACTCTTTGAGGTTCGATCCCGCCCAGCCGCGGCGACAGAACCGGCATTGTAACCGACTCCCGAGGAACGTCTTATCAACGACTCAAAAAAATTGAAGCGGCGGGCATTTTTCGTCTCCGATCGCACCGGTATCACGGTGGAAACCCTCGGACAGAGCCTGCTGACGCAGTTCCCGGACATCGAGTTCGTGACCCGCACCCTGCCCTTCGTGACCAACCAGGTAGCCGCCCAAAACGCTGCGGAGATCATTCGCGGCGCCTGCCTCGAGGACGGGGTCCCGCCGCTGGTGTTCAGCACGCTGACCGACCCGACGACCCAGTACATCATCGGTTCGGCGAACCAGTACGTGTTCGACCTCTTCGGCACCTTCATCGAGCCGCTGGAAGACGCGCTGGGCGCGGCGTCCTCCCACACCGCGGGCCGCATGCACGGCATCCGCGACGTCACGGTCTACGAGCGGCGCCTGCACGCGCTGAATTTCACGCTCGGCCACGACGACGGCATCAGCACCCGGGACCTCAGCGAGGCCGACATCGTGCTCGTCGGTGTCTCGCGCAGCGGCAAGACGCCGACCTGCCTGTACCTCGCGATGCACTACTCGCTCAAGGCCGCCAATTACCCGCTGACCGACGACGATTTCGAGACCGGCCGCCTGCCGGCGGCCCTCGCGAAAGTCCGCCAGAAGCTCTACGGACTGACGATCGTGCCCGAGCAACTGAGCCGCATCCGCCACGAGCGGCGGCCGCACGGCGTGTATTCGACGATCGCCCAGTGCCGGGCCGAGGTTGCGCAGGCCGAGGCGCTGTTCAAGGCCGAGAACATCCAGTACCTGGACACGACCACGGTCTCGATCGAGGAAATCGCGTCGACGATCGTCCGCGACAAGGGCCTGCGCTGATTCATGCCGACCAGGCGCACCGCGGCGGGCATCGCCATCGCCGCCATGATGCTGTTTTCATTTGCCGCTGGGGTCGAGGCGCGCGGCCTGCCAGCGTGGCTGCCTGGCGCCTGCGCGTGGCTGGCGGGCCTTTTGCTGCTGCCCGGCCTGACGCGCTTCCAGGCACTCCAGGCCGCGCTGATGTCGCTGGTGGGCCTCGCCGGGATCGCCTACGCGTCGGCCCACGGCAACTGGGCGTGGTGGACCGGCCTGCGCGACGGTAACCATGCGCTGCTGGCGATGCTCGCGGCCGTGAGCTTCCTGCGGCCGATCACGTCGACCGGCGACGCCGACGAGGTCCTGCCACGCGGCCGGCGCGCGGTCCTCGAGACCCTGGCCGCGTCACACCTGTTCGGTGCGGTCATCAACATCTCCGCGCCGGTGCTGATTGGAGAGCGGATCGCAGGCGCGCGCGGCATGACCGCACTGCAGGCCAAGACCGTCAGCCGGGCCTTCGTCGCCGCGTCGATGTGGTCGCCCTTCTTCATCGCGATGGCCCTCATCCTGCACTACCTGCCGGGCGCACGGCTGCCCGTGATCTCCGGCATCGGCTTTGCAACCTCGGCGATGCTGATGCTCTTCTGCGCGTGGTCCCTGCCGCGCGACCCGGGCGCGCCTGAATTCACGGGCTTCCCGCTGCATTGGCGGGCGCTGTGGGCGCCGCTGCTGCTCTCCGCCTGCGTGCTGAGCGGCCACGCCCTGCTGCCCGACCTGTCGGTGCTGGTGCTGATCGAGGGCGCTGCGCTCGGCGTGGTGCTCGGCGTCCTGTTGCTGCGGCGTCCCGGCGACGCCGCCGGGGTCCTCTCCCGCCACGTGCGCGAGCGTCTGCCCGAGATGCGCGGCGAAGTCGCCATGTTCCTCAGCGCGGCGGTGATGACGGCCGGCATCGGGGCAGCGGTCGGCATGAGTGACCTGGTGCTCGCCCCGGCGGGCTTCGGCCCGGGTGCCGCGGCACTGATGCTGGCGACGCTGATCGTGCTCGCGGTCGGCGGGGTGCATCCGGTGGTCAGCATCTCGGTGCTCGCGAGCCTGTGGCCGCTGGAACGCTACGACGGCAATCTCATCGGCGGCGTATTCCTGCTCGCCTGGGGGCTGGGCCTCGTGATTTCGCCGTTCTCCGGCACCAGCCTCGTGTTCCAGGGCCGCTTCGGCCTGCGCACGCTC
Source organism: Hydrogenophaga intermedia (assembly GCA_943370145.1). Lineage (GTDB taxonomy): Bacteria > Pseudomonadota > Gammaproteobacteria. The sequence continues at coordinate 1,714 of CALRPY020000025.1, read as the reverse complement.
GACCTGCTGCGCTGGAACCTGTCCTACGTGCTGGTCGGTTACGCGGTGGGTGTCGGGATCCTCTACCTCTACGCGGTCGGCTGACGCGGGCGCGGCCGACTCAGGTGCCGGGCGCGCGGAGAGTGACCGGGATCTCGTCGTGGTCCCAGTACTTGATTACGTAATTGCCCGGTGAAATCGCCATCGGTTCCGACAGCGGGCCGGTCACCAGCACCTGGCCGGGCACGATGACCTGTCCGTGCGCGACGATCTCGTTGACCAGCCACAGGAGGGCCTTGGCCTGGCTGCCCATGATGTTGGTCCCCTTCGCGCGGTCGATGACGTTACCTTCGTGCAGGACCTCGACCAGCACCGCGTCGGCGGCGGTGGGCGTGGTGTCGGGAAAGTCCTTGCCGACGATCAGGTGGGTGTGGGCGCCGTTGGCGGCGACCAGATCCGCCGCGCGGACCGCCGAGCGGTTCTCGAACTTGAGGTCGAGGACCATGACCACCGGCACTGCCCTCGCGATGAGGCCCGGCAGCACCGCGGGATTCGCAATCGGCGCCTCGATGCGCCGCTTCACCACGTAGCCGATGGCTGCCGCAATGCTGTGTTCACCGGGTTTGGCCGGGCCGAGGTCGCTGCCGCGGACCAGGAGGTCGCGCTTCAGCACGGCGGTGAACACCGGCGCGGCGGCGCGCATCTTCACGCGCGACATCGGGGTCGTCAGCTCCGCCTTGTAGCCCACCAGCGGCGACTGCGTCGCCAGCTCCTTCACGAGGAGGCGCTGCACGGCATAGGCATCGGCGAGGGGGAGTTCCGCGCCATAGCTCGACAAGGCAGGGAGGGGCTGTTTGGCCTTCATCTGCAGCAGCAGCACGTCGGCCCAGTTCTCGAGCGTGCTCCACGCCAGGACGGTCACGGGGTAGTGGCACAGCAGTGCCAGGCAGCAGACTTTGCGCAGCAGGCGTCTCATCAAGGGCTCGATGGGGATCCTTGTCCGGTTCGTGGTCGGGCGTGCTTGACGATGACCAAGCGGCCTCGTGTAATGGCACGGCGCGCGAATTCTACTGAAGATTACCCGGCGCGCGCAGTCGGCTTCGCTTATCGCCCCGAATCGTGCCCGGGCCGGCGCCCGCCGTCGCACCCCGGTACCGGGCGGTGGCAATTTTTTCGCCCCACGTCACGTCGAGTCATCGCATGTCGGATGTCACCCCCAGCCTCGCACAGCGGTTTGCCGCATTCACGACGACGCTCGCCGCGCAGGCCATTCCGGACGACGCCATCGCGCGCGCGAAACTGAACATTCTCGACGCGCTGGGCATCGGCCTCGCATCCAGCACCTACGATTTCGCCGAGCGCACCGCGCGCGGCCTGCGCGAGATCGGGGAAGCCGGCGACAGCCCCGTGCTGGGCCGCGGCGAGCGCCTCGCGCTGCGCGATGCGATGCTGTTGAACGGCGTGCTGGTACACGGCCTGGACTTCGACGACACGCACGGCGACAGCGTCGTGCACTGCTCCGCCAGCGCCGTGCCGCTGATGCTCGGCGTCGGGCATGCGCGGGGCGCCAGCGGCCGCGAGGCGCTCGCGGCCTACCTCGTCGCACTCGAACTCGACGCGCGGATAGGTCGCGTGGCGCGCGGCACCCTGCAGCGCAAGGGCTGGCATCCGACGGGCATCATCGGCGCCTTCGGCTGCGCCGCCGCCGCGTCCCGCCTGCTGGGTGCGGACGCCG
>CALRPY020000024.1:0-62589 GCA_943370145.1 Hydrogenophaga intermedia | reverse complement strand
TGACCAGCGTGTTCGCGCGCTTGATGTTGCCGGTGAGCTTGCGCAGCGCCTGCGACATCAGGCGCGCCTGCAGGCCGACGTGCGTGTCGCCCATCTCGCCCTCGATTTCGGCCTTTGGCGTCAGCGCGGCGACGGAGTCGACGATGATGATGTCGACGGCGCCCGAGCGTACCAGCATGTCCGTGATTTCCAGCGCCTGCTCGCCGGTATCCGGCTGCGACACCAGCAGATCGTTGATTTTCACGCCGAGCTTCTCGGCGTACAGCGGGTCGAGCGCGTGTTCGGCGTCGACGAAGGCCGCGGTGCCGCCCAGTTTCTGCATCTCCGCGACGACGTGCAGTGCGAGCGTGGTCTTGCCCGACGATTCCGGCCCGAAGACCTCGATGATGCGGCCGCGCGGCAGACCACCCACCCCGAGTGCGAGATCGAGGCTCAGCGAGCCGGTCGACACGATGTCGATGTCACGCTGCGCGCCGGCATCGCCCATCCGCATGATGGAGCCGCTGCCGAACTGCTTTTCGATTTGCGCAAGCGCCGCTCCTAGCGCTTTTTTACGATTGTCATCCATGGAATTCCCCCGGGGTGTTATTGAAGGTTTGGCGAGGTGTCAGAGGCCATGACGGCAGCGCGATTATTGCACAGGTGCCCCCCGTGGTTTAACCGAGAGAACCGGTGCGGAGCAGCCATCCGGCACGGACTTCGTAGCGGGGCCCCGCGGCCCGCGTGACGGACTCGACGAGTGCGAACTCCGTCACCGGCCAGTGCACCGCCGGCGCCCGCTGCGGCAGCGACAGTTGCAGGACATCACGCGCGATGGTCACGTGGCAGCGGAAGGGCCGGGGGTCGAAGTTCACCGCTTCCTCCGCCAGGCGGGCGCGCAGCGTCGCCACCAGCGCGGTGAGCGCCGCCGGCGGCTCGCCGAGGCCGAGCCACGCGACCCGGGCGCGGGGAAAATGGCCCACCCGGTCGACGTCGAGCGCGAAAGGCGCGGCCTCCACGCGCCCGGCGGCACGCAGGCAGGCGGCCTCCCCCACCGCGTCCACCGCGCCGATGAAGGCGAGCGTGACGTGCAGGTTCGAGGGCGGCACGCGCCGACCGCCCTCGAGCGTGACGCAGTTCGCGGCGGCAGCCAGCGCCTGCCGCTCGGCAGTTCCCGGCCACAGCGCGAAGAACAGCCGCGCGCGCCGCGGCACCGTCATGCGGGGTGCCGGCCCTCGGCAAGCGCGAGCAGGTCGCCGAGCGCGGCGCGCACGGTCTGGGCGCGCACCGCCGCGCGATCGCCATCGAAGTGCCGCTTGAGGGCGAAGGCCGGGAAGCCCGCGCCGGCATAGCCGAAACACACCGTGCCGACCGGTTTCGCCGGACTGCCGCCGGTGGGCCCGGCGACGCCGGTCACGGCCACCGCGAGCTGCGCCGCGGAGCGCATGAGGGCGCCGGTCGCCATGGCGAGCGCGGTGGCCTCGCTGACTGCGCCGTGCGCGGCTAGCGTGGCCGCCGGCACGCCCAGCATGTCCATCTTCGCGGCGTTCGAGTACGTCACGAACGCGCGGTCGAACCACGCGGAACTGCCGCTCACCTCGGTCACCGCCGTCGCGATGCCGCCGCCGGTGCAGGATTCGGCGGTGGCGAGCAGCCAGCCGCGCGCGAGGAGCCGCTCGCCGAGAGTCGTCGCCAGGGTGTTCAGATCGGTTCGCTTCATGCGTTCATCGCCTCGCCTTGAAGAAGGCCTGCAGCTGCGCGGCGGCGGCCTCGGCGAGCACGCCCCCCCGGATCTCGACACGGTGGTTCAGCCGTTCCGTGTTCAGCACGTCGAGGGTGGAGCCGGCGGCGCCCGTCTTCGGGTCGAAGGCGCCGAACACCACGCGCGCGACCCGGGCGTGGATCAGTGCCCCGCTGCACATCGCGCAGGGTTCGAGCGTAACGTACATCGTCGAGCCCGGCAGCCGGTAATTGCGCCGGCTCGCGGCCGCCGCGCGCAGCGCGACGATCTCGGCGTGCGCGGTCGGATCCGAACTCGAGATCGGGCGATTCCAGCCCTCGCCGATCACCGCGCCGTCGCACACGAGCACCGCGCCGACCGGCACCTCGCCCTGGCGGGCCGCCGCCTCGGCGAGCGCCAGCGCGCGCTCGAGGTAGCGTTCGTCGTCAGTGCTGTCTCCTGCCATGGTCCTCGCTCCGGGGCCGCGCCGGCTTCGCGCCCCGGTGAGGGCGCCCAGGCGGCATTGTAACGGCGAGCGCCGCGCCTTCGCCCGGGCGGGTCCGGCCGTGTTCGCGGGCGCCCGACCGTGGCGCCTAGGGGGCGCCCGCGAGGCCCGGAGCCCCGAAATCCCGCAGACGCCGCTGCGCGGTGGAGAGATCGAACGCGGCGATCAGTCGCGAGAGCTCGTCGACCGGGCCCGGGCCAAGGCTCTCGCGCAGGGGTTCCGCCAGCTCGCGCCAGCGCTCGCAGGCGCGGTAGTCGTCGTCCGCCAGCAGGGCGTCCAGTTCGCGCACGAGGTGCTGGAGCGGGGCCCGGGCCGGGGGCGTGGCCGCAGCCGACGCGGCTGGCGCTGGGTCATCGACGGCGGCGACCTTGCGAATGACTTCGCCCAGCACCCGCAGGTGGTTGCACAGCTCACGCGCGTCCTCGTCCGGCACCTGCCGTTGTGCCGAAATCGTCCGCTCCACGTGCGTCGCGCTCAGTCGCACCGGCTCCGCGCCGAGCGTCGCCGCGCATCCCTTCAGGGAATGCGCAAGCAGGCGGGCGCCGTCGGCGTCGCCTGCCGCGAGCGCGCGGCGCAGGCGCTCGCCGTCTTCGAGATGGCCGTCGGCGAAACGTCGCAGCATCTGGTGGTAGGTCGTGCGCTGGCCGCCGACGTTGCGCAGGCCCGCGACGACGTCCAGGGCCGGGAGCACGGACGGGTCCGGCGACTCGGCCGGGGGCATGGCGGGCGCGGGCGGCGGCGTGGCGAGCCAGCGTTCAAGGGCCTTGAACAGGACTGCCGGCTCGACGGGCTTGGCGACGAAGTCGTTCATGCCCGCCTGCGCGCAGGCCTGCCGATCCTCCTCCAGGGTGTTCGCCGTCATCGCGATGATGGGCACTGCCCGCCAGCCCGGCAGCGCCCTGATGCGTCGCGTCGCCTCCAGGCCATCGACTCCCGGCATCTGCACGTCCATCAGCACGATGTCATAGCTGCCACGCTCCGCCTTGGCCACCGCCTGCGCGCCGTCGCCGGCGGTCTCGACGCACAGGCCGGCGGCGCTGAGCAGCCCCTCGGCGACTTCCTGGTTGATTTCATTGTCTTCCACCAGCAGGACGCGGGTGCCGCGGCGCAATTCGTGGGCTGGCAACGAGCAGCTTGCGCGGGCCTCGTCCAGCGGCCTGGCCGCGCGCGCCAGGCCCACCTGGAGCCAGAAGGTGCTGCCGACGCCCGGCTCGCTCTCGACCCCGACGTCGCCGCCCATCAGGCGCGCGAGTCGCCTGCTGATCGTGAGCCCGAGCCCGGTGCCGCCGAACTTGCGCGTCGTCGATGTTTCCGCCTGCTCGAAGGCCTCGAAGATGCGCGCCTGCTCGGCGGGCGCGATCCCGATGCCCGTGTCGCGCACCTCGAAGCGCACGATCAGCTGCGCGCGATCCTGCCGCACGGACCGCACCCCGAGGGTGATACCGCCCCGCTGCGTGAACTTGACGGCGTTGCCGACGAAATTCAGCAGCACCTGGACGATGCGCAGGAAATCGCCGACCAGCACGGTATCGCGCAGCGCGTCGTCGATCTCGTGCGCGAAGGTGAGACCCTTCGAATGCGCACGCTCGGCGGTCATGCTGTAGACGTGATCGATGAGGGCCGGAAGCCGGAACGGGGCCGCTTCGATGGTCACCTGGTCCGCCTCGATCTTGGACAGGTCGAGGATGTTCTCGATCAACCCGAGCAGATGCCTCGCCGCCGACGTGATCGTTGCGAGGCGTTTGCCCTGGCGTTCGTCGTGCAGCTCGCGCTGGAGCAGGAAGGCCATGCCGATGATGCCGTTCAGCGGCGTGCGGATCTCGTGGCTCATGTTCGCGAGGAACCCGCTCTTCGCGCGGCTCGCCGCCTCGGCGGCCGCCTTCGCGCGTTCCAGCTCTGCCGTGCGCGAAGCGACGAGTTCCTCGAGCCGGTTGCGATACGCATCGAGCTCGGCCGCGACGTGCTTCTTGGCCGTGATGTCCTCGTGGATGCCAAGGTAGTGCGTGGTCTTTCCAGCGGCATCCCGCACCGGGGAGATGATGGCGAACTGCGGGTAGGTGGAGCCGTCCGCCCGGCGATTGACGAGTTCGCCCTTCCAGCTTTCCCCGGCGGCGAGCTGCCGCCTCATTTCCTCGTAACGCGCGGGCGCCGTCAGGCCGGCGCTGGAGACCTTCGGGCTGCGTCCCATCACGTCCGCCGCCACCCGGCCGTTCATCGCGAGGTACTGGGGGTTCGCGTAGACGATGTTGAAGCGCGCATCGGTGATGATGACGCCGTTGGGGCTCTGTTCGACGGCCTGCCAGAGCGTGCGGAGTTCGGCATCCTTGCGCATGCGCAGCCGCAGATTGACCAGCAGCTGGGCGAACACGCGCAGCATCGCGAGCTCCGCGGTGGCAAAGGTGTGGTGGCGCTTGATGTGATCGAGCCCGACGAAGCCGAAACACTCGGTGCCGCTCATCAGCGGCAGGGTCGCCAGGCTCTTGATGTCCTGTGCCAGCAGGAGGGTGCGCAAACGGCCGGCCGGCAGGGCATCGACCGCGGGAATGTGGATCGCGTCGCCACGCCGGTGCTGTTCCACCCAGTCCGGGATATCGTCCAGCGGGATGTCCTGCAGGGCCTCCAATTGCGGCAGCACGCCGTCGGCGCACCATTCGTGCGTGTTGGAGGTTGAGCCGGCGTCGAAGTCGTAGTCGAACACGTAGACGCGATCGACGGCAAGGTGGGTGCCGATGGCGGCCAGCGCGCGCTGGACCGCGGTCGTTGCCTCCGCCGGCGGGATGTTGATGAACGTTGTGGCGAGCTGGGAAATCAGCTCGAAGTGATTGGCGCTGGCGATCACGGCGGTCTCTCGCGCCGGCCCTGCCGGCGACGTGCGGAAGGCGGGCCAAGGACCGGCCGGCCTGCGACTTCAGTAACCGGTTTGATTGATCGCGCACAATGGAGAATTTCCCGCCCATGGCGGGCCGCGACACGCGCCGGGGCCAACGAGGCGCGCGCACGCAGGGTCCCGATGCGGGCGTGCGCGCGCCCCGTTGTCACGCCAGGTCACGCCGGCCAGGCGAGACTGTCCCACCGGTTGCCGCCAAGGTAACGATGCGACGGCCAGCCGGCATCGTTCATCGCGAACAGGTGCACCCAGCGGTTGTCGATCAGCTCACGCACCTCGTGGCGCTTCGCGATGATCCGGTCGATCGCCTCGATCGGCGCCGCGATGAACACGTTCAGGCGCAGCGGCTCGTGCACCAGGCGTTCGCCGTCGTGCACCGACTGCCACGGCAGGCCGACCCTCAGGTCGCCCGTGTTGCCCTCGAGCACACCGATGCCGCCGCAGACGTTGTGCAGCACCTTGTTGCCGGCGCCAAGACGCCCATTGTTAACCGCGGAGCCGTAGTACTGCAGGTTGATCCAGCTGGCCACCACCATCGGCGCGGTCATGATCAGTTCCAGCACGCTGAAGTCCTTGTCCAGCCGCCAGTCGTAACTGTGCAGGAAGGCGCGCCCCCCCAGATCCGTGCCGGCCGTCGCCGAGCGTGGCGCGGCGATGAATGCGGCGTTGCCGGCGAGGCCCCATTCCGGGCGGACCTGCGACCAGTCGCGGCTGCGGGCGCGCACCGCGGCGTCGGCCCGCGCGGATCGGGTCTCGCCCAGCAGCGGCGCCCGCTCGCGACGCGCGAGCGCCGCCGCGCGGGCCAGCCAGTCGCGCAGGCGGGCCAGATCGTCCCGGTGCGAATCCGGCACCGCGGCCTCGTCGAATATCGTCACCTCGTCCGTCGTGGTGTCGTGCAGACAACCGAGGAACCAGGTGTCGTCGGGGATCCTGATGCCGCGCCAGCCGAGCGCATTGCGCACCTGTGGATCATTCAGGATGGCGGCGGCGACGCGCGCGTTGGCTTCCCCGCTGTGACCGCCGCAGGCGCCGCAGTCGAGACCTGACGCATGCGGATTGTTCACCGTGCTGCTGCCGTGGCCGGTCAGCATCACGAGACGCGCAAAACCGCCGGTGAGCGACATGCCGCGCAGCACCGCTTGCGCCATCGCAACCTTGTCCTCGCGCGTGAAGCCGCTCGGGCGGCCGCCGATCTCCCGCGGTTCGATGCGCGGCCCCTTGCGCGCGATGACGTCGGGGGCCAGGCCCTCGGTGTGCGGATCGGCCACCGTGCGCGTCACGCCGAGGCTGTCACTGACGAGCTTGCCGGCGAACAGCAAGCCCATGGTTTCCACGTACGTGAAGGACGACACCGCCGCGCCCTTGAAGGACTTCCACGCTTTCGACGCACGCCGCCGCAGGCGGCGCAGGCCCAGCACTTCCTCCGCCTCGCCCTCGTCGGCATCCAGGACCTCTTCGCAGACCGTGAACGTCGGCTTCAGCAGCACCGGGCACTGCGCGCCGCCGTGCGTCTGGCCGATCGGGACATATTCGATAGGGAAGCCGAAAAAGCCGGCGAAGCCTATCGTCTGCGCCACCGGGCAGACCTGCTCGAGCGCCCGGCGGAACACCTCCGACCGGACGTCGATGCAGAAAGCGGCCTGCAGCGGCAGCCGCTCGCCGGGGAGCACGCTGCGGCTGACGCGCACGACCGGACTGAGGCTCGCGATCAGGCGCCGCTGGCCCGCCCGTTCGTAGGCCTCCTGCAGCAGGAGATCGAGCGCGAGTTCAGGGTCGTCCCCGGCGTGTTCGTCCTGCGCCGGCCGGACCGCGGCGACGGCCCGGCGCCAGTGCGCGGTGAGCGCATCGCTCGCATGGGCGCGGGCGAGTGCGTGGGTCCAGGCCATGCGCACCGCGAGAACTTGCACCAGCGTGTCGTCCCGCCGTCCATCCAGGGCGGCATTCCAGGTCCTGTAGCGCGCGTAGGCGGCCCAACCGCCGATGTCGAACAGCGCGCGATGGAAGTAATCCTCGAGCACGTGCGGATACAGGCCGAGGCTCTCGACCACGGCGGCGATTGCGTCGACCGGCGCGTCCGGCAGGCCGGCCACCGTGGACCGGAAGCCCTTGACCCCGAGCACCTCGGGATTGCGGTCGTGCCGCATCGATGCCCGCCACGCGGCGTAGGGCCCGAGCGCGCGCGACGGCATGCGCCATACGCTCTGGCTTTCGTCGAAATAGGCGGCGCACCACTTCGAAATCTCCTCGGTCACGAGGTCGGTCGCCCGCTTCGGACAGGCGCCGAGCGCGTCGAGCGCATCTTCGACCGTCACGACCCGCGCGGGCGCCGGGTGCGGCGTGCGTTCGCCCTGCAGTGCCGCCTTCACGGCGGCAAGCGTCAAGCGCGTCGCACCGGTCCGCGGCTGCGCCGACAGCGCAGCCAGCAGGTCACGCTCCTCGATGCGCCCGTCCGCGAGCGCCGCCCGGTAGAACTCGCGCGGCATGAGCATGTCGACGCCCAGCACGCGCCTGAAGCGGGCGCAGGTCGTGCCGAACGGCAGCGCCGTATGCCCGAGGAACGGGTTGACGGCCACGAAGTGCCGCAGCGGCCACAGCGGCGCGATGCGGGCGCAGGCGCGGTCGATCGCAGCGACGAGCGCCGCGCGCGCCGCCGCGGCGCCAGCATTCGACCGCGACGCCGCGCTCGCAATGATCGACTCCGCGGCGACCTGGCTGGATGAGTTCATGGTCATGTCCGCACTCCCTGGTTGGCGTTGAATGCATGGTTCGCACGCGCGTCACCCGCGAGGGCCGGCCACAGGCGCAGCATCACTCGCGTGACGCACGTGTTGACGTAGAAACCGTTGGCGACGAGGACGTACAGCGCCTGCCACTCCGCTGCGCGGTGTGGCAGCAGCCCCTGGAACAGCGCCAGGGCGGCGAACGACAGCACCACCAGCCCGATGAGCACGAGGTCGAACGGGCCCGCGGGCTTCGCAAAGGGAGGCAGTGCGCCGGCGAAGTACCTTTCGGCGGCCCACTGCAGCGAGAACCAGGCCGCGGCCACCAGCGCGGCGCGCGCGACCGTGAGACCGATGACGAAGCTGCTCGGCCGCTCGTCGATGCCACTCGCGACGAGGTGCGCGAGGCCCAGGGTCACGATCGTGCCCAGCGCGAGGTGGCCCGGCTTGTCTTCGAGCGTCACGCCGAACAGGGCGCCGACGGCAATCGCGCTGGCAACGACGGCCAGCAGCCCGACGACCATGCGGGCCGCGTGGGGCTGTCCGCCGGGGGATGGCGTCCACGCGGCGCGCTGCAGGTCGATCACGCTGCCGGAGGACAGGAAGGCGTGCGCCTTGTACAGGGAGTGGGCGACGATGTGCAGGGCTGCGGCGCTGAATGCGCCAAGCCCACACTGCAGCATCATGAAACCCATCTGCGCGACCGTGGAATACGCGAGGGCGACCTTCACCGAGGCCTGGGTCAGCATGACCACCGAGCCGAACAGCGCGGTCAGGCCGCCCACCACCACCAGCAGGTCCATGGCGGGCCCGCTGGCGCTGATGAGCCCGGAGAAGCGCAGGACGAGGAAGCCCCCGGCGTTGATGATCCCCGCGTGCAGCAGCGCGGACACCGGTGTCGGCGTTTCCATGACCTCGGGCAGCCAGCCGTGCAGCGGAAACTGAGCGGACTTCAGCAGCGCGGCCGCGGCCAGCAGGCAGGCGGCGACGCTCGCGGCTGTCGAGTGCTCGCCGGTATCGCGCAGCGCGTGCACCCCGCGCACGAGGTCCGCGTAGTCCAGGCTGCCGAAAGTCCGGTAGAGCAGCAGCAGGGCGCCGATGAGGCAGAGGTCGCCGAGGCGACTCGCGATGAACTTCTTCCGCGCGGCAATCCGCGCCGCCGGACGCTCCGGATAGAACAGCAGCAGCCAGTGCAGCGCGAGGCTCGTCGCGATCCAGGCCAGCGTGAACTGCAGCAGGTTGCCGGCGACGATCAGCACGAGGACGGCCGCGAGCGCCAGGCACAGCAGGCCGACGAAGCGGGCCTGCCCCGGGTCGCCGGCGAGGTACTGCCGACTGTAGCGCACGACGATGAGCCCGATGAACGACACCAGCAGCAGCATCGTCACGCTCAGCGAGTCGAGCCACACGCTGAAGCCGATGCCGTTGCTGCCGGCGAGCCCCGTCCGCTGCGGCCCGTCCTGCGCCACCACGGCGGCCGCGGCGACCGCCAGCACGAGCATCGCCGCGGCGAGATGGCTGCCGACGCGGGCCGGATCGCGGGCGGCGCGGCGCCCGCGAACGATGAACAGCACGCCGGCGCCGGCGAGCGCGAGCGGACCCAGCAACACGAGCCAGGGCAGTGAAGTCAGCATGACGGTCGTCTCCGGCTTGAAGGACGGCCGCCTTTATAGGGGCTTAGCTATTTGAATAAAAACGGATAGATTGAATAAAGTTCTTCTGTTTTGTGAATAAACCAATGCGCCAGCTGAACTACAACCACCTGCACTATTTCTGGGTCGTCGCGAACCAGGGCAGCCTCACCCGCGCGTCGGAACAGCTGCACCTGTCGCAGTCGGCCCTGTCGGTGCAAATCCAGAAGCTCGAACAGCAGATTGGCCACGCGCTGTTCGAGCGGGCCGGCAAGCGCCTGCACATCACGGAAGCCGGACGCATCGCGCTCGACTACGCGAACACGGTCTTCGCGGCAGGCGCCGAACTGCTGAACACCCTGGAGGGCCACGCCGGCGATCGGCGGCGCGTGCTGAAAGTCGGCGCCCTGACGACGCTGTCGCGCAATTTCCAGCTCGAGTTCCTGCGTCCGGTGATCGGCCGCGCCGATGTGGAGCTGGTGGTGCGCTCGGGCACGATGCGGGATCTGCTCGCGCAGCTCGAGGCGCACGCACTCGATCTGGTGCTGTCGAACACCGCCGCGCGACGCGACGCGCGGCTGCCGCTGCGCAATCACCTGTTGCGCGAGCAGGCCGTCAGTCTCGTCGGCAAGCCGCGCCGCCGGCGGCGTGCGTTCCGCTTTCCGGCCGATCTGCGCACGGAGCCCGTCCTGCTGCCGAGCCTCGACAGCGACGTGCGCGTGGCTTTCGATCGCGTGCTGGAACTTGCCGGCATCCGGCCGACGATCGTCGCCGAGGTCGACGACATGGCGATGCTGAGATTGCTCGCGCGGGAACATGACGCGGTCACCCTCGTGCCGCCGATCGTCGTGCACGACGAACTGAAGTCCGGCGTGCTCGTCGAGCTCTGCAACATCCCCGGGGTGACGGAGAGCTTCTACGCGATCGTGCTCAAGCGGCAGTTTCCGAACCCGCTGGTGGCGGATCTCATCAAGCGGCCGACCAGGAAGGCCTGAACCCGCCGCTTGCGCCGCGACCGCCGCGCGGCCGCCCGCTCAGGCGGTGGGTTGCGCGTCAGCGTCGACGGCGACGCCGGGCAGCTGCCGGTCGAGTTCGGCGCACAGGGAGACCAGCACGGCGCCCAGCGTCGCCAGCCGCTGCGCGGTCTCCGCGGATTCCGGATGCTCGTGCAGCGCGGCTTCCAGATCGGTCGCCGCCGCGTGCAGGCGCGTCGCGCCCAGCGTGGCCGCGACTCCCTTCAGCGTGTGGGCGCGACGCTCGGCGCCCGCCCGGTCGCCGGTCTCGAGCAGGTGGGCGATGTCGGCGACGGCGTGACGGTTGCCGTCGACGAACCTGCGCAGCAGCGACAGCAGCAACGGCGCATTCCCGGCCACCCGCCGCAGCGCGCCGTCCACGTCGAGGCCTTCGATGTCCAGCCCAAGGCCCGCCTCGCCGGCGGCACGCAGGCCGGATTGCGCGCCGCCGGCGCCTTGCGGCCTGATCCAGCGCTTCAGCGCGGCCGTCAGCAGCGCGGGCTCGATGGGTTTGCAGAGATAGTCGTTCATGCCGGCCTCGAAGCAGCGTTCGCGATCCTGCTGCAGGACGTTCGCGGTCATCGCGACGATGGGCACGACGCCTGTCCCCGGCAGGCGGCGGATCGCACGGGTCGCGGCCAGCCCGTCCATCACCGGCATCTGCATATCCATGAAAACGAGGTCATAGGACGCTTCCTGCACCTTGCCCACGGCCACCTGGCCGTTCTCCGCGATGTCGACGATGAGGCCCAGGGCTTCGAGCATCGCCTTCGCGACTTCCTGGTTCAACTCGTTGTCCTCGACCAGCAGGATGCGCGCGCCACGCAGCGCGGCCAGGTCCGCCTGGGCGTTCGCCGCGGGCGCGACGGTGACGGGGGCTGGGCGCGCGGGTCCGCCGAGCACCTGGATCAGGGTGTCGAAGAGCAGCGAAGGCGCCACCGGCTTCAGCAGCACGCTGGTGACACCGCAGGCCGCCACCTCCTGCATCAATTCCTCGCGGCCGTGGGCCGTGACCATCACGCAGCGCGGGGGCGCGGCGAGGCCGAGGTCGCGGATACGCTGCGCGGTCGTCACGCCGTCCATGCCCGGCATGCGCCAGTCGAGGAACACGACCGCGTAGTCCCGGTTCGCCCGCGCGGCCTGCCGCACGCATTCAAGCGCGACCACGCCCGACGCCGCCTGGTCGACCACGAAACCCATGCGGGTCAGCATGTCCTTCAGCACCGTGCGAGCCGTGCCGTTGTCGTCGACGACCAGCATGCGCGCGCCGCGCAGGTCGGGCGCCGGCAGCAGCACCGGCGCCTGCGCGCGGCCGATGCCGAGCCGCACGCGGAACCAGAAGGTGCTGCCCTTGCCGACCACGCTGTCGACGCCGATCTCGCCGTGCATCAGGTCGATCAGCCGCTTCGAAATGACGAGCCCCAGTCCCGTGCCGCCATAGCGCCGCGAGGTCGACGTGTCGCCCTGCTGGAAACTCTGGAACAGGCGACCCTGCTGTTCCTCGCTGAGGCCGATGCCGGTATCGCGCACCGCGAACTCGAGCAGCGCCTCTTGCTCGCCCCGTTCGAGCAGGCGCACGACGATGGAGACTTCGCCCGATTCGGTGAACTTCACCGCGTTCGAACAGAAGTTCAGCAGCACCTGGCGGATCCGCAGTTCGTCGCCGAGCAGCGCGCGCGGCACGTCAGGGGCGACGTCGAGCAAGATTTCGAGACCCTTGGCGACGATCCGCTCGCTGAGCAGGGTGGTGACATTGACCAGCAGTTTCTCGAGGTCGAACTCGGCCTGTTCGAGTTCGAGCTTGCCGGCCTCGCTCTTCGAGAAGTCCAGGATGTCGTTGATGATGCCGAGGAGGTGTTCGCTGGCGCCCTGGATCTTGGACAGGTAATCGCGCTGGCGCGGCGTGAGCTCCGTGCGCAGCGCAAGATGGGCCATGCCGATGATGGCGTTCATCGGGGTGCGGATTTCGTGGCTCATGTTGGCGAGGAAGTCGGACTTGGCGCGCGCGGCTTCTTCGGCAATGGCACGCGCACGCTTGATTTCCTCGACCGCGGCGCGCTCGAGCGTGATGTCGCGAATCATCCCGGCCACGCCCTTGGCCGGGTCGCCGGGGTCGATAGGGGCCGCGTGCAGGCGACCCCAGAAACGACTGCCGTCCTTGCGCACGAGTTCCACCTCGTCGCGATAGGCCTCGCCGGCGGCGAAGGCCTGCTCGACCTGACGTCCCGCTGCCAGGAAGCTCTCCTCATCGGTGAACCAGATGCGCGAAGTGCGACCGACGAGTTCGCCCGGGGCGTAGCCGAGCATGGTCTCCATCGTGCGGTTGCAGCGGACGACGGCGCGATCGCGCAGCAGCACGATGCCGGCGGTGGAGGCATCGAACACCGCCTGCTGCTCCTCGTTCAGCGCGCGCAGGGAGGCGGACGTGGCCTCGAGTTCGGCCGTGCGCGAGGCGACCAGTTGCTCGAGGTGCTGCTGGTGCTCGGCGAGCGCCGCCTCGGCCTCGCGCTGCTCGGTGACGTCGACGCCGAAGGCGACGGCAATCCGCGCGCCTTCCGGGTTCAGCACGGTGCTGTAGCGCCACTGGATGCGGCGCGCGGCGCCGTCCCTGCTCCAGATGGTGTTCTCCATTGAAGCCGAGTCCTCGTCCGTCGCCACGGCGCGCAGGAACTTCCCGCGCGAGTCCGCACCCGCCTCGTAACGCAGCAACTGCGTGAACCAGTCCTGTCCGACGAGTTCCGCCTCGGCATACCCGGTGATCGCCTGTCCGGTTGCATTGAGGAAGAGCACCCCTCCCTGCGGGTCGAGGCCCAGCACCATGACGTTCGCGGTATCGATGATCTGCTCGGCGAAGCGCTTCGCGCGCGCAAGCCGCTCCGACGCCGCGCGCGCCTGCATGAAAATCCCCAGGCGTTCCGCGACGAGCCCGACCAGCCGGTGCTCCTCGCTCAGGAACGGCTCGCCATCGTGCGGGGCGTGGGCTTCGAGATAGGCGATCGTCACGCGGCCCAGCCGTTCAGCCTCCCCTTCGACGTCGGCCTCATGAATGACCACGGCCCGCCGCAGGTCGGCCGTCGCGTGGACCACGCCCATGAGTTCGACGGACGCGGCGGCACTCTCGGGATAGAACAGGCCCGACGGCAGCGCCATCGCCACTTCGCGCACCACTTCCTCCAGCGGACGCGCCACGCGCTCGGTCGCCTTGTACACCGCGTTCAGGCAGCGCATCTCCTTGATGCGCTCCTGCAGTTCCTCCTCGAGTTCGTGCTGTTCCGTGACATCGCGCGCAATCCCGATCACGCCCATCGGTTCGCCATCCGGCCCCAGCACCCGCCGCTTCGTCGTCTCGTACAGGCGCCGGGTGCCGACGCCCGGGAACGTGGCCCAGACGATGGTTCGCATCGGCTCGTCGCTTGCCAGCGCCTGCCGCTCCGTCGCTGCCGAACGCGCGCCGACTTCGCGACCGAAGAAATCACCGGTGGTCCTGCCGATGACGGCGTCGGGCGATTTGCCGAGCGCTGTGGCGAAGGCTTCGTTGCAAACGACGTAGCGACCGGTCGGGTCCTTCATCCAGGCGGGATCGGGCAGCGCATGAAAGAGAGTGGCGAAGCGCGCGCGCTCCGCCTCCAGCGCCGCGGTCTGCAGGCGCACGCGCCGACGCGCGGCGCGCAGCGCGAAAACCAGCATCACGCTGAACAGGGCGAGCAGCGCGAGGCCCGCTGCCGCCCCACGCAACAGTGGACCGTAGTCGGTCGCGGGCTGCGGCAGCCACTTCTCGCGCAGGGCCGCGTCCTCGGCGGCGGTGATCGCCGCGGCGCCCTGCGCTATCAGGCGCAGGGTGTCGACGTCGCCCTTGCGCACCGCGCGGTGGAGTTCACCGCGTCCAAGCTCGAAAGCCTTGAGGAACGCCTGCTGCCCCTCATGCCGGGCAAGATGATAATTTGCCGGGAATTCATCGAGACAGAACACGCGCACGTCATTTCGCAGCGCGTGTTCGACGACGGCTGCGTTGGTCGGGAAGGCACGAATCTGATCGATGCCCGCGGAGCGGAGACGCTCCGCACAGGCGTCACCTTCCAGCGTGCCCACCACGAAGCCCTTCAGCCCGCTCAAATCCGTGATCCCGCGCAGGCCTGCATGGACATAAATGCCGACCGGGACTTCGGCATAAACCGGCGAAAAGTCATGGACGCGCTCGCGCTCCGGGGTGCGGAAAATCGGGTCGATCACGTCGACCTCGCCACGCACGAGCGCCTGGCGTGCTTCGGCAAAACGCCGCGCCCTCACGTCAACGGGGATGCCGGTGCGCTTGGACCACAGTGCCCACCAGTCCGCGACATAGCCGACCGCAGCGCCAGTCGAATCCTGGAAAAGGAACGGCGGATAGTTGTCGTCACCGACGACGCGCAGCACCTTGCGCTCGTCGGCCGATGCGCAGGCTGCGCTCAGCAGGGCGCCGAGGACCAGGAGCGGCAGGGCGGCCTGGCACCGACGCAGCCCCCGGTGCGCGCCGCCCCCTGCCTGGCGGGGGCTCTTCGCTCGGACGGCCGCGGCCCGGGAGGCAATCACGACGGCGGAGCTTGTTCGCATCTCGGCGACTGCACCCTGGTTGCGTTCGTTGAGCCGGAATCCGCGACCCGCTGCCGACCGCGAGCAGGCCGGGAAATTATCTTAACAAGAAATACAATCTCCCAATCGGTTAAGGGGAGAATGCCTTGATCTGTCTCAGCATTTCCGCTTTCACCGACAAGCAGGCGCACGGATCAGCGACGCAGGCCCTCGAGGTGTCGCCCGCGCTCGCGCCGGGCCGCTTCGACCAGGTTGTAGGCGACGTAGTACTTGTAGATGTTGCGGACATAGGCCGTCGGCTGCTGTCCGATGCGCTCGGCGGTGACGACTTCCACGTGGTTGAACCACTGGTCGGGGTCGAGCCCCCGGGCGGCGGCGAGGCGGCGCATGCGCTTGATGGCGTTCGGTCCCGCGTTGTAACTCGCGAACGCGAACAGCGGCCGATTCAAGTCGTCGAATTTCGCGTCGGCGAAGTGCCGCGACATCAGCTGGCGCAGGTACTTCGTGCCGGCGTGGATGTTGGGCTCGAGCACCGTGATGTCGCCGACGCCGAGTTCGCGCCCCGTCGCCGGCATCACCTGCATGACCCCGATGGCGCCGACCTTGCTGCGCGCTTCCTGGCGCAGGCGTGACTCCTGGTAGCCCTGCGCGGCGAGCATCAGCGGGTCGAAGCGATAGCGCTCGCCGTACTTGTCGAACAGCGCGATCGTGCGTTCGAAGCGCGCGAGCTCCTGGCGGGCGGTGTTGTTGCGGATCTGCTTGAGCCGGCGCTGCAGCGCGCCGACGCGATACTCGAAGCTCCCCGCATTGCGCGGCATCTGGCGGAGGAAGTCCTGCATCTCGCGCTTGAGCCCCTCGCTGCCCTGTCGCACGGCCCAGCCCGTGATGCCGTCGTCGCGCACGGCGAGGTGCTCGTGCACCGTGATCTTCGGCAGCAGCCCGCGCCACAGGCGGGCCAGCCACTCGTCGACGACAACGATGTCGAGGATGCCCGCATTGAGCATCTCGAGCTTGTCCTCGTCCTCCAGCGCGTCCGGCAGCGGCACGAGTTCGACCGGACGCCGCCCGGCCGCGCGCAGGCGTTCATTGAGCGCGCCGAGGCTGTCCGCATAGCTCGTCGACGGCCGCACGTGCACGCGCCGCCCCGATAGATCCTCGAGGCTCGCGAGCGGCGGCGCACCGGGGCCGGTGACGATGACTTCGCGCAGATTGCTGCGTGTGGGCAGGGGCACGAAATCGACCTTCGCGGCGCGCGCGGGCGTGACCGTCAGGCTGCCGGCCGCGATGTCACCCGCGCCGCTGGCCAGGCCCTCGACCAGCCGATCGCGCGTGGTGGGCACCAGGAACAGCGTGAGCGGCCGCCGCCCGAGCTGCTTCGCGTAGCGCCGGTTCAGGTAGCGCTCGAACTCGCGCATGATGCGGGCGGTGAGGCCGTACTCGTGGCCCGCGTCGTAGAAGAACAAGGTTCGGCTGTAGGGCACCAGCACGCGGATGACCCGCCGCTCGAGCATGCCGTCGAAATCGCCGGTCCAGGCGACGTCGCGCAGCACCAGGCGCTCTTTCCCGGTCGGCGCGTCCTCTGCTGGGACCGCGGCCTGCACCCCCGACGCCGACACGGCACACAGCGCGACGACGAGTACAGCGCACAACCAGGCCTTCATGGTGATTCCGCGATTCGGGCAGTGAATGGTGCGCGCAACTTAGCCGAGCGTAGCGGGGCCGGAAAGGGGGAGGAGGCCGCCGGGGCCGCTCGCGTGCCCGCAGGCTGCCGCGAGCGCGGGCTTTGCTGGCCGGGGACCCCGGCGCTATCGGGGACCAGGCGCCGGGGTGACCGCCGCCCGTTCAGCACTCCGCGGCGACACGGAATACCGTGACCGGGCGGCGACCGTCGGGCCACGCGCCGGCGCGCGGCCCGAGCCTGCTCAGCCGACCTTGTGCAGGGCGCAGAGCTTGTTGCCGTCCGGATCGCGCAGGTAGGCG
The DNA here is from genome assembly GCA_943370145.1 of Hydrogenophaga intermedia. Lineage (GTDB taxonomy): Bacteria > Pseudomonadota > Gammaproteobacteria. The sequence continues at coordinate 45,585 of CALRPY020000024.1, read as the reverse complement.
AGGTAGAGCTTGCCGAAGCCACCTTCGCGCACGCCCGGCGGGTCCTCGCAGGTGGTGCCGCCGTTGGCGACGCCCGCGGCGTGCCACGCATCGGCCTGGGCCTGGGTTTCGCAGGCGAAACCGATGGTGCCACCGTTGGCGCCGGTCGCCGGCTGGCCGTTGATCGGCGTGGTCACCAGGAACAGGCCGCCGTTGTGCATGTAGATCAGACGGTTCTTGTCGTCGACCATCGCGGGCTTCGCGCCCAGCGTGCCGAGCAGGGCGTCATAGAACTTCTTCGAGCGCTCGATATTGTTGCTGCCGACCATGATGTGCGAAAACATGCTCTCTCCTCAGTTTGTTTTGACCGAATCCCTATCCTGATGCAGCCGGCCGCGGAAGGCCAGTGGGCAGGGAAGTCCGGAACGGCCGGCCCTTGCGGCTGATGTCCGGTGGCGCCGGCGCTCAGGCCACGATGACCGCCGTCGATGCGCCGGCGGCGGCCAGCAGATCGGCGGGCGCCAACCGCAACTGCAGGCCACGTCGCCCACCGTTCACATACACGTAGGGCTCGCCCTGCGCGGCCAGTTCGACGACCGTGCGCAGCTTCTTCTTCTGCCCGAAGGGACTTACCCCGCCGACCTTGTAGCCGGTCAGGCGCTCGGCGTCGGGCACCGGCAGCATCGCCGCGCTCTTGCCGCCGAAGGCGGTGGCGACCTTCTTCATGCTCGCCTCGCGATCGGAGGGCAGCACGATACAGACGGGCTTGCCGTCGACCTGGGCGATCAGCGTTTTCAGCACCCGTGAGGCCGGTTCGCCGAGCGCCTCCGCGGCCTGCAGGCCGACGCGCTCGGCATCCGGATCGTAGTCGTAGGTCGCGAGTTCAAAGGCGACGCCGAGCGCGCGCAGCGCGACGGTCGCGGGTGTGCCTTGGGCCATAGGCGTCAGGCCTCCCTGATTGGCATCGAGTTCAATGGACCGCGGGCCCGCAGCCCGTGCCCAGCGCTATGTCCAGCCTTGGCGCCAGCGGCTGCCATCGGTCAGTTCACGCCAGTGCAGAAGGAAGCTGCGCCTGGAATGCACGGCTTCAATCTCGACCAGCTCGACCGGCGCCTCGGGGGGCTCCGGCTCGACGACACGGATCACCACGAAGTGCTTCTCCCGGTTCCGGGGCGTCACCGCCGTCCACTTGCTGAGCAGGAGCTTGCGCGGGCTCAAGCGGTTCCTGCGCGGTGGCTGGGCCGCGGGAGCGGGGTCCGGAGCGGGGTCGGTCTGCATGCTGTCGATCATCGAGTCCGGCGGAAGTCTTGCGGGTGACGAGCATACGCCGCCGAACCGTCTTCGGCTCCCCTGCGCACTGGCATCGCGCACGGCCTGGCTCCGTTCCAGCCGTGCGCGCCACGCCCCTCATTGCCTTTGGCAAGGGGGCCGCGCCGGCGGGCTGCAGCGGTCGCGCCACAGGCATGCATCCGGCGTGTGTTTTTCCGTAGCGATGCGACAGACACGGCAGTGATAGTTCGATGTCAGTCAGCATCACTCGAGGCAAGAAGAACGATGACACCGCATCTCCCGCGCGACCTGCGTGCGCACCTGCACCTGTTGGCGATCGTCCTGGTCCTGACGCTGGCCGGCCACGCCCCTGCGGCAACGGCCTACAGCACGATGTACATCTTCGGCGACAGCCTGTCGGAGACGGGCAACTACGCGGCCGTCGGCGCGGGCGATCTCGCCTACCCCGCGCCCTACGCGCCCGGCCGTTTTTCCAATGGGCCCGTGTGGGTCGATTACCTGGCCGGCGCGCTCGGCCTGCCGGCGCCGACCGCCGCGGCGGCGGGCGGCACGAATTACGCGTGGGGCAACGCGATGACCGCAGGCCAGGCCGGTCCCCTGCCGCCCTTCGATCTCGGCATGCAGGCGCTCGGCTTCCTCGCGGCAAACAACGGCATCGCCGATCCGGCGGCGCTGTACGTGGTGTGGGCGGGTGGCAACGACGCGATCGCGGGCGACGTCACCCACACGGCCGGCAACCTCGGCGCGGTCATCGCGGCACTGGCGACCGCCGGCGCGCGCAATTTCCTGGTGCCCAACCTGCCGCCGATGGGCGAGGCTTTCGCGACGGTCAACGTCGACCTCGTGCCGGTGCTGGACAGCCTGGAATCCTCGCTCGCGCTTTCGCTCGTGCGGTTGGACGTCGCGGGCCTGTTCATGGCCGTCGCTTTCGATGCGATGAACGGCGGCGCCACGTACGGCTTCACGGACATCGCGACGCCGTGCCTCGTCGGCACCACCGTGTGCGCCGACCCGGACAGCCACCTGATGTGGGATGCACAGCACCCCACCACCCGCGCGCACCAGCTGATCGGGCAGATGGCCTACGCCGAGCTGACGGCCGTGCCCCTGCCGGCGGGTATCTGGCTGCTGGGCTCGGCGCTGGGCACGCTCCTGGTGACGCGGCGAAGGCAGGCGGGAAACCGGGATCAACCCGACTGCTGACCGCCGGGTGAAGCCGTCGCCCGGAAAAAGCATTTTGCGGTAGGCTTGGCCTCTGGACGAAGGAATGGGAGCCTCGCATGGCGACGATCCGCAGGTCCGAACTCGAAGGCGCGGTGCGCGAAGGCATCCTGAGCGCGGCGCAGGCCGACCGCCTCGCCGCGCACCTCGCGGGTGGCGCGGTGGTTCACTCGAGCCCGCGGTTCACCTTCGTCCACGTTCTCTACTATCTGGGCGGCATGATCGCAATCGGCGCGATGTCGCTCTTCATGACGCTCGGATGGAATTCTCTTGGCGGCTGGGGCGGGGTCGTCACCGCATTCTTCTACGCAGTGCTGGCGCTTGCGCTTACGCACTGGTTCATCGAGAGGGGCCACGGGATCCCCGCCGGAATCATGGCGACGCTCGCGGTGGTGATGGTGCCGCTTGCGATCTTCGCGGCGCAGATGGCGCTCGGCTACTGGGGCGAGGACCAGCCCTATCGCGACTACCACGTATTCATCGACTGGCGCTGGATCATGATGGAGTTCGGCACGCTCGCGATCGGCGCCGTGCTCCTCTGGCGCTATCGCTTTCCCTTCATGCTCATGCCGCTCGCGGTGACGCTGTGGTACATGAGCATGGATCTCCTGCCCTTCCTCATGGGCCAGGACCGCGTCTACGACTGGAAAATCCGCCAGCTCATTTCACTGTGGTTCGGGCTGGCGATGACGCTCGTCGCCTTCTGGGTCGATCTGCGCTCGCGCTTCTCGCGCGACTACGCCTTCTGGCTGTATCTCTTCGGCGTCCTCACCTTCTGGGGCGGCTTGTCGCTGCTCGAATCGGACAGCGAATGGGACAAACTCGGCTATTGCGGGATCAACGTGGCGATGATCCTCGTCGGCGCGGTGCTGGGCCGACGCGTATTCGCGGTGTTTGGGGGCCTGGGCGTCGCCGGCTACCTCGGCCACCTCTCCTACAGGGTGTTCAAGGACAGCCTCGTCTTCCCCTTCGCGCTGTCAGTCGTCGGCCTCGCCATTATCGCGCTGGGCGTGCTGTGGCAACGGCGCGAAGCACAATGGGCGGCCGCCTGCGCCGTTTCGTTCCCGGACCCTTGCGCGAACTGATCGAGACTCGAGCGGCGTAATTCGGGGACACGTAATTCGGGGACAGACCACGTTTGATACCCCGGCTCGGACGCGCTCCGCAGGCTGCGCATGTCAATCGCGGTTTCGAGGAAGTCGCCCGGGCCCCGCTGGCGCCACGCGCCGACCCAGTTCAATCTCGATCCTGGCGCGGAAGTCCTCTCTACCGAGAACGAAATTGCCGCTGGTCGAGGCCCGAATCGCCGCGACCTGGTGCGCCTCGAGGCCTGCGGAGACGAGCGCGCGATATTGTCGGAAACGCTCCACAGCCGACTCACCGAGCGCAAGGTAGTCGGAATGCGGCGTGAGCATGCTCGACGGCAAACCATGCGCGTTGTTCTGGTAGCTCGACCACGGAAAATCTTCTGGATGGTCGACGATGCCGGCGCGCACGGGGTTGAGCTCGATGTAACGGTAACAGTTCAGGACGTAAGCACCGTCCTGCGCGAGCGCTGAGCGGTAGCGCCCCTCCCATAAGGACCCGGTACGCCCGAAGCGCCTGTTCGTAGACTGCACGTGGCGCTGCCCGAGGTGCTTCATCAATCCTGCAGGACCGCTGGCATGTTCGGGTGTCAGCAACAGATGGAAGTGATTGGTCATCAGCACCCACGCGTGAAGCTGGCAGCCCCATCTTATCGCCTCTTCCGCCAGTATTTCGAGAAAATACAGACGAGAATCGCTGTCAAAAAAGCAGGTGCCGCGATTGTTGCCTCGTTGGATGATGTGCCAAGGCACACCTCCTATCGCAACGCGTGCGCGTCGCGGCATGGCGAACCTCCATATTCACCGGGACTCGATGCGGGAGTGTATTGCGCCCTCGGGAATCACCGGTGGTCGAGGAACCGTCGCCCGTCTCCTGAGGCGGATTATTCCCGAGAGACTCCAAGCCCAAAGCCCGACTTCCGCGGGGCACTGGCGAACGTCAATCCGTGGTCTGTCCCCAGATCCTAGCTACGTCGGGTCACAAGCCGATCAATGGGAAGTCCCACAGCCGTTCCGATGCCAACTGCGATAGTTGCGTAGAACGGAAGTATTAACAGTCCAATAGCGGCAGTCGAATTTGAAGCCAAGTCAAGTGTGTAGTGGCCCCAAGCGAGAACGCCAAATCCAACCGTGCACGGCACCAAGACTAGCTTCTTGTTTCGGAATGCAGAGCTGACTGCGACCATGACCCCCCATGGAATAGCGTTCAAGGCGCCGAGAAAAAGATTACCAAGCAGGCCTGAATCGGTATATTGCTGTACCCACTCAATTCCTTTCGGAAGTCGAGCTACGTAAGGCAGGAGTACACCGACTACTGCGATTTTCAGATGCAGGCTTTTAAGGAGCATGTGCTGACGCCAAAGCTTTCTGGGGATGCACGTCTACGAAGGCAGCCACGGCAGCATGTGGCCATAGTTGCGCAGGTTTGTACATGTGGGTCGGCATGTACCGGCTTAGCCGTAGCAGCCGATGTCTTGAATGGTGACTTGCCACATGGTTGCCTGATGACGCCTCTCGGCAAAGATAAAAAAATCATAGGCTCGCGGCCCTCGGGTCAGCAATCAATCACGACCGTGCCCGCGAGTCCTTTGCCTCGTGTGGTTCGGAGCCGGATTTCACCAGCCGGCTCGCGCCGATAAAGGCCATCCCAACGAGGCCGACGAGAGGTTCTTGGGGGCCATCTTGGGGGACAGACCACGGTTTCCAATTCTGTTGAGAGAGCGGGTACCAAGGTAAAGTTGGCGCATCGGCTGCGGGCGCAGGCAGTAAATCGTGGTCTGTCCCCGATTTCTTGTCCCCGATTTCTCGATTTCTGCCCCCAGCGACGGGCCACATCACCCAGAGGGTCATCGCCTACGATGGGGAGGACAAACCGATCAGCGCCGCCTGGCCGTGCCGTAGGCCGATCGGACACCCGCCTCGAGCAGTCTGCCGTCCCAGTCCTCCAGCAGCCGGGACAAATCGCGCTCCCGGGCCCCCTCGCCAACGGAACGCCCGAGCCAGCAGAAACGGCAACGCTCCGGTGCGTTGAGACTGAGCCCACCGCCGGCCAACAGATCGAAGTCAGCAAGCGAGAGCGCCGCGGTACGGACACCCCCATCGTGCAAACGGGCCAGTAGCGCTCCCAGGTCGCCGATGCTGCGGGCGGGCAACGCAAAATGCCGCAGCGCGGTACGCAGGCTCTCACCGCCGAGCGGGACATAGCGGACGGCGTGTTCGCCGGATGGCAGTTTGAACAGCGCATCGGGCCGAGGCACCGTGATGCCCATTGACCGGAGACGCTCCGCGTTGCGGCGGAACCGATCCGCGGTGTCAGGCGAAAGGCGTTGGCTGGTTTTCCTGAGGATCCTGAGGTGAGCGCCGCCGCGAATACGCAGCAGCGTTGCCCCTTCGGCATCGCTGCACAGCACTTCGGCGTCTGCCGCGAGGCGTTGCCAGGTGGACGCATCCAGCCTGATGCAACGAGCGTCCACACGCCGCGTCACGCCACTGATGGCCAGCCCCACCGCAAGTTCAGGTGATCGTGGCTCACTCCCACTCGATCGTCGCCGGCGGCTTCCCCGAGATGTCGTAGACCACGCGCGACACGCCCGGCACCTCGTTGTTGATGCGGCGGGACACGTGGTCGAGGAAGTCGTAGGGCAGGTGCGCCCAGTGCGCGGTCATGAAATCGATGGTCTCCACCGCGCGCAGCGCGATGACGTGATCGTAGCGCCGGGCGTCGCCCTGCACACCGACGGACTTCACCGGCAGGAAGACGGCGAAGGCCTGGCTCACGCGGTCGTAGAGATCGGCCTTGCGCAACTCCTCGATGAAGATCGCGTCCGCGCGGCGCAGGCAGTCCGCATAGGGCTTGTGGATCTCACCGAGGATGCGCACGCCGAGGCCCGGGCCGGGAAACGGATGACGGTAGACGAGCTGGCGTGGCAGGCCGAGTTCGACGCCGAGCCGCCGCACCTCGTCCTTGAAGAGTTCCTTCAGCGGCTCGATGAGCTTCAGGTTCATCTCGGCCGGCAGGCCGCCGACGTTGTGGTGCGACTTGATGACGTGCGCCTTGCCGCTGGCCGCGCCGGCGGACTCGATCACGTCAGGGTAGATCGTGCCCTGCGCGAGCCATCTGACACCCTGGAGCTTGTGCGCCTCGGCGTCGAAGACCTCGATGAACACGCGGCCGATGACCTTGCGCTTCTGCTCCGGGTCCTCGACGCCCTGCAGCGCGTCGAGGAAGCGCCGCTCGGCGTCGACGCAGATCACGTTCACGCCGAGGTGCGCCTTGAACATCGCCATCACTTCGGCGGCTTCGTTCTGCCGCAGCAGGCCGTTGTCGACGAAGATGCAGGTCAGCTGCGGCCCGATGGCCTGATGCAGCAGTGCGGCGACGACGGAGGAGTCCACGCCGCCGGACAGACCCAGCAGCACGTGGTCGTCGCCGACCATGTCGCGCGCGCGGGCAATCGCGTCGTGCGCGATGTTCGCCGCGTTCCACAGCGCGCGGCAGCCGCAGATGTCGTGCACGAAGCGCGCGACGATCGCCGCGCCCTGCTTCGTGTGGGTGACTTCCGGATGGAACTGCAGCGCATAGAAGCGGCGGGATTCGTCGGCCATGCCGGAGAACGGCGAGGTCTCCGTCGACGCGATGCACTTGAAGCCGGGCGGCAGTTCGGTGACGTGGTCACCGTGGCTCATCCACACGTCGAGCAGGCCGTGGCCTTCCGCGTTGACCTCGTCCTGGATGTCCTGCAGCAGCTGCGAATGCCCCCGGGCGCGCACGCGCGCGTAGCCGAACTCGCGCTTGGCCGAGGCCTCGACCGCGCCACCGAGCTGCTGCGCCATGGTCTGCATGCCGTAGCAGATGCCGAGCACGGGCACGCCGAGTTCGAACACGAGGCCCGGCGCCGCGGGGCCGTCGGCGGCGGTGACGGATTCGGGGCCGCCGGAGAGCACGATGCCCTTCGCACCGAAGTTCCGGATGACGTCGGGCGAGACGTCCCAGGGTTTGATCTCGCAGTAGACCTGCGCCTCGCGGATGCGGCGCGCGATCAGCTGCGTGTACTGCGAGCCGAAATCGAGGATCAGGATGCGATCGGCATGGATGTCCGCTGCTGGGGTGCTCACCTGGTTTTCAGTCCACGCGATAGTTCGGCGCTTCCTTCGTGATCTGCACGTCGTGCACATGGCTTTCGCGCATGCCGGCGAGCGTCACCCGCACGAAGCGCGGTTTGGTCCGGAGTTCTTCGATGTTGCGGCAACCCGTATAGCCCATCGCGGCGCGCAGGCCGCCGATCATCTGCAGCACGATATTGCGCAAGGGGCCTTTGTAGGGCACGCGGCCCTCGATGCCTTCCGGCACGAGCTTCTCGATGTCGCCGCCTTCCTGGAAGTAGCGGTCCGACGAACCGTGCCGCTGCGCCATGGCGCCGAGCGAACCCATGCCGCGGTAGGACTTGTACGAACGCCCCTGGTAGAGCTCCACCTCGCCCGGCGCTTCCTCGGTGCCGGCGAACAGGCTGCCGAGCATCACCGAGTGCGCGCCGGCGACCATCACTTTGGCGACGTCGCCGGAGTAGCGGATGCCACCATCGGAGATCAGCGGCACGCCGTGCGGCTGCAGCGCGGTCGCGACTTCGGACACCGCCGTGATCTGCGGCACGCCGACACCGGTGACGATGCGCGTGGTGCAGATCGAGCCCGGGCCGATGCCGACCTTGACCGCGTCGGCGCCGGCTTCGACCAGCGCGAGCGCCGCGGCGCCGGTGGCGACGTTGCCGCCGATGACCTGGGTGTCGGGGAATTTCTTCTTCACGTAACGCACGGTGTCGAGCACGCCGCGCGAGTGGCCGTGCGCGGTGTCGACGACGACCACGTCGACACCGGCGGCGACCAGCGCCTCGATGCGTTCGTAGGTGCCCTGCCCCGTGCCGACCGCCGCGCCGACCCGCAGGCGCTCGTAGCCGTCCTTGCAGGCGTTGGGAAATTCGTCCGCCTTCTGGATGTCCTTGACGGTGATCAGGCCGCGCAGCGCGAACTTGTCGTTGACCACCAGCACCTTCTCGATGCGGTGCTTGTGCAGGAGCGCGATGACCTCGGTCTTGTCGGCGTTCTCCGGCACGGTGATCAGGCGATCCTGCGGCGTCATGATTTCGCGCACCGGCGCGTCGAAACGGGTTTCGAAGCGGAGGTCGCGGCTGGTGACGATGCCGACGAGCCTGCCGTTGTCCACGACCGGCACGCCGGAGATGCGACGCGCGCGGGTCAGGGCGAGCACCTCGCCGATGCTCATGTCAGGGGCGACGGTGATCGGGTCGCGGATGACGCCGCTCTCGAACTTCTTGACCTGGCGGACCTGCGCCGCCTGTTCCTCGGCGGGCATGTTCTTGTGGATGATGCCGATGCCGCCTTCCTGCGCGAGGGCGATCGCGAGGCGCGCTTCGGTGACGGTGTCCATCGCGGCCGCCATCAGCGGGATCATCAGGTCGATGTCGCGCGTCAGCCGGCTACGGAGGTCGACGTCGCGCGGGAGTACCTCGGAATAATCCGGAAGCAGGAGGACGTCGTCGAAAGTAAGACCATCGCCCGAAATGCGCATGGCGGGCACCGTTTCTGCTGCGTGGGAGGAGGCGGGATTATATGGGTTCGCGGCAGGGCGGGTAAACGCGCGCACCAGCCGGCCGGTTTGGGGTTTAATGCCGGCATGAACAGCTCCGCCCGCGATGTCTACAGCGTTTCCCGCCTCAACCGCGAAGTCCGCGCCGTGATCGAGGGCAATTTCGGCGCCCTCTGGCTGGAGGGCGAGATCTCCAACCTCGCCCGGCCCTCCTCCGGCCACTGGTATTTCACGCTGAAGGACCCGTCGGCCCAGGTGCGCTGCGCGATGTTCCGCATGCGCACCCAGCAGGTCCGCTTCAAGCCCGGCGAGGGCAGCCAGGTGCTGGTCTACGCGCGGGTGGGCATGTACGAGCCGCGTGGCGAGTTCCAGCTCGTCGTCGAGCACATGGAGCCCGCCGGCGAGGGCCTGCTCCGGCTGCAGTTCGAGGCGCTCAAACGCAAGCTCGCCGCCGAAGGCCTGTTCGACGCCGCGCTGAAGCGCCCCCTGCCGGCCTGGCCGCGCGCGGTCGGCGTGGTGACCTCGCCGACCGGCGCGGCCGTGCGGGACATCCTGCACGTGCTCGGCCGGCGCAATCCGGGGATCCCGGTCATCGTCTATCCCTGTGCCGTGCAGGGGGCGGCCGCGGTGCCCGAAATCGTGGCCGCCATCCGCGCGGCGAACCGGCGCGCGGAGTGCGACGTGCTGCTCGTCGCGCGCGGCGGCGGCTCGCTGGAGGACCTGTGGGCCTTCAATGACGAGGCCGTGGTCCGGGCGGTGCGGGCGTCGGACATTCCGGTCGTCAGCGGCGTCGGGCACGAGATCGACTTCACGCTGACCGATTTCGCCGCCGACGTCCGCGCGCCAACCCCGTCCGCGGCGGCCGAGATCTGCGCACCGGACCGGGCGGAACTCCTCCAGCGCTTCGCGCAACTCGAAAACCGCATGCGGCGCGCGGCCGGTCACCAGCTGGCGCTGGCGCGACAGCGCCTGGAGGCGAATCTCGCCCGGCTGCGCCATCCGGGGCGCCGCCTCGAGGAACACGCCCAACGGCTCGACGAACTGGCGCGGCGCCTGCCGCAGGCCCTGCAGCGCCTGCTGGATCTGCGACGCGCGCGGCTGCGTTCAGTCGAGGTGTCGCTCGCAGGCGTGACGCCGGCCCGCCGACTCGCGCTTGCGAACGAGCGCCTGCGCGGCACCCGGGCGCGCCTGGCCGCCACGATGCCCGCGCTGCTCGAGCGCAAGCGCGCCGCGCTCAGCGAGGCCGAGCGCACGCTGCGCGCGGTCGGCCCGCAGGCGACGCTGGAACGCGGCTACGCGATCGTCAGCACGCGCGACGGCACCATTGCCCGTGACGCCGGGGTGCTGGCCAGCGGCGACGCGCTCGTCGCGCAGCTAGCGCGCGGCCGCGTCCATGTCCTTGTCGAGCACACGGAGCCTGGCCACACCCTGAGCGGCGAGACCGGTTGACGAGCGGATAGTCCCTCGGGAGGGACCGGGGAGGTCATGCCCCGGACGCCGGGGAAGCTCAGTAGCGCAGGCGATACCACGCGAGGCCGAGGTATTCGTGCAGCGCGATGCGCGACAGCGCAAGCGCGCCGGCGTCGGGGAAATAGTCGAAGACGTTGAATTCGGACGGGCCTGCCCGGTTCAGGAAGCCCAGCGGGCCCGGCACGACCGTGAAGCCGGCGGCCTCGAACATCATGCGCGCGCGCGGCATGTCCATGGCCTGCGTGACCAGCAGGATGGTGTCGACGTCCATCAGGCGCCGCGCATTCCGCGCATTCTCGGCGGTGTTGCGGCTGGCCTGCTCGATCCAGCGCACCGGCACGCCGAAATCCTGTTCCAGCACCACCGCCATCAGGGCGCCCTCGGGCGTTTCGTCGTCCAGCGGCGCGCCGCCGACGGTCGCGATGGGCCAGCCGGTCCTGCGCTGGATGCGCGCGGCATAGCGCAGGCGCTCCAGGGTGCGCGGCGAGACGGTGTCGAGACCACCGTACTCGGGGGCGCTGGTGTAGCGGCCAGTGCCCGGCACGACGATGGCCTCGACGGGCGGCAGGGCCGGGCCGTCGAGCGGGAACGCCGGCGCGGTTTCCAGACCGCGGGCGAGCAGGGTCGCCATCCACGGGCTTGCCGCCAGGAACAGCGTGGCCCCGGCGATCACCGCCAGGGTGAGCGCGACGCGCCGGCGGGCGCGCAGGAACCACGCCAGCGCAAACAGCAACAGGTTGCCCGCCGGCGGCAGCAGCAGGCCCTTCAGCACGTAGATGGCGAAAACGTCCACGCGCGGTGGTCGTCAGGCGATGGTCTCCCCCGCCGCCTGGCGATCCGCGTGATAGGACGAGCGCACCATCGGCCCGCTTGCGACATTGTCGAAGCCGAGGCCGCGGCCGTAGTCGGCCAGCGCGACGAACTCCGCCGGATCCACATAGCGCACCACGGGCAGGTGTGACCGGCTCGGCTGCAGGTACTGGCCGATGGTGATCATGTCGCAGCCGTGCGCGCGCAGATCGCGCAGTACCGCCTCGACCTCCGGGATCTCCTCGCCGAGCCCGAGCATCAGGCCGGATTTGGTCGGGATCGCCGGGAACGCCGCCTTGAAGCGGCGGATGAGGTCCAGCGACCACTGGTAATCCGAGCCGGGGCGCGCCTGCAGGTAGAGACGCGGCACCGTTTCGAGGTTGTGATTGAAGACGTCCGGCGGCGCGAGCGCGAGCGCCTCGAGCGCGCGCTCCATGCGACCGCGGAAGTCGGGCACCAGGATCTCGATGCGCGTTGCCGGCGACGCCGCGCGCACGGCCTTGATGCACTCGGCGAAATGGGCGGCGCCGCCATCACGCAGGTCGTCGCGGTCTACCGAGGTGATCACGACGTAGCGTAAGCCCATCGTGACGACGGCCTCGGCGACGTGCGCCGGTTCATCCGGGTCGAGCGGCAGCGGCTTGCCGTGGGCGACGTCGCAGAACGGGCAGCGGCGCGTGCACAGCGCGCCCATGATCATGAAGGTCGCGGTGCCGTGCGCGAAGCATTCGCCGAGATTGGGGCACGAGGCCTCCTCGCACACCGTGTGCAGCGACTTCTCGCGCAGCAGTTGCTTGAGGGCGACGACGCGGGGATCGGTGGGCGCCTTCGCCCGGATCCACGCCGGCTTGCGCGGCAGCGGGCCGACGGTCGGCTCGACCTTCACCGGGATCTTCGCCACCTTGCTCGCGCCGCGCTGCGCGCGGGTGATCGTCGAGTCTGTCATCTCAGGAATGCTCCAGCGGGCGTTCGATGGGTGTAGCGGCATTATCGGCCTCGCGCGCGGCGATTGCAGCAGCGGTCGCGCCGGCATCCAGCAGCGTCGCCAGCGCCTGCGCCAGTTCGCTCGCGACATCGGACAGTCCCCGTGATACGCCGAGCTCGGCCAGGCTGGTCACCGCGAGCCCCGCGTAGCCACAGGGATTGATGCCACGAAAGGCAGAGAGATCGGGCGCGACGTTCAGCGCGAGGCCGTGGTACGAACAGCCGCGCCGGATGCGCAGGCCCAGTGACGCGACCTTGGCCGGCCCGACGTAGACGCCGGGCGCGCCCGCCCGCCGCGCCGCGACGATGCCCAGCGGGGCGAGCGTGCGGATGACGGCTTCCTCGAGCAGGCGTACGAGTTCGCGCGGGCCGAGCCCCCGGCGCTTCATGTCGAGCAGGACATAGGCCACCAGTTGCCCCGGGCCGTGCCAGGTCACCTGGCCGCCGCGGTCGGTCTTCACGACCGGCGTGCCAGCCGGATTCAGCAGGTGGCGGGGATCCCCCGCGAGCCCCAGGGTATAGACGGCGTCGTGTTCGAGCAGCCACAGTTCGTCGGGCGTCGCGGCGTCGCGATGGTCGACGAAGGCCTTCATGCGTTCCCAGGTCTCGACGTAGGGCACGCGGCCCAGCGAGCGCACGACGAGCCCGGCTGGACTGGTGGCGATCATCGCGTTCAAAGCACCATCAGGACGTGTTCGTGGCCTGACAGTTCGCGGTAGAGATTGTCGAGCTGAGCCTGGCTCTGCGCCTGCACGGTGACGGTGACCGACAGGTAGTTGCCGTTGCTGCTGGCGCGCAGGCTGATCGCGCCCTCGCGCACCTCGCCAACGTGACGCAGCACGATCCCGACCACCAGTTCATCAAAACCCGGGCTCGCCCGTCCCATGATCTTCAGCGGGAAGTCACAGGGGAACTGCAGTGCGGATTCTTTCTGTTCGCTCATGGCTACCCGATATGCGGCCGCCGCCGCGTCGATTCAAGCGTCTGCGCCAGTGTACGGAAAAGCGGCGCCGGCTGTCGTCGCGTCACGCGCGACGGACAACGCCGACGATCGGCTGCTCGCGCCGCATCGACGCGAGCAGCACGCGATCGAAGCGGTCGGTCAGCGCCAGGGCCTCGAGCGCCGCCCTGCGGGCCAGTGCCGCGAGCTCATCGTCGTCGACCATGTTGATGACAGGCACGACGGTGGCCGTGGCGCCGACGCCCCGCAGTGAACCCTCGGGGCTTGCGAGCAGCCGGGCGAGATGTTCGGGCCCGAAGGCCTGGTCCGCGGCGAGTCCGCACACGGCCGCGACCAGCGCCGGCCGATGGGCAATCCGGTCGGTGACGGGCTGGCCGAGGGCGCGGGCGGACACGACCGGGATCACCGTCGTGGCAAAGGTCGGGATCGCCGGTTCGTGCGCGGCGGGCGCCTTCAGGATCCGTCCGCGCGCGCCGTCTGCCTTCACCAGGCACAAGTCGAAGCCCGCCGCTCGCCAGATTTCATCGAGTTCCTCGATTGCGACGCCGAGCAGGCGTCCGGGATTCGGGCAGGGTTTGGCGAAGGCGAGTCGGCGTTGCGTCGATGCCGCTGCGCGGACGTGGGCCACGATGTCGTCCTCACGGACCACCGCGCCGCGCGCGTACTCGCGCGGAAAAGGTTCGATATGCGCGGTGGCCGTGATGCCGACACGACCGCTGCAGCGGCGCGCGAGCTGGTAAATCGTGCTCTTCTTGCCACCGGCACCGACCAGGCACACGACACCGTGGCGGGCGGCAAGGACGTCGGCGAGGTCTTCAGTGCGCATCAGGCCTCCCGCGACAGGCCAGGAGCGATTCAAGCGGGGACAGGTGCCGGCCGACACAATCAGCCGTAGAATCGCGGGGCTTTTTCGCGGAGCATTGATGCATGGAAAATATTCTGTTCGGGTTGTTCTATCTCGTCGCCATCACGGTGCTGATCCTGCACTTCACCGGATGGTTGGCCGAGCGCAACCTGGAGTGGCTGGTGTACGTGATCGCCGTGCTCGTGTTTCCCGTGGTCCTGTTTCTCTGACCACGTTGCCCTGGTCGTCGCTCAGTCGCCGGCAGCCAGCAGCTTCGGCCGCATGTGACTGAGCAGCGAGGCACTGCCCTGGTGGGGCGTGCCACGCCGCCGCGGCAGTTCAAGCACGTACAGCGCACTGGTCGGCATCAGCTTCGGCAGGCCGACCAGGCGATCGACATCATGCACCAGGTAGCGCACGAGGTCCTCGAGCCCGGGATTGTGGCCGACGAGGAGCGTCGTGTGCCTGAACTCCGCTGCCACCACGTCCAGCAGCGTCGCCAGATCGGCGAGATAGAGCTTCGGTTCCCAGGACGTCGCTGGCGGTGAATCGCCCCAGGCCACGCTGAGCGCCGCGACCGTCTGCCGGGTGCGCAGCGCCGTCGAACTGACGATGCATGCGATGGCCGGACACTGCGCGTGCAGCCATTCGCCGATTGCCAGCGCATCCGCGCTGCCGCGGGGAGTCAGTGCGCGGCTGAAATCGTCGCCGGTAGGCGACGTCAGGTTCGTCTTCGCGTGACGCATCACGATGAGCTTGGGACTTTCCATGCCGCCAATTTAAGCGTGAATTGTGTCGCAGCTCCAGCGGACCGGGTTGGGCGCCCGCCCGCGCCGCCGCTATAAGGAATCGACCCGCCGCACGCCCCGTGGCGGTGAACGACAGGATCATCGCCCAGGCTCCATGCACGCCCTCGCACTGCAGAACCCGGTCCCGCAGCAGCCGACGGGCCCGCTCGCCGAAGCGGCGCAGGACTCGACGCTTGATCTGTCGGTACTCGCCCGCGTGTGCCGCGAGGAACGCATCGAGGTCGTCGCGCCGTGCCACGACCGCACCCAGGAGCTGTTCGACCGCACCGTGCGCCTCGTCGAGGTGGAGCGTCCGCCGCCGGCCGCAGAGGCGGTCCGTGCCGCACGCGCTCCGCAGTACGTGCCTGAACACGCGGACCTGCGCAAACGCTTCATCTTCGCCGAGGCGATCGGCAGCTACTCGGCGCTGCACGATCTGCTGAATGGCTATTCCCCGGCCTACCAGCTGTTCGCGAACTACGAGCGGCAGGCCGAGGTCGCGCGCCTGACCCGCGACGAGGTGCGGATTCTCGAGGACTACCAGGCCCAGGTGCACGCCGCCCTGGGCCACGCCAGCCACTATCTCTACGAGAACCCCGGCAGCGCTTACAGCGCGGAGGAACTGCGCGAACTGAACGACATCCTGCTCGAGGCGCGCGAACGCTATGACTGCGTGACGGCAATCCTCGGCATGAACCTGATCCACGAGGTCGGGGAAGCGGTGCGGACCCTGCACATGCTCGAACAGAAAATGCGCTCGGTACAGCCCACCATCGACGGGATTTTTCTCGTCGGTGCCGAAGTCATGTTCGTGCCGGCCAACGACCTCATCCGCATCGTCAACTGCATCTTCGCCGCGGTCGGCAATCCCTACGTGGCCAGCCACATCGACGGCATCATGCTGCTCGCGGCGCGCAACCTGCTGATCCAGGTCGTGTCCTTCTATTCCTATTATGGACGCCAGCAGATCTACGGCGTGTTCAAGCGCCGTTCGATGACCCTGAACCAGGCCGCGATCGCGCACCACATCCGCGCCGAGATCAGGGGCCTGTTCCGCGCCTGCAAGGCGGAGAACCGCCTGATTCTCAAGCGCGTGATGGCGAATGCCGAGCGCGAGTTCGAAATGTCCGTCGAATCCATCCGCGAGGAGGCGGAAGCGATTGCGATCGCCGCCGTCGATCGCCTGCTGCCGGTGGCCGCGCCCGCGGAGACCGGACCACCGCCCGGCCTGCTCCGCAGGCTCGCGAACTGGTTGTTCCGGTAGCCCTGCCGGCACTGTAAACTCCCACCGGTTCGCCGCCGGGGGAATTCTTGATGACAATGCTGCCTGCAAGCGTCGATCTGCTGCGGCGGGTGCCGCTCTTCGGCTCCCTCACGCAGGACGAACTGCAACGCATCGTCGACGCCCCCGACAACGGTGTCGTCAGCTACGCCCCGTCCGCCCTCATCATGGCCGAGAACGAGATCGGCGACTCGATGTACATCGTGCTCGAGGGCACGGTGGACGTCCGCATCACCGCGGTGGACGGCCGCGAAATCACGATTGCGACCCTCAAGTCCGGGGAATTCTTCGGTGAACAGGCCCTGATGCCGGGCGCCGCCGGCCGGCGCAACGCGACGGTCCGGGCGCTGTCGGCGTGCACGCTGTTCAGGATTGCGAAGAAGAATGTCGCGCAGGGCCTGGCCCATACCGACGACCCCGGCCTGTCCGGCCGGCTCGAGCAGGCATCGGACCAGGACCGCGTGCGCATGCTCCTGCGCAGCGTGCGCCTGTTCCGCAGCCTGTCACCACGCGATCTCGAGCGGGTCGGCGAGTGGACCGAGACGGTGACCTTCGAGGACGGCGACATCATCCTGCGCGAGGCCGAGGAAGGCGATTACATGTACATCGTGCTCGACGGCGCGGTGGAGGTGTTCGTGATGGACGATGACGGGAAGGTCATCGTCCTCGCGCGCCATACCAGGGGGCAGTACTTCGGCGAGCAGGCCCTGCTGCCGACGCGCTCCGGCAGGCGCAACGCCAACGTGCGCGCCGACGGTCAGACCACGCTGGTCCGCGTGGCCAAGCGCTACTTCCAGCTGATCCTGAACCGCGACAACAAGCTGATGCTCGCGCTGCAGGCGGTCGGCGACGCGCAGCGCCGGAAAATCAGCGACGTGATCGGCCGGGGTAACACCTGGTAGAAAAGTGTGTCCGCCGATGGACGCCCCGCTTTCCAGCACTGAATCCATATGAATGCACTCGAACTGCGCGGCCTGACCAAAACCTACGGCAATGGGCACCAGGCTCTGAAGGGGATAGACCTCGAAGTCGCCGACGGCGACTTCTTCGCGCTGCTCGGGCCGAACGGCGCCGGCAAGTCGACGACCATCGGCATCATCACCTCCCTGGTCAACAAGTCGGCGGGCCGCATCAGCGTCTACGGCGTCGACATCGACGATGATTTCCCGGCGGCGAAGGCCATGCTCGGCGTGGTACCGCAGGAATTCAATTTCTCGCAGTTCGAAACCGTGTGGGAAATCGTCGTCAACCAGGCGGGCTTCTACGGCCTGCCGCGTGCACTGGCCATGACACGGGCCGAGAAGTACCTGCGCCAGCTCGCCCTGTGGGACAAGCGCCGCGATCGCTCGCGCACGCTGTCGGGCGGCATGAAACGGCGCCTGATGATCGCCCGCGCGCTGGTCCACCAGCCGCGACTGCTGATCCTCGACGAGCCCACCGCGGGCGTCGACATCGAGGTCCGTCGCTCGATGTGGGATTTCCTGGCGGAGCTCAACCGCGAGGGCACGACCGTCATCCTGACCACGCACTATCTCGAGGAAGCCGAGCGGCTGTGCCGCAACATCGCGATCATCGACCGGGGGCGCATCGTCGAGAACACGTCGATGAAGGACCTGCTCGCCAAGCTGCACGCCGAGACCTTCGTGCTCGACATCGGCGCGCCGGTGACGGCTGCGCCCCGGCACCCGGACTTCGCGATCAGCCTGCTCGATCCGACGACACTGGAAGCGGTCGTCGATCGACGTTACACCCTCAACGACCTGTTCTCTTTCCTGTCCACGCAGGGGATCTCGGTGGTGAGCATGCGCAACAAGGCGAACCGGCTGGAAGAGCTGTTCGTCAGCATGGTGCAGGAAGGCGGTCGCGCGGCGGCCTCGGACAATTGACGAAGACCGGACCCGGACATGCACCCCATCCCCTACCGCGCCTACTTCATCGCGTTCTCGACGCTGCTCCGCAAGGAGATCGGCCGCTTCATGCGGATCTGGCTGCAGACGGTCCTGCCACCCGCCATCACGATGGCGCTGTACTTCATCATCTTCGGCAACCTGATCGGCCCCCGCATCGGCAAGATGCACGGCTTCGACTACATGCAGTACATCGCGCCGGGTCTGATCATGATGTCGGTGATCACGAACGCGTATTCGAACGTCGTGTCGTCGCTCTTCGGTGCGAAATTCCAGCGTCACATCGAGGAAATCCTCGTTGCGCCCATGCCGAACCTGCTCGTGCTGCTGGGCTTCGTGGCCGGCGGCATCGCGCGCGGCGTGGTGGTCGGCGTCGTGGTCACGGCGACGGCGCTGTGCTTCACGGATCTGCACGTGCAATCGTGGCTGACGACGCTTGCCGTGGTGTTCCTCACCGCGGCGCTGTTCTCGCTCGCCGGTTTCATCAATGCGCTGTTCGCGAAGAAGTTCGACGACATCTCGATCGTGCCGACCTTCATCCTCACGCCGCTGACCTACCTCGGCGGGGTGTTCTACTCCATCGACATGCTGCCCCGCTTCTGGCAGCAGGTGTCCCTGGGCAATCCCATCCTGTACATGGTCAACGCGTTCCGCCACGGCATGCTCGGTGTCAGCGACATCGACATCGGCGTTGCATTTGCGGTGATCGGGCTGTTCTGCGCGCTGCTGTTCGCGGTCAGCATGTGGCTGCTGAACCGCGGCGTCGGTCTCCGCAGCTGAACTGCCGGCGCCCCGTGGCGGCGCTCAGGCGCCGTCGCGAAACCCGCGCTTGCAGGTTGCGTAAAGCGCGGCAACGCGCGCGAACACCGGTCCCGGGCAGGTCGGGCCGATGTGCTGATCGTCAATCACGCTGACCGGCGCAAGCTCCCGGCCTGAACTGCAGAGCCAGACCTCGTCCGCCGCAAGCAGATCCGCGCGCGTGATGTCGCCCTCGACCACCGCGTCCGCGCCGTCGGCGAGAAGCTCGATGAGCAGATCGCGCGTGACCCCGGGCAGGAGATGGGTCGACAGCGGCGGCGTGCGGATGCGTCCATCACTGACGATGAAGACGTTGCTCGCCGCCCCCTCGGTGACGAGCCCATCACGCACGAGGATGACTTCGTGGGCGCCGGCGGCGGCGGCTTCCTGACGCAGCAGCACATTCGCGAGCAGGGAAATGGACTTGATGTCGCAGCGCGTCCAGCGGAAGTCCTCGCGCAGCACGACGCGCACCGGGCTGTCCCAGTCGACCGGCACCAGCGGGTTGCTCATCGCAAACACGGTCGGCGCGACGCCGGGCGGCGGCAGGTGGTTGCGCGGCGCGACGCCCCGGGTGATCTGCATGTAGATGGTCTGCTCACCGCCGCCGTGGTGCGCGACGAGGCGCTCGATCAGGGTCGTCCATGCCGCCCGCGACAACGGTGGCGTGATGCCGATGGCGGCGAGGCTGCGTTCGAAGCGTTCAAGGTGCGCGTCGAGCCGGAACGGGCGGCCGGCGAAGACCGGCACGACCTCGTAGACGCCATCACCGAAGATGAAGCCGCGGTCGAGCACCGACACCCTGGCCTCGTGCAGCGGCAGGTATTCCCCGTCGAGGTAGCACAGCGGCATCGGGTTTCGCCCGTGCGTTACTCGAGCATCATCATCAGCTGGTCGACCAGGCGGCTCACCAGCGAACCTTCGGGGACGGCCGCGAGCGCCGTCAGCGGCACGGTCGCGACGGGCGTTTCCCCGAGCTTGACCTGCACTTCGCCGAGCTGCTGGCCGGCCTTGAGCGGGGCGACGAGGGCCTTTCCGAGTTCGGCCTTCGCCTCGAGCTCATCGTAGCGTCCGCGGGGGAAGGTGACGAAGATGTCGTTCGCCACGCCGAGCTCGACCTTGTCGACCTCGCCCTGCCACACCTTGGTCTCGGTGACCTTGGCGCCCGCGCCGTACAGCTTGCGGGTTTCATAGAAGCGGAACCCGTAGTTGAGCAGCGCCTGGCTCGCGCGCGTGCGGTCGCGATCGGAAGCGGCGCCCATGACGACGGAAATCAGGCGCATGCCGTCCCGCTTCGCCGACGCCACGAGGCAGTAGCCGGCCGATTCGGTGTAACCGGTCTTCATGCCGTCGACGGAAGGATCCTTGCCGAGCAGGCCGTTCCGGTTGCGCTGCGTGATGCCGTTGTAGGTGTACTCCGGCTGCGAGAACAGGGCGTAGATGTCCGGGAATTCGGCGATCACCGCCCTGGCGAGGGTCGCCATGTCGCGGGCGGTCGTGTAGTGCTCGGGGTTTGGCAGGCCGGTGCTGTTCTGGAACTTCGAAGCCTTCATGCCAAGCGCCTCGGCATGCTGGTTCATCACGGTGGCGAAGGTTTCCTCCGTGCCGGAAACGTGTTCGGCCAGGGCGACGCTCGCGTCGTTGCCGGACTGGATGATGTCCCCGTGCAGCAGTTCGTCGACCGACACCGGCTTGTTGACGTCGATGAACATCCGCGAGCCTTCCTGCTTCCACGCGTACTCGCTGACGACGGTCTGGTCCTCGAGCTTGATCAGGTTCCTGCGCAGCGCATCGGCCACCGTGTAGACGGTCATGATCTTGGTGAGGCTGGCCGGCTCGACCTGCATGTCCGGTTCGAGCGCCGCCAGTTCGGCGCCCGTGTCGAAATCGAGCAGGATATACGCCTTGACGCCGAGATCCGGCGGCGCCGGGATGCCGGGGTATTCGACCGCTGGCGCCGCGGCGGCGGCGATCGTGAGCAGCAGGCCGGTGATGAAACGTTTCATAAGCGACTCGAAAACCGGAGCGCGCGGCGCCCGGGGGGCGCCGGCGCCGGATCAGTGATTGACGAAATGGTGTTTGGCGATGCCGAAGTTGCCGAGCGCGGCGACGAGCTGGTCGGCGTGCGTGACGTCACGGATCGGACCCAGCTGCACCTTGTAGAGCGGCGGGGCGTGCGCGGTGTCCTCGTAGACGCGCACCGGCGCCCCGACCGCGGGCTCGAGCTGCTGGCGCATGCGGTCGGCGTTCTCACGGGCCCCGAAGGCGGCGACCTGGAGGTACATCGACGGCGCCTGCCCGCCTTGCGTGGCCGGCGCGGACGCCATGCGGACGGGCGGCGCGGCCGGGCCCTGGACCGCGCGGACTTCGACGCGGGCCGTGCCGTCGCGCACGACGTCCAGCTTCAGGGCCGCCGCGTAAGACAGGTCGATGATGCGGTCGTCCTTGAATGGCCCGCGATCGTTGACGCGCAGGCGGACCTTGCGACCATTCTCGAGGTTGGTCACCTCGACCCAGGTTGGCAGTGGCAGCGTCTTGTGCGCGGCCGTCATCTGGTACATGTCGTAGGTTTCGCGCGTCGACGTCAGTTCGCCGTGGAAGTCCGGCCCGTACCAGGACGCGATGCCCTGCTCGACATAACCGTCGGCGCTCTTGAGCGGCACGTAACGCACGCCCATGACCTCGTAGAACTCGGGGTTGCCGTAGCGGCTGAGCGGCTCGACGCCGTTGCGCGGCGCCGGTGCCTGCTGCTTCACGAGCGGCACCGGGGCCGGCGTGGCGACTGGCGCGATCTCGCGCGCGCCGAAGTATCCGCAGCCGGACAGCAGGGCCATGAGTGAAATGACCGCCATGCGGCCGCAGATCGCCAATCGACGGAGGTTCAAGCTCATCACAGTCCCGCTCCCTTGCGCGCCTGCGCAATCGCCTCCGCAAGCTGGACGACCGCCAGCGCGTATTTGGGACTGCGGTTGTAGCGCGTGATTGCGTAGAAATTCCGGAAACCCAGCCAGTATTCGGTGGCGTCGGCTGACGCCTCGTACCCGAGCAGCACGGCCGGCACGGCATTGGCGCCGGGGCCGAGCGCCTCGATGGGATGCACGCCGTGCGCCGCGTATTCGGCGACGCTGCGTTTGAGGTCCACCGTCTCGCTGACCTGGGCCGCGTTGGCGGCTGATTGCGCGGCGGGCATGGCGATCACCTCCCCGGCCTGCCAACCGTGGCGGTTCAGGTAGTTGCCAACGCTCCCGATGGCGTCGCGCGGGTTGCGCCAGATATCGCGGCGGCCATCCTGGTCGAAATCCACCGCGTAGTTGCGGAAGCTGCTCGGCATGAACTGGGGCAGGCCCATGGCGCCGGCGTAGGAGCCGGTGGGCTGCAGGGGATCCATGCCCTCCTCGCGCGTCAGCAGGAGGAAATTCTCCAGTTCGCTGCGAAAGAAGGGCGCGCGCTTCGGGTAGTGGAACGCGAGGGTCGCCAGCGAATCGAGCACCTTGTAGCTGCCGGTATTGCGGCCGTACGAGGTTTCAACGCCGATGATGGCGACGATGATTTCCGGCGGCACGCCGGAACTCCGGGCCGCGGCGGCAAGCGTTGCGTCATGTTCCCGCCAGAAGGCGACCCCGCCGTTGACCCGCTCGCGCGTCAGGAAAATGGGCCGGTAGGCATGCCAGGGTTTGTATTCGGCCGGCTTCGATATCGCGGCGAGCACGCTGTCGAGCCGCGACGCACGGCCGAACAGGGCGCCGAGCGCGGTGGCGTCGAAGCCGTGGTTGGCGCTCATCTCGGCAACGAAACGCTCGACCTCGGCCCGGTCGAGAGGACCGGCGGCGTGGGCGGCGGCCTGCGCCAAGCCCAGCACGACGGCCAGGAACGCGGCACGGTACCTGCTGCGGAGGGGGATTCCAGGGGGCTGCGCCGCCCTCGACGCATGGGAGCTCGACATTTTTAAAATGATGACCTTGCTGCCGTAATTTCTGGTAGTTACTCAAGAGTCTACAATAAATCGGCGGTGGGTTTGAATCGACATCAGGATGCCGAGCCCCGTCATGAGGGTGACCAGGGAGGTGCCTCCGTAGCTGACCAGCGGCAGCGGCACCCCGACGACCGGCAACTGGCCGATCACCATGCCCATGTTGACGAAAATGTAGATGAAGAACGTGAAGGTGAGGCTCGCAGCGATGAGCCGGCTGAAATCGTCCTGTGCGTTGAGCGAAATGGTGATGCCGCGCACCAGGACGAGCATGTAGGCGGCCAGCAGCACGAGCACGCCGAGCAGGCCGAACTCCTCGCAGTACACCGCGAAGATGAAATCGGTCGCGCGCTCCGGAAGGAACTCCAGGTGGGACTGGGTCCCGTTGAGCCAGCCCTTGCCGGACCAGCCCCCCGAGCCGACGGCTATCATCGACTGGATGATGTGGTAGCCGGCGCCGAGCGGGTCGGCGGCCGGGTCCAGCAGCGTGAGGACCCGTTGCCTCTGGTAACCGTGCATCGTGAACCAGGCGATCGGCGCGCAGACCACGGCAATCGCGGCCGCGAGGCCGATGAGACGCCACGAGATGCCGCCGAAGAACAGCACCAGCAGGCCGGCGGCCATGACGAGAATGGCGGTGCCGAGATCCGGCTGCTCGATGATGAAGGCGCCCGGGATGACGACCAGCAGCAATGTCACGCCGATCACCGACATGCGCGGCGGCAGCAACTTGTCGCTGAGGAACCAGGCGACCGTCAGCGGCACCGCAAGCTTCATGATTTCGGACGGCTGGAAACGCAGCGGGCCGAGTTCGAGCCAGCGATGGGCGCCGCGACCCGTGCCGATGATCGCGGTCGCGATCAGCAGCACCATGCCCACCGCATAGAGCAGGGGTGACCAGCGCGCGAGCCGCATCGGGCTCAGCTGGGCAATCGCGATCATGGACGCGAAGCCCATCAGCATGCGCGCCCCCTGCTTGCCGACGACTTCGAGCGAGTGGTCTGATGCGCTGTAGAGCACGGCGAGGCCCAGCGCACACAGCAGCAGCACGCCACCGACGAGCGGGGCGTCGATGTGCAGGTCGACCAGCAGGTTGCCGCTCCTACCCTGGCGCATTGCCGTCCTCCGCCGCGATCCGGAAATAGGCGTCGAACAGCGCGCGCGCGATCGGAGCCGCCGCCTTGCTGCCGGATTCGCCGTTTTCGACGATGATGCCGAGCGCGATGCGCGGCTGCTCGAGGGGGGCGAAGGCGATGAAGAGCGCGTGATCCCGCAGGTGCTTGACCACGTCCTCGTTCTTGATCGTCGTGTTCTGCGCAATCTTGAACAGCTGCGCGGTCCCCGTCTTGCCCGCGTACTGGTAAGGCGCGCCCGCGGCGGAGGCACGCGCCGTACCCCGGTTACCCTGCACCACTTCGTGCATGCCATTGACGATGGCGGTCCAGGCCTCCGGTTTCGTGATCGCCACGGGCTGGCGCGTCGCGCGCGGCACCGGCTCGATGACGCCCGATGCCGCGTCCTGGATAGTGTCCACCACGCGCGGCAGCTGCACGCGCCCGCGGTTCGCGACGATGGACGCGCTGAACGCAAGCTGCAGCGGCGTGGCGAGCATGAATCCCTGCCCGATGCCGTTGACCAGCGTCTCCCCCGGGTACCACGGCAGCTTGCGCACGCGCTTCTTCCATTCCCGCGACGGCACGAGGCCGGACAGTTCCCCCGGCAGATCGATGCCGGTGGGGCCGCCAAAGCCGAAGTCGGTCAGCAGCGTGTGCATGCGATCGATGCCGAGATCGCGGGCCAGATCGTAGTAATAGACATCGCAGGATTCGGCAATCGAACGCACGAGGTCGACGCTGCCGTGGCCCTGTTTCTGCCAGCAGCGATACTTGTGGGATGCGTTCGGGAGCCGGTAGAAGCCCGGGCACCAGGTGCTGTCACCCGCCTGGCGGACGCCGGTCTCGATGCCGCCGGCCGCCATCATCGGCTTGACCGTCGAGCCGGGCGGATAGAGACCCTGCAGCGCGCGGTTGAACAGCGGGCGATCGGGCGAATCGCGCAATGCGCCGTAGAGGCGGCTGCTGATGCCGTTGACGAATTCGTTGGGATCGAAGCTGGGATTGCTGACGAAGGCGAGCACCGCGCCGGTCGCCGGGTCGAGGGCAACGATCGCACCCTTGTTGCCGCGCAGGGAGTCGATGGCGGTCGCCTGCAGCCGCGAATCGATCGACAGGTGCAAATCGCGCCCCGGCACCGGCGCGGAACGCTGCACCACGCGCAGCACGCGCCCCTGGGCATTCACCTCGACCTGCTGGTACCCGACGGTGCCGTGCAGGACGTCCTCGTAGGAGCGTTCGATGCCTTCCTTCCCGATGTGCGTGGTGCCGCTGTAGTCGGCGCCGTCGATGCGCTGCAACTCCTGTTCGTTGATCCGGCCCACGTAGCCGACCACCGCGGCCATCTGCGAGCCCAGCGGATAGTAGCGGGTGAGGCGGCCTACGATATTGAAGCCCGGGAAGTGCTGGCGGTTCACCGAGAAATTGGCGACCTCCTGCTCCGTGAGGTTATTGCGCAGCGGGATGCTGTCGAAGCGGCGACGCTGCCGGAGTTCAGTGCGGAAGCGCTCGAGCTGTTCGTCGTCGAGCGCGATGAACTGACGCAGCCGGCCAATCGCCGGCTCCAGTTCGCCGGCCACTTCGGGCACCACTTCGAGCGTGAATGACGTCCGGTTGTCGGCGAGCAGCACGCCGTCGCGGCTGTAGATGAGGCCGCGCGTAGGTGCGATGGGCAGCACGCGCAGCCGGTTTTCCTGTGACAGCGTCGTGTAGTGGTCGTGGGACATCAGCTGCAGGTACACGAGGCGCGCGATCAGCACACCGGTCAGCGCCAGCATGCCAGCGACCGCGACGAGGACGCGGCGCTGGAAGATGCGGGCTTCGCGGTGTTTCTCTTTCATGCGCGGACCGAAGTTCATCGGACGCGGCCTAGACGGTGGTCTTGCGGCGGACGTCGCGCAGCACGATGAAGGCCCACGGCCACAACAGCGCGCTGCTGAGGGCGCCCAGCAGATAGAACGAGCTGTATGGCCGCGACCCGAGCAGGTTGTAGACGAGCAGCATCGCGCCGAGGTACAGGAACACCAGGGAGCCCACCACCACCGACTGCTGGATCAGCGGGAACACCCTGACCTGCTGGTGATAGATCACCGTGATGTAGGCCACGAACGAGAGGCCTATCGCGTGCTGGCCGAGGATGGCCCCGTGCAGCACGTCGAGCAGCAGACCGACGAACCACGCACTCAACACCCCGAAGCGCTCGGGCATCGCGAGACACCAGTAGATGACGACGATCGCGACCCAGGCTGGCCGCCACGGATTGGCCCACTCCGGCAACGGCACGATCGTCAGCGCGAACGCAACGGCAAGGCTCAGCGTCACGGCACCCGCCCAGCGCAGGCGCCGGATCATGGGAAGCCCACCGGAGCCGCGGCGCCGGCCGCGTCACTTGCAGCGGCGGCCGGCTCGCCCGGCGTCCTCGCCTGAGGCCAGACCAGCAGCACTTCCCGCGATCGGCCGAGCTGGGCGCTGGGCTCGACGACGATGCGCGAGAAGGGCTCGCCGGGCACGACCGTCACTTCGGCGACCTTGCCCACCGGATAGCCCGCCGGGAATCGATTGTCGAGGCCGGAACTGACGACGAGGTCGCCGGGCGCGATGTCGGCATTGGTCGGGACGAAACTCAGCAGCAGCCGGTCCGACTCACCCGCACCGACCGCGATCGCGCGCACCCCGGTGCGGTTCACCTGCACCGGCAGCGCGTGGCGGGCATCCGAGATCAACAGTGCGGCGCTCGTGTAGGGATTCACCTGGATGACCTGCCCCAGCACGCCCTGGGCATCGGCAATCGGCTGCCCCACGTAAATATGCTGGCGGCTGCCCTTGTTGATGAGGATCTGCCGCGACGATGGGTTGCTGTCGACGGCGATCACGTCGGCCACGACGACCTCCTCGCCGAGCACCGGCGAGGAATCCAGCAGTTCACGCAGGCGACGGTTCTCCTGCTCGAGCGCCGCGTAGCGCTGGGTACGCGCGCGCAGCAGCAGGTTTTCGGCGCGCAGGCTGTCGTTCTCGGCCTGCAGCGCGTCACGCGAGCGCAGGTTACCGGCCGCCGCATCGAACAGGCGCACCGGCAGCGTCACCAGGTACTGCACCGGGTACACCGCGACGGACAGCGCAGCGCGCAGCGCCGACAGGTTCGCGTGCCGATGGTCGATCGAGATCAACAGGAATGAAAGGATCAGGCAGGCGACGAACCTGGCGGTTGCCGAGGGCGCGTCTGTGAACAGCGGCTTGATGGGCTTGCCCCCCGTGCGCGGGCGCCGACGCGGTTATTCGAGCGCCAGAATTTCGGGGCCGTGTTCCTCGATCATCTCCAGCACGCGACCGCCGCCGCGGGCCACGCAGGTCAGCGGATCGTCGGCGACGAGCACCGGCAGGCCGGTCTCCTCCATCAGCAGGCGGTCGAGGTCGCGCAGCAGCGCACCGCCGCCCGTCAGCACCATGCCGCGTTCCGCGACGTCCGAGCCAAGTTCGGGGGGCGTTTTCTCGAGCGCGGTCTTCACCGCCTGCACGATGCCCTGCAGGGGTTCCTGCAGCGCTTCGAGGATTTCGTTGCTGTTCAGCGTGAAGCTGCGCGGCAGGCCTTCGGCGAGATTGCGGCCCTTGATTTCGATCTCGCGTACTTCGTTGCTGGGATAGGCGCAGCCGATTTCGTGCTTGATGCGCTCCGCCGTGGCGTCGCCGATGAGACTGCCGTAGTTGCGGCGAACGTAGTTGACGATCGCGTCGTCGAAGCGGTCGCCGCCGATTCGAACGGAGTCCGAATACACGATTCCGTTCAGGGAAATGATGGCGACCTCGGTGGTACCGCCACCGATGTCGAGCACCATCGAGCCGCTCGCATCGCTGACCGGCATGCCGGCGCCGATGGCGGCGGACATCGGTTCCTCGATCAGGTACACCTCGCGGGCGCCGGCGCCCTCGGCGGATTCGCGAATGGCGCGGCGCTCAACCTGCGTCGAACCGCACGGCACGCAGACCAGCACGCGCGGGCTCGGCTTGAAAATGGAATTGCCGTGCACCTTGCGGATGAAGTGCTGGAGCATCTTCTCGGTGACCGTGAAGTCGGCGATGACGCCGTCCTTGAGTGGGCGGATGGCCTCGATGTGGCCGGGCGTGCGGCCCAGCATGCGCTTGGCTTCGATACCGACCGCCGCAATCTGTTTCGAGCCCGAATCCTTGCCGCGGCGAATGGCGACGACAGAGGGCTCGTTCAGCACGATGCCCTTGCCGCGGACGTAGATCAGCGTGTTCGCCGTGCCCAAATCAATGGACAGGTCGTTCGAGAACACGCCCCTCAGCATTTTGAACATTCCCTAGGCTCCCTGGATCGGAACAGAGCGACGAAGACACGGCTGACGGAGTCGCAGCACGATTCGCGTGGAGACGGGAATGTGAGGCCGGCAGACTCGAAACGGTCGTGGTAGACTTCGCCCGCGCGCCGCGGCTGCACGCAGCGTCGTCCAGAGCGGGATGCCTGGCCCTGCCGCGCGCGACGCACCAACAAAATCGGTTCGTAATGTAGCAGCGGCCGCCTCGTTCGGCAAGCCGAGCGCAGGCGCGTTTTTCTTTGCGTTTCAAGACATAACGGGTTGTGGCGATGAGCATTGGGGCAGCGGAGATCAAGGGCATCGCACGCCTGGCCAGAATCGCGATCGACGACGGGGACATCGCGCGCTACGCCGGGCAACTGTCGCAGATACTTTCCTACGTCGAGGCGATGAATGCGGTGGACACCACGGGCGTCGAGCCGCTGGCGCATGCAATAGACGCCGTCGCGACGACCCGGCCCGATGCGGTGACCGAGACCGTCGACCGCGCAGCGCTGCAGGCGGGTGCACCCCAGGTGCAGGAGGGCTACTACCTCGTCCCCCGCGTCATCGAGTGACGCCTGCGATGTTCGCCGAGACCGTCACCGACATCGCCGCCGATCTCCGCGCGCGACGCTACACCAGCGCAGAGATCACCGAACACTACCTCGCCCGCATTGCGGAACTCGACCCGGCGCTCAACGCCTACATCACCGTATGCGCCGACCAGGCGCGGGCGGATGCCGCGCGCGCCGATGCCCTGCTCACGCGGGGCGAGGGCGGCCCCCTGACCGGTGTGCCCTATGCCAACAAGGACATCTTCTGCACCCGCGGCGTGCGGACGAGCTGTGCCTCGCGCATGCTCGACAATTTCGTCGCCCCCTACGACGCGACAGTCGTCGAGAAACTGACCGCGGCCGGCATGGTGATGCTCGGCAAGACCAACATGGACGAATTCGCGATGGGCTCGTCGAACGAGACGAGCTGGTACGGACCGGTGCACAACCCCTGGGACCCTGCGCGCGTGCCGGGCGGTTCATCGGGCGGTTCCGCCGCCGCCGTTGCCGCGCGCCTTGCCCCGGCGGCAACGGGCTCCGATACCGGCGGATCGATACGACAACCGGCTGCGCTCTGCGGTATCAGCGGCCTCAAACCGACCTACGGTCGCGTCTCGCGCTGGGGCATGATCGCATTCGCATCCAGCCTGGACCAGGGCGGCCCGATGGCGCTGACCGCCGCGGACCTGGCGCTGATGCTGAATGCGATGGCGGGCCATTGTCGCCGTGACTCGACCTCGGTCGAGCGCCCGGACGAAGACTTCACGCGTCTGCTGCCGCAACCGCTGGCAGGCCTGCGTATCGGTCTGCCAATCCAGTATTTCGCCGACGGACTCGACCCGACCCTGCGCACCGTCATCGATGCCGCGGTTGAACAGCTTCGCGCACTCGGCGCGGTGACGCGGCCGGTGGAGCTACCGCACGCGGCCTATGCGATTCCGGCCTACTACGTCGTAGCGTCGGCCGAGTGTTCGTCGAACCTGTCGCGCTATGACGGCGTGCGCTTCGGCCACCGCTGCGACGAGCCGCGGGACCTGTACGATCTTTACACGCGCAGCCGGGCCGAGGGTTTCGGCGACGAGGTCAAGCGCCGCATCCTGGTCGGGACCTACGCCCTGTCCGCGGGCTACTACGACGCCTATTACCGCAAGGCGCAGCAGTTGCGCCGCCTGATCCAGCAGGATTTCGTCACGGCTTTTGCCGAAGTCGACGTCCTGCTCAGCCCGACCACGCCGACCACGGCATTCGAAATCGGCCAAAAGGCGGACGATCCCGTCACCATGTACCTGTCCGACATCTACACCACTGCCGCTAACCTGGCTGGCCTGCCCGCGATGTCGGTGCCCGCCGGGTTCATCGACGGTCTGCCGATCGGCCTGCAGCTCATTGGACGCTATTTCGACGAAGCGCGCCTGCTCAACGTGGCGCACCAGTATCAGCAGGAGACGGCATGGCACCTCGCGCGGCCGCCACGGACATGACCTGGGAAACCGTCATCGGGCTCGAGATTCACGTCCAGCTCGCAACCGTCAGCAAGATCTTTTCGGGCGCGGCCACCGCCTACGGCGCCGCGCCAAACTCGCAGGCCTGCGCGGTCGACCTCGGGCTGCCGGGCGTCCTGCCCGTACTCAACCGCGCGGCGGTGGACATGGCCATCCGGCTCGGCCTCGCGCTTGAAGCCGAGATTGCGCCAATCTCGGTGTTCGCACGCAAGAACTACTTCTACCCCGACCTGCCCAAGGGCTACCAGATCAGCCAGTACGAACTGCCGATCGTCGCCCGCGGCCGACTGCCGATTCGCCTGCCCGATGGCAGCGAGCGCGTCATCAACGTCACGCGCGCGCACCTCGAGGAAGACGCCGGCAAATCCGTCCACGGTGCCTATGCGGGTGCGACGGGGATCGATCTCAATCGGGCAGGCACGCCGCTCCTCGAGGTCGTGTCGGAGCCGGAGATGCGCAGCCCGGAGGAGGCGGTTGCCTACATGCGGACGATGCACATGCTCGTCCGCTATCTCGGAATCTGCGACGGCAACATGCAGGAAGGTTCGTTCCGCTGCGATGCCAACGTGTCGGTGCGCCGCGCGGGATGCGACATCCTCGGAACGCGCACCGAGATCAAGAACCTCAACTCCTTCCGCTTCCTGGAGAAGGCAATCCAGTACGAGGTCGAACGGCAAATCGAAGTCCTGGAAAGTGGCGGCAAGGTCGTGCAGGAAACCCGGCTGTACGACGCCGAACGCGACGAAACACGCAGCATGCGAAGCAAGGAGGATGCGCACGACTACCGGTACTTTCCGGATCCCGACCTGCTGCCCGTGGTGGTCAACCCTGACCGCGTCGATGAAGCGCGCCGGGCACTGCCCGAGCTTCCCTGGGTCCGGCGCGCGCGCTACGTGAGCGAATACGGCCTCGCCGGCGCGGACGCCGACGCACTTGCCCAGGACCGGTCAATCGCCGACTACTACGAAGCCCTGCTGACTGCTGCCGGCGATGCGAAGGTCGCGGCCAACTGGTTGAACGGAGAAGTGTTCGCGGCCCTCAACCGCAGCAATTGCGGCATCGAGAACTGCCCGGTTGCGCCTGATGCCCTCGGCATGCTCATCCAGCGCGTGCGCGATGCGACACTGTCGGGTTCGATGGCCAAGCAGGTATTCGATGCCATGTGGAATGGCGAAGGCACTGCTGATGACATCATCGAAGCACGTGGTCTTCGACAGCTCAATGACAGCGGCGCCCTGGTCGCGATCATCGACGGCGTGATCGCCGAAAGCCCCCAGCAGGTGGAACAATACCGGACCGGGAAGGACAAGGTCTTCGGCTACTTCGTCGGCCAGGTCATGAAAAAGTCGCAGGGCAAAGCCAACCCGCAGCAGGTGAACGACCTGTTGAAGGAAAAGCTGGCCGGAAACTGACGCGGCGCCCGAAGGCGCCGCGCTCTATACCGCCGGTTGCGTCGGTGCCTACTCGGCGTCGGCCGGAACCGCGTCCGCAGGACGGTCCATCAGTTCGACAATCGCCATCGGCGCATTGTCGCCCGGACGGAAGCCACACTTCAGGACTCGCAGGTAACCACCGGGGCGCTTCTCGAAGCGCGGACCGAGCTGGGTGAACAGCTTGGTCACCGCGTCACGATCGCGCAGGCGATTAAAGGCGAGCCGCCGGTTGGCCACCGAGTCCTTCTTAGCCAGCGTGATCAGCGGCTCCACCTCGCGCCGCAGTTCCTTGGCCTTCGGGAGCGTGGTCCGGATGATCTCATGCTGGATCATCGACACCGCCATGTTCTTGAACATCGCCTTGCGATGGGAGCTGGTCCGGCCCAAGTGCCGACCCGCGTTCTGGTGCCTCATGTTCTGCTACCTCTGTTCGAGCTCGTCAATTCGACAGGCGATCGTGGTCGTAGAGCCCCTTCGGTGGCCAGTTCTCCAGCCGCATGCCCAGCGACAGCCCGCGGGCCGCGAGGACATCCTTGATTTCCGTCAGTGACTTCTTACCGAGATTGGGCGTCTTCAGCAGCTCGACTTCCGTCCGCTGAATCAGATCGCCGATGTAATAAATGCTCTCCGCCTTCAGGCAGTTTGCCGAGCGCACCGTCAGCTCCAGATCGTCGATCGAGCGCAGCAGGATCGGGTCTACCGAAACTTCCTCGCGCCGGGGCTTGTCACCCGCCCGCTCTTCGCCGGACAGGTCGACGAACACGGACAACTGGCTGCGCAGGATGCCGGCGGCCTCGCGCACTGCAAATTCCGGGTCGATCGTACCGTTCGTCTCGATCGTGATGATGAGCTTGTCCAGGTCGGTCTGCTGTTCGACACGTGCACTCTGCACTTCGTAAGCCACCCGGCGCACGGGGCTGAACGAAGCGTCGAGTTTCAGTCGCCCGATCGACGTCTCCGTCTCCTCGGGATTCTCGCGCGATATGGCCGGGTGGTAGCCTCGACCACGCGCAACCTTCAACGTCATGTTCAGTTCGCCATTCTCGCCAAGATTGGCGATGTGGAACGACGGCTCTATGATTTCGACGTCATGATCGAGCACGATGTCCGCCGCGGTGGCGGCGCCAGGACCCTTCTTGTTGAGGGTCAGCGTGGCCTCGTCGCGTGCGTGCATCTTGATCGCGAGACCCTTCAGGTTGAGCAGGATGTCGGTGACATCCTCCTGCACGCCCTCGATCGTCGTGTACTCGTGGAGCACGTTCTCGATCTCGACCTCCACCACGGCCGCGCCCGTCATCGACGACAGCAGCACGCGACGCAGCGCGTTGCCGAGCGTGTGGCCGAAGCCCCGGTTCAGAGGCTCCAGCGTGATCTTCGCCGTGTTGCTGCCGAGCGTCTGGACGTCGACGATCTTCGGCTTCAGTAGTTCGCTCACCGCTGCGACCATGTGTTTCTCCTTCAACAGGCCTACTTCGAGTACAACTCGACGACCAGGGATTCGTTGATGTCAGCCGGGAGGTCGCTACGTTCCGGTACCGTCTTGAAGATGCCCTGCATCTTCTTTGCATCCACGTCCAGCCACTCGGGCCAACCGAGTTGCTCGGCCAGGGTCAGGGCGTCCTGGATTCGGGTCTGCTTCTTGGCGCGCTCGCGAATCGCGATGACGTCCTTCGGGCTGACCTGGTAGGACGCAATGTTGACGACCTTGCCATTGACCGTGATCGCCTTGTGGTTCACCAGCTGGCGGGCTTCCTGGCGGGTGACGCCGAAGCCCATACGGTAAACCACGTTGTCCAGGCGGCACTCCAGGAGCTGCAGCAGGTTTTCACCCGTCGCGCCCTTGCGCCGCGCAGCTTCCGTGTAGTAGCTGCGGAACTGGCGCTCCAGCAAGCCGTAGATGTAACGCAGCTTCTGCTTTTCGCGCAGCTGGGTCGCGTAGTCGGACAGCCGCCGATTACGTGCATCGCCATGTTGCCCCGGCGGCTTGTCGAGCTGGCACTTTGATTCGAGCGAACGCGCCCGGCTCTTCAGAGACAGATCCGTACCGAGCCGACGGCTCAGCTTGCACTTGGGGCCTAGATACCTCGCCATGCCTTATCCTCGATGCTTAGACGCGGCGCTTCTTGGGCGGCCGGCAGCCATTGTGCGGAATGGGTGTCACGTCAGTGATGTTCGTGATCTTGAAGCCGGCCGCGTTCAGCGAACGGACAGCGGACTCGCGACCAGGACCTGGGCCCTTGACGAAGACATCCAGCGTCTGGGTTCCGAACTCGTCTATGACCCGAGACAGCTTTTCGGCCGCGACCTGCGCGGCGAACGGCGTGCTCTTGCGCGAGCCTCTGAACCCACTGCCACCCGAAGTCGCCCAGGCAAGCGTATTACCCTGACGATCGGTGATGGTGATGATGGTGTTGTTGAAGGACGCGTGGATATGAGCCACCCCTTCCACTACCGTTTTCTTGACCCGTTTCCGGGCTTTGGCCGCAGCCGCGTTCTGTTGTGCCATTACGCTTCAACCTGCTCGTTCATTTTTTCACGACACCACGACGCGGGCCCTTGCGGGTGCGTGCATTGGTCCTGGTGCGCTGGCCACGAACGGGCAACCCGCGGCGGTGACGAACCCCACGGTAGGCACCGAGGTCCATCAGGCGCTTGATGCTCATCGAGACTTCACGACGCAGATCACCTTCGACCGTGAATTTCCCGACCTCGGTACGCAGTGCTTCCATCTGCTCCTCGGTCAGGTCCTTGATCTTGGTGTCTGGCGGTATTCTCGTGGCGGCGCAGATTTTTCCCGCGCGCGTCGACCCGATTCCATAGATATGGGTCAGGGCGATAACCGTATGTTTCCGATCTGGGATGTTGACACCCGCGACGCGTGCCATAAGTCATAGACCTCGCTTAACTGTTGCCATCAACCCTGGCGCTGCTTGTGCCGGGGGTCTTTGCAGATGATCCGAACCGTGCCCTTGCGCCGGATGACCCGGCAGTTGCGGCAGAGCGGCTTGATCGATGCGCGTACTTTCATTGCTCGCTTCCTCGTTGACGCTCAACGGCGCCCATAGCCCTTCAAATTGGCCTTCTTGAGCAGGCCTTCATACTGGTGCGACATCAAGTGGGCTTGCACTTGAGCCATGAAATCCATGATGACCACCACGATGATCAACAGCGAGGTGCCGCCGAAATAGAACGGCACGTTGAACTCGAGTATCAGCAATTCGGGCAACAGGCAGACCAGGGTGATGTACACGGCGCCGGCTGCGGTCAGCCGGGTCATCACGCCGTCGATATACCGGGCCGTCTGCTCGCCTGGCCGGAAGCCGGGCACCAGGGCGCCTGACTTCTTGAGGTTGTCCGCCGTCTCCTTGGGGTTGAACACGATCGCCGTATAGAAGAACGCGAAAAAGACGATCGCAGCCGCATAGAGTAACACGTAAATCGGCTGGCCGGGCGACAAAGTGCTCGCCAGGTCGCGCAGCCACGTCAGGCCCTGCGCATTACCGAACCAACCAGCCACGGTGCTGGGGAACAGGATGATGCTGGACGCGAAAATTGGCGGTATGACGCCCGACATGTTGAGCTTGAGCGGGATGTAGCTCGTCTGCGCCTGCGTGTAGCCCTGCCGCCCCCGCTGTTGCTTTGCATAGTTCACGGTCACGCGGCGCTGTCCGCGCTCCACGAAAACGACCAGCCCGGTGATGACTATCACAAGCGCGAACAGCGCGAAAATAAGGAACAGGTGCATCTCACCCGTGCGCGCCAGCTCGAGCGTGCCGCCCACGGCGCTCGGGAGACCGGCTGCGATACCCGCGAAGATGATCATCGAGATACCGTTTCCGATGCCGCGCTCGGTAACCTGCTCACCGAGCCACATCAGGAACAACGTACCGCTAACAAGCGTGGTCACGCACGTGATCTTGAACGCAAGACCCGGATCCATGACCAGCGACAGTCCACCCGTGGACTGCTGTTCCATCATCACCGCGATCCCGAACGCCTGGAACGTTGCCAGCACGACCGTTGCGTAGCGGGTGTACTGGTTGATTTTCCGACGACCGTTCTCACCCTCCTTCTTCAGCTGCTCGAGCTTCGGATGAACGAAGGTCAGGAGCTGCATGATGATGGAGGCCGAGATGTACGGCATGATGCCAAGCGCAAGCACGGAGAAGCGCTGCAGTGCGCCACCCGAGAACATGTTGAACATGTCGAGGATGGTGCCACGCTGTTGATCGAACATCGCCGCGAGCGCCGTCGGGTCGATTCCAGGCACTGGAATGTGCGAGCAGACGCGGAACACGACGAGCGCGCCCAACAGGAACAGCAAGCGCTGGCGGAGTTCCGTCAGCTTGCTGCCGCCGCCCACCGTGCTGGGCATTTTTCTGCTCGCGGTAGCCATGGCTTATGCTTCGACGCGGCCCCCGGCGGCTTCGATGGCAGCGCGTGCGCCCTTGGTCACCTTCAGTCCCTTGATCGTGAAGGCGCGGGTCACTGCGCCGCGCGCAATGATCTTGACCTCCAGGATATCCCGGCGAATCAGGCCGGCCGCGCGCAGCGCATCCAGATCGACCTCATCGCCCGACAGCTTTTCCAGCTCGTGGAGGCGGATCTCGTCGTGCGTCGGCGCGATAGGCGAACGGAAGCCGAATTTCGGCAGACGCCGCTGCAGCGGCATCTGCCCGCCTTCGAATCCGACCTTATGATAGCCGCCCGCGCGTGCTTTCTGGCCCTTGTGGCCGCGGCCGCCGGTCTTGCCGAGGCCGGAACCGATGCCACGACCGAGGCGCTTGCGCGGCTTTTTTGCGCCCTGTGCGGGCTTGATGTCATTCAGACGCATGTCACGCCTCTTTCACTTCGAGGAGATAGGAGACCTTGTTGATCATGCCCCGGACTGCGGGCGTGTCTTCGACGGTGACGGTGTGGTTGGTCCGGCGCAGACCAAGCCCGCGCACACACTGGATGTGCGACTTGAGCCGGCCGGCGGCACTCTTCACGAGCGTGACCTGGATTTTCTTTGCTTCGGACATCGGATCAGCCCCGGATTTCTTCGACGGACTTGCCGCGCTTGGATGCGACATGTTCAGGGGACGACATGTCCTGCAGCCCCTTGATGGTCGCCCGGACCACGTTGATCGGGTTGGACGACCCGATACACTTGGCAAGGACGTTGTGCACCCCGAGGACTTCGAAAACGGCGCGCATCGGACCACCGGCGATGATCCCGGTACCCTGGGACGCAGGCTGCATGTAGACCTTGGCGGCCCCATGTTCCCCGATGACAGGGTACTGCAGCGTATCTCCGCGCAATGCGATCGTCTGCATGTTGCGCCGCGCATTCTCCAGCGCTTTCTGGATTGCGGCAGGCACTTCACGCGCCTTGCCTCGGCCCATGCCAACCCTGCCCGCGCCATCGCCCACCACGGTCAGCGCGGCGAAGCCGAAGATGCGGCCACCTTTCACGACTTTGGCGACGCGATTGACCGCGACGAGCTTCTCCTGGAAGCCTTCCGGGCTGTCACCAATATGTTCATTCGAGCTCATAGCTACACCGTGCGCTGTGTTTAGAACTTCAGCCCGCTTTCACGGGCGGCGTCGGCCAGCGCTTTCACGCGACCGTGATATTTGAAGCCGGAACGGTCGAAGGCAACCTCCTGAACGCCCGCTGCGATGGCGCGCTCGGCGACGAGTTTGCCAACGACTGTTGCTGCTTCGACGTTTCCGCCATGGGCCAGCGATTCGCGGAGGCTCTTCTCGACGGTGGAGGCCGCGGCGACAACCGTGCCGCCATCCGCCGAAAGTACCTGGGCGTAGATGTGCCGGGGCGTCCGATGGATGCAGAGCCTGGTGGCCCCGAGTTCCGATATGTGGCGACGGGTCTTCTGGGCCCGGCGCTGGCGCGCTTGCTTCTTGTTCATTGCATTCCGCTCAGGTCTTCTTCGCCTCTTTGCGCAGGATCTTCTCGCCTGCGTACTTCACACCCTTGCCCTTGTAGGGTTCGGGGCGGCGGTAGGCACGGATATTCGCCGCGACCTGACCGACTTGCTGCTTGTCGATTCCTTTGACCAGAATCTCCGTCTGCGACGGCGTCTCGATCGAGATGCCGTTCGGCACCTCGAACTCGACCGGGTGCGAGAAGCCGAGCGTCAGGCTCAGCGTCGCGCCCTTGGCCTGGGCGCGGTAGCCCACGCCAACGATTTCCAGCTTTCGCTCATAGCCCTGGGCCACGCCCACGACCATGTTGTTCAGGACGGCGCGGGCCGTGCCCGCCTGCGCCCACGCCTTGGGCGCGTTGCTGGCAGTCGCGATATTCAGCACGCCGTCGGTGACGGACGCGCTGACGTATTCATGGATGTCGGTCGCCAGTGTCCCCTTCGGGCCCTTGACCTCGACGTGCTGCCCCTGGATGTCGATCTGTACGCCAGCCGGGAGCGGAATCGGTTTTTTTGCTACGCGAGACATGTGTGCTTCTCTAGTACACCGAGCAAATGACTTCGCCGCCAATGCCCATCGAGCGGGCCTGTCGGTCGGTCATCAGCCCGCGCGAAGTGGAGACGATTGCGATACCCAGGCCGCCGACAACACGCGGCAGTTCTTCCGCCGCCTTGTAGACCCGCAGGCCAGGACGGCTGACGCGATCGATGCGCTCGATGACAGGACGACCGCCGTAGTACTTGAGGTCGACGACGATATTCGACTGGACGCCCTCTCCCTCGACGCGGAAGCCCTGGATGTAACCTTCGTTCAACAGCACCTCGGCAATCGCAAGCTTCTTCTTGGAGCTAGGAATGCGGGTTTCGCGCTTCGCGCGCGCCTGCGCGTTTCGTATCCGGACGAACATGTCCGCGATAGGGTCTTGCATACTCATCTTTTGCTTCCGCCTCTAGTTTGATGCGCCGCTGCGCTTACCAGCTCGCCTTGACCAGGCCAGGGACGTGCCCTTCCATCGCCAGACGGCGCAGCTCGTTCCGGCCGAGCCCGAACTTGCGGTAGTAGCCATGCGCACGACCGGTCAGCCGGCAGCGATTGCGGATGCGCGACGGGCTCGAGTCGCGCGGCAGCTTCTGCAGCTTGATGCGCGCTTCGTCGCGCTCCTCCATCGAACGCTTCTCGTCCGTGATGATTTCCTTGAGCGCCGCACGCTTGGCCGCGAATTTTTTCGTCAGCTTGATGCGCTTCACTTCGCGATTGACCATGGAAGTCTTAGCCATGTGCTTACCCTCTCAGCGGGAACCGGAAAGCCTGCAGCAGCGCACGGCCTTCTTCGTCGGTTTTGGCGGTCGTCGAAATACAGATGTCCATGCCGCGGATCGCGTCGATCTTGTCGTACTCGATTTCCGGGAAAATGATCTGTTCCTTGATGCCGAGCGTGTAGTTGCCCCGTCCATCGAACGCGCGGCCGTTCACGCCGCGGAAGTCGCGGATACGCGGCATGGCTATGTTGATCAGCCGATCGAGGAACTCATACATCCGGTCGCGACGCAGCGTAACCTTCGCGCCGACCGGCCAACCCTCGCGAACCTTGAACGCCGCGATCGACTTGCGCGCCTTGGTCACGATCGGCTTCTGGCCGGTGATTTCGGTCAACTCGTTCACCGCGTTCTCGAGCACCTTCTTGTCGCCCAGCGCCTTGCCGAGGCCCATGTTCACGGTGACCTTCGTGATGCGCGGGACCTCCATCACGGAGCCATACTTGAACTGCGTCATCAATTGGTTGACGACGGTCTCGCGATAGAAATCCTGTAATCTCGCCATGGCTGTTGCCTTATCTCTCAGACGTCCACAACTTCGTTATTCGACTTGAAGAACCGCACCTTGCGGCCGTCCTCCAGCGTCTTGATGCCGACACGGTCCGGCTTCGAAGTCATGGGGTTGAAAATCGCCACGTTCGACACGTGCAGCGGCGCTTCCTTCTGCACGATTCCGCCCGGCGTGCCGAGTGTCGGGTTGGGCTTGGTGTGCCGTTTGACGACATTGATGCCTTCCACGATCACCTGGTCGGTCGGGAGCACGCGCAGCACGGTGCCGCGCTTGCCCTTGTCCTTGCCGGTCGTCACGTAGACCTGGTCGCCCTTGCGTATCTTTTTCATGTCGTCCTTCTCCTGCCGCTCAGAGCACTTCTGGCGCGAGCGACACGATTCGCATGAAGCGGTCGCCGCGGAGTTCGCGCGTCACCGGCCCGAAGATGCGAGTTCCGATCGGCTGCAACTGCTTGTCGAGCAACACGGCGGCGTTGCCGTCGAAACGGATCAGGGAGCCGTCACCCCGACGGACGCCCTTGCGCGTGCGAACGACGACCGCGTTGTACACGTCGCCCTTCTTCACCTTACCGCGCGGTATCGCGTCCTTGACGCTGACCTTGATGACATCGCCGATGTGGGCGTACCGGCGGTGTGAGCCGCCGATGACCTTGATGCACATCAGCCGGCGCGCGCCGCTGTTGTCGGCGGCATCCAGCATGGATTGCATTTGAATCATGTTTTTTTCTCCGCTGAGTCCGCGCCGACGCTTAAACCTGGGCAGCGCGCGTGATCACGCGCTGCAAACGCCACGCCTTGCGCTTGGACAACGGGCGGCACTCTTCGATCGCCACGGTATCCCCTTCCTTGCATTCGCCGTTTTCGTCGTGGGCGAGCAGCTTGGTCGACTTGCGCATGTATTTCTTGTAAATCGGGTGTTCGACGCGGCGTTCAATCACCACGGCAATCGTCTTATCCATCTTCGTGCTGACGACCTGGCCGGTCAGCGTCCGCTTGGTCTTGGTCTGCTGCTCCATTAGGCGCTCCGCTTCTTCTCGCTCAGGATCGTCTTGATGCGCGCGATGTCGCGACGCGTTTCGCGCAGCACGTTCGGCTTCGGCCCCTGGCCGGACCCGCGCTGCATGCGCGCATTGAACTGCTCGCGACGCTTTTCGAGCACCATCGCCTTGAGTTCATCCGCGGACTTCCCGCGCAGTTCCATGACGTCTTTCGCCTTCATCACATTACCTTTCGCGAGCTGAAGGTGGTGCGGATTGGCAGCTTGGCACCAGCCAGGCGGAACGCCTCGCGCGCCACGCTTTCCTCCACGCCTTCCATTTCATAGAGCACCATGCCGGGCTTGATCTGCGCGACCCAGTACTCGACGTTGCCCTTGCCGCTACCCATGCGAACCTCGAGGGGCTTGCTGGTGATCGGCTTGTCGGGAAACACACGGATCCACACTCGCGCGCCGCGCTTGACCGCGCGCGTGATACAACGACGCGCGGCTTCGATCTGGCGTGCCGTCAGCTGACCACGGGTGGTCGCCTTCAGGCCGAACTCGCCAAACGACACGGCGCTGCCGCGCTGGGCCAGGCCCGTATTGCGACCCTTGTGTTGTTTCCTGAACTTCGTATTCTTCGGTTGCAGCACGACGCGAACTCCTTAAGCGGCAGGCGTATGCTCGGCGGCCGGTTCACTGGCGGCTTCTTCGGCGCGGCTCATCACCTCACCCTTGAAGATCCAGACCTTCACACCGATGACCCCGTAGGTCGTATTGGCCTCGGCGAAGCCGTAGTCGATGTCCGCGCGCAGCGTATGCAGCGGAACCCGGCCTTCGCGATACCATTCCGAACGCGCAATTTCGGCGCCGTTCAGTCGCCCCGCGACGTTGATCTTGATGCCCTGGGCGCCCAGGCGCATCGCATTGGAAACTGCGCGGCGCATCGCGCGGCGGAACATGATGCGGCGTTCCAGCTGCTGCGCGACCGACTCGGCCACCAGGTAGGCGTCGAGTTCCGGCTTGCGAATTTCCTCGACGCTGATGTGCGCCGGAATCTTCATGAGCGCCGACACCTGCTTGCGCAGCGATTCGATGTCCTCGCCCTTCTTCCCGATAACGATACCGGGACGCGCCGTGTGAATGACGATGCGCGCGTTGTTGGCCGGTCGCTCAATCTGGATTCGGCTGACCGACGCGTGCGCGAGCTTCTTGCGCAGGAACTTGCGGACGGCGAGATCGGTATTGAGATAGTCGGCGTAGTGCCGGCTGTCAGCGTACCAGGTGGACGTCCAGTCCTTGATGATGCCCAGGCGGATGCCGTACGGATGTACTTTCTGACCCATGATTAACGCCCTGCCTCTTCGACGACCACGGTCACGTGGCTCGTGCGCTTGAAAATCTGATTGGCGCGACCGCGAGCGCGCGGCATCCAGCGCTTCATGATTGGGCCCTCGTCAACCATGATCGTCTTCACCTTCAGCTCGTCCACGTCGGCGCCGTCATTGTGCTCCGCGTTCGCAATTGCGGACTCGAGCACTTTCTTGATCAGCCCCGCAGCTTTCTTGTTGCTGAAGGTCAGGATGTTGATCGCTCGATCCACGGGCAGGCCGCGAATCTGATCGGCGACCAGCCGAGCCTTCTGCGGCGTGATCCTGGCGGAGCGTAACTTGGCAATAGTGGCCATGGTCGGCGGATCCTCTAATTACTTCGTCTTCTTGTCCGCGGTGTGGCCACGGAAAGTACGCGTCTGGGCGAATTCACCCAGCTTGTGGCCGATCATGTTCTCGGTCACGAAGACCGGCATGTGCTGACGCCCGTTGTGCACGGCGATCGTCAGGCCAATCATGTCGGGCACGACCATCGAGCGCCGTGACCAGGTCTTGATCGGGCGCTTGTCATTGTTCTTGCGCGCAGTGTCCACCTTGTTCTGGAGGTGGTGATCCACGAAGGGACCTTTCTTGATCGAACGAGGCATGCCGGTTCTCCGCTGTTAGCGCTTGTCGCGACGGCGCACGATCATGCCGTCGGTCCGCTTGTTGGTGCGGGTCTTGTAGCCCTTGGTGGGCTGACCCCACGGGCTCACCGGATGCCGGCCGCCCGATGTACGTCCTTCGCCGCCACCATGCGGATGGTCGACAGGGTTCATGACGACGCCGCGCACCGTCGGGCGGATGCCCCGCCAGCGCTTGGCGCCCGCCTTGCCGTAGGCGCGCAAGGAATGCTCGTGGTTGCCGACTTCACCAATCACCGCGCGGCAGTCGATAGGCACCCGGCGCATCTCACCGGAGCGAAGTCGCAGCGTGGCGTAGATGCCTTCGCGGGCCACGTATTGCACGCCGGCACCGGCGCTGCGCGCAAGTTGAGCGCCCTTGCCTGGCTTCATCTCGATGCAGTGGACCGTGGCGCCGACCGGAATGTTCCGGAGCGGCAGACAGTTGCCCGCCTGGATTGGCGCGTCCACGCCGGAGCGCAGGGTCTGCCCCACCTCTACGCCCTTCGGCGCGATGATGTAGCGACGCTCGCCGTCGGCGTACAGCAGCAACGCGATGTGGGAC
Organism: Hydrogenophaga intermedia; assembly: GCA_943370145.1. GTDB lineage: Bacteria > Pseudomonadota > Gammaproteobacteria. The sequence goes on along the minus strand of CALRPY020000024.1, from coordinate 2,383 downwards.
GACCGGTTGGGATCGTACTCGATACGCTCGACTTTTGCTGCGATGCCGTCTTTGCGGCGCACGAAATCGATGATGCGGTAATGCTGCTTATGCCCGCCGCCACGATGACGAACCGTGATCCGCCCCGCGTTGTTGCGCCCGGACGACTTCGACATCTGCTCGACAAGCGCGTCATGCGGCCGCCCCTTGTGCAGGCCCGGCGTTGTGATCGTGACGACGCCGCGGCGGCCCGGCGAAGTTGGTTTTGCCTTGATGATAGCCATTGCTAGGTTCCCCGCTTACGCAGCGCCCATGAAGTCGATTGTGAATCCGGGCTTCAGGGTCACATAGGCCTTCTTCCAGCCTGAATGAGCTCCCGCGCGACCGCGGAAATTGGTGCCCTGGGCTCGTACGTTCAGTACACGCACGGACTTGACCTGCACGTTGAAGAGTTTCTCCACGGCGGTCTTGATTTCCGGCTTGCTGGCGTCCGACAGCACCTTGAAAACGTACTGGCTGTCCGCCGACAGGCGCATGGCCTTCTCGGACATCTGCGGGGCCAGCAACAGTTGGAGCATGCGCTCTTCGTTCATGACAGTCGCTCCTGCAGGCGGTTGATCGAGCCCTGGGTGATCACGACCTTGTCGAACGCGATCAGCAGCGCAGGGTCAACGGACTCGACGTCCGCGAGTCCTACCCAGTGGAGATTGCGGGCAGACAGGTAGAGCGCGTCCGACACTTCCTCAGCGACCAGCAGCAGGCTCTTGGTCTGGAACGCAGCCAGGCGCTCGACAAGCGCCTTGGTCTTCGCTTCCGTGACGTCAAGGTTGTCCACGACGACCATGCGCTCCTGGCGGATCAGTTCCGACAGGATCGAGCGCAACGCGCCCTGGTACATCTTGCGGTTGACCTTCTGCTCGTAATTGCGGGGGCGTGCGGCGAACGCGCGACCACCCGTGCGCCAGAGCGGACCACGCGTCGTACCCGCGCGGGCCTGGCCGGAGCCTTTCTGCTTCCACGGCTTGCGACCACCGCCGCTGACTTCGGCGCGCGTTTTCTGCGCCTTCGTGCCAGCGCGTGCCGCGGCGAAATAAGCCGTCACCACCTGGTGGATCAGGCCTTCCCGGTAGGGCTGCCCGAACACTGTTTCGGCAACGGAGAGCGAACCAGCCGGGCTGCCGCTCTGAAATGAATGCAACTGAAGATCCATCGCCTGGGCCTCTATTTCTTCGCTTTGACGCTGGGCTTGATCAGGACGTCACCGCCGCGCGCGCCCGGAACTGCGCCCTTGATGAGGAGCAGGTTGCGCTCGACATCGACGCGCACGACCTGCAGGCGCTGCTGGGTCCGCTGCTTGGCGCCCATGTGGCCGGACATCCGCTTGCCCTTGATGACTCGACCAGGCGTCTGGCGCTGACCGATGGAGCCAGGCGCGCGGTGCGACAGCGAATTACCGTGCGTCGCGTCGCCCATCGAGAAGTTATGTCGCTTGATCGTACCGGCGAAGCCCTTGCCGATGGTGACGCCGGTCACGTCGACCAGCGCTCCGGCTTCGAACAGATCCGCCTTCAACTCGACGCCGGTCTGGAGTTCGGCGCCTTCGTCTTCGCCCAGCCGGAATTCCCACAAGCCACGGCCGACATCGACCGACTGCTTCGCGAATTCGCCGCCTTCGGGCTTGGTGATGCGATTGCGGTGCTTGCTGCCCGAGGTGACCTGGACGGCGCGGTAGCCATCGGTATCCACGGTCTTCACGCGCAGGACGCGGTTCGGTTCGACTTCGACGACAGTCACGGGGACCGCATCGCCAGCTTCCGTGTAAACGCGGGTCATGCCGCGCTTACGTCCAATTAATCCAAGTGCCATGGCCTGCGCTCTCAATTCAGCTTGATTTGGACGTCGACGCCAGCGGCCAGATCGAGTTTCATCAACGCATCGACGGTTTTGTCCGTCGGGTTGACGATATCGAGCAAGCGCTTGTGCGTACGGATTTCGTACTGATCGCGGGCGTTCTTGTTCGCGTGCGGCGACGTCAGCACCGTGAAACGTTCGGTCTTCGACGGCAGCGGGATCGGCCCACGGATCTGCGCGCCGGTTCGCTTGGCGGTCTCAACGATCTCGCGCGTCGACTGGTCGATCAAGCGATGATCGAACGCTTTGAGACGTATCCTGATGACCTGCTGATTCATATGCTCGTTCCTGCTTCTCGGCGGCCGCTCCCGCAGTGCGGCCGCTGTGGTTCTTCAGACGTGAATTCAGGCAATGATCTTGGCGACGACGCCCGCACCGACCGTGCGGCCACCCTCACGGATGGCGAAGCGCAAGCCTTCCTCCATCGCGATCGGGTTGATCAGCTTCACCGTGATCTTGATGTTGTCGCCCGGCATCACCATCTCGACGCCGC